>JAEYXS010000117.1 GCA_023431185.1 Verrucomicrobiota bacterium
ACAACAACGCGGGGCGGTGCAGGTGGGCGATCCCTTCATGGAGAAGCTCGTGCTGGAAGCCGTGCTCGAATTGCTCGCGACGGATGCGGTGACGGGCATCCAGGACATGGGCGCGGCGGGCTTGACCTGCTCGACCTGTGAAACGGCCGCTCGCGCGGGAACAGGTATCGAAATCGAACTCAACAAGGTGCCGCAGCGCGCGCCGAACATGAGCTCGTATGAGATCATGCTCTCGGAATCGCAGGAGCGCATGCTCGTGATCGTAAAGAAGGGCCGCGAATCCGAAGTGCAGCGCATTTTCGACAAGTGGGATTTGCCGTGGGCAGAAGTCGGTGTGGTGACGGACACGGGTCGTATGGTGGTACGTCACGGTGGCAAGGTCGTGGCGGATATTCCGGCCAAGAAATTGGCGGATGACGCGCCGGTGTATCAGCGCGAATCACGCGAGCCAGCTTATCTGCAGGCGGTGCGGGCGTTCACGCTCGACCAAGTGCCGACGATCTCCAATCCGCAGGAGAACTTGAAGTCGTTGCTCTCCTGGCCTTCGATCGCTTCGAAGAACTGGGTGTATCGTCAATATGATCACATGGTGCGCGATGGTTCCGTGGTTTGCCCGGGATCAGATGCAGCCGTGATCCGTATCAAGGGTGATTCGCTCCCGGTGTTGCCGGCGAGCTCCACGAAGAATAACGAGAATGTGCCGGAGAAATTCATCGCGATGACGGTGGATTGCAATGCCACTTACGTTTACCTGGATCCGTATGAAGGCGGCAAGATCGCCACGGCGGAAGCGGCGCGTAACCTCGCTTGCTCAGGTGCGATTCCGCTGGGTTCCACGGACAATCTGAATTTCGGCAACCCGCACAATCCGGAACTGTTCTATCAGTTGAAGGAATCGGTGCGCGGAATCGCGGAGGGTTGCACGGTGTTTAACGCACCGGTGACGGGCGGCAACGTCAGTCTCTACAACCAGAATCCGCAAGGTGCGATCGACCCGACGCCGACGGTGGCGATGGTCGGTATCATCGAGAAGGCGGAGCACATCACGACGCAGTGGTTCAAGGACGAGGGCGATGCGATCATCCTCTTGGGCGATCTCGTGGATGGCGCGGACCCGTTGCAAGGCTTGGGCGGTTCGGCTTACCTCAAGGTGGTGCATGGTCAGAAGACGGGCACGCCGCCGAAGTGCGATCTGCAGAAAGAGAAGTTGTTGCACGATACTATCCGGGCGCTGATCTACACGGGTGACGTGAAGAGCGCGCATGATTGCAGCGAAGGCGGCCTTGCTGTGGCGATCGCGGAATCCTGCATCTCCGGTTATGAAGCGCGCAATACGCCGCGTTTCCGTGGGGCGACGATCGATTTGAGCGCCTTTGACAAAGCGCGTTTGGATGCGATTCTCTTCGGTGAAGCGCAGGGACGCATTGTCCTGACGACTTCCAAGTTGAACGCGGTGAAAGTAGTGGAACGCGCGAAGCTGTTGGGTGTTCCGGCTGCGGTCATCGGCACGGTGGGCGGTTCGGATCTGGCGATCAAGGCGGGCGGCCAGGATCTGAAGTGGTCGTTGAGCGAATTGCACGATGGCTGGTGGAACAGCATCGCGCGGGCGATGAAATAGCGGTATGGCGAAACCGGTGGGAACACCTAAGTGTTTCCACCGAAATAATTTCTCCGCCTTGACTCGGTCACGTTGGCCTGAGATTCAAGGCGTAGCAACTGATGCAGCACTATCCGAAACATTATTGCGGCGTTTTCGGCATTTACGGGCACCCCAATGCAGCCGAACTGACGTACTACGGCCTCTATGCCCTCCAGCACCGCGGACAGGAAAGCGCGGGCATCGTCACCTGCGACGGTGAGCAATTTCGCGAGCACAAAGGCATGGGCCTGGTGCCGCAAATCTTCCAGAACGACGCGCTGAAGAATCTTTCCGGTTCCATGGCCGTCGGTCACACGCGTTATTCCACCACGGGTTCTTCCCACTTGAGGAACGCCCAGCCGCTGACGATTGATTGCTGGCGCGGGCAGATCGCGATCGCGCATAACGGCAATCTCACGAATGCCGCTGTGCTGCGTGATGAATTGGAAGCCAAGGGGCAAGTCTTCCAAACCACGGTGGATAGTGAAATCATCCTGCACCTGATGGCGCAGCCGACCTTGGGTGGCGTGGATAACAATCTTGTGCAGACTTTGCGCCGCATCGAGGGTTCCTACTCGCTCGTCATCATGACGGAGCAGGAGCTTATCGGTGTGCGCGACCCGCATGGCTTCCGTCCGCTCTCCATCGGCCGGGTAGGGGATGCCTACGTGCTGGCCAGTGAGACGTGCGCGTTCGATCTGATCCAGGCGAAGTTCGTCCGCGATGTGGAACCGGGCGAGATCGTCATCATCAACAAGAACGGGTTGAAGAGCATCCAGGCGTTTCCGGATCATCAACGCCGGGCGTTTTGCGTGTTCGAGTACGTTTATTTTGCGCGTCCGGACAGTAATATCAATGGTCGCAATGTTTATCGCACCCGTGTGGAGATGGGCCGCCAGCTCGCGCGCGAGTTTCCAATCCAGGCAGACGTCGTGGTGCCGGTCCCTGACAGCGGCAATTGCGCTGCACTCGGATTTTCACTCGAATCGGGCATCCCCTATGAGATGGCGTTCGTGCGCAATCACTATGTAGGCCGCAGTTTCTTGCAGCCGTCGCAATTGATCCGTGACTTCAATGTGCGCGTGAAGTTGAACCTCGTGGGTGAGCTCGTTAAGGGCAAACGCGTGATCATCGTGGATGACTCCATCGTTCGTGGCACGACGTGCCGCACGCGTGTGAACAGCTTGAAGGAGGCGGGCGCCACGGAAGTCCATGTGCTTGTGTCCTGCCCTCCGCACATGAATCCGTGTGTGTATGGCATCGACTTTCCGGACCGCAAGAAGCTGATGGCGGCGAATTATACCATCGAACAGATCCGCGATTATCTGAACGCGGACTCGCTTGGCTATCTGTCGCAAGACGGCATGGTGGCTGCCACCAAGCTGCCAAAGAGCAGCTTCTGCATGGCTTGCTATGATGGTGATTATCCGGTGCCGTATGATCCGTTGATGGACAAGCACATCATCGAAACGCGCCGTCAAAGGGCTGAAAGCGTGGGTGATTCGTTGTTCAAGGATGAGAAGCAGCCCAAGCTGTTGTGAGCCGGGCAAAGCGCAGAGAAGTTGAAATTTTGACCTGAAATGAAGAAGAAAGCATACGCCGCCGCTGGTGTAGATATCGATCTGGGCAATCGCGTTAAGGCGACCCTGCCGCAATTGCTTGCCGCCACGCATCGCAAAGAAGTGCTGGGCAAGGTGGGCGGCTTCGGCGGCCTGTTCGCACTGGACCTCAAGAAATACAAGCAGCCGATCCTCGTCTCCTCTGTTGATGGCGTGGGTACGAAGCTCAAGCTGGCTTTCGCGATGGACAAGCATGACACCATCGGAGAGGACCTCGTGAATCACTGCGTGGATGATATCGCGGTGCTCGGTGCGGAACCGCTGTTCTTCCTCGATTACCTCGGCACGGGTAAACTGGAGCCGCATGTTTTCACGGATGTCATCAAGGGTTTTGCGCGTGCTTGCGCTTATAATAACTGCTCGCTCATCGGTGGTGAAACGGCGCAGATGCCTGGCTTTTATCAGCCAGGCGAGTATGATGTGAGCGGCACGATCGTTGGTGTGGTGGAGAAGTCGCGCATGCTGGACGGCCAGAAGAGCATCAAGAAGGGCGACGTCGTCTTGGGTATCGAGTCCAGCGGCTTGCACACGAACGGTTACTCTCTGGCCCGCAAGATTTTCTTCGAGAAACTGAAGCTGAAGCCGAAGAGCAAGGTGGCGGAACTGGGCAATACCATCGGCGATGAATTGCTGAAGGTGCATGTCAGCTACAGCGTAGCGGTGCAGACGTTGTTGAAGAAATTCAACAAGGACGGCAAGCCGAATGCGGTGAAGGCGTTCGCGCACATCACGGGCGGTGGTTTCATCGACAACATCCCGCGCGTGCTGCCGAAGAATTGCGATGTCATCATCCGCAAGGGCACTTGGGACATGTTGCCGATTTTCAAGATGATCCAGGCGAAGGGTGGCGTGGACGAGGCCGAACTGTATCAGGTCTTTAACATGGGCATCGGCATGGTGGCCATCGTGTCGGCCGACAAGGCGGACGCGGCGCTGAAGACGATTAAGGCCGCGAATCACAAGGCGTGGATCATCGGCGATGTGGCCAAGGGCACAGGGATATCTCAAGTGGTCTGATAAGTGCCGAGAGATATGTTTTTGCACGTCGGGCGGAGCCGGTTTGACCGGTTCCGCTCTTGGTGTTTACTGGAGCTAGCCTGAGTGTGACTTCACCAGGGCAAGAAAGGGAAGGCTATCCGCACTTTACAAGAAGCGCAGCTGCTGGTCTCAACTAATAGTGATGATGTGGATACGCAAGCCACAGATTATACGGAATATCGGAGATGTGAAGATGAGTGCCAAGATTTGCCTTTGGCTGAGTTTGCTGGCAGCAGTGGTTCTGGGGACGGGATGTCGTTCCTATTCGCCTAAGCATGTCAGCGTGCAGCGCGATTTGGAGTATGCCCGGCCGGATGGTATCCCACTGATGTTGGATCTTTATGTGCCCAAGCAGTCGACGAATCGCTTGCCAATTTTGATCTGGATTCACGGCGGGGCTTGGAAAGCAGGCAGCAAAGAACGTTGCCCACTGGCTTTTCTAGCCCAAAAAGGTTTTGCCGTGGCCAGCATTGAGTATCGCCTGCTTGATCGGGCTCCATTCCCGGCGCAGTTGTATGATTGCAAGTCGGTCGTTCGCTGGCTCAAGGCAAATGCGGACAAGTTGAACTTGGATGCCAGTCGTATTGGTGTCTTTGGCGCTTCGGCCGGCGGCCATCTGGCGGCGCTGCTTGGAACAACACCGGACTTGAAGGATTTGGAGGGGGATGTGGGTGGCAATCTGAAGCAATCCAGCCGAGTTCAAGCGATTTGCGCCTTTTATCCGCCGACAGACCTCAACCAGTTGGTGACGAATCCCAGACAGCGGACTTCGCCGGATAGTGACATTGGCAAACTGTTGGGTGGACCGCTGGAGCAGAATTTGGACAAGGCGGCCCGGGCAAATCCGGTCAATTACATCAGCCCGGACGACACTCCTTTTTACCTCGTCCATGGGGACAAAGACACGATGGTGCGATTGGAGCAAAGCAGGCTCCTGCATGAGGGATTGCTTAAGGCCGGAGTGGAATCGACGCTCTACGTGGTGCCGGGCAAGGGCCATGGCATCGGCGCACCACCGCAAGCGGCGAAGGAAATACTGGATTTTCTGAACAGGCATCTGAAGCTGGCCGAGAAGCAGTAACCGGCTGCATGCGGGTGGTTAAAAGTGCTTTCCCAGAAGTGGGTTAATGGGTTGAATCAGGGGCACATGAAGTTATTGGTCATAGGGTCGGGCGGGCGTGAGCACACGTTAGTCTGGAAGCTGGCACAGTCGCGTAAACCCACCAAGATGTGGTGTGCCCCGGGCAATGCAGGCATTGCTGAAGAACGTCTGGCAAGCAATGGCAGTCTGGTGGAGTTGGTGGCGATCAGTGCGGAAGATTTGCCGAAGCTGCTGGCGTTTGCGCTGGAGCATAAGCCCGATCTGACAGTTGTAGGCCCTGACAATCCGCTGGGAATGGGCATCGTCGATCTGTTCCAGGGCAAAGGACTGCGCATCTGGGGACCGAACAAGAAGGGCGCAGAGTTTGAGGCTTCCAAAGTTTTCACCCAGCACTTCATGGAACGCCACGGCATTCCGACGATGAAGGCGGCTACGTTCTCAGATGCGTTCAAAGCCAAGGATTTTGCTCGCAGTTTGGATGGCCGTTGTGCGGTGAAGGCGGATGGTTTGGCGCTGGGCAAAGGTGTGTTGCTGACCAAATCCATCGCCGAGGCGGAAGCGGCCATTGATGAGATTATGGTCAGCAAGGCTTTCGGTGCTGCCGGCAATAATGTCGTCATCCAGGAATTGCTCGAAGGCTTGGAGCTTTCGCTGCATGCGATCGTGGACGGCAAGACGGCCAAGCTGTTTCCGACCTCGCAAGACCATAAGCGCATTTTCGATAACGATCAGGGGTTAAATACAGGCGGCATGGGGACTTATTCGCCCGCGCCGTTCTTGAGCGAGACCGAGTTGCAAGCGGTGGGCAAAGCGATCTTGGATCCGTGGTTGAAGGGTTGTGCGGCCGAAGGGATCGACTATCACGGCATCATTTATCCCGGCGTCATGCTGACGAAGAACGGTCCCAAGGTGATTGAGTTCAATGCACGCTTTGGTGATCCGGAGACGCAGGTGTATCTGACCCGTTTGGAAAGTGACCTCGTGGACATTTTGAATGCGAGCGTGGATGGCACGCTGGACAAAGTGGAAATGAAGTGGAGTCCGCAGGCATCAGTCTGTGTAGTGATGGCCTCGGGTGGCTACCCGGGCAGTTATCCGAAAGGAAAAGTCATCACTGGTTTGGATAAAGCCAATGCGCTGCCGAACACTAAAGTTTTCCATGCTGGCACTGCGCTGAAAGACGGGCAGGTGGTGACCAATGGGGGCCGCGTTTTGGGTGTGACTGCTTGGGCCCCAACGCTCAAGGAAGCCCGGGAGGCGGCTTATCGGGCGGTGGCACTGATTGATTTCGAGGGAGCGCAGTTCAGACGGGACATTGCATCCAAGGCACTTCGCTGAGATATTAGCACAAATGAAACGGCTGATCCTATCCTTGGCCCTGACGCTGGCAGCGTTTACCACGCAAGCGGCCTCGCCGAGCTTTCAGGAGGTTTACTCCATCCTGAAAACCAATCTTTCGGGCGTAAGCGAAGCGGACTTGCAAGAGGCGGCCGTGGAAGGTTTGCTTAGCAAGTTGGGCAACCGTGCGTTGCTTGTGACGAATGTGGCCAAAGCGAATGACGCGGAAGCCAAACCGCGCCCGGCTGTGGCAGCGACTTCCGTTTTCGATACCTCCTATGGTTACGTGCGGCTGGGCGATTTGGGTGCGGGTGCCGATAAGACGGTGGGGGAAGCACTGCATCAATTGACCAGCACCAATAAACTCAAGGGCTTGGTGATCGACCTGCGCTTTGCCAAAGGCAGCGACCATTCGGGCGTCTTCCAGGTGGCAGATTGTTTTTATCCTGCGGACAAGACCATCGCGACGGTCGATGGCAAGGCGCAGAAATCCACCGGCCGCAGTGCGGTGAATCAGTTGCCCACCGTGATTTTGGTGAACCGCAAGACACAGGATGCGGTCGAGGTGCTGGCCGCTTCCCTGCGGGCAGGCAAGGTAGGTTTGCTCTTGGGCTCGCCGACTGCCGGGCAGTTAAGCTTGTATCGGGACATCCCTCTCTCTACCGGGCAGGTGTTGCGCGTGGCGACCGGAGAGATCAAATTTGAAGATGGCTCGTCGATGCCCTTCAACGGCGTTGTGCCGGACATCAAAGTGGAAGTGAGCCTGTTGGACGAGCAGATGTATTTAGCGGATGCTTACAAGCAGATTGGCGAAGCCGCCTCGACTAACAAGACCTCGGCAGCGACTGCACCGACGCGATTGATCAATGAAGCGGAGCTCGTCCGCCGGCATAAAGAGGGTCTGAATCCGGATGTGGATGTGGTGCCGGTCAAGCCGGGTGATAATGTTGCTAAAAACGTGGTCAGGGACCCGGCCTTAGCACGGGCACTGGATTTGGTGAAGGGCTTGTCCATGGTGCGGGAATACCGGAATAAGAGTTAGTGTTCAGGAGGTTAGGCAACGTTTTTGTTCCAATTTAAACATTCTCAAGACAACGGGATTTCACCGTTGACGATTCGGGGTTAGCATCACACTTTTAACGACTTTGATGGCTGGCGAAATTACAATTTTGGTCATTTGCACCGGGAACATTTGCCGCAGTCCCATGGCGGAAGGCTTTTTCCGTGAAGCGGTCAAGAACCGTAAGGGGTATCGCGTCATTTCCGCCGGTGTCGGGGCGATGAACGGGCAGGCACCAAGCGTGCATTCCGTGACGGCGATGCGCGAGAAAGGCATCGATATCTCCCGGCAACTCAGCAAGATGGTCACCGGCCAGATCGTGGATCAGGCGGATTACATCTTCGGGATGACCCAGAGCCACCTGGACAGTTTGATTTACATGTATCCGCAAGCGGCGGAGAAAACTTTTCTCTTGCGGGAGTTTGATGACTCGGTGGAAGGCTATGACAAGGAGATCTCCGACCCCATCGGCTCTCCGTATCACGTTTATGCTCTGTGCCGCGACGAGATCGAAGCGGGCGTCAAGTCCGCTGTGCAATTTATCGAGCAGACCGAAGCAGCCGCAGCGGGTGCTCACGCAGCCATGAAGAAGACAGTAGCGATCGGTTCCGACCACGGTGGTTTCAAATTGAAAGAGGTGCTCAAAGGGCATCTGCAAGGGCAGGGGATCACGGTGGAAGATTTGGGGACGTTGTCCACCGAATCCACAGACTATCCGGACTTCGCGCACGCGGTGGCGCAATGCGTGGTACGCAATCAGGCTGATGAAGGCATTCTGGTCTGCACGACCGGTGTGGGCATGAGCATCACGGCGAACAAGGTGCCGGGTATCCGCGCCGCTCTGGTCTTCAATGAAGAGATGGCTGCGCTCTGCCGCCAGCATAATAACGCGAACGTGCTTTGCCTCGGTGAAAAGCTGGTCACCACCGAGCAGGCCAAGCGCATCGTGGACGCATTTTTGAACGCCCGCTTTGAAGGCGGACGGCATGAAAGACGAGTAAACAAGATGGAGAATACTGCCTCAACGTGCTGCGGCCCGACGGCCCAGCCCCTCGCCCAAGTGGACCCTGAGATCGCGAAGCTGATCAAGCAGGAGCGCCAACGCCAACAGGAAAACATCGAGCTCATCGCGAGCGAAAACTTCACCAGCCCCGCGGTGATGGAAGCCCAAGGCTCGGTGCTGACGAACAAGTACGCGGAAGGCTATCCCGCCAAACGCTGGTACGGTGGTTGCGAGAATGTGGACGTGGTGGAGCAGTTAGCCATCGATCGCGCGAAGCAGCTCTTCGGTGCGGAACATGCGAACGTGCAGCCGCACTCCGGCTCCGGCGCGAACATGGCCGTTTACTTCGCCATGCTGAAGCCCGGCGACAAGATGCTGACCATGGACCTGAGCCACGGCGGCCACTTGACCCACGGCAACAAAGCTAATTTCTCCGGCAAGTTTTTCGAGATCGTCCATTACGGCGTGCGCAAGGAAGACGAGCGGATCGATTACGATCAACTCGCTCAGATGGCCCGCGAACACAAGCCCAAGATGATTACGGTGGGCGCGAGCGCCTATCCGCGCGTCATCGACTTCAAGCGTATGAGCGAGATCGCGCAAGAAGTGGGCGCGCTCATGCTGGCAGACATCGCGCACATCGCCGGTCTAGTAGCGGCGGGTATCCATCCGAGCCCCGTGCCGTATGCTGACTTCGTGACGACGACTACGCACAAGACCCTGCGCGGACCTCGCGGTGGTCTGATCATGTGCAAGGCGAAGTATCAGAAGGAAATCGATTCACAGGCGTTCCCGGGCATCCAAGGCGGACCGCTCATGCACGTCATCGCGGCGAAGGCGGTTTGCTTCCAGGAAGCGTTGCAGCCGTCGTTCAAGTCTTACCAGCAGCAGATTGTGAAGAATGCCGCCGCGCTCGCGCAGGGCATGATCAAGAATGGTTACCGACTCGTTAGCGGTGGCACGGAGAATCACCTCATGCTGGTGGATGTGGGCGCCAAGGGCATCACGGGCAAGGAGTCCCAGATCGCGCTCGATGAAGCCGGTATCACCACGAACAAGAACACGATTCCTTTTGAGACACGCTCGCCGTTCCAGGCCAGCGGCGTCCGTTTGGGCACACCCGCAGTCACCACGCGCGGCATGAAAGAGGCTGAAATGGCGGAGATCGCCGACATGATCAGCGAAGTGCTTAAAGACATCAAAAATCTTGACGCCGCACACTCTGTGCGCGAACGTGTGAGGCGCTTAACCGCCAAGTTCCCTTTGCCATACTGATGTGTGGCAGGGTGAACCCCGCACTGAACCCCCGGTAGCAATACCGTTCAGTCACCAACAAATCCCCGAAGAACGTGGATGAAGAATCCACGTCAGCAGGGCAACAATTTGCGCCAGTAGCGGTTAAGCACTGGCGCATATTTTGCATTTAGACATATGGCAAGAGCACCCAAAAAAGCCACTAAGAAAGTGGCGAAGAAATCTGCCGCCCTAGAGGCAGAGCAGCCTGAATTGATGGAAACGCCGGAAGTGGTGGAAACCCCGGCAAAGCCCGCACCGGTTGAGGCCGTGAAAGCGGAACCGGAGAAAGAGACACCCAAGGCGGCCCCTGTCAAACCAGCGTCCCCGACGCCAGCACCAACAGCTGTATCCCGGCGGCTTGAATCCTCGGATGAGCTTGAACCCCCAAAGCATGCCGTTGAAGAGCATGAGGAAGAGGAAGTTCCGGCGCCACGCTCAGACGGGCCGGTGACGCCGCAGATCCGCATCAATATCAGCCAACTGCAAGCCATGGCCATTGGCGAGCTGAACAAGATGGCGAAGGAGATGGGGATCGAGAACTTCGGTACGATGAAGAAGCACGAAGTCATCTTCCAGATCCTTCAGAAGAATGCCGAACGCAACGGCATCCTCTTCGGTGAGGGTGTGCTGGAGATTTTGCCGGAAGGCTTCGGCTTCCTGCGCTCCCAAAGCTTCAACTACCTGCCGTGCCCGGAAGACATCTACGTGTCTCCCTCGCAGATTCGCCGCTTCGATCTGCAGACCGGTGATATCATCGCCGGCCAGATCCGTCCGCCGAAAGAGAAGGAACGTTTCTTCGCGCTGTTGAAGGTGGAGTCCGTCGGACATGAGGACCCGGACAAGGCGAAGGACAAGACGCATTTCGACAACCTCACGCCGTTGTTCCCGAACAAGCGGTTCTTGCTGGAAACGGCTTCGGATGAATACTCCACGCGTGTGCTGGACTTGGTCTGCCCGATCGGCAAGGGCAGCCGTGGTTTGATCGTCGCGCCGCCGCGCACCGGTAAAACGGTGCTGATGCAGAAGCTGGCGAACGCCATCATCAAGAACAATCCCGAATGCTACCTGTTCATCCTGCTCATCGACGAGCGTCCTGAGGAAGTGACGGACATGGAGCGCACCTGCCGTGAGGCAGAAGTGATCGCCTCCACGTTCGATGAACCGCCCGAGCGTCACGTGCAGGTGGCTGAGATGGTGATCGAGAAGGCCAAGCGCATGATCGAGCACAAGAAGGACGTTGTCATTCTGCTCGACTCCATCACGCGTCTCGCCCGCGCTTACAACACGGTGCAGCCGCACTCAGGCAAGATCCTGTCCGGTGGTGTGGATGCGAACGCGTTGCACAAGCCGAAGCGCTTCTTCGGTGCCGCCCGTAACATTGAAGAGGGTGGCTCACTGACGATCATGGCGACCGCGCTGGTGGATACCGGTTCCCGCATGGATGAAGTCATCTTCGAAGAGTTCAAGGGCACAGGTAACATGGAAGTGCATCTGGACCGCCACCTGGTGGACCGCCGCATCTTCCCCTCGATCAACATCGAGATGTCCGGCACTCGCAAAGAAGAGCTGCTCTACCATCCGGACGAATACGGCCGCGTGGTCATGCTGCGCCGTGCGCTCACGGGCGTGCCGCCAGTCGAAGCGATGGAACTGATGCTGAACAAGCTGAAGAAGACACGCAGCAACATCGAGTTCCTGCTGACGATGATGATGGGCTAGTAAGCTGGCCGTTAGAGTCTAAAATTCGAAGAGCCTCCGGTGATGAGCCGGAGGCTTTTTTGTGCGCATTGCGGAAGTATCGAAGATCGAAAGACAGCAGCATTCAAGCGCGCTTGAGACAGTTCAGCTGATTGAGCGAGACTAAACGCAGTTCGCTTTTGGGCGTTGCTGCGGGGTGAGACAACTCCCGACCTTCGGTACGGGACACGCCGCGCTCCATCAGCAGGGTTGGTGGCCCCAGTCGTTGTACTTAAGATCTTCCTCGAAGGCAGCCATTTGCTCCTCTTTGGAGAGTTGCTTCACGGGCTCAGGAGCGGCCGCAGCTGCTTCTGGTGTGGCTGAGGGGGGTATGGCGGCACCAGCCTGTGGCACAGTTCCGGCAGGAACGGCTGGCTGCGGATTGGAATGTGAATCGGCCATAACGGGAATAATCTAGCGCATGAGCGAGGATTAGCCAATAGGAAGCTCAAAGTTCAAACTCCCTGCGTAAAATCACTGCCGCAGTGATTTCCCCGAGATTTTGTCTCCATATAGCTCATATAGCGCATGCAGGCCTAACGGTGCCGCTTTAGGTCTGGCAGGTTGAGGGCGTGAAAGAGACCGGCGAAAATAGCGCAAAATCGAACTCGCACCGGAGGTTCTGGAGATATGCAGCGGGTAAGCCGAACTTATTTGTGAAACGGTTTTTGAATAGTTTTGCAGGTTTGCTTGTCTTAATACGCAACTTGACCCATTTCCGGGCGGTGCAAGCTCCTGATGACAGGATATTTTGTTGCCTCCCGCCGAGGGCAAAAGCTAGCTTAGAAAGTTCTGTGGCAAAGCGTTTAACACATAAAGCATGGTCCGCCGCCTTGTTGTCCGGCAGCCTTTGGCTGACGGGTTGCGGGGAGCAGGACACGATCCGGGTCTATCAAGCGCCGAAGGAGAAGACTGCGCATGCCGGGCATGGTCATGCCCATGGGCACGGCTCCGCGCCCACAGCGGTAGAGCGGCCGAGCGCGCCGGAGCGGCCCAAACTGGATTACCAAGTCCCGGCAGGCTGGACGGAAGTGCCACAGAACCAGGTGAGTGTGGCGAATTTCAACATCGAGGGAGCAGGCGGCTTGAAGGCCAATGTGTCCATCGCGCCTTTGCCGCCTTTGGCCAATCGCGAGACGGAAGTCGTCAACATGTGGCGGCAGCAGATGGGCATGACGGAGATCAGCAAGGAGGAGGCGGACAAGTTGCTGAGCAGCGCGGAGGTCGCGGGCAAGCAGGGCCGCCTGTTCGAACTGGCCAGCTCAGCCAGCAGCTCAGAGGGGGCGCAACGCATCATCACGGTGATGCAGCATGACGCGGACACGAGCTGGTTCTACAAGATATCGGGTGATGACACGCTGGTGACGAGGGAGAAGGCGAACTTCATGGCGTTCATCAAGTCGGTGAAGTTTGGCGGATCAGGGGCCGGGACGACGGCATCGGTTACGGCGCCCGGTTCAACCGCCTCAGGTGGTGATTGGCAATTGCCGTCAGGCTGGAAAGTGGTCGCTCCGGGCGCGATGCAGACGGCCAAATATCAGGTGACGGGAGAAAAAGATGCAACCGGAGAGGTGACTGTGAGCGTCTTTCCTAGTGATACCGGTGGTAATCTGGCGAATGTGAACCGGTGGCTGGGACAGGTTAAACTGCCGCCCGTGGATGAAGCGGGTCTGGCGAAGATGGTGCAGCCGCTCGATCCGGCGAATCCGAAAGCGGTGCTGGTGGACATGGATAACAAGGGCGACCGGATGCTGGGCGCGATCGTGCCGCGGGGCGGACAATGGTTCTTTTACAAGTTCCGCGGCAACACGGCCCTGGTGGAGGCGAACAAAGCGGCCTTCATCGCCTTTGCCAAAGCGGAACCGCAATTTTAGCAGCTATATTGTTTAGCATGGAAAAAATCTGGAAAACGATCTCTTCGCTCAAGCTGACGGTGATCTTGCTGGCGTTCAGTTGCGTGCTGGTCTTCATCGGCACGGTGGCGCAGGCGGATGAGGGGCTTTACAACGCCCAGGAGCGTTACTTCAAACATTGGTTTGTGCCTTGGTTCAGTTTCTTTGGCACCAAGGTGCCGGTACCGATGCCGGGCGGTTATCTGCTGGGCACGGCGCTGTTGGTAAACCTCATCGCCGCGCATATCACCCGCTTCAAATGGGGCTGGAAGAAGTCGGGCATCTTCCTGACACACATCGGCATCATCATGTTGCTGTTGGGACAGTTGACGACGGACCTGTTCTCCCGCGAGACGCAGATGCGCTTTGCCGAGGGCGAGGCCAAGCAATATTCCGAGAGCGCGATGGAGTATGAGCTGGCGGTCACCAGTGATGCCTCAGAGCACAAGGAAGACGTGGTGGCCATCCCGTTGTCGTTCTTCAAGGCGGGCAGTGAGATCAAGCACGAGAAGCTGCCGTTCACGCTGAAGGTGAAAGAATTTTGGAAGAACTCGGACACCAACTTCCGTGCGCCGATGCAGACTAACAAGCCGGCGCTGACCACGAATGGCGTGGCGCAAAGCTTCGATTTCGTGGAAGCCCCGGAGACGAAGAAGATGGAGGAGAAGAACATCCCGACGGCGATCGTGGAAGTGGTGGGCGCGAAGGAGAATTTCGGCACCTGGGTGCTGCCGGGCTGGGCGGGCGACAACCTGCTGGTGGAGAGCATCCATATGAGCTTCGAGCGGCAGGTGGGGCATGACAGCGCCGTGCGCATCGCCAACCAATTGGGTGCGCCGCAAAGCATCGAGGTGGACGGCAAAACTTACACTATGACGATGCGGCCGGTGCGGGCTTATAAGCCCTACACGATGACCCTGCTCAAGACCACGCACACGGTTTATCCCGGCACGGAGATACCGAAAGACTTCCGCAGCCGCGTGCTCATCGAGAATCCCGAGACGAGCGAGAAGCGGGAAGTGGATATCTGGATGAACAACCCGCTGCGTTATGCGGGGCTGACATTCTATCAGTATCAGATGGGCAAGGATGAGCTGGACCGCAGCCGCGGCACCAGCACGCTGCAAGTGGTGCGTAATCCGAGCTGGCTCACGCCGTATGTGGGCTGCTTGGTGGTCGGCCTCGGGCTGACGGTGCAATTCATGATCCATCTCGTCGCATTTGTCTCGAAACGGAGGACCGCATGAAAAAGTGCCTTTTATTTTTCCTGTCCGCAGTGCTGGCGCTCGTCGCCGGCAACGTGGCGCACGCCGAGAGCGGCATTGATTACAATGCTTTTGGCAAGTTGCCCGCGTCTTTCAACGGCCGGTTCCAGCCGATGGATTCGTTGGCGCGCAATTCGCTGCTCCAGATCCGCGAGAAGCAAAGCCTTTATCTGAAGGAAGAGAAGCGGAAGATGCCTGCCATCGAATGGCTGGCGGAACTGATGATCACGCCAGAGAAAGCGGATGACCGCAAGGTGTTCCGTATCGATCATCCGGATCTGATCTCCATGCTCAAGCTGCCGGAAAAGAACGAGGCCGCCGGTGAGGACGGCAAGCATTACTCCTGGAACCAGATCATGCCGAATCAAGAAGCGCTCTCCGGTTTCGATGCCGAACAGAAGCGCATCGCGAAGATCGAAGCATCGCATCGCAATCCGTTCGAGCGCGGCGTGATGAAGCTGCATGAGCGGCTGGTGCTCTACATGCGCCTCAAGAACACGCTCCAGCCGCAGGACGCGAAGGATTGGGCGGCGGAAGTGGCGGAATACAAATCACTCATCGAACCGGGCGTGGCCGCTGTGCGGGCGCAGCAGGCAGGACGGACGTATGACGAAGCGGTCTTCGACAAGTTCGTGAACTACGCGCAACGCTTTGATGTGATGTCGCGTTTTGAGCCGCCTTTGATCGTGCCGCCGCATCACCCGGAAGCCCCCAAGGATGACTGGATGCGCATGGGTGATGCACTGCTGGAGGCTGCGCGCGGCGAGAAGTTGCACAACTCGGTGGAGTTCTACGGCGCACTGGCTTCGGCGTATCGCAAAGGTGATGCCACTGCCTTCAACAGCAAAGTGGGTGAATATCTGGCGAGCTTGAAGCCGGAGTTCACGAAGCAGTTGAGCAAGGCGAACTGGGAGCATTTCTACAACAAGATGCAGTCGTTCTACCGGGCGATGGTGTTGTATGTCCTGGCTTTTATGCTGGCCTGCTTCTCGTGGTTCAACATGAGCAAGTGGCTGAGGACCTCGGCTTTCTGGCTCATCGTGGTCGGTTTGGTGATCCATACGGCTGGTTTGATCTTCCGCATGTGGCTGGAGGGTCGTCCGCCGGTGACGAATCTTTATTCCTCGGCCATCTTCATCGGCTGGGGCTCGGTAATCCTGGGCCTGATCTTGGAGCGCTTTTACAAGGACGGCATCGGCTCGGTGGTCGGCTCGATGATCGGTTTCATCACGTTGGTAGTGGCGCATAACCTGTCTCTCGGCGGGGACACGATGGTGATGATGCAAGCGGTGCTGGACACGAACTTCTGGCTGGCGACGCACGTGGTGATCATCACGCTGGGTTATGCTTCCACGTTTGTGGCGGGCTTCCTGGCCATCGTGTATCTGGCACGAGGCATCTTCACGCCGGGTTTGACGGATGCCTTGAGCAAGGCGCTTTCCCGCATGGTGTATGGCATCGTGTGCTTTGCCACGTTGTTCAGCTTTGTCGGTACTGTGTTGGGCGGCATCTGGGCGGATCAATCATGGGGTCGTTTCTGGGGTTGGGATCCCAAGGAGAATGGCGCTTTGATCATCGTGCTGTGGAACGCGCTCATCTTGCACGCCCGCTGGGGTGGCATGGTGAAGGAGCGGGGCATCATGAACATGGCCATCTTCGGCAATATCGTGACGGCATGGTCGTGGTTCGGCACGAACATGCTGGGCATCGGCCTGCACAGTTACGGCTTTATGGATTCGGCGTTCAAGTGGCTCATGGTGTTCATGGTCAGCCAGTTGGCGCTTATCGGCTTAGGCCTGCTGCCCATCAAGTTTTGGGGCAGCGCGAAAAATTTGAACAAAGGAGAGGATGAACCGCCGGCCAAGCCGGACGGGAAGGGTGGCAAACCGGGCAAAAAGCAGGATGGCCAGCTGGCGACGGCCTGAAAAGGGTGCTAATTTGAGCGGCCTTTAATGCTTTGACGCTTTGGGGGTGTTCCCGTAGCGTTTGCCTTCCGATTTAACGGAAGTAAGACACATGATAGGGTTAGTACTTAAGAAAATTTTTGGTTCCAAGAACGAGCGGGAGATCAAGCGCATGCGGCCAATCGTGGCCAAGATCAATGAGCTCGAGCAAGCGTTGCAGTCCCAGCCTGAGGAAGTGCTCCGTGAAAAGACTGCCTTCTGGAAGGAGAAGCTCTCCAAGATCACGGACAATGCCGAGCTGAAGCGTGAGTTGGAACTCATTCTACCCGAGGCTTTTGCCGTGGTGAAGAATGCCTGCCGCCGTCTTTGTGGCAAGGACATCATGGTGCGTGACCATGCGCTGCGCTGGGAGATGGTGCCGTTCGATGTGCAGTTGATCGGCGGTATGGGCCTGCACAACGGCATGATCGCTGAAATGGCGACCGGTGAAGGCAAGACGCTTGTCGGCACCTTGCCGACCTACCTGAACGCCCTGACCGGTCGGGGTGTGCATGTCGTCACCGTTAACGATTATTTGGCTGCCCGTGATAGTGAGTGGATGGGCGCCGTCTATCGATTCCTCGGTCTTTCCGTCGGTTGCATCCTCCATGATCAGCCGCCGGCGGTTCGTCGTGAGCAGTACAATTGCGACATCACTTACGGCACGAATGCCGAGTTCGGTTTTGATTACCTGCGCGACAACGGCATGGCCACGCGCAAGGAAGACCAGGTGCAGCGCGGACATTACTTCGCCATCGTGGACGAAGTGGACTCCATCTTGATCGATGAAGCACGCGTGCCGCTCATCATCAGCGGACCGGCGGTGGTCGCCCGTGACAACAAGATCTACGAACTGCTCAAGCCGGGCATCGAAGGCGTGGTGCAGGCCCAGAAGCGTCTGTGCAAGCGCTACCTCGACGAAGCTGAGCAACTGGTCAGCAAGCTCAAGGCTGGCAGCATCGAAGGCGAGCGGGAGAATTTGGAACGCGAAATCGGTGTGTTGCTGTATCGCGTGAAGCTTGGTCAGCCCAAGTCAGAAGGTTTGGCGCGCCTGCTCGAAGATCCGGAAAATCTGCGGATGCTGAACAAGGTGGACTTGGAGCTGCATTCCGACCAGACGAAGAAGGAGCTCTACGCGCAGAAGGAAGAATTGTTCTTCGCCATCGAGGAGAAGAGCCATGAAGCGGATCTGACAGAGAAAGGCCGCGAATTCCTGAGCCCACAAGATCCAGATGCGTTCATGATGCCGGACATCGTCAGCGCGTACCATGAGATCGACAACGGGCCGGAACAGGATGTCCGCAAGCGGGCTGAGCTGAAGACCAAGATCCAGGGCGAGTTCGAAGCCAAGGCCGAGCGCATCCACAGCATCGCCCAGTTGCTGAAAGCCTACTGCCTCTACGAGAAGGACGTGCAGTACGTCGTCGAGGACAACAAGGTGATCATCGTGGATGAGAACACCGGTCGTAAGATGACGGGCCGCCGCTGGAGCGAGGGCTTGCATCAGGCCGTGGAAGCGAAGGAAGGCGTCACCATCGAGGAAGAGACGCAGACCTACGCGACCATCACGATCCAGAATTACTTCCGCCTGTATCACAAGCTGGCCGGCATGACCGGTACGGCCGAGACGGAAGCGCAGGAATTTTTCGACATCTACAAGCTAGGCGTGCTGGTCATCCCGACTAACCGCCCGTGCCTGCGCAATGACAAACACGACACGGTGTATAAGACGCGTCGTGAGAAATTCGCCGCAGTGCTGAAGGAGATCCAGGAGGTACACAAGATCGGTCGTCCGATCCTTGTCGGTACCATCTCCGTCGAGGTCAGCGAGTTCCTTTCCCGCATCCTGAAGAAGGAAGGCATCGTGCACGCGGTGTTGAACGCCAAGTATCACGAGCAGGAGGCCGAGATCGTTTCCCGTGCCGGTCAGCGTGGAGCTGTGACCATCGCCACGAACATGGCCGGTCGTGGTACGGACATCAAACTGGGACCGGGCGTGTCTGAGTTGGGCGGCTTGCACGTGATCGCCACGGAACGTCACGAGTCCCGCCGTATCGACCGCCAGTTGCGCGGCCGTTGTGCGCGCCAGGGCGATCCGGGTTCCTCGCACTTTTTCATCTCGTTGGAGGACGACCTTATGCGTCTCTTCGGCTCCGACCGCATCAGCAAACTGATGGAGCGGGTGGGCTTGGAAGAGGGGCAGGAGCTGGAGCATCCGCTCCTGAACCGCTCCATCGAGACGGCCCAGAAACGCGTCGAACAGCACAACTTCCAGCAACGCAAACGCACGCTGGAATATGATGACGTGATGAACAAACAGCGTGAAGTCCTCTACGGCTTCCGCAATGAGATCATCCAGTCGGACGATGTACAGGACCGCTTGTTGGACATCATGGAGGAAGTGGTCATCTCAAAGGTGCAGCAGAACACCTCGCATGAGGAAGGGCCGGATATGTGGAACATCCGGGCGCTGGCTGAATGGGCGAACTTGAATTTCCCGGTCGGCATCCCTGAAGAAGAGATTTTGAAGGCCGCCAATGCAGGTGATCAGCAGCCCGTGGCGGGCTCAGTCTTTGATGGCCTGAGCGCCGAGCAGCTTTCAGTCTGCACTTTCATCATCAAGGCCGTCCGCGACGCCTACATGATCAAGGTCCAGTATGAACAGGACAAGAATGCGCTGAAGGCGATTGAGCGGTACACGATCTTGAGCGCCATCGACAAACTGTGGCAGGAGCATCTCTACACGATGGATGGCTTGCGCACGGCGATCGGTCTGCGCCAGTTCGGCCAGCGCGATCCGCTGATCGAGTATAAGGCGGAGGCGTTCAAGCTGTTCGAGGAGTTGATGGACAGCATCAAGACGGAAGCCTGCCATAACATCTTCCGCAGTGCGTCCAGCTTCATGGCGTTCGAGCAGTTCATGCTGAACCTGCCGAAGCAGACGCTGCATCAGCAGCCCACCAGCGCCTTCGCAGAATCGAAGCAGCAGGCGAGCGGGGGCAGTGATATGGTCAACGAGGCGACCGAGGCGATGTCCAAAGTCAAGCCCGTGCGCAGCGGTCCCAAAGTGGGCCGCAACGACCCATGCCCCTGCGGCAGCGGCAAGAAGTTCAAGCACTGCTGCGGTAAGAACGGCTAAGCCGTTCCTCTTACATCCGGATACAAAGAACTTGCGTATCTGGGTTTTTGTGGTTTAATTGCAAACGAGTTGCAAATGAATTTACGCCGTGTCAACTTGCTGCTGCGTTATCCGGGCTTCGGAGCCCTGATGGCGTTGCTGTTGCTGGTGGCTGGCGTGCTCAGCTTGAACGGGGTGCATGGCGCGCATGAGCATCATGCTGCGCATCATCATCACCACCATCAAGCGGGGGATTCTCATCATCACCATGAAAGTGATAGCGATGAATCGCGTGGTGCTGAGCATTGTGCGACCTGTCTCTACCGTTCGACTTCCGTAGCATTCGATTTCGTTTTCGCACCTTTGCCGCAGCCGGAGTTCGTGACGGTGGCTGAGATTGCATGCCCGCACAGTGTGGACTATGCCGTGGTCATCGTGACCCTCTGGTCCGGCCGGGCCCCGCCCAGTGCTTCTATTTCCTGAGCATCCCTCGGCTTGCTGACGCCGGGAGGTGTCCTCTCCACGTCAGCGAAACCGAATGATGAACCCAGTCTCGTGCAGTGTTTAGCTGCCGCGCAGTCAGGAAATATGAACAAGAAATCTCTCGTAGCCGTATCGTCCGCTTTGATGCTCTCGGTCCTGTGTGGCCAGACCCATGCCCAGAATAACGCTCCTTCCGTGGAGCAATTGCAAAAGCAGCTCCAGCAGATGCAGGAGGAGTTCCGCAAGCAGCAGGAATTGCAACGCCAGCAGATCCAATCGCTGGAACAGCAGCTTCAACTGTTGAAGCAGAACCAGACGGTCATCACCCAGGAACAGCAGACCATCAAGCAGCAGGTCGCCGCCACGCCTGCTGAAGGCACAGCCAAGACCGGGGATGTCGTGATGGATCAGCCCTGGCGCATTACCGATCCCATTCGTTTGCGCAAGGGTGCGGCCTTCATGGACATCGGCCTGGTAGGCACTTTCGCGGCGGGCAGTTCCACCGCCAATGACCTAGGTGATTTGCAGATCGGCGGTCACGACCCGAACCAGCGCGGCTTCACGTTCCAAGGGTTGGAAGCGAATTTCACCGGCGCGGTGGACCCTTATTTCCGGGGGAATGCGAATGTGCTCTTCGCCATTGATGGTGAAGGGGAGACTTTTGTGGAGTTGGAAGAGGCCTGGCTCGAGTCTATTGCTCTACCGGGTAATTTCCAGATCCGTGCGGGTCAATATCTGTCGGAGTTCGGTCGCATCAATACGCAGCACCCGCATTCGTGGTCCTTTGTGGATGCGCCGCTGGTGAATGCCCGTTTCCTCGGGGCGGATGGCTTGCGCAATCCCGGTGCGCGTCTCTCTTGGCTCGCGCCGACGCCTTGGTACACGGAGTTTTTCGTGGGTTTGCAGAACAGCCAGGGAGCCACAGCCACGGGCTTCCGCAGTGATGGCGGGCATTCCCATGGCGGTGAAGAGGCGGAGGGCATTCCGTTCACGTTCCGTCATGCGGACAACAATCGAGGCATGAAACGCTTCGATGACCTGCTCATCACGCCGCGTCTGGCGACCTCATTCAATCTGACGGATAACCAGACCTTGTTGCTCGGTGTGTCCGGCGCCTTTGGTCCGAATGCCAATGGTGGCGGTGGCGAGAACACGCGCACGGAGATCTATGGTGCGGACCTGACCTGGAAATGGCGGCCGGAAAATCATTCCGGTGGTTTCCCGTTCGTTCAGTTCCAGACCGAAGCGATGATGCGCAAGTACGGCACTGGATCATTCGATTGGGATGAAGACGCCGACGGTCTGCTCGCGGATGAGGATGGTGATGGCAACCCCGATTCAGGCCAGTTGTTTGACCCGGTCACCGGCTTGCCAGCCATCTTGCCGGCGGAAAAGCTGACGGATTACGGTCTTTACAGCCAGTTTACCTATGGCTTCCGCAAAGGCTGGGTGGCAGGGCTGCGCTTCGATTATGTGACGGGTGATGTGGCCTCGTATCAGACGATGGGTTTGCTGGAACCGGATGGCACGGGCGGTTTCAACGGGGTCTTCGACAAGTTCCGCGCGACGCGTTATCGTGTCTCTCCAAATCTGACGTGGTTCCCGACCGAGTTCTCCAAGATCCGGTTGCAGTATAATTACGATGACCGCACGGACATCGGCATCGATCACTCCGTCTGGTTGCAGTTCGAGTTCGTGCTCGGTGCCCACGCTGCGCATAAATTCTAAAACCTGAACGAGTATGAAACGAATCGTTGCATTGCTGTTCAGCCTGTTGCTGGGCGGTGTCATCAACGCTTCCGCAGCCCTGAGAGTCGTGGCGACCACGCCTGACCTCGGTGCCATCGCTGCGGCGGTGGGCGGGGACAAAGTGCAGGTGACCAGTCTGGCGCGCGGCACAGAGGACCCGCATTTTGTCGATGCCAAGCCGAGCTTCGCCGTCACCTTGAACAAGGCGGATGTCTTGATCGAAGGCGGGGCGGAGCTGGAGATCGCCTGGCTCTCACCGCTCGTGGATAATGCGCGCAATCGCAAGATCATCCGCGGCGGGGCGGGGCGGGTGGATGCCTCGGAAGGTGTTACAATGCTGGATGTGCCCACGGGCAAAGTGGATCGCTCGGATGGCGATGTCCATGCCGCCGGCAACCCGCATTACCTTCTGGACCCCGGTAATGGGAAGATCGTGGCCAGACATCTGGCCGCGCATTTTTCCAAGCTGGATGCCGCCAATGCCGCTGCTTACGCCAAGAACTTGAGCGCCTTCGAAACGGCGCTTGAAGCGAAGGACAAGGAGTGGATGGCGCTGCTGCAGCCGTTCAAGGGAGTGAAGCTGGTGACGTATCACAAGTCCTACGAATACTTCGCGCGCCATTTCGGTTTCGAGGTGGCTGGTCAGATCGAGCGCAAGCCGGGCGTGGAGCCATCGCCCACGCACATCAATGCGCTGATCCCCCGGATGAAAGAGCAGGGTGTGAAGCTGGTCATCGCGGAACCCAACCGTTCCAAGCAGACCTCCGAGTATGTCGCCAAGGAGCTGGGTGTGAAGACGCTTTACCTGCCCATTCTGGTCGGCGGCAATGAGGAAGCGGCTGATTACATCAAGCTCATCGACTACAACGTCCGCACCGTCGCCCAAGCCCTGAAGTAAAAAAGCTCACAACAAACACCTTAAGAGAAGAGGTGTCACTGGTTATTGCAAATAAGCTGCAATTAAAGTCGTGAACTCCATTTTTGCAGTGGCGGGTGTGGTTGTGCTGGAACTGGTGCGGCGCAAGGAGGCTTACGTCCTCCTTGCGCTCACCATCCTGCTCGGCACTTCACTGGCGAGCCTGAGTTTCTTCAACGACCAGAAGATCGTCCGGTTCCTGAAGGAAGCCTGCCTTTCCATGATCTGGATCTGTTCGCTGATCATCTGTATCGGGCTGACCGCCCGGCAGCTCCCTTCGGAGCAAGAGAGCCGCACGCTTTTTCCGCTGCTCGCCAAGCCATTGGCACGTCATCAATTGATCCTGGGGAAGTTCTTTGGTTGCTGGCTGGCGTGCGGGTTGTCCCTGCTGTGTTTCTATCTTTTCTTCGCGTTGCTCACCAGCTCGCGAGAAGAATCCGTTCTCTGGTCCAGCTATTTTCAATTGCTGGTCTTTCATTGGTGGATGCTGGGGATTATCTCCTCCGTGACGTTGCTCGGTTCACTGGTCTTTGCCGCGCCTTCTTCGAATGCGACCATCTGTTTCATCGTTGCCGCCGGCATTCTGCTGGTGGGCCGGTATCTAAACATCGTCGCTTTGCAGATAGATCAACCGGGCCGGGGATTGCTCTACAGCATCTATTATCTCATCCCGCATCTGGAGTTCTATGACGTGCGCGATCTGGTGATCCACCGCTGGCCGTTGATCCGCTGGAGCACCTGGCTGCTCGCGCTGGCCTACGGTGCTGCTTACATGGTGGTTTTTCTGGCGGCCTCTTGTTGGGTCTTTCGTCGCAAATCAATCGTATGAATCTGCTGACCAAGCCGTGGTTGTTGCTGCTGCTGCTACTGGTGGTGGGATTCACCATGAGCACATCGCTGGAGCCGCAGCACCGTGAGCGCAGTGGCGATCGGGGGCAGACCAGTGACCTGTTGGCGGCTGTGCTGGGCGATGGCCGCCGCATGTTCGCCAATCATTTCTTTGTGAAGGCGGACAAGTATTTCCACAGCGGCTTTTACCCGACTGTATTTCACAACAAAGAGGCCTATCAGACGGCTCATATCGCTGAAGACTCGGGAGCAGCGGAAGGCAAGAATGAAGGAGATGAGCATGATTTCATGGGCCAGCCGAAAGACTGGATCGACCGGTTCGGCCGCAGTTTCTTTCCGGCGGAACACACCCACTTGGAGCATGGTGGAGTAGGGGAAGATGCCTCGGAAATCAGAGAGATCCTGCCCTGGCTCCAGCTCTCAGCGCGGATGGACCCCAAGCAGGTGGAGATCTATGTCACCACCGCCTACTGGCTGCGCAAGCATCTGCACAAGCCCAAGGAGGCGGAAGAGTTCCTGCGCGAAGGTTTGCGCGAGAACCCGGACAGCGCGGAGATACTCTTTGAGCTGGGCCGATTGCAGGAGGATTACCACAAGGATGTCGTGCGGGCGCGCAATCTGTGGGAGCTGGGGCTCAGGCGCTGGCGGGAGACGGAGGGAAAGAAAGCTGAGCCCAATACCTTTCCACTGCTGCAATTGGCATCGCATCTGGCCTTGCTGGAAGACCGGACAGGGAATCATGAACGGGCACTTGCGCTTATGCAGGTGTGGAAATCGGTCTCTCCGGTGCCTGAAGAAGTGGACAAGCACATCGCGGCGACCCAGGCCAAGCTCGGTGAGCGGAAAGGATCGCCACGCTGAGATCGGATCTGGCGCGGTGTTGTGGCGCGAACGGTCAGTAGCTGATCAGCTTCATACAACCGGTCCCGCTTACCCGGCAACACCGCGCCGCTCGATCTTATGCGAGGATGGCTTTGATGACCTTGGCCGGCTCCACACCGGTCAGCTTGGCGTCGAGGCCTTGGAATTTCACACTGAAGCGGTTGTGGTCGATGCCGCAAAGGTGAAGCATCGTGGCGTGCAGATCGCGCACATGCACGATGTTCTCCACCGCCCGATAGGCGAACTCATCGGTGGCTCCGTAAGTGGTGCCCGGCTTGATGCCGCCACCGGCCATCCACAGTGAGAAGGCGAGGATGTGATGGTCACGTCCGGTGCCTTGGCCCATAGGCGTACGGCCGAATTCGCCGCCCCAGATGATGAGTGTGTCATCCAGCAGGCCGCGTTGCTTCAAATCGTTCACCAACGCCGCGCTGGCTTGATCGGTTTCCAACGCCGCCTTGGGCATGTTCTTCTCGATGTCGCCGTGATGATCCCACGCACGATGATAAAGCTGGATGAAGCGCACACCGCGTTCTGCGAGACGACGCGCCAAGAGACAGTTTGAAGCAAAGCTGCCATCGCCCGGTTGCTTCACGCCGTAGAGATCGAGGATGTGCTGCGGCTCCTGCTTGAAATCGGTGAGCTCTGGCACGGATGTCTGCATGCGGAAGGCCATCTCATACTGGCTCATGCGCGTCTGGATCTCCGGGTCCAAGCGCTCTTGCGCAAGCTGGCCGTTCAGGCGGTTGATCTCTTCGACCAACTGCCGTTGCGTGCTCTGGCAAACTCCATCGGGATTGCCGACATAATGCACCGCATCGCCCTTCGATTGAAATTGGATGCCTTGAAAGCGGCTGGGCAAAAAGCCGCTGGACCATTGACGGGCCGAGACCGGTTGTGCACCGCCGCCCTTGCCTTGGGAAACGAGCACTACAAAACCCGGCAGGCTGTCCGTTTCCGCGCCCAGACCGTAGAGCAGCCATGAGCCCATGCTGGGACGGCCTTTGAGGATCGAGCCGGAATTCATGAACGCGTGCGCCGGATCATGATTGATCTGCTCCGTGACCATGGAACGCACGATGCTGATGTCATCGGCGATCCCCGCGATGTGCGGGAACAAGTCGGAGATTTCCTGGCCGGATTTGCCGTGTTTCTTGAAGTCCACGAAGGAACCGCGTGCCTTCAGCGTGGTGCCTTGCAACTGCGCCAGTTGCTGACCCTTGGTCAGTGATTCAGGGAATGGCTGGCCATCGATCTTTTTAAGCTCAGGCTTGGGATCAAAGGTCTCTACCTGGGAAGGGCCGCCCGCCATGCAAAGATGGATGACGCGCTTCGCTTTGACGGGATAGTGCGGTGGATTGATGATGCCACCGATGCCAGAGCTGCGGGGCGTATCTGCAGCCATCACCGGTTGTCCGTTGCGAAAGAGCAGGGAGCCAAAAGCGAGTGAGCCGAGACCCAGGCCGCTGCGCGTCAGGAACGTGCGGCGATTCAAGCTGGCGTGATACTCGGAACTAAAAAAGTTGGGCCAGTTCATACGTCAATAGCGGGTGATGGTTTCGTGCAAGTTCAGGATGACACGGCAGACCGAGGTCCACGCCGCGTGTTCATGAGCGGGCAGGGCGGTGTTCCGGGGTGAATTGCCGACCTTCAGCAACTTTTCCGCCTCGGCCGCGGCCCCTTGGTAAAAGGTCTCCTGTTGCTTCAGCATAGCGAGGAGCGATTTCTTCTCGGCCTCCTTCGGTTCGCGGGCCAGTGCGCGCTTGAAAGCGGTTTCGAGACGGCGGGAGTCGTTCTTGGAAGATTCCATCACTTCCTGCGCGAGCACCCGGGCGGCCTCTACGAAGGAGGGATCGTTCAGCAAGGTCAACGCCTGTTGCGGCGTGTTGGAGGCAACGCGCACGCCGGTGCATTCTTCGCGGGAGGGCGCATCGAAATTTGCCAGCATGGGATGCAGGAAAGTGCGCTGCCAGTGCATGTAGAGACCGCGGCGATACTGGCGATCATCCATGTGCGCGATGTAATCACGGTCCGGAAATTGCAGGCTCTCGTAGTATCCCGGCGGTTGATAGGGCTTGGCACTGGGCCCACCGATATCGAGATTCAGAAGACCGGCGACGAAGAGGGCGTTGTCGCGCACGAACTCCGCATCCAGACGGCGTGGGTTCTGTGAAGCCAACAAGCGGTTCTCCGGATCAGCTTCGATCACTTCCTTCTTCAGATTGGAGCTCTGGCGGTAGGCCGCTGAGTTGACCATGAGGCGCACCATGTGCCGGTAATCCCAGCCGCTCTCGCGGAACTCGACCGCCAGCCAGTCCAACAGCTCAGGATGTGAGGGCCATTCACCTTGCGCGCCCAAGTCTTCGATGCTGTTGCACAGCCCATTGCCAAAGAACTGTTTCCACAACCGGTTCATGATGACCCGGGAGGTCAGCGGGTTTTCTGGAGAAACGATCCAATGAGCCAGATCGAGCCGGTTAAGGCGGCGGGAATCATCCGTTTTCTTCTGGATCAAGAACTCCGGCGGGTAAGGGGAGACGACCTTGCCGCTGTCATCCTGCCAGTTGCCACGTGGCAGAACTCGGACCTCTCTGGGCTGCCAGGCGACGGTGATAAGCGTTTGCGCCTGACCATCGCGGCATTCCAGCCAATCCAATCGCGTTTGCCGGAATTCCTTCAAGGCATTCGTGTCTGACTGTGTACTCAGCAGGAAGAGTTCTGCCAGGTCAGCAGATTTCGCCAGTGATTTGTGCTTGTTCAGCAATGCGGCTGCATCCGTCAAAGGTGCCAGCGGATTCAAATTGGCAAAAGGAGCCACCGACCACCGCACGCGAGCGGCCGGGTTTTCATCCAAGGTGAGTTCGAGCACATTGCCCGCTTTCACCTGCTTAATCTCT
The DNA here is from genome assembly GCA_023431185.1 of Verrucomicrobiota bacterium. Classification (GTDB taxonomy): domain Bacteria; phylum Verrucomicrobiota; class Verrucomicrobiia; order Limisphaerales; family JAEYXS01; genus JAEYXS01. The sequence continues at coordinate 27,827 of JAEYXS010000117.1, forward strand.
TGGAGCTGCCAGACAGCGGTCTGTGGCTCTTGCAGATGTTTGCTGGATACCTTCCACATGTCGCGTACGCCGATGATGGCGGCTCCATCTTTATAGCGTTCATCCCAGTGGCTGGCCATGCCGTGGTCGATGGTCAACGGCTCCGGCTTAGTCTCACCAGCACGTTTCAACGCGGCCTTGAACTTGATGCTGGCCGTGTTGGCATCCTTATGGAGGATGCTCGGTTTATCGGCCGAGGTCGGCAGCAACTCGAGCCGCAGAGCAGCCAGATCCATGTCCGGCAGGGCGATCTCGTAACGGTCGCTGCCAGCACGTTTCGTGGCAAAAAGGATGCTGCCATCCGCTTCCGTCTTGGCATTCGTCACGCTCAAGAAATCCGCCTGCTTGGCCACCGCTTTCTTATCCTTGGCGTTTTTCTTGGTCATGTTTTCCGTGCTGATGGCGATGCCGGCGGGCGAGTTCCAGCCGCTCGGATTTTTCTTCAACCAGATCAGGCTTTGCTCGCGCCATTGCTTGTAAGCATCCTTGTCCACTTCGCGAGCGGAGACATCGGCGATGGCTTGCAGCTTGAAGCGCAGCTCCTGTGAGCGTTCCTTCAGATAAGGGCTGCTCACTTGCATCTCCGGCGGGAAGGGGAACTCGTTGTTGAAGCCTTTAAGCTCCGGCTCAGGCGTGTATTTGTAATCGCTGTAAACGCCCCATTGCTTCACGTCAGAGAAGTAAGCGGCCATGGCATAAAAATCTTTGGCCGTGAACGGATCAAACTTGTGGTCATGGCATTCGGCGCAACCCAGCGTGGAACCAAGCCAAGCCGTGCCAACGGTGCGCACACGGTCAGCCGCATACTTGGCCAGATACTCTTTGGGCTGGGCACCTCCTTCGCGCGTCATCATGTTCAGGCGGTTAAAACCGGTGGCGATAATCTGCTCCGTGGTCGGATTCGGCAGCAGGTCCCCGGCAAGCTGCTCGATCGTGAACTGGTCGAAGCGCTTGTTGTTATTGAACGCATTGATGACGTATTCGCGATAGGGGAAGATGTTCTGGTTCTGGTCACCGTGATAGCCGACGGTGTCCGTGAAACGCACGGCGTCCAGCCACGGCACCGCCATGCGCTCGCCGTAGTGTGGAGAGCGCAGGAGACGTTCCACCTGTTTCTCATAAGCCTTCGGGTCTTTATCCCGCAGGAACGCTTCCACTTCCGCCACTGTGGGCGGCAGACCGGTGAGATCGAGGCTGAGGCGGCGGAGCAGGGTGCGGCGATCCGCCTCGGCGGATGGCGCGAGTTTGCTTTCGGTCAATCTGGCCGCGATGAAATTATCCACCGGCGTGCGCACCCATTTGGTGTCGGCGACAGTTGGAAGAGTCATGCGCTGGGGTGGGAGGTAGGCCCAGTGCTCTTGGTACTCTGCACCTTGTGCCACCCACTTTTTAAGCATCTCCTTCTGGGCGGGAGTCAAAGCCTTGTGTGCCTCCGGCGGGGGCATGAGATCGTCTTCATTCGTGGTGAAGACGCGGACGATCAATTCGCTTTCGTCAGGTTTGCCTGGGATGATGGCTTTGGCGGCGATGGCATCGGCCCGGACATCCAGACGCAGATCGGCCTTGCGGTGGCTCTTGTCCGGCCCGTGGCAATAGAAACATTTATCCGATAGAATGGGACGGATATCGCGGTTAAACTCCAGTTTAGATGATGCCGCGCCGCTGGAGAGGGTGGAGATAAACAGGAACATCCAGCCCGCCATTTGGAGCTTGGCTGGCTTTAGAATCTTGGCCCTCACACCAGATATCAAGTTACGCATGTCTAGCTGGTAAGCTACTACAGGATGGGCTGTTCACAATGGAGGAATTTTGGCGAAAGCATGTATTATTCTGCGTTGGTTTTTTTGAGCGGCTATGGCTTGCATTTAAGGGGATTACGCATAGAGAATCGCTTTCGGGATTGGTGATATCAAGGGGGAGGTGTATTGTCTGCAGGAACAGCCAAGAGGTTGACACTTTGCAGAGCTAAAATTGAATTATGTTGTCACTTATAACCAGTCTGTTCGACACCAGTGAATTTCCAGCCCGCTGGAATTGTGGCCAATGGACGGACGCCCATGGTTGGCTCCATATCCTTTCCGATTTGGCCATCTTTGGTGCCTATGCGGCCATCCCGCTCTCGATCGCGTACTATGTCCGCAGTCGCAAGGACGAAGTCATTTTCCCAAAATTGTATTGGCTCTTTGCGGCCTTCATCCTTTCTTGCGGACTGGTGCATCTGGTGGAAGCGGTGATTTTTTGGAAGCCTGTCTATCATTTCTCCGGCTTGTTGAAGGTCATCACAGCCATTGCTTCATGGGCCACTGTCGTGGTGCTTATCAGGCATCTGCCCAAGGCGATGGCACTGCCGGGTCTTGCCCAGATGAATCAAAATCTGGCGCGGGAAGTCGAGCAGCGCAAAGTGGCGGAGGAGGAAGTTCGGAGATTGAATTTGGATCTGCAGAATCGGGTGCAGGAATTGGAAACCCTGCTGAAAGTCCTGCCGGTCGGTATCGGTATCGCACAAGACCCGGCCTGCCTGACCATAAAGACCAATGCGGCGTTCGCCAAGATGCTCAGGGTGGATGAGAATCAGAATGCCTCGTTGAGCGCCCCCTCGGAGCAGGCCCCGCATCATTTCCATGTGGAACATCAAGGGGTGAAACTTAAGCCGGAGGATCTGCCCATCCAGATGGCAGCCAGCAAAGGCGTGACGGTAGATGAGTTTGAGGAGGATATCGTTTTTCAAGATGGTGAGCGTCGTCACATCTTGGGCTATGCCGCGCCTCTGCAAGATCAAAGCGGTAAGGTGCGTGGAGCGGTGGGGGCATTCATCGACATAACCGACCGCAAACGGGCTGAACGAGACCGTGAGCTGGTGCGCAACCGCTTACAGGAGACTCAACGGCTGGAAAGTCTGGGGGTGCTGGCTGGCGGGATTGCCCATGACTTCAACAATCTGCTAACCGGCATCATCTGCAATGCCGCCATGGTCAGGGAGGATGGACAGGCCGGTGCCGAGATGACGGTCTATTTGACCGATATTGAAAAGGACGCGCAACGGGCAGCGGACCTCTGCCGGCAATTGCTCGCCTATGCCGGTGGTGGCCGGTTCATCTTGGGGCCGGTTTACCTTAGCGACATCGCCCGGGATACGGTTTCCCTGTTACGGACAACCTATTCCAGCCGCGCCGAAATCTCCTTCGATTCGGAAGCCGGTGTGCCGCCAGTCCTGGGCGACCCCATGCAGATGCGGCAGTTGATCATGAACCTCATGATGAATGCCTTGGAAGCATTGGAGGGTAATAACGGCTGTGTGAAAATCACCACGAAGCGGGTGGTTCCGGAGGATTCCATGCTGACTGGTGTCATTTGCCAGCCGGAGAAATTGCATGATGAATATGTGATGTTTGAGGTAAAAGACAATGGTTGCGGCATGGATGAGAAAACCAAGTTGAGGATGTTTGATCCGTTCTTCACGACCAAATTCATCGGACGCGGACTGGGTTTGCCAGCTGTGCTGGGTATCGTTCGCAGCCAGGCGGGCATCCTGACGGTCACCAGCACCAAGGACGTGGGCAGCACGTTCCGCGTGTTTTTCAAACCTGTTAAGGAAAAATACGATACGGCCACCAGGCTGATGAAGGATAATTCAGGCGCTTCGCACAAGAAACAGACCGGCACAGTGCTGGTCGTGGATGATGAAGAGACCGTGCGTGATGTCTGCCGTCGGGCGTTGCAGGAGGCCGGATTCCAGGTGTTGACCGCTGCAGATGGTGCGGAAGGGCTGGAAGTTTTCCGGGAGCATCGCGCGCTCATTGTTGCCGTGGTGCTGGATCTGACAATGCCGAAGATGGATGGGCATCAGGCTTTCAATGCGATGCGCATGATCGTGCCGGGGGTGAAAGTACTTTTGATGAGTGGTTTCAGCGAGAGCGAGGTCATCAACCGTTTCACGACCAAGACACCGGCTGCCTTCATACAAAAGCCGTATACACCTGAGATGCTGTTGAACAAAGTGCGCAGCATCATAACCCAAAGCGGACCGGTGGTGTAGGGCCAGAAGCCCGGCAGTGAGTCAACTGACGGGCTGAATGCTTCAGGCTTTGGCCGGATCGTAATTCAGCCAGGGACCGAGCCAGCGCTCGGCTTCTGCCAGGGTCATGCCCTTGCGCTGGTGGTAGTCCAGCAATTGATCGCGCTCCAGTTTGCCCACGGCGAAATACTTCGCTTCCGGATGGCCGAAGTAGAATCCGCTCACGCTGCTGCCCGGCCACATCGCGCACGATTCCGTGAGCTTGATGCCCGTCTTTTTCTCCACGTCCAGAAGCTCCCATAGCAACCTCTTCTCCGTATGATCCGGACACGCCGGATAACCCGGGGCAGGGCGGATGCCGCGATATTTCTCCTCGATCAAATCTTCGCTGCTCAGGTTCTCGGTCTTGCCGAAGCCCCATTCTTCACGGGCTTTCTTGTGCAAATACTCGGCGAACGCTTCCGCCAGACGGTCTGCGATAGCTTCGGCCATGATGGCGTTGTAATCATCATGCGCGGCCTTATATCCCTTCACGACTTCATCGAGTCCGATGCCCGTCGTGACCGCGAACGCCCCGAAATAGTCTGCCGTGCCTTTCGGTGCGACGAAGTCGGCGAGCGACCAGTTCGCCACGCCTGCCTCTTTATCATGCTGCTGCCGCAGGAAGTGCAGTGTTGTGAGTGTCTGTTTCCGTGATTCATCCGTGAACAACTCCACGTCATCCGCACCTTTGCGATTCGCGGGGAAGAATCCGTAAACCGCTTTCGCGCGGATAAGCTTCTTCGCGATGATCTCGTCCATCAACTTGTTCGCGTCGTTAAACAGCTTCGTCGCCTCCAATCCATACTTCTCGTGCGTGAGGATGGAGGGATAACGGCCGCGCAACTCCCAGGTGTGGAAGAACGGCGACCAGTCAATGAACCCGCGCAAGGTCGCGAGATCCATGTCTTCAATGACCCTTGCGCCGGTGAACTCCGGCTTCGTCACCCCCTCGTAGCTCAGCTTCGGTGCGTTCGCACGAGCTTGATCGAGGCTCACGAGCTTCTGTTTCGGTCCTGCGTGTTGTTGGCGCAGTTTCTCGTAATCGTCATTCAGCTTCTGCACGAATCCCTGCTTATCCTCGGAATTGAGCAGGGTGGTGGTCACCGGCACGGCACGGCTGGCGTCCAGCACATGCACCACGGGCTGGCTGTAATGCTGCGCGATCTTTACCGCCGTATGCGCGCGACTCGTCGTCGCTCCGCCGATGAGCAAGGGCAGCTTGAAGCCTTGCCGCTCCATCTCGCGGGCGACATGTGTCATCTCGTCGAGCGAGGGCGTGATCAAGCCGCTCAGGCCGATGATGTCCGCCTTCTCCAGCCTGGCGCGTTCGAGAATCTTCTCGCACGGCACCATCACACCCATGTCGATGACCTCGAAATTATTGCACGCGAGCACCACGCCCACGATGTTCTTGCCGATGTCATGCACGTCGCCCTTCACGGTCGCGAGGATGATTTTGCCTTGTGCTTTCACGGTTTGACCGGAGGCAATCATCGCGGCTTTCTCCGCTTCCATGAACGGTGTGAGATAGGCCACGGCCTTTTTCATCACACGGGCGGATTTCACCACTTGTGGCAGAAACATCTTGCCCGCGCCGAAGAGATCGCCGACGACTCCCATGCCGTCCATCAACGGTCCTTCAATCACGAGCAACGGCTTGCCCAGTTTCGCACGCGCTTCTTCCGTATCTGTCTCGATGTAGGTATCAATGCCCTTGACGAGCGCATGCGAAAGGCGTTCTTCCACCGTGCCTTTGCGCCATTGCTCTTCTTCCTTTTTGTCGCTGACGACTGTGCCAGCGCTCTCGGCCTTTAGCTTCTCACCGTAAGTGACCAATCGCTCCGTAGCATCAGGACGGCGATTCAGCAGCACATCCTCCACAAGTTCCTTCAGCTCCGGCTTGATCTCCTCGTAAACCTCCAGCATGCCTGCGTTCACGATGCCCATGTCCATGCCCGCCGCGATCGCGTGATAGAGGAACGCGCTATGCATCGCCTCACGCACGGCATTGTTGCCGCGGAAACTGAACGAAATGTTGGACACGCCGCCGCTTACCTTCGCATGCGGCAAGTTGGCCTTAATCCAGCGGGTGGCTTCGATGAAATCCACGCCGTAGTTGTTATGCTCCTCGATGCCCGTCGCGACGGTGAGGATGTTCGGATCGAAGATGATGTCTTCCGGCGGGAAACCGACTTCATCCACGAGGATGCGATAGGCGCGTTCGCAAATACGAATCTTCTCCGCATAGGTGGCGGCCTGGCCATTTTCATCGAAGGCCATCACGACGACCGCCGCGCCATACTTGAGGATCTTATGCGCGTTCTCGCGGAACTTCTCTTCGCCTTCCTTGAGCGAGATGGAATTCACGATCCCTTTGCCTTGCAGACATTTCAGGCCAGCCTCGATGACTTCCCACTTCGAGGAATCAACCATGAAGGGCACCTTGGCCACTTCCGGCTCGGAGCCTAGCAATTGCAGGAAACGCGTCATCGCCGCCACGCCATCGATCATGCCCTCGTCCATGCAGATATCGATGATGTTTGCGCCGTTCTCCACCTGCTGGCGCGCGATGCCTACCGCTTCCTCGTATTTGCCTTCCTTGATGAGCTTCGCGAATTTCGGCGACCCAGCCACATTCGTCCGCTCACCGATCATGATGTAGGTCCCGATCTGTTGAGTGAACGGCTGCGAACCACTTAGACGCAAAGGCTTCGTCGGTTCTTTCTCCTGAGTCGTGGGAGCGGGGGAGGCCGGTGCGTTGAAAATCTTGCGACCGGTTTTATCCACCACTTCGCGGGGATGCCGTCCCTCCAGCGCTTTCGCAATGGCCGCGATATGCTCGGGCGTATTGCCGCAGCAACCACCAGCGATGTTGATCAGGCCGCCCTGAGCGAAATCGGTCAGGTAATTGCCCATGTCCTCCGGCTTCAGATCGAAGCCGGTAGGGGACAGTGGATTCGGCAAGCCAGCGTTCGGATAGCACGAGATGAAGGCATCGGACTTCGTGGCTAGTTCTGCCAGGAACGGTCTCATCAAGTCCGGTCCGAGCGAGCAGTTCAGTCCGATCGCCAGTGGCTGGATGTGCTTCATCGCATTCCAATATGCCTCGACTGTCTGGGCAGAGATCATCGTTTCGCCACCCCGCCCGACGGCAGCAGAGATGATGACCGGCAACTTGACCTTGTCCTCGTCAAAGATTTCCTGAATGGCGACCAGAGCCGCCTTCGCATTCAAGGAGTCAAAAATCGTTTCCACCATCAGGATGTCCGAGCCGCCCGCGATGAGCGCGCGGATCTGATTGATGTAAGCCGCCTTTACCTGATCGAACGTCACCACGCGGAAACCTGCATCATCCGCATCCGGCGAGTTTGAGAGCGACACCGTCAATGGCCCCACTGCACCTGCCACGAAACGCGGCTTGCCATCCTTGTTCGCGATGCGATCTGCCCACTCGCGACATTGCCGCGCCGATTGCTCATTGATCTCCCACGCCAGTTCATTGAGGAACTTGTCATCGATGATCTTCTGGTAGAAGGCCGGATCTTTGCGGCCGCCATGCTCGCGCGGATCATCCACAAAGAACTCGCTTTGGCCGATGCTGGTGGCGGAGAACGTGTTCGTCTCGATGATGTTCGCACCGGCTTCGAGGAAGCGGCGGTGGATATCACAAATCATCTTCGGCTGAGTAAGGGAAAAGAGGTCGCCGTTGTTCAGCAAATCCTTTTTGGAATCCTTGAAACGTTCGCCGCGGATATCCGCTTCGGTCATGCCGTAAGTGCGGATGGTGGTGCCCATCGCGCCGTCGATGATGACAATGCGTTCCCGCAGAAGCTTTTCCAGCACCTCGCCCGAACCGACCGTGTATTTAGATGACGTTGCCACAGCTATTTCTTAGGAAGCCATTTAGACGGCCCCCATGTGTCTGACGAATCTAAGGGTAGAGCAGGCTGTTTTCAAATTAAAAATCAACGCATCTTGATATGTAGATATGATTTTATTCCTTTTCGAGAAATTGCTTACTTTTCGTTCCAAGCTGGATAATCAACTGAACCTCCTGTTTGCTACACTTTGAGTAAGTAAACCGTGCGCACTTGGCAGATACTAATCCTTTTTGTGTTGCCATAAATCCTCCTAACTGCATATATGGTGCCATTCAATCAAGGATTCGTCAAATGAAAAACGCAGAAAAAAAGCAAATGTTTGGCAAGCGCCTCTTGGATAGCCGCTTGGCGCAAGGCTGGTCACAACGGGACGCCGCTACTCAGATCGGGGTGGCTTTGCGCTCGGTGCAGTCATGGGAGATGGGGCAGACTTTGCCGCACCCGGCCAAAGTCCAAAAAGTTGCTGCCACCTTCAATCGACCCATCGCCTGGTTCTTTGGGGATGACTCCTCAATCCCCCGGGGGCTGGCAGCGCAGTTACAGGCCACCAGCTTGACCAAGTCCCAAGCCATTCCAGTCGTGAGCTGGGCTTCCGCCGGATACGGTGGCAGTTACGGCGATCTCGCTGCCCAGATTGATGAATACCTCAACAGTGACTGCAAGGATCCGAATGCCTATGCGCTCATCTTGGAAGGTGACTCCATGACGCCCGAGTATCGGTCCGGCGACCGGGTTATCTTCATGCCGAACGACCAGCCGAAGAATGGCGATGTCGTCGTGGCCCGTTTGGAAGAGAGCGGTGAAGTCTTCTTCAAGCTCTACCACACCTTTGGCAAGGACGGCGAGATGGTGCGTTTGAGCAGTTATAATCCCGTATATCCGCCTTTGGAATATCGCCGGGATCAGTTCCGCTTCATCCACCCGATGCACAGTTTGATCCGCCATCGGAAGCGTTAAACGGATTTCGGTTCTTTCGATTTCCCATACAGCATCTTCATATTCACTAGCGGGAAATGCTTTCCCGGGCAAATGAGCCGCTTGACACAAGCAATCTAAAGCGGAAGGCCGGCAGGTAACTGCCGGCCTTCGCTCGTTAAGGGGTTGTGAGCCTGGCCTTAGTTCTTCGGCTGGATGGAAATCAGTTCCACGTCGAAGATCAGCGTGGAGTTTGGCCCGATGGTGCCACCCGCGCCCCGCTCGCCATAAGCAAGCTCGGCCGGGATGTAAAGCTGCCACTTCGAGCCGACACTCATGAGCTGCAACGCTTCCGTCCAACCCTTGATCACCTGGCCGACTTCGAATTCAGCCGGTTCATTGCGCTTGTAGGAGCTGTCGAATTCCGTGCCGTCCAGCAAGGTGCCCCGATAGTGTGTCTTCACAACGCTATCCGCCTTGGGTTTGGCGCCAGTCCCCGTAGTGATGACCTTGTATTGCAGGCCTGAGGCGGTCGTGGTGATGCCGGCCTTTTTCTTGTTGGCGGCGAGGAAATCTGCGCCATCCTTCAGGTTCTTGGCGGATACCTTGGCGGCCTCTTCCATCTGTTTTTTGGCCATTTCCTGTTGAACCGCAGCGAAAGTGGCTTTGATCTCTTCTTCCGTGAGTTTGGGTTGTGCCCCGGAGAATCCGTCTTTAAATCCCTTCAGCAAGGCGTCCGGATTGATATCCAAGCCCTGTTTTTTGAAAGTCTTGCCCATGTCCAAGCCGATGCCGTAGCCGAGCTTGTCCTTGGTGTCTTTGAGGGATGGGTCCGCAGCGGTGGCTGCGGTCGCGACCATGGTGACGGCGAGGAACGCCGCAGTAACTTGTTTCATTTAATCTTTCTGCCCTCGACAACATGCCGCAGGGACCGGCGAACGCTAGCAGACGCCAAGGGTCCGTCAACGGTTTACCGGTTTTGATATCAGACAAGGCGCTTTAGGCGGTGGGGCCGTGTGCTGGCCGCCCACGGCACCAGCCTTCTGCCACGATGCCCAGCTTTGGGCATTACGTCGTTGCCCATAGCGGTCGAAAGGGGTAGCTTGGGCTTGATATCACATGCTGATGCACACTGTCCTTCAGGGAATCCGTCTATTTGTCTGCCTATTGCTGGCCGTTGGGGCAATGGCAGTGGACAGCACTGCTGGCGAGATCCATCTGGCCATCCACGAGGACCGCTCTGATGACGCGATCAAAATGCTGGCGGAGAATCCGCGTTTGATCAGGGAAAGAGACCATCAGCAGAACAAACCCCTGCACATCGCCGCGCTGAAGGGAGCCACCAACGTGATCACCGCGCTCCTGGCAAAAGGGGCGGAAGTAAATTCTCGCAACAAATTCGGCCAAACCCCACTGCACCGGGCGATGATTGCCGGCGACCTGAAGACTGTCGAATTACTCGTCAGCGCCAAGGCCGAAATCAGTGGCCGGGATAATCAGGGACTTACCCCCGTTCACCTGGCCGCCCAAAGAAAGCATGGCAAAGTCGTCCAGTTCTTGCTGAAACACGGGGCTGAGTTCGATGCCCATGACGCCTTTCGCCGTCGCCCGCTGCACATGAGCATCATGGGTTCCAGTGACGAGTCCATGCGTGCTCTGATCAAAGCGGGCGCTGACTACAAGTATGTCGATGCGGAAAAGAATAATTACCTGCATCTGGCCGCTGGCGGCGGCAGTCCAGCCTTGGTGACCATCCTGCTGGAGTTGAACTTGGGGGTGAACTCGACGAACTCAAGCCTGTTCACCCCGGCGCATTTCGCCGCTCAGAACGGTCATTGGGAGGTTTTGGCGGTTTTGGACAAGTGGGGAGGGGACTTCAACTTGCGCACCAGCAATAAGCGTACGCCCTTGGACCTGGTCAGCCGGATTCGCCCTCCCTTTCGCATGCAACGACATGATGAGGTTCAGGACTACCTCGAAAAATGGCATGCCCGCCAGACCAATGGTGCCCCCAAGACGGTCGCTCAGCCTTAAGTTTTCCCTTCCCAAGCCGCCATTCGCGAGTATCTTCTCGCCTCTGTCTTTTACAGGCGGCGAACGCACCGGATGCGTGCGCCATCTGAATCGTTGAAACACAGTTGTAAGAGCATGGATTCAGCACACATACGTAATTTCAGCATCATCGCCCACATTGACCATGGGAAGACGACGCTTTCGGACCGTTTATTGCACATGACCGGCACCATCGCTACCCGCGATATGTCGGAGCAGTTGCTTGATGCGATGGATTTGGAGAAGGAACGCGGCATCACCATCAAGGCGCATCCGGTCACGATGCTTTATAAGGCCAAAAACGGAGAGACCTACGAACTGAACCTTATCGACACGCCGGGTCATGTGGATTTCGCCTATGAGGTGTCGCGCAGTTTGAGCGCGTGCGAGGGCGCCTTGCTGGTGATCGATGCGGCTCAAGGCGTGGAAGCACAGACGGTGGCCAACTATCATCTCGCAGCAAAGCAGAACCTGACGATCATTCCAGTCATCAACAAGATCGACCTCGGTCACGCCAATGTGCCCCAGGCATTGCAGCAGTTGGAAGACGTGCTGGCGGTGCCGAGCGAGTGGGCGATCCCATGCAGTGCCAAGCAAGGCATCGGCATCGAGGATATTTTGGAAGCCATCGTCGAGCGCGTACCGCCACCGAAGCCGACGGGTGAAAAGAGTCTGCAGGCGCTGGCGTTCGATTCGTATTACGACACCTACAAAGGTGTGGTGACCCATGTGCGTGTGTTTAATGGCGAATTGAAACCAGGCATGATGGTGAAGCTGTTGCACTCGGGACAGAATTTTGAGGTGAAGGAAGTCGGCAGCTTTAATCCCAAGCCGTACACCCGCGACAAGCTCGAGACGGGTGAGACGGGTTATATGACCGCGAACATCAAGAGCGCGGCGGATGTGAAGATGGGCGACACGATCACGGATGCGCGCAATCCATCCGGCGTTCTGCCCGGCTTCAAAGAGATCCATCCGATGGTGTTCAGCGGGATCTATCCCATCAACACGGCGGACTACGAACAGTTGAAGTCGGCGATGGCCAAATTGAAGCTGAACGATTCCGCGTTCGTGTATTCATCGGAAACTTCGGTGGCCTTGGGCTTCGGTTTCCGCTGCGGCTTCCTCGGCCTGCTCCACCTGGAGATCGTGCAGGAACGTCTGCGCCGGGAATATGACATGGACATCATCGCGACGTACCCGAGCGTGGTGTATCGCGTGACGTTCACGAATGGGGATGTCAAAGAGATCGACAATCCGGCTTTCATGCCGGAAGCGACTTACATCGCCAAAGTTGAAGAACCGATGGTGAAGGCTTTCGTCATCTGCCCGAACGAGAACATCGGCGACATGATGGCGTTGATCTCGGAGAAACGCGGCAAATTGGATCATACGGAGACGTTGGATGCACGGCGCGTGATGTTGACGAGCTTGCTGCCGCTGAACGAGATCTTGATCGACTTCCATGACCGCATCAAGAGCATCACACGCGGTTTTGGCTCGATGGATTATGAGCCGGATGAATACATGGAGAGCGACATGGTGAAGCTCGACATGCTGGTGAACAGTGAGCCGATGGATGCGTTCTCCTGTATCGTGCATCGTTCAAAAGCCGAAGGCCGCGGTCGCACGCTGGCGGAGAAATTGAAGGAGGTCATCCCGCGCGCACAGTTCGTGATCAAGATCCAGGCCGCCATCGGCGCGAAGATCGTAGCCTCCGAGACCATCAGTGCGTTCCGCAAGGATGTGACGGCGAAGTGCTATGGCGGTGACATCTCCCGTAAGCGCAAGCTGCTTGAGAAGCAGAAGGAAGGCAAGAAGCGCATGAAATCCATTGGCAATGTGGACATCCCGCAGGAAGCCTTCATCGAGGTGCTCAAGTCCTAAAGAGAGAAGGGCAGGGGAATGTTGCTGCTACGCTGGTTTACATCCAAGACCGTCCGTCATGCGGTGGACATGCACAAGCATGTCCGCAAGCTTTTGCGGGCACAGGTCGATCTGCTCACACCCGAGGCAATCGGCAACATCTCCAAAGCCAACGACGCGCTCAAGCAGTCCATCGATGCCGCCGAAAAACCCGACGTCCTCCAGCAGCGGATGAAGGAGCTGGAAGAAGCGGCCAATAAAAACCTCAAACCGTATCCCGACGCTTCCATGCGCGAGAACGTCGAGGTCTTTCTGGTCGCCATCGCCGTGGCCGTCGCCATCCGCACGTTTGTCCTGCAACCCTTCAAGATCCCGACTGGCTCGATGCAGCCAACCCTGTACGGCATCACACATGAGAATCTCCTGGCTGATGGCGGCCGGGAAATCCCCGGATTCATCCAGCGGTTCAAGGAAGGCTGTTTTGCAGGCGCCAGTTATCACGAGTTGCTCGCCAAAAATGATGGCGAACTGACCGACGTTGAGTTCAAGCGCGTATTTCCGCTTGTTTCGCGTTTGCGCATCAAGATCGGCGGCGTATCGGACACGGCCTATTTTTTTATGCCGGCGGACAAATTGGAAAATCGGTTCGGCTTGGAGTATGGGAAAAGCTACAAAAAAGGCGATCCAGTTTACCGCATCCGGGTGAACAGCGGTGACCATTTGTTCGTGGACCGCCTGAGCTACAACTTTCGCCGGCCAAAACGCGGTGATATTTTCGTGTTCGCCACCAAAGGGATACCCAACGTACAGCAGGATCTTTTTTACATCAAACGGTTGGTGGGCTTGCCGGAGGAAAAGATACGGATCGGCGATGACCGCCACCTGGTCATCAACGGTCGCCAGATTACCGCATCCGAGCACGGCTTTGAGAATGTCTATGGATTTAATCCCCAGGAACCACCCAAGTTTAACGGGCAGGAATATCTGGGGCATATCAACGAGAGCATCGGTCGCGTCCCAGCCCGGTTTTTCCCCAATGGTGAAACTGAATTCCAAGTTCGCCCCAAGCATTACATGGCCATGGGCGATAACACCTTGAACAGCCACGATTCACGCGACTGGGGTGATCTTCCTCAAGAAAACATTATTGGCCGTTCCTATTTCGTCTATTGGCCACTGTCCAGCCGCTTTGGCTGGAAGACCAAGTGATTGAAACCTTCCACCACTAACGAGCGAACTTTTGCGTCACATAAGTTCGCACAATGTTTGTTATATTTAATAATCATGTGAGTAAAAGTTAGGGAAAACCCCTGTTTAGTGAAATCGGCGCTTCCTCACGCTTTCTTAGCCTCTTTGGCCCAAGCGTCTTTCAGTGAGATGATTCGATTGAAAACCAGTTTGTCCAACCGGCTATCAGCATCCATGGCAAAGTAACCAATCCGTTCAAATTGATACCGTTCTTCGATCTTGGCACCTGCAAGCGACGCCTCGAGCTTGGCGGTGACGACTTCCAGTGAGTTCGGATTCAGCACCGTCATAAAGTCACGCCCGTCTTTCTCCGGCTCAGCCTCCGTAAATAGCCGGTCATACAGCCGCACCTCCGCATCCACGGCATGCCTCGCACTGACCCAATGGATGGTTCCTTTGACCTTCTTGGCCGCATTGGCACCTCCAGACCGCGTCTCTAGATCTGCCGTGCAGCGCAGCTCCACCACATTACCAGCGGCATCCTTGATGACTTCCTCACACTTGATGATGCACGCATACTTCAGCCGCACCTCACCGCCGGGCTTCAGGCGGAAATACTTCGGTGGCGGCACTTCCATGAAATCTTCCTGGTCGATGAACACCTCACGCGTGAACGCCAGCTTGCGCGAACCCGCATTGGGATCTTCCTGATTGTTCTGTGCATCGAACTCGATGACTTCGCCCTCCGCGATATTTGTCAGCACGACCTTCAAAGGCCGCAACACTGCCAACCGGCGCAGCGAACGTTTGTTCAGGTCATCCCGGATGGCGTGCTCGAACACCGCGATATCCGTCACGCTGCGATACTTCGTCACGCCGATGTTGTAGGCAAATTGCCGGATCGCGCTCGCCGGAATGCCACGACGGCGCAGTCCAGAAATAGTTGGCAGACGCGGATCATCCCAACCTGTCACGATTTTCTCATTCACAAGCTGGATGAGTTTGCGCTTGGAAACGATCATGTAGCTCGGGATAAGTTTCGCGAACTCATACTGGTGCGGCAAAGGACGCGGCAGCTCCAGGCTCGTCAAAATCCAATCGTACAAAGGACGATGCACCTCAAACTCCAGCGTGCAGATCGAGTGCGTCACGCCCTCGATATAATCACTCAGGCAGTGCGCGAAATCGTAAAGCGGGTAGATGCACCATTTGTCGCCGGTATGATGGTGCGCAGCATGACGGATGCGGTAAATCAACGGATCGCGCAACCAAACATTCGGCGCCGCCATATCGATCTTAGCCCGCAAGGTCCGCGCTCCATCTGGGAACTCGCCGTTCTTCATCCGCGTGAAAAGATCCAGATTCTCTTCTACACTACGGTTGCGATATGGACTGTCTTTGCCCGGCCGGTCCGGCGCTCCACGGTATTCGTCTGTTTCCTTGGGCGTCAGATCACAAACGTACGCCCTGCCCTTTTTGATGAGCTGCACGGCATATTCGTAGATCTGGTCAAAATAATCCGAGGCGTAAAACGGCTCCAGGGATTTGCCCGCCTCCTCCGGCTTTCCGACCACCGCGCCGAGATGAAAATCCGACTTACCGTTGATCGTTCTGGTCTCCGGTGTTTTTCCTTTGGCCTTCAGGCCGAACTGCCCATCCGCCCATCCGCTGACCAGCCATCTCACATCCGCAATGATGGAATCCACATACTCGACCTCTTCCTTGGTCGGGTTCGTGTCGTCCATGCGCAGATTGCAGATGCCGCCGAACTCATGGGCGATGCCGAAATTCAGGCAGATGGATTTTGCGTGGCCGATGTGAAGGTATCCATTCGGCTCCGGCGGAAAGCGGGTGATGCTTTGCTGGTGCTTTCCGGAGGCGAGGTCCGCCGCCACGATATCACGGATGAAATCGGACGGACGCACCGGGGCATTGCTCTCAGGGGTCACCGCTGCATTTGCTTCGCTCATAATCACTACTCAAAACTGGAGCGGCATCCTAGGCAGACACATCAGGGTTGAATAGAAAAATTCTGGGGGTAGTCTGAACCTATACGACACCTCGCTGGCACGTCACCGTGCTTGGCAAAATTTGTATCATGCAGAACATAAACCGCGATTCTCAAAGTGAAGCTTTCGGGACAGAATCTTCCATGCTCGACAGCCTGAACCGCCGTAACTTCCTCAAATCAGGCGGTTTTGCCGCCTTGGCCGCCGCCTTGGGTGCGCCTATTCCCTTCGCCGATAAGCTCGCCTCGGGCCTCGTCCCTGAAGCACTGGCCCAGGAAGCTGCGGCCATCACCGAGATTCCCGGAAAGCGCGGCCTGCGCATCCTCGGTGACCGCCCCCTGAACGCCGAGACACCGGTTACCCTGCTAGATGCTGAGATCACCCCCACCGAGCACCATTTTGTCCGCAATAACGGCCATGTCCCGGATCGTGCCTTGAAGAGGGATCTGACCGGCTGGAGCCTGACCATTGATGGCGAGGTGAACAAGCCGCTTCAGCTTACGCTCGATCAGCTCAAGCAGAACTACCAAGCCCACACCCGCGCCTTGGTGCTCGAATGTGGCGGCAACGGTCGCGCTGGTTTCAATCCGCCCGCCAGCGGGAATCAATGGACGCTCGGTGGTGTCGGGTGCGCTCTCTACACCGGAGTGCTGCTGAAGGACGTCCTCAAAGATGCTGACGTGAAATCCTCCGCCGTTTATCTCGCCTACATCGCGGAAGACCCACACCTCAGCCGTCTCCCGAATAAAGACGCCATCTCTCGCGGTTTCCCTGTCGCCAAGGCGCTCGATGAAAACACCCTGCTCGCCTGGGACATGAACGGTGAACCCCTGCCCGCCTTGCACGGCTGGCCACTACGCCTGATCTGCCCCGGTTGGCCCGCCTCCACATCCGGCAAGTGGCTCAAACGCCTCTGGATTCGCGACCGCGTACATGACGGCACCAAGATGACCGGCCACTCATACCGCATGCCCAAAAATCCTGTGGCTCCCGGCACCGAAGTCCCCGCCGAAGACATGGCCATCATCGAGGAGATGCCGGTGAAATCCGTCATCACGAATGTGGCCTCCGGCATGCAAGCAGAGGTCAACAAGCCTTTGTCCTTACGCGGTCAAGCCTGGAGCGGCTTCGGTGATGTCACCGCCATGCACGTCAGCTATGATTTCGGTTCTACTTGGTTGAAGTGCGACCTCAAGAAACCTCGCAACAAGTATGCCTGGCAACGCTGGTCCGTGGATATCAAGCTGCCGCAGAAGGGCTATTACGAGATCTGGGCCCGCGCCACCGATGTCACCGGAAAGATGCAACCCATGCTCGTGCCCGGCTGGAATCCCGAAGGCTACTGCAACAACGCCATGCACCGCATCGCCATCAAAGCCGTATGAGTCGTTCACCTCATTCTGCCTACGTGTTGCTGGCCGTCACCGCCCTTCTCTACGGCAGTTCGCAAGCCGCGGGCGCTCCACCCGCTGTTCAGGTCAATACGAGTGCCATTCAGCAATTGAAGGCGGGCAAAGGCCGTGAACTCATCCTGGCCAATTGCCTCCCCTGTCATTCCACAGCCGTGATCGCCTCCACCCACCAGACGCGTGAGAAATGGGACCTGACCATCGCGAAGATGCAGAAGCAAAACGGCATGTGGCCCATCTTGCCCACCATCCGTAAACAGATCTTGGATTATCTCGAAGCCACTCAACCGCCGTCCGATCCCGGCTTGGACAAAGGCAAAGAGACACCCTGGGCGAACCCGCTCTACCGTCCGAATCCCTTGTGGTAAGCGGTGTTACCAGCGCTTCGCCACATGCTGTATCTTCCGCTTACGCCGGGGTTTATAGGAACTTCAACACCGTCGTCGTATCGCCTTCTTCCCAGTTCCTCGGCGGCTTGCTGTTGATCGCGGCGATGTCCTTGATGGTCATCTGCCGGCCCAACGTCTTCACGCCTTTCACTTCCACTTCATTCGGATTGCACGTCTGCTGGTTCACCTTCTGATGCGGTGCCGGTTTGTAGCGGATGAACATCTGCGGCGGCGTGCCCTCGGTAAAGAACAGGATCTTCGACTTCTCGGGGATGCACGAGTAGTCGCGGTTCATGATGATACCGCCGAAGGTGAAGCGCTTGATGTAAGTCGCCTCGCGATTCGTATAGACCAGCGTGAACACCTTGTCGCGATCCGGTATCGCGCAATACGTCACATCCGGCCCCACGAACAATTTCTCCTGCAGCTCGATCACCTTGTAGTGCCCGTCCTTGAAGACCAGCAACAGCTTGTCGAACTTCGTGCAGTCGATCTTGAATTCATCGCCCGAGACTTTGTAGCCCACGTAACCGGACTCGCGATCGTAGGACACCTTGAACGCCTTGAAGGCCACGTCCTTCGCCTCAACCTCGTCGTAGCGGCTGGACTTCGTCAGGCGCGGATAGATCGGTCCATATTTCTCGATCAGCCCTTCGATGCGTCCGATGACATACTTCGTCAGGTTCTTGAGATTCTTCTGGATCTCCTTCAACTCCGCTTTGACCTTCTCGATCTCCTCGCGGTGCTTGTTGATGTCGAACAGCGAGATGCGCCGGATGCGCACTTGCAGCAAGCGATCGATGTCTTCATCGCGCAACTCCCGCACCAGCTCCTTGGCGAACGGCTTGAACCCATCGTAAACCGCTGCGAACACCGCTTCGTTCGATTTGCACTGCTCGATCTTCTTGTAGATGCGCTCCTCGATGAAGATGCGTTCCAACGTGCGGAAATGCAGGTCGTCCTGCAACTGGCGCTCCTTCAGCTCCAGCTCGCGCTTGTAGAGTTCCACGAGCTGCCGCGTGTTCTCCTTCAGCACCTCCGTCACCGTCATCTCCACCGGACGATTCTCCCGGATGACAATGATCCGGCTGCTGATGGAAACTTCGCAAGCCGTAAAGGCATAGAGCGCATCGATCAACTTCTCCGCGCTCACACCCGGCGGCGCCTTGATCTCGATCTCCACCTCTTCGGACGTGAAGTCGTGCACGCTCTTCACCTTCAGCTTGCCCTTCTTCACCGCATCCTCGATGGACGCCATCAGCGACTCCGTCGTCGTGGTCGGCGCGATCTCCTTGATCACCACCGTGGACTCGTCCTTCTCCTTGATCTTCGCGCGCACCTTGATGCTGCCCTTGCCATCCGCATACTCGCGAGCATCCATCAAGCCGCCTGTCTGGAAATCCGGTAGGCACTTGAACGACTCACCCTTGAGGATACAGATCTGCGCCTTCAATAACTCGATGAAATTATGCGGCAGAATCCGCGAAGAAAGACCCACCGCGATACCTTCCGTACCGAGCATCAGCAGCAACGGCAACCGGCAAGGCAACGTCACCGGCTCCTTGTTGCGACCGTCGTAACTCGGCACAAACTCCGTCAATTGATCGTTGAACACCTCGTTCCGCGCCAGCTCCGTCAACCGGCACTCGATATACCGCGAAGCCGCCGCCCCATCACCCGTGAAGATATTGCCGTAATTCCCCTGCCCCTCGATCAAGTAACGCTTGTTCGTCAGCACCACCAACGCATCATCGATCGAGACGTTACCATGCGGATGATACTGCATCGCATGACCGCTGACATTCGCCACCTTGATGAACTTGCCGTCATCCTTTTCGTGCAAGGCCCAGAGAATGCGCCGCTGCACCGGCTTCAACCCATCCGCCAGATTCGGGATTGCTCGATCCCGGATGACGTAAGACGCGTAATCCAGAAACCCACGATCCACCCGCTTATGCAGCGCCAGTTCGATATTGGCCGGCACAAAAGGCTTATGCGCCACCACCTCGACCTGTTCCGCCTCCACATGCGCCTCGCCATTACCATTGGCCGGTGTCTGGGGAGCCGTCGCCGCTTGCCCTTCGATTGGCAATTCCGGCTGTCCTGCGTCTGCTTTCTTTTTCGGTGCCATGATGCTGCTTCACCCGTGATTACAATTAAGCCGGGGATTGAAACGGTCATCCGCCTCAGATGCAAGACTGAGATGCAACCCATTCGCAGCCGCCAATCAGTGGGACAGGCCCCCGCCTGTAATGGCCATGCGGACGCCCTCGCTGGAACATCTTCATTTCCTTCACTTAAACCTCAACACAAACTACCCTCGACTTATTAAAGCCTCGGACATGTGAGTGACTATCGCCCACGTCAGTTGAAAAACCTCATCCGTACGCTAGCTTGATACTATGAACGCAACAGATGAAACCGTGATGGCGCAGGTGTCGTTCAAGGAACGGGAACTGCGGGAAATGTTGAGAACACTCGAACAGGTTCAGGAACAGGAAGATGCGACGAACAAGGTGAGATTCCTCCGCGTGCTGGCCAGTCAGGCTCAAGCCTACGCGGTCCGCATCGAAGCCGGTGAGTGACCGCTTCCCTTTCAAGCCATTTTTCCTTTAAAAAAGCGCTCATCATCCGGGATTTTCTCTCGATCGATGTTGGAAGTTGAGCGTTGGATTTTTTGGCCCGCCGATTCAACCGGCGTGGTGTAGCCTCGTTTCGCCCTGCCGTCCATTTGAGCTTGGGATTTGGAGCTTCCCCACAAATATCATTGTCCCGGAGTAGTCCATTGGTAGGTTCACTCCCGTGCCGGTCCAGTTCACCATCTTAGGCAGCGGTTCCAGTGGCAATTGTGCCTATCTGGAGGCTGGCGAGACGCGCCTGCTCATCGATGCCGGCTTCAGCGGTCGCCAGATCCGCCAGCGCCTCGCCACCATCGGCCGCGCTCCCGAAGGGCTGACGGGCATCCTCATCACCCACGAGCACAGCGATCACATCCAAGGCCTCACCGCCATCGCCGCCAAGCTCAACATTCCCATCTATTGCAATCGCGACACCCGCGAAGCCATCGAACGCCAGCTCGAGACCAAGTTCGATTGCCGCATGTTCGTCACCGGTTCCTCCTTTGAACTCGGTGAGGTCGGCATCGACACCTTCTCCGTCCCGCATGACGCCCAAGACCCCGTCGGCTTCGTCCTGAACACCAGTGCTGGCTCCATCGGCTTCCTCACCGATCTCGGCCACGCCACCAAGCTCGTAGTCGAACGCATCCGCCGCGCGAACATCGTCGTCTTGGAAGCGAATCACGATCTGAAGCTCTTGCAGGAAGACATGCGTCGGCCCTGGAGTCTGAAGCAACGCATCCTCAGCCGCCACGGCCACCTCTCCAATGACGCCGCCGCCGATGTCCTTGACCAGATCCTGCACGCCGACCTGAAGCAGCTCTACCTCGGCCACCTCAGCCGCGACTGCAACCGCCCCGAGCTCGCCTACAAGACCATCGCCACCCGCCTGTTCAAGTTGGGCGGCAACCACGTCGAAGTCGCCGTCACCAATCAAGACACCCCGGCACCGACCCTCGTGATCAGCTAACGCCCGTGCTGCCCATAATCCTGCCGGCAGTAAGCTGCCTCCCAAAACGCAATCTCCTCCAGTCAGGCAAAGGCTCCCGCCTCTATCGATGTTGGATGTTGGACGTTCGATGTTGGATGTTTCCCCAACTCCTCACTTCGTCCTTACACACCGGAACCCCGTATGCGATGTCGCACTGTCCGGCGTATTCTTCATCCGCGCGCTTGGGCGATACCCCGTGCAATACGAATCACTGCACAGATACGAACCACCCCGCTGAACCCGTTTGGCCACACCCGGCTCATTCGGGTCGTGGCTCTCCTGCTGACTCGGCCCCTGTGGATTCCGTTCCGGCATGAGGGAGTAAGTATTCGGCGCATACCAGTCCGCGCACCACTCCCACACATTCCCTGCCATATCCAGCAGCCCGAAACCGTTCGGCGGAAAAGTCCCCACCGGTGCCGTCGTACGGAAACCGTCATCCATGGAATTCCCGTTCGGGAACTTTCCCTGCCAGATGTTCGCCACCCACTTGCCGCCCGGCGTTTGCTCCTCGCCCCAGCCATACATCTTGCGGTCCAGCCCGCCCCGTGAGGCGAACTCCCACTCCGCCTCCGTAGGCAGGCGCTTGCCCGCCCACTTCGCATACGCCTCCGCATCGAAATAACTCACATGCACCACCGGATGCTTCTCCCGCCCTTGGATGTTTGAGCCCGGCCCCTCCGGATGCTTCCAGCTCGCGCCCGGTACATACGTCCACCACACATAATGATTATCCAGCGGCACATCACCCGGTGGCGGCCGGAACACTATCGAACCCGCCACCAACATATCTGGATCAGCTCCGGGAAAATCCTTCGGGTCCGGCTTCCGCTCGGCAATGGTGATATACCCCGTCGCCTTCACGAACTTCTCGAACTCCTCATTCGTCACCTCCGTCTTGTCCATCCAGAAGCCATCCACACTGATCTGCCGCACCGGCTTCTCATCCGTCTGCCCTGCCTCCGAGCCCATATGAAACTTCCCGCCCGGAATCCACACCATCCCGTTCGTCCACGACATATCGGACGGCTTGGCCTCAGCTTTGGGCGCAGTGCTGGCCGTTTCCGGCTTCTTCGCCGCATCACCGCAACCTGTCAGCAGACACAAGCCCGTCAGCGCCAGTCCCGCGCACGCATAACCAGCCACCCACCGATGAATACTTGTCTTAGTCATGATAAATTTTGTGGACCCACCCAGCTAAAACCAAATCCCGCCCCATTCAAGCCGCAATTCTACCAATGTGCTGCCGGATTCCAGTCGGCAGTAAGGGGTGCTACTCTCGCTCAAGATCATCCAAATCCCACAATTCTTCCCCCCTCTGCGCCAGCCTCCCCCTTTGGACGTTGGCGTTCGATGTTGGATGTTCGATGTTTTCATTTTCCCATTACCCTATATCCTTTCCCTCGCTGCTATGAACTGCCCCGTCTGCACCCATCGCCTGAAACCCGTCACCGTATCCGATCTCACCGTGGACGCCTGTTCCGGCGGCTGCGGCGGCCTCTGGTTCGACGCCTTCGAGCTCAAGAAACTCGAGACTCCCCAAGTCGCCGAGGGATTCGCCCTCTTGGACATCCCCATCAACCCGCTCGTTCACATCGACCACCGCCGCAAACGCCCTTGCCCCCGGTGCGATGACACCTTTCTTCGTCGCCACCTCTATAGCCGCAGCCATCAGGTCGAGGTCGATTCCTGCCCCAACTGCAACGGCTACTGGCTCGACGTCGGCGAACTCAACCAACTCCGCACCCAATCCGTCACCACCAAAGCCAAGCCATCACCCGCTTCCCCCTCCAGACGCCCCAGCCCCGTGCAAAGTTACTACTCAGACATCGCCAAGCCCGAGATTCAGGAACTCAAATCCCACGGCGGCGAAGACGCCCAACAAGCCCGCTGGATCGACCGCCTCCTGAAGTTCGTCCTCCCCAAGTAATGGAGCGCCGACGTCTCGTCGGCAGCAATGTCCCTGAGCAAAGCCAGCCTGATTTCGCTGAAAACCGTCCATCCGAAATTCCTTCATGCCTTGGAGCACGGATAGTCCCCCACCTGCATCAACTCCCGTCAACCAATCGGCCTAGGAAAAGCAATCAGGCGCTCCCATGAAACCTTGCCTCCATTAAGCTCCGAACTTTGAACTTGGCCCCCATCCCGGATTCCCCTACTTTCCGCCCAACATGATCTGTGGCCTGACCACGACAACGACGATTTAGGCGTTTGGGAATAACACCCGAACGCCAACGCCTCAACCTGCCCGGTTCGAGGCGTTTTTATTTATAGAAGTGAGTTCAACCGCAGATAGACGCAGATGAGCGCAGATAGACAACCAGATTTCGATGATGGCCGTGGTGATGCCTACCCCTTCAGGCAGGAAACCCACGAAATCATCGGCTGCGCCTTTGAAGTCCTCAACGGCATCGGCCACGGCATCCACGAAAAACCATATGAGAACGCGCTGGTTGTCGAATTCGGTTTGCGCGGCATCCCGTTTGAGCAGCAGCGGAAATTCCCCATCCTTTATAAAAGTGTTAATGTCGGCACGTTCATCCCGGATTTGATCGCTTACGGCAAAATCCTCATTGATGCCAAAGTCATCGACCGCATCACCGATCACGAGCGTGGCCAGGTCCTGAACTACCTGCATATCTCCAAACTGCAACTGGGTTTGATTCTCAACTTCAAACACCGTCGCCTCGAATGGGAACGCGTCATCCTTTCCAAACACACCTGAACCAGTATACTCTGAACTTACCGATTTTTATGTGGACGAGAAACAGACAAGCGGCAGCCAAAAGGAGATCCCTTTATCTGCGTTTATCTGCGCCCATCTGCGGTTAAAAATTTTATATGCAAGACGAACGTAAGACTCTCGACGAACGCAACAAGATGTCCGATCTGGAGCGCCTCCGGCACTCCTGCGCCCATGTGCTCGCCACCGCCATTCTGCGCCTGTGGCCGGACGCCCAGTTCGCCTACGGCCCCCCCGTCGAGAACGGCTTCTACTACGATGTCCTCCTCGATCACCGCATCACCCCGGAAGATTTCCCCGCCATCGAAGCGGAGATGAAGAAGGAGACGAAAGCGAACAACGTCTTCCAGAAGATCGTCGTCACCCGCGAGCAAGCCATCAAGGACGCCCAGAGCGGCCGTCTCGGCGCACTCTCCGAACGCGGCACCGTCAGCACCTTCAAGCTGGACCTGCTGAACAGCATCCCGGAAGGCGAAGCGATCTCCTATTACCAGAACGGTGATTTCATCGACCTCTGCGCCGGACCGCACGTCATGCGCACGGGCAACATCGGCGCGTTCAAGCTCACGAACGTGGCCAGCGCTTACTACAAAGGCGATGAAAAGAACCCACAGCTCCAGCGCATCTACGGCACCGCCTTCAAGAACAAGACGGAGATGGAAGCCTACTTCAACATGATTGAAGAGGCGAAGAAGCGCGACCACCGCAAGATCGGCCAGGAAATGGGCCTCTTCGCCATGGACGCGGATTTCACTGGCCCCGGCCTGCCTCTCTGGTTGCCGAAAGGCACCGCCATCGTAGAAGAGCTGGAAAAGCTCGCGAAAGAAACTGAGTTTGCCGCCGGCTACGTGCGCGTGAAGACGCCGCACCTTGCCCGTGAGAAGATGTACAAGACCTCCGGGCACTTGCCGTATTATGCGGATTCAATGTTTCCAGCGATGGAATTCTTTGAGGGTGCCGCTGAGCGTGATGGACATGCCAAGCTTGAAGGTGAAATCTCTGATATCCAAAGGCAGATTGAATCCTTGAATCCCGGCAAACACATCCACCGGCCGATTGGCGGGGAAAATCCTGACTCAATGGTGGAGGCGAAGCAAAAAGAGCTTACCGAGCAATTAACTCAGCTAGAGAACAGCCGCGCACAGTTCGGTTCGCGCTACTACCTCAAAGCGATGAACTGCCCGCATCACCATCGCGTGTTTGCGGCAGAGCCCAAGAGCTATCGTGACCTGCCCCTCCGCCTCGCGGAATACGGCACTTGCTACCGCTTCGAGCAGTCCGGCGAATTGTTCGGCCTCATGCGCGTGCGTTCCATGAACATGAACGACGCGCACATCTATTGTACCGAGGAACAGTTCGCCGACGAGTTCCGCGCCGTGAACGAGATGTATCTGAAATATTTCAAGATCTTCGGACTGGAGAAGTATCAGATGCGCTTCAGCACGCACGATCCCAAGCGCCTCGGCGAGAAGTTCGTCAATGAGCCCGAGCTGTGGAAGAAGACCGAGGACATGGTGCGCAAGGTGCTCGTCGAGTCCGGCATCAACTTTGTGGAAGTTGCGAATGAAGCTGCGTTCTATGGGCCCAAGATCGACGTGCAGGTCTGGAGCGCCATCGGTCGCGAATTCACCATCGCCACGAACCAGGTGGATTTCGCCGTGCCCGCCAAATTCGGCCTCACCTACAAGGACCGCGACAACACGAACAAGACGCCGCTGTGCATCCATCGCGCCCCGCTGGGCACGCATGAGCGCTTCATCGGCTTCCTCATCGAACATTACGCGGGCAACTTCCCGCTCTGGATGGCCCCCGATCAAGTCCGCGTCATCACCATTGGCGACGACGAGCGCCTCGTCGGCCACGCCAAAGCCATCGTGAACGAACTCCGCGGCAAGATGGTCCGTGTGGATGGCGACTTCGGCGCTGAGCCCATCAAGGCCAAGATCCAGAACGCCGAACAATCCCGCGTGCACACCATGCTCGTCCTCGGCACCCGCGAGTTGGAAAACGACAGCGTCGCCGTCCGCCTCCACGGCAAAGGCAACATCGGCACCAAGCCGACCAGCGAAGCCATCGCGGACATCTTGACCTCCATCACCGAACGCCGCGCCAATCCGGTGCACACTGCAGCTCCTGCCGCCAAAGCATAAAATTACACAACCCTGCCGGATGCGGCCAAAAGCCCATCCGGCAGGAGCGCGGCTTTTACGCCGCTTCAACGTTCAAATGCTCACGGTTCAGAAACCAACCAAGGACGTTTGAGCAAAACTAAACTCATTTGCATCATGCCCAAATCACAAACCGCGCCGGCACCACCTGTAAGCCCGGAAACCCTGACTGCCCTGCTCGCCGCAGTAAGTGAATATTATGCACTTGCACCTTGGGAGTTTGCTGCGGACAGCGACCCTGTCGGCCTGATTGATCCAGTCACCGGGGAAATCCGCATCGGTCATGTCTTGGGCAATGCAGACGAAGTGTACGCGGCGGTGTTTTATCGGCGCGGCGGTGTGAGTTGGATATTGGGCATGTTGAGCGATAACCCCAACCCCGAAGACATCAATACCATCGAAGGCATGGATTGTCTGAAGGTTGAGTTCGTTGCCAAACGTGAACTCGCCAAGGAAGATCTGGCCAAACTCAAAACCGCCGGCTTCAAACCTGCGGGCAAAGGCCTCGTCTGGCCGCTCTTTGCCTCATCCGAACCGGGCTGGCTTCCTTGGCATATCAATCAGGCCGAGGCTGAACAGCTCTTGGCCGATCTCCCACGCCTGACGGCTTTCTGCCGATTATTCGAACAGCATCTCGACCTTTTTGATCATCGCGCCGCCACGGAGATCCCCTTCCTTCCGGCCAATTTGCCAGACCGTCCTCTGACTCTGAAAGACCTCGACTGGCGTCCGCTATTACCTCCACCTGTGCCTGATTTGGAGCCGTTCAAGGCTTCACCTGCGCAGCTTGCAGAACTCCGTTCTCTCAAACGGATGCCAGATCTCGCCTGCGAGTTCGATTGCACCTTGCTGCCTGGCGGCACATTCCTCGAAAACGGGCGGCTTTGCTTTGGCCGTTTCGGCCTGCTGGTTGAGAAAAAACGCGGCTTGGTGATTGGCATGGAAATGACCAGTGGCGCGCTCTCTCCCAGTGAAGCCGCCGGACAGACATTGGTAAAATCGCTCCTTATGGCCAAAGCTCGGCCCTCAAAGATTTTTATCGGCGGATCGCGTTTACTGCCCGCCTTGCAACCGCTCTGCGACACTTTGGAAATCGAACTTTGGCCGGTGTCCTCACTACCACTGCTGGACGAAGCATTAGACTCATTAAGCATGCAGATGATGATGGGCCCTCCTCCCGGCTTTAGATGAACTGTACCTTGCCCAACTGCTTGCCAGTGTTATGAACACTCCCGCCCATCTCTTCCACCAATCCGCCGGCCAAGGCAAAACCTTCTCCGCCGTGGGCGACAAATACGTGATGCTGGCCACGGGCGAGCAAACCGGCGGTGCCTACTGCTTGGCCGAAGCCACCGTCCCTCCCGGCGGCGGACCTCCCCCGCACTATCACACGCGCGAAGAAGAATCCTTCTACGTGCTCGCCGGTGAGATCACCTTCACCGTGGAAGACAAAACCATCATCGGCACACCCGGCACCTTCGTGCAGATCCCGCGCAACACTTCGCACGCCTTCAAGAACAACAGCACCGCTCCCGCCCGCATGCTCATCCAATGCGTGCCTGCCGGGTTCGACAAGTTCATGGCCGAGTTCGCCACCGAACTCCCCTCGCCCTACGCAGAGCCATTGCCTCCTTCGCCCTCAGAGATACAAAAACTCCTCGCCGTCGCCCCCCAATACGGCATCGTCATATTGCCCCCGAAGCATTGACCATCTCCAGCCCGACAGCGGCCAAACTAACAAGAGCGCTGGAGATGTTACCCC
The DNA here is from genome assembly GCA_023431185.1 of Verrucomicrobiota bacterium. Classification (GTDB taxonomy): domain Bacteria; phylum Verrucomicrobiota; class Verrucomicrobiia; order Limisphaerales; family JAEYXS01; genus JAEYXS01. The sequence continues at coordinate 55,914 of JAEYXS010000117.1, forward strand.
TTCTCCCCAAGGGAGAAGGCCGGGATGAGGGGAAAGGGAGTGTAAATAAGCAAAGAAAGCGTGAGCCACTTTTACGCAGCTCACGCTTGTGTCCATCACTCATCCACCGGCAACCGGTCCACTGCCTCACGTATCCGCCGGATCTTCTCCACGGTTAGCTCGCTCACCGCATCCAGCTTGACCAATGATTTTTCCGGCGTATCCGCCAGGCCCACACACATCGCGATCAACCAGTGATTGGCCAGATAAGTCCTGGCCTCCTCCGGTTTCACCTGCGTGAACAGCCCCGTGTAAAACCACGGCTTTGGATCCTCCATCGGATCAGCCTGCTGCACCATCAGGTACGCATTGCGACAGGAGATCGCCAAGCGCTGTGGATCATTCTCTTGCAGATGATCCATATACGCCTGCGCATTCTTGCCCAGACCATGATGCACGATCCAACGGCTGTTGCCGCGTCGCACCCACGCCACATGATCAATCCTATCGATTGTAGTAGTCATGATCATCCTTTCGCCAGTTGATAGGTTTCCTGCCGTTTTGCTGCCACCGGCTGCGGTCGGGTGACCTGACGCACCTTCAGGAACAGTGTTCCATCCGGCACCGGCCACTCGAATTCATCACCCGTGCGATAGCCCAGTATGGCTGTCCCCAAGGGTGCGAGCACCGAGACATAGCCCCGTGTGATATCCGTCCGCTCGGGAAAGACCAGCGTGTAGGTCATCAATTCCCCGCTCCGGATATCCTCCAGTTCCACTGTGGAATCCATCGCCACAGCATCTTCCGGCAACTCTTCATCCGGCACCACCTGTGCACGTTCCAATTCATGCTCTAGCCGATGCAGATTCTCGGCGGAGACTCCGTTTCTACCTTGCTTGCGGGCTTGGATCAGCAGCTTCAACCGCCGTGCATCCCGCTCCGATACGATCAATTTCATGATACAATTTTTCCATATGAGAGATTACGCAAAGCCCGGTGACATCCGGTCTTTGCAAAAGAAACCAAGTGATACGTTAGAGAAGGGAGCTGAGGTAAACCCGTATGGATTCGTCAGCTCCCGGCAGCGCGGAAGGCCGAGAGGCGGTGCAATGAGACGCCACAATACACGCTGCCCGGCTTATGACCGGTAGCTGGCAAATTGATTTGCTGTGGCTGTGGATCTAACACGCACGCAATCTACTCGCGTACGAAGAATCTGCAACCCGGAGAAGCGAAATATTTTATGGCCGTGACGATTTTTTATGAACCGCCCGCAGCCATTCCCCACGGGTCAGCTTGCCGTCTGCTTTAAGGGCATCCACTTTGATCCCCAAGCTCGTGGCGAGCTTCAGCCAACGCGCAGCAAGTTCCGGATCGAGTACCTTGTCCAGTCCCACTTCGTGACCCGGATAATTCTCATGGTATTGGCTGATGATCTTCTTGCCACGCGCACCCGGTTTATCCGGCATCGGCGCGAGCCCGTGCAAGCCACCCGCCGTGCCCCACCATTGCACCATCGCGAAATCAGGATGTCCCGGCGGCACATCCATTGTAAAAATCGTTCCCGAACCAACCTCATGCAGACGCCGTTGCAGCTTCGGCACGTTAACGCTTTGCACATCTGACTTCGCCTTCACCGCCATCGCCGCCGCGTGACCGGAAGCTTGACCAAGTGAGGTCCAAATCGGCTCCAAACGCAACGCACAGAAACCGACATGCGAAGAACTCATCGCCCCCGGCACCAGCAGGTTCTTCACATCTTTGGGTAACAACACACCGTAAGGAATCTGATAAGGCGGTGTGGCTTGATAAAACTCACCCGTATGCTTGCCGCCGAAATGCGAACCTTCATGCAAGGTGCCGTGGCAGTTATGCGTGTATTCACCCAGCGCAATGGCATTCGTATGCAGGATGCCCCGCGCATCACCCGGCGCGTGCTGCGTGTCGTTCTGCGTATAGACATGCATGCCGATCATGCGCCGCGCCTCACGCACGTAGATTTGACCCGGGATGTGATCCGTCTCCACGAACTCATCCTTACACAAGCCCCAGGTGAGCGCTTCCTCGCGCAGGTGCTTTGGTACCGCCGGGTCATTCTGGAAGAAATAGAGCAGCCCCAAGTTCCACAGTAGATGATAATCGTAGATCCCCTGTCGCACCTTGGCATCGCCTTCCGGCCAGGCGAGTTGATCCCCCGGGAGTGACAGCCGCACCAAGCCACGTGACTGGTCATTGATGTCATGCTTGCCGTTCGGCAACGGCGGGATGTGCGCCTTGTAGATATTTGCCTCATTGTAGCCGAATACCTTCTTGAGTTTGCCTGTGGCGAATAATTCCAGAACGCCCGCGAATTGTTCACGTGTGTAACCCTTCGGCATCTTGGGCAGCACGCGGTTCGTCGGATTCTGCGTCATGCAGAAGCGGAAATTGTAGCCCTGCAACTGGCCATCACCCTTCTCTGGAGCCAGTTCTTCGCCATAGACATCTTTGCCTTCACGCCCCACATGATATTTCACCTTGGCCGCCGCCATCAGGTCGCCTTCGTAGGAAGCATCGATGAACACCTTGGCCTGCACCTCATGCCGTTTGCCTTGGTCGTCAGTGAAAGTGGCTGATTCGATGCTGCGCCCTTCACCCGTTCCGCTCATCTTCACCGCAGCTAATACCCATTGCTTCTTCACGGTGATGCGCGACTGTTCAGCGACCATCTGCTCGATGATCATCAGGTTCACCTTCGGCTCGCCATGCGCCCCACGGAAGGAATCCTTCAACTGCTGTGAATTCTCGCCATAGGTCTTGCGGTAATACGCTTCGACCCGTTTGCAAAAATCGAGGTAAGTGCCCGTGATGCCCTCAAACACATGGTAATCCGTATGTGACAAGCCATGCGTCAGCAATCCGCCGATGCGAGGTGTCGGCTCGACTAGCAGAACATTCTCCCCGTCCTTCGCCGCGCCGATGGCCGCTGCGATGCCTGCGGGTGTGCTGCCATAGACAATTACGGAAACGTTTTCCGCTGCTTGCACGGAAAGCGTCAGGGCCAAAAACAATCCACGGAGGAAACGCATACCGGCAGCATACCGAATCTCCCCAAGCACTGGCAATCTTGTGCAACTGCCAAGTCTGCACCATAATCCTCCCATGCTTTTCGATTTTGAAGGAGCCCACAAAGAACGCGCTTATGCCATCCTCGCCAGCCTCATCACACCGCGCCCCATCGCCCTCGTCACCACCCTGAGTCCTGACAGCAAAGTAAATGCCGCTCCCTTCAGCTTCTTCAATATCTTGGGTGATGAACCGCCCATCGTCGCTTTTGCACCCGCCGACCGCGATGATGGCACCCCCAAGGACACTGCCCGCAACATCCGCGCGACCCATGAGTTCGTGGTAAACCTGGTGGATGAACCGATCGCCGAGGCCATGAACAAGTGTGCTACCGCCCTTCCCTACGGCGAGAATGAAATGACCTTGGCCGGATTAACTGCGGCTCCTTCCCTCACCGTCAAGCCGCCGCGCATCGCGGAATCTCCTGCCAGCTTTGAATGCACGGAATGGGGCACCTTACAGATCGGCAACAACCGTGTCGTCATCGGCGTGATCAAGCGCGCCCACGTGCGGGACACCTTGGTGGACACCGCGAAGCTGCGGATAAAGAGTGAGGACCTGCACATCATCGGACGCATGGCCTCACCGCATTGGTATTGCCGCACTCGCGACCGCTTCGAGATGCAGCACCCTTAAAAAACTACGCCAGCAATTCTTTGATGACATTGCCTTCGCTCAATGCGATCGGTCGCCCGATGGGTGTGACAATCTCCTTCTCGTGATTGATACCTAGTGCATGCAAAATGGTGGCGTGGATATCCTCCACCAGCACCGGGTTCTGCGGTTCTTTCTTTTCACCCTTGGGATCAGTCGAACCTACCACGCGCCCGCTCTGGATGCCACCACCCGCCATCGCTATGGTAAACGCATGCGGCCAGTGATCACGCCCTTCAAGCGGGTTCAGCTTGGGCGTACGACCGAACTCCCCGCCCCATAGCACGATGGTGCGGTCCAGCAGATCGCGGCGTTTCAGATCCGTCATCAGCGCAGCCAAGGCCGGATCCAATATGCTCACCAGCTTGCCCTGCCCTTCATGATTGTTCGTGTGCGTATCCCAGCCATTCAAGGTCACCTCCACACAACGCACCCCCCGCTCCACCAATCGGACCGCCGCGAGGCAACCGCGACCAAACGCCGTGTCTCCATACGCCAGGCGCTCGGCCAGGGGCACTTGCGAGACATCAAACGCCTTCACCTGATCCGAGGTCATCATGTTCGCGGCCTTCTGCATCGTCTGCTGATGCAACGTCTTGGTGGCATCGAAATCGGGCTGGCGACCTTGGAGAAACGCGCGCTCCACCACATCGACACTCTTCATCCGTTCCGCCTGCCGCTTGGTATCCACCTTGGCCTTCAGATCAGGCAATGATCCCGCCGGATCATTGGTTTTGAAGGCATCATAAGCCGCACCAAAATGCCCACCCCGAGCCGGCCATTGCCCCGGCAAGATGGAGATGTGCGTAGGTATCTCGATCTTTTGATCGGGCATCTCATGTGCGATGATGGCACCGATAGCCGGATGCAAGATCGTCGGGTTCGGGCGATAACCCGTCTTCATGTTATACGTGGCCCGTTCGTGATCACCTTCCTTGCTCACTACCGAACGCACCAACGCCATGTCCGATAAAATCCCGGCCGTCTGCTCCAGACCAGCCGCCACCTGCACATCTTTCAAAGAAGTCTTGATGGCCCGCGTACCATAGGCGATCGGCGAACCCGGATGCGGATCGAACGTCTCCAACTGGCTCGGCGCACCCTGCATCCACAGCACGATGACCGATTGCGCCCGCGTCTCCTTTTTCTTCTCCGCTTCCAACGCCAGGATCTGCCCGAGCGGAGTAAGCCAGGTAAGTCCCGCCAAGCCCGCCGCCTTCAACAAGGTCCGGCGTGAAAAGTGATCCATCGTGCCACACCCCGGATTCATCTCTGGTGAAATCATATCGTCACGCTTTCTCAATGGTTCCAGGAAAACTCGGTGGCATTCAGCAAGGACCAATACAGATCTTCCATGACCCTGAATCTCGCCTTGCCCTTGATGCCTTTCAACAATTCTACAAAGTGATTCTGCTCGGCTGCCGTAGGCCGGCGCGTCAGAGCGCAGAGGTAAGCTGTCTCCACGGCGGAAGCATCATCAGGCGCGAGTGAGGCGATACGTGTCGAAGCGTTCATCACGATGTTCTCGTCAGAGCGTTCATCCACCAGCTTGCCGTTCATCATCAGGAGCCGTTGCGGGATCGTCCCGCTCCGTTGATTGAACTCATCCTCACCGATGTCGCCGTAACGCTTGACGAAATCACTCTGTTGAAAGAAGCGGTTGATGCGCCAAAAGACATGCGCCTCCGCATCGATGGTCCGCAGCGAGGATGCTTGGATGATGCCGCCTGCCACTTGCTCCGGTCGCAGACGGGTCACCGGAAAGCTCGCATACAGCTTCTCATGCGCCTCGGTCACATGGTGTTCATTATCGCGCGTCGTGCTGTCCAACTGAAAGACCTTCGAAGCGGCGATCAGGCGGATGAGCCGTTGCAAGTCGTAGTTATGCGCCACGAGATCTTGCGCAAGGATATCCATGCCCGGCGGATACTTGCCTTCCAACGGGATGTCATCGATCGGCTCCACCAACGGCCGGTTGAACATCAGTGCCCAGATGCGATTCACCGTGGTGCGGGCAAAGGCCATGTTCTCCGGATGCGTCACCCACGTGGCTAGCCGGTCACGCAAGTCACCTTCTTTGGGCAGCAGCTCTTTCTTGAACGGCACCTGGGGTCGTACCACTTGCTCATCCATCTTGCCATGGTAACGAAACTCATACTTCTTCTTTTTATTATCCCGCACCCCGGTCAAGGACATCTCCGCCGGGGCAAAAAAGGCCGCCAGCTCGTGGAAATGTTTCTGCTCCCATGAACCGCCCATGAAATCATCGTGACACTGCACGCAGTCCAATCTGACACCGAGAAATGCGCGGGAAACTCGGCCTGCGAGTTTTATCTCATCCGGCCCCCGCTTCTTGTCGTTCTGATCCACCGTCACCGTGATGAAGTTCACCTCGGGCTGCGTGGTCCAGATGCCGTTGGCACCGATCAATTCGCGGGTGATCTCGTTGTAAGGCCGGTTCTTTTGAATCTCCGTACTGAGCCAGTCCACCATACGATGACGCCGATAGATCAGGAAAGGTCCGTTCTCCACTCCCACATACGTCCGGGCAAAACGTTCGGCCAGATAATCACTGAAGCGGCGGTCTTCAAAAAGCTTGGTCAACCACCATTGCACCATCTGTTCAGGCGGTTGCTGCTCCAGGACGCGGATCTCCTCCAGTGAAGGCAAGGTGCCCGTCAACCCCAAGGACAGACGCCGCGCAATCGTCAGCGCGGGAGCCGAGGGAGCTGGCTGCAGTTTGACCTGCCGCCATTCCTGCTCAAACGCATCATCCAGCTTCGCTACGATGGGGGCAAAACCGGAATCTTTCTGCAGAGCGGCATTGAAATTCTTCGGTGCGGGAAGAGGTTTGCTGCGCCAGAGAGGCAGCAGGTAATTGCCCGCCAGCGCCAGACAGATGGCGATGAACGCCACCATCCGCCAGTTGCCGAAGCGGCTGGTCGCAGGCGAGTTTGTCGGCTTGTTTTCGTTCATTTACGAGCCGGGGTAATACTTATGCCATCCACTATCCATCCGCGGGTGCCATCTGACAAACAGAACTTTTCGGCATCACGGATGTTCCCGGTTCAGCACTGATGACGTCCCGCCTGGCTTTTGGTTACCAAATTTGATCATCTTTGGAGGCGACACCTTGGCCAAATGCCGTTATAGCTGGTGCATTAAGCCGTAACCGCCGGGTTTCCCAGACGTCATACTCATAACTGGTTGATGAATGGAACGATAGAACTGCCTGTGCAACAAACTGCTCTGGTGCCTGAGGCAACCGCCTTGCCACAGGCGAGCCCGCCTTTGGGCTTCATCGCCCGGTTGCGTAACTTCATCGCGCGGATCTTCCGTTGGATCGGTTCCACTATCGAATGGATTTTTGGGGCTATCACATTGATCGTCACCTTGGCGGTCTTCTCGGTGATCCCAATCCTCAACTTTCTCAGCTTGGGTTATCTGCTGGAGGTGAGCGGCCGGGTGGCCCGGACTAAGCGGCTGCGGGATGGTTTCGTGGGCGTGCGGAAGGCTGCCATCTTTGGCCGTATCGTTTTCGGTTCCTGGTTGATGATCTGGCCGGCCCGGTTCGTCTCCGGCATGTGGCAGGATGCAGAGCTCATCGCGAGCGGCAGCAAGGTCGCCATCGGCTGGCGCATCGCGCTCTACCTTGTCACGTTCCTGACACTCGGCCACATCCTCTGGGCCTGCCTGCGGGGCGGCAAGTTGCGCCACTTCTTCTGGCCAGCACCTATCCGCTTTTTCAAATGGCTGAAGCAGGAAGACAAGTTCAGCGGCATCCAAAAGGCCGTTATGGACTACCTCGTGGATCTGCGGCTCGGCTATTACTTCAAGCTCGGTGCCTTTGGATTTCTTGGTGGGTTGGTCTGGCTGATCGTTCCCGTGAGCATACTGATTTTTGCCAGCTACACACCAGCAGGGTTGGCTTTCCTCATCAGTCTCGTCGGCGGTGGTTTGCTGTTGCTCGTGGCCATGTACCTGCCCTTCTTGCAGGTGCATTACGCCATGGAAAACCGTTTCGCAGCGATGTTTGAATTGCAGAAGATCCGGCAACTGTTCCGTCAGGCGCCGATCGCGTTCTGGACAGCACTGCTTGTCACGTTGCTATTTTCCATTCCGTTGTATCTGCTGAAGATCGAGTTCCCGCCCAAAGAGATCGCGTGGCTGCCCAGCTTGCTTTTTGTGGTGTTCATCTTCCCGGCACGGATGCTCTGTGGCTGGGCAGTTGGCCGCGCCATTAAGCATGAACAGCCACGCCATTTCTTTTTCCGGTTTCTCGGTCGCTTGGCAGCGTTGCCGGTCGCGTTCTTCTACGTGTTCGTCGTGTATCTCACGCAGTATCTTTCATGGAACGGCGTGTACAGCCTCATCGAGCAGCACGCTTTCCTCGTACCGGCACCGATGTTGAGCATGTGAATCTGGTTAGTTGTAAACGCGGGCGCCAAAGTCTTTCAGCCCGCTCAACTGCGTGCGGGCACTGGCTTTGAGCGGATTGCCTTTCAGATAGAGGTTGATGAAAGGTGAGAAACGCTTCTCACCATCATGATCTTTCTTAGCCATTTCATACAGCGGAGCGAGGTCGCTGATCCGGTTATCTTCCAAAAATAGATGATAAAGGCCAGTCAGTCCGTTCAATGGTGAGACATCAGCAATCTGGTTCCGGCTGAGTGACAATGAGGATAACCGCTTGAGATTATTGATCCCGGCTATACTGGTGATCTGGTTCTGGTCCAGATAGAGCGAAGTCAAGCGCGGCAGGCCAAACAAAGGTGAAATGTCAGCGATCTGGTTGTTCGACAGATAGACCGATGCCAGATTGTTCAAGGTGGACAACGGCTTGAGGTCTCTGACCTGATTGCCGGTAAGTTCAATATACTGCAGGGCACTGACGCCTGCGAGCGGCGAGATGTCCTGCACCTGATTATTGGCCAGGTCCAACAACTGGATCATCGCCAGCCCCTTGATGGGTGTCAGGTCTTTGATCTGATTGTCGGCTAATTCCAGCGAAGCCAGTTTTTTGCAGTGCTCCAGACCGCTCAGATCGGTGATGCCAGCCCCTTTGGCCTTGATGACAGATAAGTTGGCCACATCCGCTGCCGTGATAGGTTTGGTGGTGTTCTGTTTCTCAAAGACATACTGGCGGACGGCTTCTTCCAGTTTCTTGTCTTTGAAGATGGATGTTTCTGCCGGCTTGGATTCAGGCTGCGCTTGCGCAAACGACAAGCGCACCGGCAGCATCGTCGCAACCAGCGACAACGTTAGCAGTGGTACGAGTAGTTTGTTCATGGCTTGAAAACATGGTTTCAAACCGAAAGACAAACTGGACCGGCCAAGTGTTCAAAAAATTTTACCGACGAAACTTACGGCTTTAGCACGATCTTCCCGCCCAACGCACCGGACTTCTGCACCGTGCTTTCTTCTTGCAGACGATGAGCCTCCGCCGTCTGGGACAGCGGCAGGATACGGTCGATGCGCGACTTAAGTTTGCCTTCAGCCAACCAGCGGTTGATGTCCACGGAGCATTGACGTTGTTCATCCGGGTGCGCGGCAAACATGACAAAGCCGTAGAGCGAGCAACCCTTCACATAGAACGGCCCCACTGGAAAAGGCGGGCGGGCCTCGCGACCAGCCATGAGCACCATCCGGCCACGTGATGCCAGATTGGCCACCGCCAGGTCAAAGTCCGGTTCACGCAGCGTTTCCCACCAGACCTGAACACCAGCAGGTGCAAGCTTCTTCAATTCCTCATCAAGTTTTTGCGCGCGATACTCGATGACATGTTCCGCGCCTAATTCACGGGCCAAGGCCGCCTTCTCCGGACTGCCGGCGGTAGTAATCACTCGCGCCCCTACGGCCTTGGCCATCTGGACCACCATAGACCCCACCCCACCCGTGCCACCACGCACGAAAATCGTTTCACCCGCCTGCAACTTCGCTTCGCGGAAAAGCCCCAGATGCGCCGTGATGCCGACCAGCGCGATCGCGGCCGCATCTTCATCCTTCACATTCGCTGGTGTTTTATACAGCCAGCATTCATCCACTACGATCTGCTCGGCGAATGTGCCAGGACGCCCGAGCACACCTTGATTCGTGCCCCAAACCCGATCGCCCACCCGCAGCGTTTTCACCTCTGGTCCCACCGCCTCCACCACGCCTGCGACATCACACCCGACGACAAAAGGCTTGGGCAGATTGAACGGCACCAAGCCCGCCCGGATGTAGGTATCGATCGGGTTCACCGAGACCGCTCCCACCTTGAGCCGCACTTGCGAACCTGACGGTTCGGGAACCGGCAGATCGCCGTAGATGATCTTTTCCGCCGGGCCGGTTTCGTGGATAAAAGCAGCTTTCATGTGAATCTCTTTGTTCGCGTCGAACCTAACTCGCTCACCTGATCTGGGCAAGTCGGGCTCAAAGATTTGTCAGCGTCAAAACCTGTGTTAGCTTCGCCGCAGTGAAAAGGGTCATCCATTGGTTCCGCCGGGATTTGCGGATCACTGACAACACCGCCTTGTATGAAGCTTCACGGCTCGCCGAGACGGTCATCCCGGTCTTCATTTTGGAAGACGCTTTCAAGACCGGGCCGGATGTCGGTGCCGCCCGTGCCGCCTTCCTGCTGCACTCTGTCGATTCACTACGAAAGAATTTGGAGCACCTGGGCTACCCTTTAGTCATCCGCTTGGGCAAATCAGTGGACTTGATCCCGCAACTGGCAAGAGAGCTAAAGGCGGAGGCGGTCTTTTGCAACGCACGGTACGAGCCCTACACCGAGGCGCGTGATCATAAGATCGCCGAGGAGTTGCAATCCTTTGGTGCGCCATTGCGCATCTTCAAAGACGCAGTCGTGTGGGAGCGCAAAGAAATCCTCACCAAAACGGGCAACCCCTACACGGTCTTTACGCCCTACTCGAAAGCATGGAAGGCGCTGCCCGTTCCCGCCCCAAAGCCCAAGCTCAAAGCAACCACGCAGAAGTATCCTGACATAGTCTGCGATCCCCTGCCCTTAGACCCGAAGGATTTGGGATTCCCAACGCAGCAGACCTTGGGTGCTACGGGTGAGCGCGCTGCTTTGGAGCGTTTGAAAAATTTCCTCCAGCACAGCGTCTACAAGTATGCGGAGCAGCGCAATTACCCGGCGATCGACGGCACCTCACAACTTTCGCCGCACTTGCGCTGCGGCACCATCGGCATACGCACCATCCTCGCAGAGCTGGAAAAACGCCGTATCGGTGCCAATGCGGTGGAACTCAAGAATTGCGACACGTTCTTAAGCGAGCTCATCTGGCGGGAGTTCTACACCCAGATCCTCGCCAACTTCCCACATGTGAGCAAAGGTGCGTTTCGCCCCGAGTATGATCGCCTGGAATGGAGCGACAACGAATCCCATTTCCAAGCCTGGTGCGCGGGCATGACTGGCTTCCCCATCGTCGATGCCGCCATGCGCTGCCTGAACGCCACCGGCAACATGCACAACCGTCTGCGGATGATCGTGGCGATGTTTCTGACGAAGGACCTGCTCATCAACTGGCAGCGCGGGGAACGCTACTTCATGCAACAGTTGGTGGATGGCGACAAGGCCGCCAATAACGGCGGCTGGCAATGGAGTGCGGGAACCGGAACGGACGCGGCTCCCTACTTCCGCATCTTCAACCCTGTCTCACAGGGCGAGAAATTCGATGTGAACGGGGACTTTGTCCGTCAATGGGTGCCGGAGCTGAAAACACTTCCCAACGCGGTGATCCACCAGCCCTGGGAATATCCCCTCTTTGCTCAGACTGGCTACGTGAAACGTATCATCGACCACAGTGAACAACGCGAGAAATGTCTCGCGATGTTCAAAGCGGTGAAAGGTTGAGCTTACAGCTCGAAATCGAACGCCAGCACAGAATCCACGTTGGCCAGCAGCAATTGCTTGATCTTCTCGTGTTCCGGGTGCGTGAGGTAGCCGTCACGTGAGGCAGCATCCACAAAAGTGATGACGAAACCATGGGAGTATCCCTGATTCAGTCCTTCCGGGCTGTTATTCGGGCCGGACACATAGTCCTCGATCCCCGGGATCTCTTCCGTAGCGTTCAGAATCTGATCGAAGATGTCCGTGATCTGATCTTCGGTCACTTCCGGCTTAAACTTGAACAAAGCGATGTGCTTAACCTTTGACATATATCCTGCTGATTTGCTGAACGCAGTTTGCGGACTAATGGAACGAAGGTAAAGCTTTCACCTCAAAAAGTTTTACTTTTACCGGCTCACTTCGCCCCCAGCGCCGCCTCCAATGCCCTCGTGATTTCCTCCCCATCCGGCTCCGTATCCGGATCAAAACGCTTCAATACCTTCCCATCTTTGCCCACCAGAAACTTCGCGAAGTTCCAGCCCACTTCACCGGGAAATGGTGAACTCTTGCCCGTCAACTGCTCATACAGAGCGTGCTTCTCTGGTCCGGCCACTTTGATCTTCGCGAACATCGGGAAGGTCACTTGATAGCGCGACCGGCAGAACTGCTTGATCTCCTTTTCCGTTCCCGGCTCCTGCCCGCCGAAGTCATTGCACGGAAAACCCAGCACCGCGAAACCCTTTTCTTTGTACTTCTTGTACAAATCCTCCATCCCCGCATATTGCGTCGTCAGTCCGCACTCCGATGCCACATTCACCACCAGCAGCACCTTGCCCTTGTACGCGCCCAACGACTGCTCCTTGCCATCGATGTCTATCACCTTGATGCCATGGATTGGCGCTTCCGCCCCCATCAAGGCCGCGGCGGTCACCGTCATAAGCAAAATGGTAAACAGTCGCTTCACACTCCTATTTGCTTTCCTCGAAGAAGAACTGCACCCCGGCTTCCTCTTTCAGCTTCTTGTAATAATCCGGCAACTGCTTTTGCGTTTCCTGTGCCAGCAATGCGTCCTTGATCCGGGCGGAAACCTCCGCCAGTTGCAGTTTCTTCGGCGGCAGCTTCTCGAGCACTTTGATGATGTGATATCCGTACTGTGACGTCACGATGTCGCTGATCTGCCCCGGCAGCAACGTAAAGGCCACCGCGTCGAACTCCGGCACCATCCGCCCGCGCGGGAAGGTGTACTCGCCGCCATTCTGCTTGGAGCCGATGTCTTCGCTGAACTCCTTCGCCAAGGCCGCGAAATCCTCCCCCGCTTTGGCACGCACCAGCAACTGGTCGATCTTCGCCCGCTTTTCCTTCTTCTTCTCCTCGGGTAATTCCGTGCGGGTTGTTGAATCCATCGTCACCAGCAGGATATGCGCTGCTCTCACCATTTCCGGCTGATCGAACTGCTTCGGGTTCTCGTCGTAAAACTTCTTCGCCGAATCATCACTGATCGTGATCTTGGCCGCGATCTCGCGTTCCACCACCTTGCGGATCAAGGCTTCCTCTTCCGCCCTTGCCACGAATGTCTCATACTTCATGCCCGTAGCTTCCAGACGGCGCTTGAAGGCCTCTTCAGAAGGCATCCGTTTCTTCGTTTCTTCCACGAACTTCTCGGCAAACTTTTTGGCCTCGGCCTTCTCTTCCGTATTGGCCCGCGCCACGATAAGCTGGGACATCACCATGCGCTCCACCAAGTTCGTCATGATCCGGGGACGGTCAGCCTCCGGCAACACCTGGCCTTGGGCGGCCAAAGAAGCCCGCAAGCCGATCAAGGCGTCATCCACCGCGCTCTGCTTGACCTCCACCCCCTTGCCCTTGGCCACCACCTTGTCCTCAAACAACGGGGCCGCCGCCTGGGCGACTTGGGCCAGCATCACCAGACCGGTGACCGCCATCAACCATGTGCTAAAACGTTTCATGTCTTCTATCCTTACAGATTTACCACTTTCACATTCGTGATAGCCGGATCTTTCTCCAGCTCATTCAGCAATTCCTGCGGCGGCAGGCTGTCCAATCCCAGCACCGTCAATGCCTGCCCGCCAATCGTATCCCGACTCAGGCTCATGCTCGCGATATTCACCTTGTGCTTGCCCAGCAGCGTGCCCACATGCCCCACAATACCCGGACGGTCATTGTTGTTCAGCAACAGCAACACCCCGTTCGGCACGATCTCCACCGGCTGGCTGAAGAGCCGCACGATCCGCGGATTGTTTGGCGAACCGAAGAACGTGCCGCCCGCCGACACCAGTTTGTTCTCGCCCTGAAACGCTTGCACGTGCAACCACTCGTTGAACGTCACCGGCTCGCTCGAGCGCTTCTCTTCCACCGTCAATCCCAACGTAGATGCGACGCTCCGCACGTTGATATTGTTCAAATCCTTCACCGACGACTTGCTCAGGAAACCTTGGATCACCGCTCGCGTTACTGGATCGATGTTCGGCAACTCCTGCGCCTTGCCACCATACGTGATGTGGATGCGATCCACCTGCGCCGGTGCCAGTTGCGTGATCAGCTTGCCCAGCTTCTCGCCCAGTGTCAGATACGGCTTCACCTGCTCGTACGTCTTCGCATCGAGGTAAGGCATGTTCACCGCATTGCGGACCTCGCCCGTGAGCAAGTAACCCGCGATGACCTCCGCCACTTCGATACCGCACTTCTCCTGCGCCTCATTCGTGCTCGCGCCCAAATGCGGTGTCAGAATAACAGCCGGATGCTTGCGGAACGGATGATCCGCCGCCAAAGGCTCCTCCGCGAACACATCCAAGCCAGCACCTGCGATCTTGCCCGATTCCAAAGCCGCCAGCAGGTCCGCCTCCACGATGATCTCACCACGTGCGCAATTCACGATCCGCACATTCGGCTTCATCTTCGCGAAGGCCGCTGCGTTCAACATCCCCTTCGTCTGCTCCGTCACCGGCATATGCACCGTGATGAAATCCGCCGCGCTGTAGATGTCGTCCAAATCTCCGCACAAGGTCACACCCATGGCCTTCGCCCGCGCTTCCGTCAGGAACGGGTCATAAGCCAGCACCTTCATGCCGAACGCCAATGCGCGCTTGGCCACTTCACCGCCAATGCGGCCCATGCCCAATACGCCCAAAGTCTTGCCCGTGAGTTCCACCCCTTGGAACGCCTTGCGATCCCATTTGCCCGCCACCATCGTGCCATGCGCCTGCGGCACCTTGCGCGCCAGGTTCAGGATCATCGAGAAGGTCAACTCCGCCGTCGTGATCGTGTTGCCGCCCGGCGTGTTCATGACGATCACACCCTTCGTCGTCGCATACGGCACATCCACATTATCCACACCCACACCGGCACGGCCGACCACCTTCAGCTTGGTCGCCGCGTTCAGCACATTCTTGGAGATCTTCGTCTCCGACCGCACCACGATGGCATCGACATCCGCTACCAGCGGCAGCAAGTCAGCTTCCGTCAACTTCTTGTCCAGCACCACTACATCAAACTCCGGGCGCTCTTTAAAAAGCGCGATACCCTTTGGCGAAATCGGATCACAAATCAAAATCTTCATAAAACAGAAAGCGGAATGTAGGCACCCCCTCCGGTCAGGTCAAATATCAACCTGCCAATTTTTATCGTCCTGAACCCCGTGCCGGGAGGTCGGGGCGGCGGCGTTCTCGTCCTCGTCCTCGACGACCTAAACTTTTCCTTTTCGCCTCCTCCGTTTCTCGCTCTAACTTCATTCTCATGCCCCCACTCTAAATCAGTAGGTATGACATCCGCTGTCATACCTCCCATTTTCCTGAAAATATTTTTAAACCACACAACCAGTTGCCCCACAGCAGGTTACACCATAAAACGCCCTTCAACTGAAAATTGCTGAAAAAAATCCGCCTCTCTGAAGAAAAATACTCCACTTCATCAACCCCATCTGTCCGCCCCGCTAGAAATCCACTTTCAGCCACCAACCAGCCAACCACCCCGTGCCGTTAGGCACGAAAGATTCTTAGCAGCGGCTTTTCAAGCCGCTGTTTGCCTGCATTGAAATCCCCGTCGCATCGCGACGGAAGAATCAAAATTAGATGACCAACTTCGCACGCAGCTTTTCCACCATTGTTGGACGGAGGCATTCGCCATCTGTCATTGAGTAGCATTCCTCACTTGATCAACCTCAACGAACATGGATAACGGAATAGCAATCCATCCTTGGCCCGCATCCCGGCCACGATGCTCAAGATGACCTCCAAAATGACCATCAGCGACCCCATGCCGGAAATCACCCACATCAGTGGCACCGTGATAAACACCAGGAACGGAATGAACGAAAGCAAAAATAACGGGAACAACAAGAACACCGCCCCCAATGCCAAATAGATCAATACTGACAAATGAAAGTTGACGGCCGCCTTGCCATGCTCGTCAACCGCCGGAATCTCATGCCGCTTCCAGAGCCAGACCACCAACGGCCCCCAGATGTTCCCGAATGGCAGCGCCACAATGAAAATGGCCAAGGCCGCCAAATGGCTGGCCATGGTCCAATCCCGTTGGATTTTTTCTTCGGTCGTCATGCCTGTCCTCCAGGCTGCCGGTTCACTGCGCACGCCCTCACATCGGCCCCATCTTTACGCTATAAACCTTCACAGCAGAGTTTGACAGGAAGAGTTTCATGCCGGTGTAGTTCTGCGCCGCCCCAGCCGCCTTCTCCAACATCTCCTGACCATCCACCAGCACGCTGAATTTGCCGCTTTGCCGCTCCAACCGCACCTTGTGCGGTTTGGGTCCCGCCATTGAGACCGAATTTGATGGCTCTTCCACACCGGTCAACGTGCATTCAAATCCTTGCGCATTCTCCACCACCATCATGGCCATCGGCTTCACCCCGGATTTCCCCTCCAGCAAGGCTTCCAGCTTGCTCGGCTCCGCCCCCTTCTCCGGTGCCGCCGTCATGCTGAACTCGATATAAAAATCCCCCGTCAGCGGCATCAACGGCAGTTGGCAGCCGCACCGTTGGTTAAGTGACGTGCCCAGATACGGTTTGCCGCCTTCCCGGTTGATTTTAGTCGGCAACACTCGCTCGATTCTTGTCCAGCCCTGCGGCAGATCCGTCGTGGCTGAGCTGAAGTCCTCGAAAAATTCTTCGGTCGGCCTGACCGCTACTGGCTCCGTCGGTACACTGTCCGTCTTGGGACGTGGGTTGCTCTCCGCTACCGCTGACTGTGTGTTCACGGCTGGCCGGGTATTTGCCGCGTGCTCCGCTTCCTTCTTCTTGCAGGCAGTCAAGGCCATGAACACTGCCACCAATGGCACGAGTTGCTTCATCGACAGTTTTTTCATACGGATTTCCCTTTCTGCAGTTTCTATACTAGGGCACCAGCCGTAGCCGGTAAAACCGCCCGCCAGGAGCGTTGCTCAGATCGGTCACCGTTACTTTCCGGTCAGCACCCTGCACGGTCTCACTCACCGACCACTCGCTGGGATTGATTGACTCGGCAGCAGCTCCCCCCACGCTTCCAGCAACCTTGGTCCAGTTGATCAAATCACCGGAGAACTCGATGTCATAAGCCACATCCACTCGCGCCGGAGAACGCACAAATTCCACCGTCCGCTCGCCTGCCCCTTGCTGGAATACCCTCTGAGTTCCGTCGGCTGCGTTCGGGAATCGCCCAAACGCATACTCGATCAAGGTGGGAATACCGTCATTATCACTGTCCTCCGTATCGCCAGCCCCAGGTTTGAGCACCCCCAGAGTGTTATTCCAGAACCACCCCAGCTTCCAGTTCAGATAAGGATGCAGATCACCGCTGGGAAAACTGCCGATGGCGAGCAAGGGAGTCGCCGCGTTGTTGTCCAACACGCTGATGTCACTGTATCCCCGGTCATTGCAGAAAATCACCCACTCCAGCGCATGCCCGCCGGTCTGTCGTTGGCGCGCCACTGTCGCCGCCTCATCCACGCTCCCGTAAAAAGTATAAAAGAAGCCGCCGCCCGGTGTCGCACTGGCCTTGGGCACACCCGTCATCCGGAACGCTCGCATGAACCGGCAGTAATCCGGTGCCGAGGAAGCCATGCCGCCCGCAGCATCGTTGTTGATGTAAGTCGTCGCCAGCACGACTCCGGGCGGTGGCGGCGTGGTGTATGGCTCCTCCGAAGGCGATCGGATCGTATAAGCCCCCAGCGGATTCCCGATCATCTCCGTCACACTTTTCTCATAACGCTGTCCCGTGATGACCTCACTGATGGCTCCCAGCACGCCATAGCCAAAATTGGAATAGATGCTGTCTGCCCCCGGCGTGAACAGAAGCGGCTGCGTCCCTAGCCACGAAAGCACCTCAATAAAATTCGCCGGACGCCCCAGGTTCAAGGCCGTCCCCACTTCATTTTCATCCGGCTTATACCGTTGGAACCCTGCCTGATGTCCCATCAAATGGTCCACCGTGATGTCTGTGAAACCCGGCACCCAAGTCATCCCGGCCGGCGGGGTCAATTGCAGCAGATCCACCATCTTCTGGGAGCCACTTAATTGCCCGGCCCGAATCAGGTTCTTGATCAGCGTGATCGTCAGCGGCTTGCTCACGCTGCCGAGCTTCATCGGTGTGTTGTAATGCAATGGTGCCGAGCGCGCATAATCCGTCCAGCCGTAGCTGCGCCGGTACAGCAATCTGCCATCATACGTCACCGCCGCCGTGATGCCTGGATAACACGCATCGTCCAGATAGGCTTTGATGGCGGCGTCAAAACCAGCGAACACCGCCGGCACATCACCTGTTTCCGGTATCGTCACCGTGGATGGCGTGGTGCTCACATACATTTCTCCAAGGAACTCCCAGTCATTGCCTCCTGTAGTTTCCCGCAATTCCACGTTCGTGATCTGCTTGGTGCTGGACAGTCCCAAGAACCATTCCGTGTCGTTCGGCGGATTGAACTGGAAACGGCCCACCACCGTACTCCCATTCTTCAGAGTGATATCAAACGTGGAATCTACGAATGTCTGACCACTGCCCAAAGGGTCTGTCTCCGGTTCAACGAAATGAAACCCAAACGCGTAGATCGGTTCATCGGGCATCAGGTTCAAGTTCATCTTTCCCACCACGGATACCTCCGCACCGCTCATCCTGTCAGTCTGCTGGGCTGTACCTCCCACGTGCAATTGCGTGGCTCCAGAAGCCAGCGTCACTATGATGCCTCCCAACACTCTTGGCGTCGTCGCCACACCTATATCCGGCAATGTACCTGTGCTGCTGAAAGCTCCGGTCGCACTAAGAAATTCCGCCTTGTCGGTGTAATGCTGAATTAGCGCCTGACTGCTTGTCGGCAAACTAAGCAGTATCAAACATATCAACACTGACACTACAGCTTTCAAGGCGCATCCTTCTTACGCCAACTATCTATTAAACTTATGCTCTCCGTGCAAAGAAAAAATTGGTGCAATCAAACATCCGCGACGACGGCATTCATCTATCGCCAGACTGGTTCAATTGCCCCTGAATATCCTCACCTCATCCACCACCGCCTTCTTCGGCACCGCCAGCCGCAGCATCCGCTTCGTCGGGTGCGCAAACCCCTTGGAACTGAACTCTCCGACCGCTTTTCCATCCAGCGCCACCGCCAGCTTGTCCCCGGTGATCTGCACGCGGATGCCATACCATTTCCCCGTCTCCAGCTTCACCGGCAACGTCTTCCTCAGCGACGCGATGAACGCATTGTCCTCCTTCGTCAGCTTCTTCTCCTTGCGCGCCTCGTAATACTTCAGATTCATGTTCCCCGTCTTCAAGTCCTCGATCACCACCTTGTCCACACTCGCCGTGACCTTGAAGAGATGCCCCGCATGGACCTCCTTCAACTGCAAATCCGCAAAGTTCAACCCCAGCGAATCCGCCTTGTCCTCCAGCATGAACTTCAGCTCCACCGTCCCGTCTTTGAACTCCATCGGCTGCGTCACCGACACCGCATGATCTGCCTCCGCGTGCATGTAGATGTGCATCGCCCCATCCTTCAGATCCACCTGCTTGTTCCCCTTTGCCCGGCTCTTGCTGTTCGTCCCCCAGCCGTCCCCCGGCTCATCCGTCTTCTCCTGCGACTCCTTCCGCTCAAAATCATCCGAGAAAATGAGCTTGCCCCGCTCATCGGCACCCAGCGTCGTTGAGATTAGGGTGGAGATGATCGCGAAGGTGAAAGCGAGTCTGAATGGCGTTTTCATGGCTTATGACCACGAGTAAGCACGCCTCCGCGCAATTTGCCAAGGTAGATTGTTCCCGTCCGCGACAGGGTTGGAGGCTCCTTCCAAGAAGAGTGTAAGCTCGCTGACGCACTCAGCTCCCTCTACTCCAGCAAATGGAGGAGAGGACCGGAGAGTGGAGGAGCCACACCCGCTCCAAGCCTAATCCATGGCAACGATTCCGCCCCTCACCCCTCTCACCTCGCCCCTTCTCAAACTACTCTGGCAGTTCCTTACCCTTCGTCTCCGGTCCGAACCAGATGACCACCAGCCCCACCAGATAGATAAACGCCATCGTCTTCGCTGCAGCTGGGAAGCTGCCGTCAAAATGCTTCATCAATGTCGCCGTTTGCAATCCGCCGACTGCCGCCAGAATGCGGCCGAAGTTGAACGCAAATCCCTGCCCGGTTGCCCGCACACTCGTCGGATAAAGTTCCGGCAGATAAAGCGGGAACCAACCATAGAACGCCGCCGAGACACTGCCCGCCAAAAACACCGCAAAGAGGAATGTGTCCCCATACACCATTGTATCGCGATACAAGAAATAGGCCGACCCCAAAGAGGCCGCGCACAAAAACGCATACACCGGCCGGCGCCCAAAGAAATCACACAAGACCGCTGCCAAAATCGTTCCCACGATCGCCCCCACCGAGCTCCAAACCTGCGTCCATTCCTTCGCAAACTTGGCATCCGGGCCAGCCAGCTCCGTTGCCCAACGCGGTGCCCATTGCAGCGCTCCCCATGTGCCCAACAAGGCCACACCCGCCAGCGCCGCACCGAATACCATCATCTTGATGATTCTCGCCTTTCCTTCGCCCGTCATCGAACCCGCCACCATCGCGCGCTCCAGATACCGTTTCACCGGATACAGATAGCCCACCAATGCGATCGCCAGACCGATCAACGTGACAAAGCCGGCCACCCATCCGCCCGGCCCCGCCGGTGACCACACATAAATGATGACCAAAGCACCCAGACACCCGATCAGCACACCGATCAAATCCTGTGTCGCCCAATGCGAAGTCCCTCCCTTCTCCTTCTCTTCCTCCCACTTCTCCGATTCTGGCACAAATAATCGGATCATGAAGATCAGCAAAGCCGGAAACGCACCCGAGATCATCAGGAAGCGCCACGCCGAATTATGTAACAGATACTCCACCGTCTTCTGTGAGAGCCCCATCGACAACATCGCCCCTTGGATGCTGTCGATCATCCCAATCAAACCCATGCTCAAAAAGGCCACCATCAGGAAGCCCACATTTGCCGCCGCTCCGATAAGGCCGGCCACGATCGCCCGCGACTTGCCCGGCCATATCTCATTCACCAGCGCCACCCCCAGCGACCACTCGCCACCCATCCCCAATGAAGCGATGAACCGCAACACGGCGATGTGCCACGCCTCCGTCGCAAAACCGCACAATCCGGTGAAGATCGCGTATGTGAAGATGCTCAAGGACATCGCCTTGACCCGCCCGATGCGGTCACCCAGCCAGCCGAACAACACTCCGCCCGTCGCCGCCCCGATCAGAAACACCGCGATGATGATGGAAAACCACTTGCCCGCATCTGCCGCCGCCGCGTCGCCCAGCAACTCTTTCAGCGCCGGTTGACCGATCAACGGGAACAACCCCATCTCAAACCCGTCGAAAAGCCAGCCGAGGATGGCCGCGATCAAGGCCATCCATTTGCCTGTATTTGATTTAGCGTTCTTGGACATAAGTAAGCGGCAAAAAACTAAAAGCCCGTCACAATTCGTCCTTTGGTGAGACGAAACTGGCAGGCAGACGCACCACGAAACGGATTTATTCGCACCCGGTCAACGAATTTTTCCCCAAACCCCAATAAAATTCTTTGCGAAGCATCGTTAGCTTGCTCCCTCAAGCCCTTTGATCTGCGGCCAAAATTTTCGAGTTACGCATCACACATTCCGCTCTTCATCTTGTCCATCCTGTTAATCCTGTCAAAAACTCCGTGCCCTTCGTGTCTCCGTGGCCATATTTTGCTTCTCCCGCAAACACATTGCCGCTATCGTCTCCTTAAACCCCGTTCGGCATATCGCCTCCCTCATGGAGACCAAACATTATGACCTCGTGGTCATCGGCTCCGGTCCGGCCGGTGAAAAAGGCGCCGCGCAAGCGGCTTACTTCGGCAAACGCGTCGCCCTGATCGAGAAAGAGCATGTCCTTGGCGGGGCCGCCGCCAATACCGGCACCCTGCCCTCCAAAACTCTCCGGGAGACCGCGCTTTATCTCTCCGGCTTTCACCAGCGCGGCCTCTACGGCATCAACTTCTCATTGAAAGACAAAGTCACCGCCCGTGACTTCCTTTATCGCGAACAACAGGTGGTCCAGACCGAACGCGCGCGTATCGCCGAAAATCTCAAACGCCACAAAGTCGATCTCTATAAAGGCTTTGCAGCCTTCGAGGATGCCCATACCATTTCCGTCAAGCCGGCTCATTCACCCGCCGCACACATCCGCGGTGAAGTCATCCTGATCGCCACCGGTTCGCACCCGCATCATCCGCCGCAGTTCCCTTTTCATGATGCCCGTGTTTATGACTCGGACACCATTCTGACCCTGCGCGAGATCCCCGCTACCATGCTCATCGCCGGTGGTGGCGTCATCGGTTGCGAATACGCCTGCCTCTTCTCTGCCTTGGGCGTGAAGGTTTCCCTGGTGGAAGGTCGTGATCGCTTGCTCGGTTTCCTGGATGCCGAAGTCTCCCATGCCTTCGCCGCCAGCATGACCGCGATGGGCGTGGATCTGCACATGCCCGACTCCATTGAGTCCGTCACAGCGGAAGACGAAATCATTGTCACCCTGAAATCCAGCAAACGTCTGGCCGTCCAGAACATCCTCGCGGCTACTGGTCGCACCGGTAACACCGAGGGCATGAACCTGGAAGGCATCGGCGTGCAACCCAACAAGCGCGGCACACTGGAGGTCAACGCCAGTTACCAGACTGCCATCCCCCACATCTACGCCGTGGGCGATGTCATCGGCTTCCCCGCCCTCGCCTCCACTTCCATGGAGCAAGCTCGCGTGGCCATGGTCCATGCTTTCGATCTCAAGTACAAATCCAGTGTCGCCCACATCCTTCCCTACGGCATTTACACCATCCCGGAATGCTCCATGGCCGGTGAAACCGAGGAATCGTTGACGCAAAAAAACATTCCTTACGTAGTCGGCCGCACCCGTTACGGCCACAATGCCCGCGGCCAGATCATCGGTGACAAAGACGGCTTCCTGAAACTCATCTTCGCCGAAGACGACATGAAGCTGCTGGGCGTCCACGTCATCGGCGAGCAAGCCAGCGAACTCGTTCACATCGGCCTCATGGCCCTGCAAACCAAGTCGGGAGCCGACCTCTTTATCCAGACGTGCTTCAATTACCCCACCCTTTCTGAGATGTATAAATATGCGACCTATGATGCCCTCGGCCAACGCGCCAAACGCCTCAAGGCTCGCGAGCAAGACATTTAGCTGTATGAAAACGACCCGCAAAGATTTCTTCAAGACCGCCGCCCTCGCCGCTGCCGGACTGGCCACCGGCCAGCTCTCCGCCGCCGAAAGCAAACCTTCGCCCAAACCCGCCGCTCAGGCCGCCCCGGAGGCCGTCCGCCCGCTGCGCTATATGCGGCTCGGCATGGTCACTTATAACCTGGGCAAAGACTGGGACATCCCCACACTCATCAAGAACTGCACCGAAGCCAAATTCCAAGGCGTGGAGCTTCGCACTACCCATAAGCACGGCGTTGAGGTCAGTTTGACCAAGACCCAGCGCCATGAAGTGATGCAGCGCTTTGAAGATTCCCCGGTGGAATTGCACAGTCTCGGCAGCGCCTTCGATTACCACACCCCTGACCAATCCAAGTTGCGCAAGGACATCGAAGCCACCAAGGAATACATTGTCCTTGCCCATGATGTCGGTGCCAAGGGCATCAAAGTCCGCCCCAACGCCCTGCCCAAAGAAGTCCCTCCAGAGAAAACGCTCGAACAGATCGGCAAATCCCTCCGGGAACTGGGCGAGTTCGCCATGGGTTATGGACAGGAGATCCGCGTGGAAGTCCACGGCAAGGACACCTCGCTCCTGCCCAATATCCGTAAGATGATGGACCACGCCAATCACCCGCAAGTCGCCGTCTGCTGGAACTCCAACGATACGGATCTCGCTGGTGATGGCTTCGAGAAGAACTTCGACCTCGTCAAAGACCGCATCAAACTGGTGCATTTGCGGGACTTGTATCTGGACACCTACCCCTTCCGCCGCCTCTTCCAGCGCTTGAACGAGATGGAGTATGCGGGTTTCTGCCTTGCCGAAATCCCGGAAAGCCCGGATGCCCTACGGGTTATGCGGTATTTTCGGGCACTTTGGCTGGCGTATCAGGATGAGTTGTAATAATTTCTAACGAAAAGCCAGCTAACCGGTCCTATGTTTACAACTGACGTTCACGCCACGCCAAAAGTTCTCCGTGCAAATGCGGGCTCTTGTGCTACGGTGAGGGCGTTGTCAGCCCAGCTTATGATCATTAAGTTTCGCAAACTTTCCGTCGTGATGGCCTTGCTGGTCGTCGCCTTGCTCCCGCCCCGTGCGCTGGCCTTGGAATGGAAACCGTTGGAGCCCGGCCCCAATGACTCGACTACGGCCATCCTCACCGCCCGCATGCTGGAACGAGCCCATTACTCCCAGATGGCGTTCAATGACGAGGTGTCTTCCAAATTCCTGGACCACTACCTCGACCGCTTGGACCCTCAGCATATATACTTTTACCAGACAGACTTGGAAGAGTTTGAGAAGTGGCGCACCAAACTGGATGAGATGACCGTGAACTCGGGCGACACCTCTCCGGCCTACATCATCTTCAATCGCTTCATCGAACGCCTCCGCTTGCAGCACACTTATGTCAAGGGCCTGTTGGAGACCGAGACTTTTGATTTCACAACTGACGAACGCTTCCTCCTGAACCGCAAAGAAGCCCCTCGGCCGAAAGACCTGAAGGAAGCCAAACAACTCTGGCACGACCGTGTCCGTTTCGAGTATCTCACGGAAAAACTGAACAAAAAGAAACATGAGGAGATCGTGAAATCCATCGCCAAACGCTACGAGCGCATCTTCAAAGCCATGGAAGCCTTCGATGCCGAGCAGGTGCTGGGCGAGTATCTCACCATCTTAGGCACCATCTACGATCCGCATTCCGATTACATGACCAAATCGGAACTCGATAATTTCTCCATCGGCATGCGCCTCTCTCTGGTGGGCATCGGCGCGCAGCTCACCACTGATGATGGTTACTGCAAGATCATGGAACTCGTCCCTGGTGGTCCCGCTGCCCGCAGCAAGAAGCTGAAACCCAATGATCGCATCGTAGCTGTGGCTCAAGGTGCCGAAGAGCCCTTGGACGTCATTGAGATGCCCTTGAATAAAATCGTGGAGAAAATCCGCGGCACCAAGGGCACTGAGGTCCGCTTGACCATCATACCGGCAGATGCTGCGGATACTTCGGTCCGCAATGTGGTCAGCCTCATCCGCGAAGAGATCAAATTGGAAGATCAGGAAGCCAAGGCCCAGATCATCGATGTCCCCGGCGAGAACGGCAAAACCACCCGGCTCGGTTACATCGACCTGCCCTCCTTCTACGCCGATTTCAACTTGGACGATAAAAAGCCCGAGGGCGAACGCAAGAGCACCACACGTGATGTCACGAAATTGCTGACCAAACTCAAGACCGAAGGCGTCACCGGCCTCATTCTTGATCTGCGCAAAAATGGCGGCGGCTCACTGGAAGAAGCCATCAAGCTCACCGGTCTCTTCATTCGTCAGGGCCCCGTCGTCCAAGTCAAGGATCCGACTGGTGAAATCACGGTGGACAAGGACACCGACCCCAAAGTCGAATTTGACGGGCCCATGGTCGTTCTCACCAGCCGTTTCAGCGCCTCCGCCTCGGAGATCTTGGCCGGCGCGTTGCAGGACTATGGTCGCGCTCTCATTGTCGGTGATTCCTCCACCCACGGCAAAGGCACCGTGCAGACGCTCATCGAGCTCTCCCGCTACCTGCGCAATGCGGATTTCAATCCCGGTGCCGTCAAGGTGACCATCCGCAAGTTCTACCGCCCCAGCGGTGCCTCCACCCAACGCCGCGGTGTCGTGCCGGACATCATCTTGCCGTCCGTGAACAACCATGCTGAAGTCGGCGAAGGCTCGCTGGAGAACGCCCTTCCTTGGGACACGATAGAAGCCGCTGAGTTCCGCCCCGTGAACCGCATCGCACCTTACATTGACGACCTGAAGCAAAAATCCGTCCGCCGCGTGGAATCCAGCAAGGATTACGCCTACGTCAAGGAAGATATCGAGCGCTTCGACAAGATGCGTGCCGACAAGACCGTCTCCCTGAACGAAGCACAACGGCTCAAGGAAAAGGAAGATCTCAAAAAAATCGAGGAAGCCCGCAAACAGGAACGCAAGGACCGTAAAACACCACAATTCACTACTTACAAAATCTCCTTGAAGCAGGCAGCCCTGCCCGGTTTGCCGGAACCCTTTGACCCTCTTAAAGCGAAGGATGAAAAGCCTCAGCGTGCCACCTTGGATGGCGAAAAGGCTGATGAAGAGGAACCCGGCACCGAAGCCCCTGACGTCACTTTGGCTGAGGCAGAAAATATCCTGATCGACCTGATGAAACTCATCAACGCCCGTACCGCGCTGGCCAACAACCAGCCCGAAACACCGGTCGTTCCCGTAAAGTAAACCGGCGAAACCGTTCGTCAGATTCGGATGCGCTGCAGGCAACCGGTCAGATACGGAAGCAACTGCTTCTTGCGCGATACGACGTCCTTTAATTCATAAATGCCCGGCTGCGTTTCCGGGTAATCGATCGTTTCCAAAAACGCCTTGTCGCTGGCCACCATCAGCAAGGATGTCTGGCAAACGACATCCGTGACCAGCAAGGCTGCAAAGATGTAACCGTTTCTTTGCCGGTGATTGTCCAATGCCGCCACCACTTCATCCTTGCGCTTCCAAAATTGGTCGAAGCCGATTTCCTCGATTTGCGCCACGGAGAATTTCAACCCGTTCTCCACGTATTCCTTGCAGTCCGTAGTGATGGCCTGGGCAGGTGTCCGCGAGATCAACACGGACCCCGAGGCAAAAAGTTTTTCCGTGAACTCCGCCGCATTCACCCCGGCGATCACTTCCAGTTCAGCCAGGATTTGTGCATCCCGCTCTGTCGTAGTAGGTGAAGTCAGATTCAACGTATCTGACACCAGTCCGGCCAAAAGCAATCCGGCGATCTGCGCCGGCATCTCCACCTGGTACCGGAAGAAGCAATCCGCCACGATGGTGCTGGTGGAACCCACTGGCTCATTGCGGAACAGGATGGGCTGTTGTGTGGTGAACGTGCCGATGCGATGATGATCCACCACTTCGATGATATCCACTTGGTCCGCTCCCATCACCGCCTGGGACAGCTCGTTGTGATCCACCAAGATGAGTTGCCGCTCCACTTTCTTGAGGAAGTCAGACTTGGACAGGATACCTACCACCTCATTCTCGTCATTCACGACCGGGAATGCCTGAAAGCTCGATTCCGCCGCCAGCTTCTGGATGCCGGCCAACGGTTCGTCATCCCGGAAAGTCAGGAAATGCTCATGAGACATGTGCGTCACATTGATCGCCGCCCGGCACAACATCGCCGTCGTCGCCGAATCGTGCGGGGAAACAATTATGCTTACCCCGTTCTCCTTGGCCTTGGCGAGAATCTCTGGCTCCACAGGCAATCCGCCCGTGACGATCATCACCTTCACCTTTTCCCGGATGGCCAGTTCTTGCACATCATGCCTGTCGCCTACTACCACCAAGATCCGCTCCGGCTTGTAGTTGGGGAGGCGCTGGGCAAAAGCTTCTAGGCTCATCGCCCCGATCATCAGCACCAAGTCCTCTTCTCTATCCGCATTCACCACGTGCAAAATGCGGCCATTCACTGTCCGGGCCAGGTTACGGATGGAAGCCAGCACTCGCCGGGAATCAAACACCCGGTTTGGCGCCGGAAAGAAAAACTTGCTCATCTTGAACACCGAAACGAGTCCTTTGCAGGTCCGGTTCTCATTCAAGATCGGCAGTACGCGGATGTTCCGGTCATCCATCATCCCTAGTGCTTCCGCCACCGTCGTCCGGGCGGATACACTGATGACGTTGGACTGCATCACATCCCGGATCTTTGGTGAGACATCCGCCACGAACTTGGGGGCAGGCATGCCAAAGGATTTCAGCACAAAATTGATGCGGTCATTCAGATCCCCGCACCGTGCCGCCACCACTTGTCGCATCCCCGTACGTCGCTTGAACTCGGCGTACCCGATCGCCGAGCAGATGGCGTCCGTATCCGGATTGCGATGCCCTATGACCAATACTTCACTCATGGAATAACCTTCGGTTCGCCGGAAGGTAGCTGGCAGATGCTCCCTCCGCAAGCCGCTGGCTCTCAAAATTCTGCGAAGTGCTTGCACTCCTGCGCCGCCAACACTTTAATCCTTCCCGTGCCTGCCAAAATCATAGCTGTGGCCAATCAGAAAGGCGGCGTCGGTAAAACCACGACGTCTGTCAACCTCTCGGCCTGCCTTGCTGCCAATGATAAGCGCGTCCTGCTGGTGGATATCGACCCGCAGGCAAACGCTACCAGTGGAGTTGGTTTTGAGAAGATCGAAGGGGCCAGCCTCTACCGCCCGGTCCTCGGCGAAGGCACTTTGGAGGAAAAAATCCAGCAGACTGCCTTTCCCAACCTCGACCTTATCCCCAGTGAGGTGGACCTCTGCGGCGTCGATATCGAACTCGCCCGCATGGATGGCCACCTGCTCCGTCTCAAGACCATCTCGGAGGCCATCCGCTCCAGTGACCGCTATCAGGTGATCATCCTCGATTGCCCGCCATCCTTGGGCATCATGACCTTGAATGCCTTCTCCGCGGCCGATTACCTGCTGGTGCCGCTGCAATGCGAGTATTACGCCTTGGAAGGCATCTCGATGATCACCCGTCTGCACAACCAGTTGCGCGATGGCGGCATCAATCCCACGCTGGATCTGCTCGGCGTCGTCATGACCATGTTCGATGGACGCACCAATCTCTCCAATCAGGTAGTCAGCGAGGTCCGGCAGCATTTCGGTGACAAGGTGTTCGATACCGTCATCCCCCGAGCCACCCGCCTGGCGGAGGCGCCCAGCTTCGGCAAACCCATCATCCATTACGATAAATACAGCGCCGGGGCGTCTGCCTACGAAGTTTTGGCCGAGGAAGTCGCCAAACGGCTGGGCATCTAAAGCCATAACCAAAACAATTCCTGTTGGTAATGCGAATGTTTAGCAGTTATACTTCGTCCAAGTTTACCAAATAGATAACCGAACCATGAAGCAAACCAACTCTCTCAAACCATGGACGCTCGGTCTGGCCTCGTTGCTGGTCTGCGCCACCCTCACCCAGGCGGCCGACTGGCCGCAATACCGCGGCCCGAGTGCGGACGGCATTTCGACCGAGAAATTGCTCAGCAAAGCTTGGCCGACGACTGGTCCGAAAGCGCTTTGGAAACGCCCTTTAACCGATGGTTTCAGCTCATTTGCCGTGTCTGGTGGCAAGGCATACACCATCGTCGGCCAAAATGTCGGCGGAGTGGTTCAGGAAGTAGTGGCCGGTTTGAACGCGGATAATGGTCAAGCCCTCTGGGCCACCCCCATCGGCATCGCCAAGTACGGGCATGATGGCGGCAACGCTGGCACGGCTGACAACAAAGGTGGCGACGGCCCCCGCACCACCCCGACCATTGATGGCGGTAATGTCTATGCCATCTCAGCCGATCTCGTGCTGGTCTGTCTGGATGCCGCCAAAGGCACCAAGAAGTGGTCACGTGATATCATGAAGGAACACGCCGGCGTGAACATCACTTGGAAGAACGCCGCGTCTCCCGTCATTGATGGCAACCTGATCTTCATGGCTGGCGGTGGTCCTGGCCAGGCCTTGCTGGCCATCGACAAAACCACGGGCAAAACCGTCTGGAAAACTCAGGACGACAAGATGACGCATTCGACCCCGGTCGTGCGTGACATCCACGGTGTGCGTCAGGTGATTTTCTTCACCCAGAAAGGACTCGTTTCCTGTGACGTGAAGAACGGTGCCGTTCTCTGGCGCTGGGATTATAAGTTCAACGTCTCCACCGCCATCTCCCCGGTCGTCTCAGGTGACATCGTTTATGTCTCCGCCGGTTACGGTGTGGGCGCGGGCGCGTGCAAAGTCGCCAAGTCCGGCTCCGGTTTCACCGCCACCGAACTCTGGCGCAAGAACAACGAACTGCCCAATCACTGGAGCACTCCCGTCGTGAAAGACGGCTATCTCTACGGCATGTTCCAGTTCAAAGAATACGGCACCGGCCCGCTCAAATGCGTGGAACTCGCCACCGGCAAAGAGATGTGGAGCAAGCCCGGCTTCGGCCCCGGCAACGTACTGCTGGTGGACAACCACCTCATCGTCCTTGGCGACGCTGGCCAGCTCGTGCTCGTCGAAGCAACCACCAAGGGCTATACTGAAGTGGCCAATGCCAAGGTCATCACCGGCAAATGCTGGAGCACTCCGGCCCTCGCCGATGGCAAACTGTATCTCCGCAGCACCAAGGAAGGTGTCTGCCTGGACATCGGAACCAAAGTCGCCTCCACGAAGTAATCCATTCTGCTAAGCATCAAAGGCGGATCGCAAGGTCCGCCTTTTTCTTTTTGGAGCGCGGACGTCTCGTCCGCAGCAACATCCAAACGCAAGCCAGTGCGAAATTGTCAAAAATTTCTCAACCTCACCTTACCCCCTGCTCTGCCTCACAAACTTCTCCGGCGACAATCCATAAACGGCCTTGAACGCCCGCGAAAAATTATACGGATCAGTGAAACCCAATTCTTCGGCCACCTCTTTCACAAGCAGATCTCCCTCAAGCAAACGGTTCGCCGCGTGATTCATCTTCAACCGCATCAAGTATTGATACGGGCTGCAATAGTGATAGCGCTGGAACAACCGGCAGGCATAGGCCTCGTTCACATGCACCGCTACGGCAGCTTCGGACAGCTTGCGCAACTCCAAGAACTGTTGCTCCAGATACCGCTTCACCCGTTGGAAAGAGTTCAATGCCCGCATATCCGCATCCCCGCTCGGCAAAGCCGACTCCGCAAGCCGGTAAAGCAGAACCTCCACGAGGGAAGCGCAGACTGCATGCGCATGACGTCGTCCCCCTGTGCCATTACGTTGCAACAGCTCGAACAGTTCCAACACCTCATGCGAATCTGCCAGCACTACTGCCTCGCCTTTGCCCAGCGACCCTTGGCGTACCAGTTTCTCAGCCTGTGAACCGGCAAAGTCCACATAGTACTTCAGCATCGGCTTTTCCCTAGAGTTCACGATGCGATGCTTGATCCCCGGAGCGTAATAAAAAGCCGTTCCCGGCTTAAGTTCAAAACTGCGATCATTCAACCAAACTTGGCCTTCACCTTCCGCCACGAACTCCACGCAATGAAAACGGAAATCGTCACGCTGGACGGTATAATCTGGCAGACAGCGCTCAACGCCGCCACAGACCGCAACCAATTTCGCCGTCTTGCCTGGGTTAAGATCCAGAAAATACCGCCTCGCATCCCGCACCTGCTGGGAGACAAAATCCGGCTTCTCCAGTTTCATTCGATTCGCCATAGCTCAATGATTCATCAGTCTGAAGGCTTTACAAGAAGTCAATTTATGACATTTAACAGTCAAAAAGCGGTATTTCGTTTCTCTTCAGCATCACTATTCTCCTGCTACCGATCTAACTGAATTTCCGCCATCACAGAATGGCTGCCCAAAACATGCAAACACGTCTCCTTGGCAAAACTGGTCTGCAACTCCCCGTCCTTAGCTTTGGTACTTCCTCACTAGGCCAGGAATTTCGCAGCGTCTCTCTGGATGAAGCGCTCAAGTCCGTGCGCGTTGCCCTAGACAGCGGCTTGAACTTCATCGACACATCTCCGTTCTACGGTCGCGGCATGAGCGAAGTCTTGCTGGGCATCGCGTTGCGTGGCGTACCGCGTGATAGCTATAAACTTTGCACCAAGCTCGGCCGTTACGATATTCAACACTTTGATTTCAGTGCCAAGCGTGTGGCCGAGAGTGTAGACGTCTCTCTGCATCGCCTCGGCACCGACCACCTCGATATTATCCTCTGCCACGACATCGAGTTCGTGGAAATGCAGCAAATCGTGGATGAGACCATTCCTGCCCTGCGCAAGCTGCAACAGCAAGGTAAAGTGAAGTTCATCGGCTTCAGCGGCTATCCGCAAAAGATCTTCAAATTCATCTGTGACCAGACCGATGTAGATTGCGCCTTGAGCTACAATCAATACACGCTGCAGAACACCCGATTCGCGGATGAAACGGTTCCTTATCTGAAAGCCAAAGGCGTCGGCATCATGAACGCCGGCCCTTTCAGCGCCCGCCTGCTCACCAATGCTCCCCTTCCCGCTTGGTTGAAGGAACCGGAATCCGTGAAAGCCGCCGCCCGCAAGGCCGCCGAAGTCTGCTCCAAGAAAGGTTCCGATATCGCCAAGTTGGCCCTCCAGTTCTCCCTCGCCAATCCAGACATCACTACCACCGTGGCTGGCAGCGCCAATCCTAGCAATATCCGCAACTGGGCCAAATGGGCGGCTGAACCGATCGACCAAGAACTGTTGGCGGAAGTCCTCGCCATCTTCGCTCCGGTCAAAAATATCGGCCACACAGAAGGCTTGCTGAAAAACAACTAGCCGTCGCAGAATTCAATCATGCATCTGCGTTTCCTCATCATCCTGGCTTTGGTCATTTGCGGCGGCATCTCTGTGCCTGCTGCTTCTGTCTCCCTCTTCGACGGCAAGACCTTGAACGGCTGGGAAGGCGACACGAACAAAGTCTGGCGGGTACAGGACGGCGTGATCGTCGGTGGCTCGTTAGCGGGCAATCCTCGGAACGAATTCCTGGCTACCAAAAAGAGCTACCGCAACTTCAACCTGAAGCTGGAGTATAAGCTCATCGGCACGGAAGGCTTCGTGAACGGCGGCGTGCAATTCCGCAGCAAGCGCATCCCCAATCCGCCCAATGAGATGTCCGGCTATCAGGCCGATATCGGTGCCACACACACCGGCTCGCTCTATGATGAATCGCGTCGTAACAAGATGCTCCTCGTAGCCGACAAGGAGCTCATCACGCGCACGGAGAAAACCAATGATTGGAACACCTACGAAGTCCGCGCCGAAGGCCAGCGCATCCGCATTTTGCTGAATGGCCGCCAGACGGCTGACTTCACGGAACGCGATTCCGGCATCGAACTGGACGGCGTCATCGCCTTGCAAATCCACGGCAACTGCAAAGCGGAGATCTCTTTCCGCAATATCAGCATCGAACCACTACCCGACGCCCTTGTTCCATCGGAGCCAGAAATCCTCGGCCGCTTTGGCGAAGGCAAACCAGGCCCCCCATTGCCCGGTTGGATCAACGGCAAATTCGCCTTGGGCACTAATGAGACCGTTGTTTTCATCGGCCAGGAAAACTTCGTCCGCGAGCAAAAGGTTGGTGAACTGGAATCCCTGCTCGCTGCCGGTTATGCCGCCAAACAGCCTCGTTTCCGCTTCATGTCCTGGGAGGGTGATACCGTTTATGAGCAATGGCGTGATCTGAACTTCGGTTCTTGGACCGCCCAACTCGAAGCTGCCGGTGCCACCATGGTCATCGTGCAATACGGGCAGATGGAAGCCCTCGATGGCAAAGCACGACTGACTGAATTCACCACCGCGTATCATCGTCTGCTCGATCAGTTCAGCGCTCGCACCAAGCGCTTGGTGCTGGTCTCACCGATGCCTTTCGAGAAACCACTGGCCAGCCACGCGCCAGATCTCACTTTGCGCAATGCCGATGTCGCCCTCTACGCCAATGCCATTCGGGACATCGCCAAACAACGTGGCGCAGTCTTCGTGGATCTGGTCGCTCCTCTGTCAAAGCGTGCCAGCAATGCGGCCCGCCTCACCGAGGATGGCATTCACCCGACGGATTCCGGTCTGCGTGTCGTCGCCCAAGTCATCGCGGCTGAACTAGGTTCTCTAACTGGTCCGCAGAGTGTTCCGGCAAACTTGCGCGAGACCATCGTGGAAAAGAACCAGCTTTGGTTCGATGTCTGGCGTCCAGCCAATTGGTCTTTCGTCTATGGTGACCGAGTTTCGCAGATGTTCGGCAAAGCGGGTGGTAATTCCCCCACCCTGCGCGAAACCTTTGAGCGCTACAAACCGCTCATCGCCGAGATCGATACCCGCATCCATGCGCTGGCCAAGGGCGATAAAGTGACGTTTCCTCCGTTGGTGCAGCAGCCAGCCCCAGTGGAATTGCCCGTGCTGACACCCGCGGAGCAGATGGCAAAATTCACCGTCGCAGAAGGCTACGAGATCAACCTCTTCGCTTCTGAGGCAGAAGGCATCGCCAAACCCACGCAATTCGCCTGGGATGAACGCGGTCGCCTCTATGTCGCCTGCTCGCCCACATATCCGCAAACCTATGCGGCGGCCAAACCGGTGGATTACATCATCGTCCTGGAAGACACCAACGGCGATGGCAAAGCGGACAAGTCTTGGCGCTTCGCCGAGGGCCTCACCATGATCCAAGGCTTGGAACCTGGTGCTGGCGGTCTTTACGTCTGCGACTTCGATAAAATTCTCTTCCTGCGCGATACGAACAACGATGGCAAAGCGGATGAGCGCAAGGTGCTCTTCTCCGGCTTCGGCATTGGTGACACGCATCAGCTCGTCAATTCCATCAGCCATGGCCCCGATGGCACGCTTTGGTTCACGCAAGGTCTGCACGCTTTCTCTCGCGTAGAAACGCCTTGGGGCCTCGCCCGATTGGACAAATCAGGTGTCTGGCGTTTCCATCCGAAACGCCTCCAACTGCAAGGCTTCTTCAACGGCGGCAAAGCCGGTCATAACTGCTGGGGCGTGGCCTTCGATGATTACAACCAAGTCTTTCATAAATCCGGCGACCGTCCTGTGGGTTACTGGTCTGTGCCTGGCATGACCAAGATCAGCACCCCCGATGAATATCATCCTGTCGGCCCGCTCTTCGACACCTCGCCCAAGACTACTTCGCTCGACATCATTGGCACCCGCGCTTTGCCAGATGAAATCCAAGGCCATGCGCTTATTGGCGGCTATTTCGGCAGCGTGGTGGAACTGCATCGCTTCGAAGACAACGGCTCCGGCTTCAAGACCACGCAACTGCCTAAGCTGGTGAAATCCTCCGACAATTCGTTCCGTCCGGTGGATGTCAGTGTAGGGCCGGATGGTGCGATGTATCTGGCCGACTGGTTCAATCCCGTCATCGGCCACTATCAAGCCAGCTATGCCGATCCGCGCCGCGACAAGACGCACGGCCGCATCTGGCGCATCACCGCCAAGGGCCGTCCGCTGGTGAAGCAGCCTAATCTCGCCAAGATGAAACCTGCAGAACTCGTCATGCAATTGTCCTCGCCTGAGCGCTGGACCCGATATCAAGCCAAACGCCTGCTCTTCTACACTCCCACCGCAGAAACGCTGCGTGCGGTCGATAATTGGGTGGCCAAACTGAACCCTTCCGAGCCCGAGTACGAACGCTGGCTGCTGGAAGCCATCAATATCTATGAAGCGCATGAAGTTGCGCAAACGGACCTTCTGGCCAAATTGCTCAAGGCCAAAGACGCACGCGTGCGTGCTTATGGCACACGCGTCATCGGTAACTGGGCTGCCAAATTGCCCAATGCGGAGGCTTTGCTGAATGAACGCATACGCGATGAGAACTCACGTGTGCGCCTCGAGGCCGTTGTCGCCGCCAGCTACGTCAACAAGCCCGAGGCTGCCGAGATCATCACCAAGGCACTTGATGCCCCGCGTGATCGTTTCCTCGACTACGCCCTTGCACAGAGCGCCCGTTCTCTCAAGCCAGTCTGGGAACCTGCACTTGCCGCCAACCAACTCAAACTGGATGCCGCTCACAAAGATTACCTGCTCAAACTCGCCACCGCTGTGACTCCAAGCTCCCCCGGAAAGATCACTTACGAAATGGCCTGCCTGCCCTGCCATCAGCCTGACGGCAAAGGCTTGGCTGGAGTCTATCCCTCGCTCGTTGGTAGTGATTGGGTGAAGGGTGATACTGCCCGGCTCATCAAAGTGGTGCTGCACGGTCTTGATGGCCCCATCACCGTGAACGGTCAGCCCTTTGTGATGCAGAACCCCATCCCGATGCCCTCGATGGCTGGCCTGGAAGATCAACAGATCGCAGAAGTGCTGACCTACATCCGCAGCGAATTTGCTCAGACCCAAAAAAGTGTCACCGCCGCCGAGGTAAAAGCCGTCCGAGCCGCGACAGCAAATCGGGAAACACCCTGGACGGAAGCGGAGCTGAAATAGCACTGTGAACCACACGATCCAACAGCATGGTTTCTGTCTCGTCAGCGGCGTGCTTTCCGCTCAGGAGGTTGAAAGTTTGCGCACGGAAACTGTCGGTTTAAACAGCCGGTATCGTGGTGGCGCTAGAAACCTGCTCGCACAATCTCCCCGGATAAATGCCTTGGCCCATCAGCACTCCGTGAAGCAGATCGCTGACAAGGCATTGGAGGCGGAGGCTTTTCCCGTTCGCGCACTGTTCTTCGATAAAGTGGCTGAAGCCAACTGGAAAGTGCCGTGGCACCAGGACACGGCCATCGCCGTTCACCAACGGGCCGATGCACCTGGATTCACTGGCTGGTCAGAGAAAGAAGGCGTTCCCCATGTCCACCCACCAGCTAGCGTACTTGAAGGCATAATCGCCTTGCGGCTCCACTTGGATGATTGCGGCCAGGACAATGGCCCGCTGCGGGTCATTCCCGGCAGCCACACTCAAGGCATACTCACCGCTGAACAGATTGAAGCCGCACGCCAGCGGGCTTCAGAAGTGATTTGCACGGCCAAAACGGGCGACATTCTCGCTCTGCGACCATTGCTGTTGCACGCCTCTTCATCCGCACTATCACCCTCGCATCGCCGTGTCCTACATATCGAATACGCCTGTCACCCCTTGCCGCACGGTCTTCAGTGGTTTGAGCAAGCCACAGCCGTATCGACTTTGAATCAGCATCCATGAAAGCCATCCAACTCGAAAAACCTCTTTCCTTCCGTCACATCGAAATTCCCGAATCACCTAAACCTGCTGCCGGTGAAGTGGTCGTGCGCATCCATCGAGTCGGCATCTGCGGCACCGACCTGTCAGGTTATCTCGGCAAGATGCCTTTCTTCAGCTATCCGCGCATCCCCGGCCATGAACTCGGCGTGGAAGTCATCGCGACCGGCGAAGGAGTCACGAATGTCAAAATCGGTGACCGTTGTTCAGTGGAGCCCTACATCAACTGTGGCCACTGCTATTCCTGCCGTCGCGGCCATACGAATTGCTGTGAGACGAACAAAACCCTCGGTGTGATGTGCGATGGCGGCCTGACCGAGCGCATGATTCTCCCGGCGCGCAAACTGCACGTCTCAAAGAAACTTACCTTCGAGCAGCTGGCGCTTGTGGAGACGCTCGCCATCGGCTGCCACGCGGTGAACCGGGGCAATCCCAAGCCCGGGGAACATGTGTTGATCATCGGAGCTGGACCGATCGGGCTGAGTGCCATCGAATTCGCCAAGCTCTCTGGAGCCAAGACCATCGTCATGGACATGAACGAGCAACGCCTCGCCTTCGTCCGTGAGAAGATGGGCGTGCCTGACACTATTCTCACCAAAAACGATGGCGAAGAATTGAAGCGCCTCACCGAATTGACCAATGGCCAACTGGCCGATGTGGTCGTGGATGCCACTGGCAGCAATAAATCCATGGCGAATGCGCTCAACTACTGCGCTTTCCTGGGTCGCCTCGTTTATGTCGGCATCACGCAGCAGGAGATATCCTTTCTACATGCTCCCGCCCTGCATCGCCGTGAGCTCGCCATCCTCGCCAGCAGAAATGCCCTCCCAGGTGATTTCACCCGCATCATCAAACATATCGAGAATGGTGAGATCAACACGAACACTTGGATCACCCATAACTCTTCCTTCGAAGGCATGATCGATGCCTTTCCGAGCTGGGTGAAACCGGAAACAGGTGTTATCAAAGCAGTCGTAGCCGTGTAATAAATCACGCTTATGCGTCTCGATAGCCACCAACACTTCTGGAATTACAGCGCGGAGCAGTATCCGTGGATTCAACCAGCGTGGCCGATCAAGCGCACATTCTTGCCAAACGACTTGGCTCCGTTGCTAAACCAAGCTGGACTCGACGGCTGTATCGCCGTGCAGGCGCGTCAGACACTCGAAGAATCCCGTTGGCTACTCGAACTGGCCGACCAGTCACCCATCATCAAAGGCGTCGTCGGTTGGGTAGATTTGCGTTCGGATAAAGTTGAAGAGCAGCTCGCACAGTTTACCAAGCATCCCAAATTCGTTGGTGTGCGTCATGTGGTGCAGGATGAACCGGATGACAACTTCATGCTGCGACCGGATTTCCTACGCGGCATCAGCAAGCTGAAGCAGTTCAAACTGCGCTACGACATCCTAATCTATCCGAAGCAACTGCCTGCTGCGATCAAGCTGGTGCAGCAATTTCCTGAACAGCCATTCGTACTAGATCACATCGCGAAGCCGCATATCAAAGACGGCAGCATATCGCCTTGGCGTGAGCAAATCCAAGAACTGGCCAAAGCACAGAATCTAATGTGCAAAGTCTCCGGCATGGTGACCGAGGCCAAGTGGCAAGGCTGGCGCTACGATCACTTAGTGCCGTATCTCGATGTGGTCAGTGAAGCCTTCGGCACCAACCGCCTGATGTATGGTTCCGACTGGCCCGTCTGCTTGCTAGCGGGTTCTTATCCGCAAGTTTACAGCTTGGCTCAACGCTACTTCACCAATCAGCCAGAGGCGGTGAAGGCCAAGATATTCGGCGGCAATGCGGCCGAGTTTTACCTGTCGCGATGATCTCCTTATCGCCAGCAAAGCGCATCCCGGTGCGATTGGATCTGGCGCAGGCCAATCTGGCGAGCATCGGCACATTGGCAGTCGGCAGCCTGCTGCTAGTCCTGCTGGCGCGGCGTGAACCAGACTACAATGCCTTCCGCTGGTTCCATCTCTTTTACTTCCTGTTGGGCTTGCCGGTTTTGGTGGCTGTTCACGAAGGAGTCCACGCATTGGCCGGAATGATTTTCGGGAGATTGAATCCGGGCGCTTTCAAGTTCGGTGTTTTCTGGCACATCTTGATGCCTTACTGCCATTGCCGCGAGGCGGTTTCGTTGCCGACCTACCGCTTAATCCTCATCATGCCTTTGCTGCTTACGGTTCCGCTCTTCATCTGGTTTCTGCTCCTCCATCCCGCCGTCTGGACCGCCATCCTGGCTGCCTTCTCGTTATCCGGCTGCCTAGGTGATCTCATGATCCTGAAAGCATTGATGGGCATCAAACAGAACAGCCTCGTGCAGGACAGTCCAGATGAGGCAGGTTGCGATATCTTGGTGACGGAGGAAGCTTAGGCGTTTACTCGGCTTTGCTGTCGTTACCGGATGGTGGCGTCGTCGGAGCGATCGGGCGGCTGACTTTGGCCAGACGCTCGCGCAAAATATCAGAGCGCAAGACATCCCGCTCCTCGGTTCCCAGTTTCTCGGTGACCGTACTCTGTAAATGGCCAGGCTGGGTCATAATGAATAGCTCATCCACCAGCGGACGCTCCAGATTCGGGAAAAGCTGCAGGTCCACGCCCAAACGCATGAGCGAGAGGAGATTCATCGTTTCCTTGGATGAGATGCTGTGCGCATTCGCCAGCACACCGTAGGCACGGCCGATCTGATTGAGCACCACCTTGGGCTTGTCTTCCATCAGCTTCGTGCGTGCGTTTTCCTCATGCTCGATGATCTGGAAGAGCACCTTGGTCAGGCGTTCCACGATCTCCGGCTCCGATTGGCCCAAAGTCATCTGGTTGGATACTTGGAACACATTGCCATCCGCGCTGGTGCCTTCACCGTGCAAACCGCGCACGGCCAACCCCAGCTTGCTCACGGCCTGGATGATCTGATTGATCTGATCTGCCAGCACCAAGCCCGGCAGATGGAGCATGGCACTCACACGGATGCCCGTGCCGAGATTTGTCGGACATGCCGTCAGATAGCCCAGCTTGGGTGAAAAAGCGTAATCCAGCTTCGTCTCCAGCAACGAATCCACCCGGTCGATATCTTCCCACGCTTCCTTGATCTGGAAACCGGGGCGCAACGCCTGCATGCGCAGATGATCTTCTTCGTTGATCATCACACAAACGGACTCTTCCTTGTTCACCACCAGGCCACTGCCCGCACTCTTGGCGGCATGCTCGCGACTGATGAGATGGCGCTCCATCAAGATCTGCTTGTCCAACGCACTGAGCTGGTCCATGGAGGCCGCGTAGCTCTTCTTCATCTGCGGCAGGCTTTCGACCGCCGGCTGGATGGTCTCCAACGCCTTCACACGTTCGGGCTTCTTCGCCCAACCGGGGAAAGCCAGGCCACGAACATTGCGGGCCAGACGCACCCGGCTCGACATGACGATCTTGTCATTCGGCCCTTTGCGCAGGCTGGCGTCCGCGAGCGAGATCAGGAACTGGTGGATGTTATCCAGACTCATACGGCTTCCATTTGTTCCAGCTTCTTCTTGGTTTCCTTGATCTCATCCCGCAGCAAGGCGGCGCGCTCGAAGTCTTCTTCAGCGATGGCCTTGTCGAGTTCCTTCTGCATTTTCTTGAGCTTCTCCGCGACATCCCGCGTCTGGGCGATGGCCTTGGGCACCTTGCCCTTGTGCACCACGCCCTTATGCATGGACTTGAGCATGCTCTCGAGTCCTTCAGCAAAGGCGGTGTAACATTCAGCACAACCAAAACGGCCGTTCTTCTTGAAATCGGCTTGCGTGAAGCCGCATTGCGGGCATTTGATTTCTGCACCACCACCGGCCTGCTCCAGTTCT
This sequence comes from Verrucomicrobiota bacterium, assembly GCA_023431185.1. GTDB lineage: Bacteria > Verrucomicrobiota > Verrucomicrobiia > Limisphaerales > JAEYXS01 > JAEYXS01. The sequence continues at coordinate 96,736 of JAEYXS010000117.1, forward strand.
TGGGCGCTGCCCAGACCGAGCAACAGGTCGGCCAGCGAGAAGGTGCTGGGATCGCTGACGCCTTTCTCTTTCGAGCAGGTTTCACACAAATCCACCTTCTGCATCTTGTCTCCCACGATCTGGGTCAGATGCACGGTCGCTTCGTTTTGTTTGCAGATGTTGCAGAGCATATCCGGCTACTTCTTGAATATGGGCTCACCTGAGACTTTCGTCAAAGCATGGTAGCGTTCCACCAGTTGCTTCGTGTATGGTCCCGGCTTGCCTGTGCCGATCACGCGCCCGTCAACCTTCACCACCGGAATGAGTTCCGCACCCGTGCCCGTCAGGAAGCACTCGTCGGCATTGAACACATCATAGCGAGTCAAGTTAGGTTCGGTCACCTTCAGCCCCATCTCGGCGGCCAGTTCCATCACCACACCCCGGGTGATCCCGTAGAGCGCACCGGCGGACAACGGCGGTGTCAGCAAGGTGTTCCCCTTCAAGAGGAAAATGTTATCACCCGTACACTCTGCCACATATCCTTCCGCATTCAACATGATGGCCTCTTCCACGCCGCCATTGTTGGCTTCGATCTTGGCCAGAATGTTGTTCAGGTAGTTCAGGGACTTGATGGCCGGGTTCACCGCGCTGTGCAGGTTGCGCACCGTCGGCACCGTGATGATCTCCAGGCCCTTCTGGTAGTACTCCGGCGGGTAAAGCTGGATCTTGTCCGCGATAATGATGATGACGGGCTTCTTGCAGCGCTTTGGGTTCAAGCCGAGGCCACCTGGACCACGGGTGACCACGAGACGGATGTAGCACTCGCGCAACTTGTTCGCACGGCAGGTGTCCACGACGGCTTGCATCATCTCGGCGTGCGAGATAGGGATGTCGAGCAAGATGGCTTTGGCCGAGTAATAGAGCCGGTCAATGTGTTCCTTCAGCTTAAATACACGGCCATTGTAGGCGCGGATGCCTTCGAAAATGCCATCGCCATAGAGCAGCCCGTGGTCAAACACGGACACGGTCGCGTTCTTCTCGCTGTAGAATTTGCCGTCGATATAGATTTTCATGTCAAAAACGAGGTGACGTTAAGGGAAATTTTCAGGGATGCGCAACAGGAATTGGCAGGAAAGAAAGCCGGTATTGTTGCCTCCCTTTGCCTGCCCCGAAGGGTTTAGCCAGTCACAATTTGGCCATCTATGAGCCGGACCACCCGTTCGGCACGCTCGGCCACCCGGCTGTCATGCGTGGCGATGACCATCGTGGTCCCCTGCTCTTTCTGCAATTCCCGGAGCAAATCCATGATTTCACCACCGGTATTGGAATCCAGATTGCCTGTGGGCTCATCCGCCAGCAGGAGTGTCGGCCGGTTCATCAAAGACCGGGCGATCGCCACCCTTTGCTGTTCGCCCCCGGAAAGCTCCGTGGGGCGATGGTCCAGGCGATGACCGAGACCGACACGATCCAGCAAAGCTCGCCCACGCTTCTCCGCATCCACCGCCGAAAGCCGAAGGAGACGCCCCGGCACGCAGACATTCTCCAGCGCATCCAGCTCCGGCAACAAATGGTAGGACTGGAAGATGAACCCCATCCGTTTACCCCGTAGAACAGACAAGGAACTGCCGGACATGCGGGTGAGTTCCAGGTCTTCAAACCGGATGCCGCCACTGTCTGCTTGATCGAGTCCGCCCAAAAGATGGAGCAAGGTGCTCTTGCCTGCGCCCGAGGCTCCTTGCAGGGCGACGAACTCGCCGCGCTGAACAGTCAGGGAGACGCCTTTCAACACCTCGATCTGGCGCTTGCCGATCTGGTAACTCTTCCGCACATCGGTGGCGGAAAGGAACAGTTGATTCGTCGCGTTACTCATGGCGCAAGGCATCAACGGGTTTCATACGAGCCGCGATCAAGGCGGGGATCACACCAGCCCCCAAGGAGATCAGCAAAGAGCCGACACCGATGACCATCAGGTCGCTGGGGATGATCAGGACTGGCAGGTCATAAATCTGGTAGATGCCCGCCGGTAAAAGATCAAAACCAGTCACGCGGTTCATCAGGCTCAAAAACTCATTGCGCCAATGCAACGCGGTGAGCCCGACCGCAAAACCCACACCCACGCCCAAGGCCCCGACAAAGGTGCTCTGGAACAGGAACAGGCTCATGATCTGGGTGTTCGAAGCGCCCAAGGCTTTCAGGATGCCGATCTCATGTGTCTTCTGCACCACGAAGGTGATGAGTGAACACGTGATGCAAAAGGAAGCTACGATCACGATGAAGAACAGCAGGAAACGAATCATGTTCTTCTCCACCACCAGAGCCGAGAAGAGTTGCTCGTTCTCCTCCATCCAGGTCACCGCAAGGAATTGCGACCCCAATGCCTCCAGCAGTTCGTCTTGAGCCTGACGCGCTTTCAGCGGGTCCTTCAGCTTGACCATCAAGCCGTGGACGCTGTCTTTAAGCGCATAAAGGTCCTGAGCATTCTCCAGTGAGGACACAATGAACAAGGAATTGAAGTCGGCAAAACCTACATCAAAGATGCCCTTGATCTCATAGTCTTCCGGCAAGGGCAGCTCCTCACCTTCCTTCTTTTTCTCGAAGGCCTCTTGCAAGACCACCGGTGAATAGACAGAAAGGCGGTCGCCCACATCCAGTTCCAAGGCGCGAGCCAATTCGATTCCGATGACCAGGCCATAGCCGCTGACGTCGTAATTCCCCCGGACAATGCTGTTCGAGATGACACTGATACTGGTCTCCATCTGCGGCTCTATGCCACGCAGGAAGGGGGCATCGATCTGCTGCTTGCCGCTCTGATGCTCGGTCCGGATCATGACCTTGCCCAAAACATAAGGCGCCACTCCGGCGACGTGCGGATTCGCTTCGACTTTACTGCGCACCAGCGCCCAGTCCTCCATGGTATCGTTGGCTTGGACCACTTTCAGGTGGGCGGTGAAGCCGATGATGCGCTCGTGCCATTCCTTGTCGAACCCGCTCATCACGCTGATTACGATGATGAGAATGGCCACGCCGAGGGTGATGCCGATGGTCGAAAGCAGCGTGATCGCCGACACATACGTCCGCTTGGGACGCAAGTAGCGCAACGCGAGCATGAGCTCAAAGGGCAACCGTGACACGCGGGGAAAGTAGTTCTCCTTGGCGAGACAAAAAAGTGAAAAACACACTTCAGCACGATAAAAACACCTCACTTTTTCCCTTTGCCGGAAGCCTTTCCATCCCCATGCTAGGCGCGATGTCTGGAATAATCGCCATAGTTGGACGCCCGAATGTTGGAAAGTCCGCCCTGTTTAACCGCATTATTGGGCGGCGGCTTGCTATTGTACATGATCAGCCCGGTGTGACGCGTGACCGTGTGACGGCCGAGGCCGAGTGGAAAGGCCGTCCCTACACCCTTATCGATACCGGCGGTATCGGCCTACTGCGCGGTGAGAAAGCCCAAGATGTCATCGTCAAGGCGGCGGTGGAACAGGTGGACCTGGCCATTGAATCTGCCAACGTCATCATCCTGGTGGTGAACGTGCAGGAAGGCGTTGTGCCGCTTGACCTTGAAGTGGCCAAGCGTCTGCGCAGCAGCGGCAAACCGGTCCTGCTGGCTGTCAACAAGGTGGACAATTACAGTGTGGAAGCACAGGCGGATGAGTTCACCCGTCTTGGCTTTGAGAAAGTTTTCCCCGTCACAGCCATTCATGGCATCGGCATCGATGCTCTCGTCAACACGGCAGCTTCGCTGTTACCAGCCTATGTCCCACCTGTGAAGTCTGCGGAGGGCGAAGCCCCGGGGGAAGAGGTCCTGAAGCTCGCCATCGTCGGCCGTCCGAATGTCGGCAAGTCTTCCATCATCAATTCCATCACGCAGTCAGAGCGCGTGATCGTGAGTGAGATCCCCGGCACCACGCGGGATGCGGTGGATGTGCCGTTCGAAGTGGAAACCGACGGCATCCGCCAGCAGTATCTGCTCATCGACACCGCCGGTCTGCGCAAGGCCCGTCGCGTGGATGACAGCATCGAATTTTTTAGCGCCAAAAGGACGGAAGAAGCCATCGAGCGCAGCGACATCGTAGTGCTGGTCATCGATGCCGAGGTGAGCATCACCGAGCAGGACAAGAAGATCGCTGACAAGATAATCCAGTCCCGCAAAGCCTGCATCGTCGTCATCAACAAGTGGGATTTGGTCTCCGAGCAAGTGGCGAAAGCCCGGGAGGCACAGGCGAAGAAACGGAACGAACAGGAGAACTACGACCGCGGCGGGCGCTTGATGACCACGTTCGGTGAATTCTCCGAGTGGGTGCAATCCCAGCTCTTCTTCCTCGATTACGCACCGGTCATATTCACCTCGGCCAAGTCCGGCTTCCATCTGGACCGGTTGCTGGAAGCGGTCCGTTATGTCGCCGCCCAGCTCAAGCAAAAGGTGCCGACCGCCATCTTGAACCGCACCTTGCAAGACGCGATCGAGAAGCGCCAACCAGTGAGTGCCAAAGGCACCCGCCTCAGTTTTTACTACGCCACGCAAGTCCGCCAGGCCCCGCCAACATTCTTGTTGTTCGTGAACCGTGACGAGCTCTTCTCCGACCAGTATTACAAGTACCTCTCCGGCGAATTGCGGAGAGCGTTCGGCTTCGAGGGCTGCCCGTTGATCCTCGTACCCAAAGCCCGCCCGAAAACGATCGACCCGGTCCGCAAATACAACAAACCCAAGACGCAAGCGGAACGGATCGAAGCCCGGAAACGCCCGAGCGAACGGGCGAAGGACAAGGACGGCAAACCGAAGAGCCGTTATGCCCCTCCGACGCGCGCCGCCCGCAAAGGCCGTCCGGCACGTATCAAACAGCGCACTCGCCGCCACTGATATCCAGCCATTTGCCACCCCTTGAAAGGGTGCATTAGGCTTGACGGAAAACGGGCGAAAGAGCACATCTTGCGCCATGTTCCCACATGCACTTCTGCGCAGGACCGTGACCCTATCCGCGGCTGGATGGCTGCTGGCTTTTCAATCTGTCAATGCGGCTCCAAAATCATTAGTCGTCGAGGCGGGCGACCATGACCGGCAGAATTGCGTCGTCACCATGCCTTGGGAAAAAGGTGACTCGGCGCAATACGTTTTAAGGACGCCAGATGGGCGCTCGCTGCCCCTGCAGAATGATGGCGACGGCACAGTGTCATTCCTATTGGACTCATTGGCCAGCGGGAAATCTCTGAACCTAATGGTGATGAAGGCCAAGAGCGAGCCCAAGTCATACGCCACAGCGCACCAGAAAGGGACGGCCATCGAACTGCAGAGTCAAGGCAAGACGGTGCTGCATTATCAGACGGCTGATACGGAAGTTCCTCGCCCGGAAATCAAGCCTGTCTACCGGCACAATTCTTATCTGCACCCCATCATGACGCCCTCAGGCAAAACCGTGACGGGTGACTATCCGCCGGATCACCTGTGGCATCGCGGCATCTGGCTGGCCTGGACCCATACGGAATTCGGCGAGAGCAAACCCGACTTCTGGAACCAGGGCAAAGGCAACAAGCTCACTGCGCGTGTCGATTTCGACAAACTGGAACAGATTTGGAGCGGACCGGTGCACGCAGGTTTCAAAAGCCGCCACAAGTTCCTCGACTCCGGCAATCCGGTGTTGAACGAGACCTGGGAAGTGCGCACCTATGCCCTGCCCTCCTCCAGCAAAATGCACGTGATCGACCTGACCTCAGTCCAAGCTTGCGCGACCGACAAGCCGCTAAAACTCCCGAAGTATCACTATGGCGGCTTGGGTTATCGTGCCAATCGTGAATGGGAAGAAAAAGGCAACGTCTTCTTCCTGCTCTCCACTGGTGAGACCAACCGCATCAAAGCCAATGAACAGCGCATCCAGTGGATCCATATCAGCGGCAAGACAGGGGGTGAGATGAACGGAATCGCCCTGATGGATCATCCGGACAACTTCCGGTCCCCCCAGCCCATCCGCGTGAACCCTTCCAATCCACAAACCTGTTTCGCCCCGTCTCAATTGGGCGATTGGAGCATAGAACCGGGCAAACCACTTACCCTGCGCTATCGGTTCATCGTCGCTGACGGCGCCCCCGATAAAGCCCAGCTTGACCGCCTCTGGCAGGATTTTGCCCACCCGCCCCGCGTGACAGTGAAATGATCGGCGATCAGTTCAAAGGCGGCGGCACCGTGCTCATCACCGGCGTCTCTGTTTTGAAACTGGAATCAAACTGCGACCGTACCAGACGTGGCAGCTCATAGGTCACGTAATGACGCGCGACTGCAATCAGCACCGGTTTGAACAAGAATCCTATTCCGCATAGAAACGAGGGCAGAACCAGCGCAAAGAGAATCGTGAAGAAGGGCGCCCAGCCCGGCCGCTTCAACTTCAAACACATCCAAGCCCCCATCCAACCGAGCAGTATGTAGTCAAAAACGTGCGCAACCACCTGCTTTCCGATCATGAGAAGCCCACCAATCCCCCCGAATTCAAACGTGCTACCAGGGTGAGAAACGATGGCCATTTTGACACCTCCATACATCACGTAAACGACCAGGAAAAAGTAGGGCCAGAGGAACGTCCGATTGATCACTTTCCAATGCGCCTGCACGATCTCCTTGATGGTCAACGGCGTGCTCAATAGCAGTTCAAAAGCGCCAGACTGGCGCGCTGAAGCGAAGAAACTGCACGCATGGATCACCAGCACCAGTTTCAGCGGCAGCAGAAGAAACCATTCCAACGGGCTGCCCGTGAACGGCACGAACAGCAGGCTGTATTCATCAAAATAAAACGTATCGACTAGCAGCATGACCGTTCCCAGGACCAGCAGCACGACAGCGGTGGTACGCACACCTTTGCCGGGACGCATCACGAACATGGCCGGATTGACATCCAGCCATTTCACTCGCGCACTGAAACTGGTGCTTTGACGTTTTCCGCCCAACCGGGTGGACATCCAGCTACCCGGCTCTTTGACCGGCTTTTGCCAGATCTTGGGTAATTGCCAGCCGGCAAGGCCCAGCAGCAAGCAAGACAACATCGATGAGCTGAGGAATGGGTACCAGTATAGTTGAGGAGTAGCTGCATACTTCATGCTGCCTGTGCTCAGCAAAGAAAGTATCGGGCTGCAAGTCACCCAGGCCCACTGCGCATCGACTCCGGCAAATATGGCAAAACTGAAGAAGACCGGCGTGATGATCCCAAAGAACACCAGCACTGCGGCAGAAATGCTCAGGCTGTGCATCACCTCGATCACCCGGGCTGAAGCCCAGGTACCAACTGCCATCGAAAAGAAGAGGAGGTTGATAAGCGCCAAAGAAGTCCGGGCAAATTCACCAAACGTTACCCCGCCCATCAGCAAGGGCAACGACAGCACCGGGATGATGGCGAGCAACCAGTAAAAGGCATTCAAGGCCACGGCGCTAAACTTGCCCAGCACCACATCGTAGCCCTTTAGATCCGTGAGAAAAAGCAGGCCCAACGTTCCTTCCCGCCGCTCTTCGCTCAGGATATCGGCGGCTCCAAAAAGCCCGGCCAGCAAGCAGACGGCCGCCGCATAACCCGACAATATTCGGAACAACGCCTCGCCCCACCCCTTCGGACTGCCCATCAGGCCCATCATCATCACCAGCAGCAAGGCCATTCCAAAGGCAGCTCCGCCGATGAGCCATCGCCAGCGATACGTGGCCGGCTTGCGCGCCAACACCCGTAGCTCCCGCTGGACCATGGGCAGAAAAGTCATGCCCTTATCCTTTCATGCTCCCCACGGCATCGAAGCGTGAAGCGGCCAGATCGCGCAGTTTTTCTTGCAACCCATGCCACGCCCGCAAGCCGAAGAACAAGTTCACCCCCAGCCCGGCCATCAGCCAGATGGTGATGAAAAGATTCTCGAACCGCCCCCAGCTCGCAAACCGGCCCACCAACGCGATAAAGGTGAAGAAACCGATGATCATCAGCCAGGGCAGCACCAAGACCCGGGCCAGCGTGGCTCCGCTGGCCCGCGTGGCATAGCGATTGTTCAGCCCCAGCCACATGCCGATATACGAGATGGCAAACATGTCCGCCACCAGCATCGCCATCGCCCCCAGCCACCAGGTGACGATGCCTCCGCTCGCTTTCTCCGACAGGATGAATAGAAAATGCACCACCAACACCAGCATGGTCGGCCAGAGAAACTGCCTTTTCAACGCCTGAAACTGGCCCCGGATGATCTCTGAGACTTCCAACGGTGTGGAGAGCAGCAGCTCCAGTGCCCCGCTCTGCCGGTCGTGGTTGAACCGGTGCGCCGCCTCGATGGCCAGCCAGATCTTCAGCACCGTGGTGAGGATCAGTCCCGTGATGATATGCACGCCTTCATCCATCCAGTCGTTCGGATTCTCCACCAAACCCCAGAGCCAGAGCATCCCCAAAATACCCAGCACACCCCACACGATGACCGGCTTCAGACGGTTTCTCGAGCCCAGCCAAAAAGTGGGCGATTCATCCAGCAGCTTGCTGCGATAGCTGAAACGCTGTGCCGAGGTGCCGTGCGACCAGAGTTTCCAGCGTTGCTTCCATTGCAGACCACGGATGGTGTCCGCCTTGTCCTGCCAGATGCGCGGCAGTTTCCATTGCGCGATGAAGACCAGCAGCCAGGCAGTGATATGCCCCACCAGCAAGGACACCCAGACATTGTCGCTGATCTTGGCCTGATCCAGTGAATCCAGCAGTTCGGCAAAACCATAGATCGGGGAGACCCAGCCAAAGACCGCTTCCGTCCACCATTGCTCAGCCTGACCGCTCAAGCCCAGCAACCGCTCAATCAGCAACCATCCCATGATTCCCCACCCCACGCACAGAAAAGTCATAAGCGCCACCGTCAGGCTCATGGCCGCCCGTTCTCCTTGAACGAACGTAGAGATGCACAAGCCTGCAGCCAGCGAGAGGAAAAGCGTGTTCAGCAGGACCAGCAACATCACCCCATACTGCTCAAGCGTCATCCCCCCCAGCAGCAATGGCAGCGCCAGCACAGGGAATATGGCCACCAGTCCGTAAAGTGAATTCAACGAAGTCGCCGCCAGCTTGCCGAACAAAACTTCAAACGCCTTGAGATCCGTCAGGAACAACAAACCCAAAGTGCCTTCCCGCCGCTCTTCACTGACGCAGTCCGCGGTGTTGCGCACTCCGGCAAACAGGCAGTAGATGAAAGCGAAAATGGAGAGGGAAATGAAAATGCTTTTGCTGATCTGATCAGATTGTCCGGATTCCCTGGTCAGCAGCAGAATCCACGCAGCGATGATGATGGCCACCGCCGCCGCCACAAAGCGCACCCAATAGGTGCCCCGCCGCCGTGACGCCGCCCTCAACTCCCGTTCGACTACTGGAAAGACCTTCATGCTTCAGTCAACTTCACACCTGCACTGTCCTCGGCTTGAACAAGCCCACCACATACTTCATCTGCGCCCAGAATCCGCTCTCCGACCGGAGCGACGCATAATCCCGCATCCGCAAACATTCCCGGCGGCTGATCCAGAGCAGCACGAGGTTATTGACCGTGCCGAGGATGAGCCAGACCGACAGAAAATGCCATTCTTCAAACTGCCTGGAAAATTCCTTCGCCATCGGCCATTTGAGGACTTCAGAAAACATAAACATCAGGAATGCCCCCGCCACGATGATCCCCCACGTAGGCAGGCTCAGCCAGATAAGTCCGCCCACCGCTGCATTGAATTCATTGCGCGAGATCAGCCCCATCCAAGTGGCCGTCCAGCGCAGCACATACAGATTGAACAACAGCATGCCGATAAGTGCGATCCAGATGACGTAGCGGAAGTATTGAAACTTCACACCATGATAGTAGGTCCGATCATGCATCATGAAAAAGACATCCGCGATGATCACCCACACCACAGGCCAGAGCAGCTTCCGATTGATCCCCCGGAAATGCTCACGGAGAATTTCGCGCACCTGCAAGGGCGTGGCCAGAATCAGCTCCATTGCACCGGATTGGCGGTCGCGAAAGATCCAGGTGGCCGCCTCACCGGCCATCCATCCGAGCAACCACAGATGGGTCATGGTCATGATGAAGGAGTAACCGTCCGAATCCCGCCAGTCATCCGGGTCCAGAAACCACCCGAGGGTGAAGATGAAAGTCGTCGCCGCGAAGATTATCAAGGTGATGTTCAGCCCCAACCGGCTGCGTCGCACCAGCCAGGAGATCGGTTCCTCATTCAGCACCGGCTGATGCCGCCAGCGCAACCAGTGGAACAGGCGCTTCAATATGTCCTTCAGTTTGCGCCCGCGATTCTGCCGCGTGAGCTGCAACTCCTGCTCACGCCAGATGCTCTCCGTCCGCTTGCTCGCCAGATGAAAAGCGCGCCACGCGATCAAATGCTGCACGATCAACGAGATCCAAAACAAGTAGTAGAACTGCCCAAAATACATCTTAGGCCCCACTGCCATCACCGCCGTGAACCCCGGTGACAGCGTGAAAATGCTGAGGTAATACGGCAGCAAATCCTGGGTGATATGAAAATACGGGATCGAGCTGGCGATCAATCCGGCACCAAACGGGATGCCGACCACCAGGAATGCCATGGTCGCGAGCCAGGCCATCACTGCTGCCCAGGAAGTTGTAAGCCTTGAAGACCAGTAAGCTGCCAGCGCGAGTGAAAGCAACATGCTGTTCGCGCAGGCGAACACCACCCGCACATACATCTCGAATTCCACCCCGCCGAATAGAAACCCGATGGCCATGATGGGCAAGATCGCGATGACGCGATACGCTGCCCCCAGCGACCCGGCCGAGATCTTCCCTGCCACCACATCGTAGCCGCTCAGATTGGTGAGAAAGAGCAATCCCAGCGTGCCCTCGCGCTTCTCCCGGCTGATGGAATCTGCCACGCCGCTGCCCGCCAGCAGACAGATCATGCCAGCCAGCGCCGAAAGTGAGTAGAAGAGAGCTTTGCCCAGTTCATGTGCAGGTTCACGGCGCATCGCGAGCCAGAAGAGGAAGAAAATCATCAACGCCACGCTCACCGCCACCACGCGATTCCAGTACGTGGCTTTCTGACGCGCTGCCTCGCGCAACTCACGACCGACGACGGGAAGGAAACGCTTCAACACCATACGCCCCTCCCTTCCCGCTCCACTATCGGCAGCCACCCGAATCCGTTCCATGCTCGGTGTGCAGCCATCAACTCCTCCTTTTTTAAAATTACTGGGTCTCCCCGCGCGTCACGCGCATGAAGACCTCTTCCAATCCCAGTTCATCTTCCCGCAAGCCCACCAGCTTCAATCCCCCTCCGATCAAGGTCGTCGCGATGAAAGACGCATCCGTTTCGTGATCCTTCAACGTCACCTTGAGCTGGTCTTCCACCGGTTCGATCTCTGTCACTTCCGGATTCTCCTTCAGCAATTCGCTTGCGCGTTCCATGCCCTCCGTGACCTTCACCCAGAAGACCCGGCCGCTCATCTGATCGCGCACGCCCTGCACCGGACCGCTATAGATCAGCTTGCCCTTCTCGATGATCGCCACGCGATCGCACAAAGTCTGCAACTCGCTCAAGATGTGGGAGGAGATGATGATCGTCTTCCCCATCCGCTGCAGTTCCTCCAGGATCGCCATCATCTCGATGCGCGCCCGCGGATCCAGACCGCTCGCCGGCTCATCCAGCAGGAGCAGTTTAGGATCATGGATCAGCACCCGCGCCAAGCCCAAGCGCTGTTGCATGCCGCGGCTCAAAGCCCCGATCAATGCCCCCTTCTTCTCGCTCAAGCCCACCAGCTCCAGCACATCGCTCACGGTCTTCTCGCGCTTGCCGCTGGGGATGCGATAGCACGCGCCAAAGAAATCCAGATACTCAGTCACCTCCATGTCCTTATAGACCCCAAAGAAATCCGGCATGTAACCGATCACATGCCGTACCGAGTCCGCATCCTTCACCACATCATGCCCCAAGATTTCTGCGCGCCCGGAAGACGGCGTCAGGAATGTCGCCAGGATGCGCAACGTCGTCGTCTTACCTGCGCCGTTCGAGCCGATGAAGCCGAACAGGTCGCCCTGGTTCACCGTCAGGTTCAGATTGCTGAGCGCCGTCATCGCCCCGTAGGTGCGCGTCAGTTCGAAGGTCTGCACGGCGGGTATCTTGGTGTCAGTTGCCATAGGACATTCTCATTGTGGTACCGGGGCCATCACGCGGAACAGCGTGTCGCGCGTGCTCCGGCGCGGATCAAATTTGTTCAGGGCCGGGATCGGTGCATGACCGCCCGCCCAGGCGAGCAGACACACCTGCCCGCGCTTCAAGCCTTCGCTCAGTTCAAAACCCTGCGGCAGGATGAACGGTCCCCGATGATTATAATTCTGCTGAGTGGCAGTGGGGAGTCGGCCAAGGAACGAGGCCCCCGCCAGATGCTGCGGTGGATTCGGCAGATAATTCGCCTGCGAACTCCCGAACGCCTCCCGGCGCCGGTCGGCTGCCATGGAGAAATTGGACGTGTTCTGCTGCACGAAATCCTCCAACCTTTGCCCATTGCTCTTGCTCACGTTGATTGACCGCCGCTCGCCCGCTTGCATCCGCTGCACCTCGATCACCCGGTCTTCCACCACCAGCCACAACCGGTCTGCCGGTCGCTTCAACTTGTTCTCCAGCCGCACGGTGATATCCGAGCCGTTCTTCACCACCTCGATCGCGAACGGTTCCTCGCCCGTTTGCAACCAGTCACTTACGAAAAGCTGGCTCGTCCACACCGGCACAAACACATCTGCGGCAAAGCCCTTGCCCAGTTGCGTGACATCCGAGCGGCTCAATTCCTGCGCCGAAGACCACGAGCCCTGGAACTCACCCCGGAATGTTGCGTGCGGCACTTCCGTACCCACCGGATACCGCGAATTGGACGGCGAATAGCACGAGGCATACGTACGCCCGCGCATGTCTGCCTTGCCGCTGTGCGACATCACATCCACCACATGCAGCTCGTTCCATTCGCTCTCACCCGCGCGCAGCATGAAACCGATCCAGTAGATCAACAACGAGAATCCCACCACATAACACGGGAACGTGATCCACGTCAGCATCTGCCGGTTGATCTTCTTCAGCCACCACTGGTCCAGCGGCCCGATGACCACCAGATACACTGCGAGCAACAGCAACAACCAGCTCACCGGCAGCTTGCGCACTTGCTTGGAATCGATCATCGCACCGATGGGGCCATCGATGCTCTGATAATTGGGGAAGCTTTGGTTGTTCTGGGTTTTCTCCGCGAACCACCCTGACGGCACCTCCGCCACTTGCGCCCAGAACCAGTTCCGCCCTTTCCACGAGCGGAACGGCTCCCGCTCCGGACTGAACGTCAGCACCGTCAAGCGTCCCCGCCCCCGCTCCGTCTGCACCACCAATGGCTGGTCCGCCGCGGACACCAGCATCCTCCCCTCACGGACCGTTGCTTGAAATATCGGCGTCGTCGCTTGCAAGAACTCGCTGCTTTCCTCCCGCTTGCGTCCCGTGCTGGAGTAGTACTGTCCCTGTGATTTCAGGCCAACTCCCATCCACGCATAACCATCCAGCTCTTTGCCGGCCTCCACCGATTGCGACCCGCCGAACCGCAGCGGTATCAAGGGTGCCAGCCAAGGCAAGCCGTTCAGATCGCCCGGTTGCTCCACCCCCACGATCAAATGCCCGCCGGCATGCAGCCAGGAAACCAGCGCCGCCGCTTGCGGAGCCCCGATCTCCAGCGCCCGTTCGGTGTTCACATAGATGACCTGCAATCCCTCCAGCGGGATGGGGCCATCAGGTAAAAATGCCGGATCCAGCCGGACCACTTCCACCCCTTGCTCTCCCTGGCTGTTCGCCACATCAGGCAGAATCGGTTGCCCGCCGAAAGTCCGCGCGATGGTTCCCACCAGCATCCCGTTCCAGGCGAGGTCCTTACGGATGCTCAGGTTCTTCACCTCCGCCCGCTTCTTGTCCTTGTCATCATACAGCACCGCCTTCCACTGCGAATACCGGCCCGCCGAGGCGAACACCGGCACCACGATCCGTTTCCGCGTATTCGTCGGCAGCTCCACCGGCACGCGCCGCGCCTGGCCGCGACCAGCCTGCTCGTTAGTCAGCTCGATGACCCCACTGAAGGGTGGCCCGTCATTGAAGATCTCGAAAGAAGCCGGGAACCAGTTCGCCTCCCGCACCGTGCCCTCGTAGCCGAGCTTCACGTCAAACTCGAACTCCGCCCGCGCCGCTCCCGCCAGCATCAGCCAGCCCAGCGCGACCACCAGCCACGTCACCCTGCGAAAAATATTTTTAACAGCCTGCAAGCATCCTCCCCCGTCTCTTTGGCTTGATACCCTCTTTCATTGGAACGCCCGAAAGTTAATCACCCTCAACGCCATACGCAATTCACAAGTGACAAAAATGTGACGTTGAAATGGTTCATGCAGCCTCTCGCTCGGGTGGCCGTAAACACAGCCCCATTGAGCCTCGGACTCGGAATCGTGATTTTCTCTCCCTTTTTCACGTCTGCCTTCCTCCTGTTGACCTTGTGCCCAGTAAGACCTCCGCAGGCCACTGGCATAAACCGGTTGCGATTTACGTTTCCAATATCCTCCTAACTTCAAGAATTGCCAACTGAGAAGTTAAAAATATTTTGTGCGAACAATTAAAAAACCTAATACCCATTAAACCGCTCGAATTTCCCCCACCGAACGAAATACCACCTCGGCACTTGTACATAAGTGCCGAGGATTTCTACCAAATCCCTCCTTGGCCCCACGCAGCCAGCGATCGTCCACCGGAACCAACCACCGCCCTTTCCTCACCCGCTTTTGATTACGGGTGTGACTAAAACCGGGTGAGGCCAACTGCGTCTGCGCCCGCCAAACCACGGACAACCTGGCATCGGCACTGGAAATGTTGCCTCCCTCTCTCCCAAGGGAGAGGGCTGGGGTGAGGGGGAAGATGACGCACCCAAGCAGATCCAGCCACCCTTCGCCCGAACAGCTCACCACCGTACGCTGGTTCACAGAACTCGCATCCTGCTGGCCATTACTCAGCTCCCCCGCTCTTGATCACACCTGCAGTCTACCCCTCCTTGCCAAAACCGCCCGCTGCGGTTTATTTTTCGGAAAGCTTGCCAAACTCAACCGACATACGTCACGCCGCCAGTCTGGCGCTAGGTCTGGTCACCCTGCTGGCCCTGCTCTGCTTTCTCCTTTGGCCGGACTGGGCGGAGCAATCATTTCACTCCCGCTGGGCCCTGGCCCTCTTCACCCTTTGGTGCGGCATTGTGGCCGGTTGCCTCCACCCAGAATTCAGCGCCGGTCTCACACAAGGCATCCGGGAATTCCTAAATTACTTCGGCCGCGACGATGATCCGTAATCACTGTTCCAAATCACCAGCTTATGGAGGTAACAGTAAATTGGCCCACCGTGCTGAAACGCTACGCGCAAGGTGAACGCAATTTCCGTGAGATCTCGCTGGACACCGAACCCTACGGCGAGCTAACCGGCCTCATCTTGGACAGCAGCGATTTTACTGGCTCCTTCATCATCGCCACCTTCAGGCAGTGCAGCCTGCGTTCCACCAGTTTTCGCGATACCAATGTGAAATGCTGCGACTTCACTGAAGCCGATCTGACCGACGCTGATTTTCGTGGCGCTGCCCTCTGCTCGACCACCTTCAAAGGTGCCCGAATGACCGGCGCCAAGTTTGTTGGCTCCAGTTATCACGGCACCGTTTTCCCTGAAGGTTTCATTCCTGATTGGTAAGCCATTCCGATCGCGGTTCGATATTTTATGGCCCCACAAACCAACCACCTCGGCCAACTTGTCGGCGCACCTCTACCCGATTGGCAACCACCCGCCCTGCCCGCTCGTGCCCCGATGATCGGCCGCTTCTGCCGCTTGGAACCATTGGACGCCACCGCTCACGCCCAAGCCCTCCATGCCGCCAATCAGTTGGACACGGCTGGCAAGATGTGGACCTACCTTCCCTACGGCCCCTTCGCCGATTTCACCAGCTACCGCGCTTGGCTGGATTCCATGAGCCAAAGCACCGACCCGCTCTTCTACACCATCATTGATTTGCAGACGCAGACACCCGTCGGACTCGCCGCCTACCTCCGTATCACTCCCGGCAGCGGCACGATTGAAGTCGGCCACCTGAACTACTCCCCCTTGCTGCAAAAGACTCCCGCCGCCACCGAGGCCATGTATCTGATGATGGCCCACGCTTTCTCCCTCGGCTATCGCCGTTACGAATGGAAATGCGATTCCCTGAACGCCCCTTCCCGCGCCGCCGCCCTGCGATTGGGTTTCAAGTTCGAAGGCATCTTCCGTCAGGCCACTATCGTCAAAGGCCGCACCCGCGATACCGCGTGGTATTCCATCATCGACTCCGAATGGCCCGCCCTCAGTGAAATCTTCCAACGCTGGCTGCATCCCGATAATTTCGACTCCCAAGGCCGCCAACGTCATCGCCTGTCCGAATTGACCTCAGCGGTCACCGGCCAATAGCAGTCGTCTGTGGAGCGCGGTGCGTCTCGCCCGCAGCAATAACCCTTAGCAAAGGCAACTTGGTAAAGGGATACTGATGTTCAAGTGTCGATTGCGCCTTGCCAGTTCAACGGGCTGCAACCTCTGGAAACCAATAAGGATCGGTGACGATCTCCGCTCCCGCTCGCTTGGCCAGTAATGCGAGCCCGCAATGGGACCAGCACCACATGTGCCCGATCTGCTTATTATCCGTGGTCATCACGATTTCGGTATCCGTCTCTGACTTGATTGACCACCTTGTACCTTTCCGGATGCCAGCCCAGAGTTGATCAAAGTCCTTCTGCTGTGCCTTGGCAAATTTGGCCCAATCCTTCTTCAACCATGGCGTGACCAGCGGCTTCGAAGCCGCCTTCACCCGGCGATGACGATAAGCTCCCCAGATCATCTCCGATTGTTCCTGTGCCTTTGCCAAATCGCCAAGCACCCAGTATTTCATCATGCCTGCCCAGGCAGCCGTATAGAGCTCTCCCCTATCTGTTGGATGCCGTCCTTTGTCTCCTGAAGCATCCGCGATCGCGTCTGCCACCTCTTTGATCTGCTCCTCGGTAGAACCTAAGATGGCACAGTTGATCAGGAAAAGGTCATGCACAGGCAGGTCATCATATCCCCGGGTTCTTGCTCTTAGGTCCAATCCTTTTTTCACCAAACCATGGACCCGCTCGCAGATGATTTCTCGGGGATTGCCTGACAACCACTGCCTCCATATCCAACCTAGGCAGTGCTCTGCCCGATGCGCTGCCCCGCGGACTTCTATTGGCAGATACCTGATTTCATTTTCATCAACCGGTTTTCCAAACTTGGTGAAACTTTCGTTTTGCTCAATGTTTTCTGGCAGATCAATCACTTTGACATTTTTGCTTATGGCCATGTGTGCACCTTTTTATTGCAAACTAGTTGCTCACCAAATTTACCATCTCCTTATTTCAACCGACCTCCGCCTTCCCATTCACCCGCGGATCACCCGCTCCCTGAAAAACTCCATCCGCAGACTGCGCGATCGCCTGGCACGCCCCGAACGAACTCATCACTTTCAGCTTATGCCCACGCTCCTTCAGGGGGCCGGTGATCAACTCGCCCGCGCGCGCCTCGATCTTCACCTCGTCCGGGCTCCACTGGTGATGCACATTCGCCTGCTGCAAGGCCCGAAGCGGTCCCATGCCGAAATCGATATGCCGGATCAACGCCAACACCACCTGGCTGATGATCGTCGGCCCACCTGCCGCGCCTGCAGAGAACACCGGCTTGCCATCCTTCAACACGATCGTCGGGCTCATGCTGGAGAGCGGACGCTTGCCCGCCGCCACCGCATTCGCCTCGTTGCCCAGCAACCCAAATGAATTCGGCACCCCCGGCTGGATGGAGAAATCATCCATCTCATTGTTCAGCACCACGCCTGTTTCCGGCACCACCACCTTGGAGCCGAACGTCGTGTTGATCGTGGCCGTGCAGGCCGCCCAGTTGCCCTCGGCATCGGCCACCGTGAAATGCGTCGTGTGCTTATTGAAGATGTCTGTCGTCGCATTGGGCGGTATGCTGTGCTTCTCCACCTTGCCTGCGCTCTTGCGATTGATCCGCAGCGCCAGTTCCTGCGCGTAGGCCTTGCTCGTCAATCCGCGCGGCACGGAGACGAAGTCCGGATCACCCAGCCACCACGCGCGGTCCGCGAAAGCCAGCTTCATTGCCTCGATGATCAGATGATAAGTCTCCACCGAATCCGGCCCGTACTTCGGCAGGTCAAAATGTTCCAGGATGTTCAGGATCTGCGCCACATGCACGCCACCGGAGCTCGGTGGCGGCATGCCGATGATCTCGTGATCGCGATACTTCGTCCGCAATGGCTCGCGCAGCTTCGCCTGGTAATTGGCGAAATCCGCCGCCGTCATGATGCCCCCGTTCGCTTTCATCCACTCCGCCGTCCGCTGCGCAAACTCTCCCCGGTAAAACCACGCACTGCCCTCTTTCCCGATCGCCCGGTAGGTCTTGGCCAGATCCGGTTGTTTCAGCAGTTCCCCCAATTTCCAGGCCCCGCCATCCCGTTTCAGGAATACCCGACGGCTGGCGGGAAATTGCGCCAGTTCCTTCACCACCTTCGCACTCCGTGAGGAATACTCCGGCGTGACTCTGAACCCCTTCCACGCGACATCGGCCGCCGGTGAGATCACATCGGCCAGCTTCAGTTTGCCGTATTTTTGCTGCGCCAGTTCAAACGCCGCCACCTCACCCGGCACACCCGCAGCCAAGGCGCCCGTCTGGCTCCATTCCGGCATCGCCTTGCCATCCTTCAGATACATGTCCCGCGTGGCCGCACCGGGTGCCATCTCCCGCCCGTCGATCACCGCCACCTCACCATTCGCCCGTCGGATGACCATGAAACACCCGCCGCCGATGCCCGAATTGAACCCGTCCACCACCCCCAGCATCAAGCCCGCCGCGATCGTGGCATCCACCGCATTCCCGCCCTGTTTCAAGATATCCAGCGCCACCTTCGTCGCCAGCGGATGCACCGTGGCCGCGACGCCATGCACCGTGGCCGCCCGGACCTCGTTCATGCCCAAGGCAAAACCCGAAGCCATCAAAGGCAACGTCTTTAAAAAATCTCGGCGGTGCATATCCTTTAATGTCTGACTTCTGTCATAAACTTGCCGTGAAGGAACATCCGTAAGCCAAGCGATAACCAAGCCACAAACACGGCAAATGTTCCTCCTTCTCCCCAAGGGAGAAGGCCGGGATGAGGGGGAAGGAGAGTTGCTTAAGTAATACCTGCATTCACTTTTTCATGAATTCATTTTCCCGCCCAAAAGTTAATGACAGTTTCTAGGAATTGACGCCCTTGGTAAAGCGATAAGGGATTTTGTCCGTATCCCAAGGCAGCCGCCAGTGGTCCGGGTCTTCATACTGGTAGGCTTTGTCCACCAGGTTCAGCACCAGCCCGGTTTCATTGCCGATATTTTGCACCCCATGCCAGACCCCCGGCGGGATCACCACCAGCCCCGGTCTCACTGTCCCCAGCCGGAAAACATTCACCAGCTTGTATGTGGGCGACTCCCTCCGCGCATCATAGAAAACCACTTTCACCAACCCGCTGTTCACGAACAGCCGGTCGATTGTCATCACATGGGTATGCCAGGCGGACAATCCACCGGGCAATAGGCTCACCTGAAATACTTGATCCACTTCGCCCGTATCCAGCGCCCAATCCTTCCGGAATATCTCCGTCAGGTGCCCGTTCTCTTTGGAGACATGCTTCACCTCGCGCAGCTTCACTCCGTCGATCAGGGTTTGCAGTTGCGTCCAGTCCGCCGTCACGCTCTGACTGTCTTTCCGGCAGCCAGCGATCATGCCCACCGGTTTGGACTGTGTGTTCTTCCTTCCTTTTGTAGCCATGTGTTTACAAAACGCTCTCGGCGCAGGGATTATTTACCCTCATTTCACTTTGGGCGGCAAGCCGCGTCGTGCGCGCGCCCGGTCGATGGCCGAACCTTTGCGCCGATCCGTCAGCCAGTAATGGATCGTCGCCGGATGCCAGCCCAGTTTTAAAGTCAGCTTCCGCACCAGATTCTTGAAAGCACTCTTGAGCAACACGCCCGTCGGATACCATTTCAAACTTTCGTTTCGAAAACATAATGCGTGCTCAATGAGTTCACGCTCTCGAAAATCCGGCTCCTCCCGCATCCGCCGCCAGCACTCTTCCTGTGGACGGGCCAGGCGCTTGGAATAAGCATCCGGCTGCGCCACCGAGGGCACGACCATCACCGTCAATTTAGGCACTAACTGAAGCTTCTTCCCCGCCTGCCACGCCCGGAACAACCAGTCTTGGGAAGGGAAATTATGGATCTCACGATAGAACTTCCACGGGCCCACGCTCTCCAGCATCTCCCGCCGAAAGACCCACGCCGTTGCCGGCACAAACATCCCCGGATCAAAAGCTCCCGTCGGCGTGGGCCCATAGAGGAAATGGCGGCCTTCCGGTTCCGCCACTCCCGTCAAGGCAAAGACCAGATCAGCCGTCGATTTTTCCACGGCCGCCACCGCATTCTCCAGGTGGTCCGGCAACCAAAGGTCATCATGGTTCAGAAATGCCAGATACTTTCCCTTGGCCTGTCGCATACCCTCATTGTTCGGCCCGGATTGCTCCCCTACGTTCTGCGCCAGATTATGAAACCGGATGCGCGCGTCTCCAAATCCCGCCACTACCGCTGCTGTATCATCCGTGCAGGCATCCCCGATGACCAGCAGCTCCCAATGCGGATACGTCTGCGCCAGCACCGACTTGATCGCGATCGCCAGCACATTGCTGCGGTTATACGTCGCGATGATGACGGAGACCGTGGGTGTCGCCTCTGGATTGGCCATGCTCAATTCGTCCATCATCGGAAAACGCTCCCGATTGAAAAGCTCTAACCGCAAAAAGCCGCCAACCGTGGCTTGAACGGCTGAAAAAGATTGCACTCTGTCCTCCGGCTGTTATTCGCATGGAAATCAATGACTATCCAGCATGTCCACCGGTGACCCAGCACCCGCAACCAACCCGCGCAAGCCGGGCTTCCTGACGAAGCGCCTTTTGGGCGATCTCGCAACCGCTTTGGCGCTCGCCTTGCTGGTCTGTGTCATCTGGATCACCAACTCCGATCTCTGGACCCGCGCCAACTGGGACTTGCCTGCCGACTACGGCGGGGACAGTCATCAGATCCTCGGCTGGATCAAAGCCGCTTCCGAAGGTGACTACCATTTGCTCGATATCATCCACGTTTCCCGGCTGGGCGCCCCGCTCGGGGCGAACTGGAACGATTACCCGATGTATGAAAAAGCCTACACCATCTTCCTCGGCTGGCTGGCGCGCAGCATCGGGCTGATGGCCGCCGCCAATGCCGGCATGATGCTCACCCATGCGCTGGCCGCCGCCTCTTTCTATCTGGCCTGCCGCTGGTTCCGCTGGCCCCGCCTCTGGAGCATGGTCGGGGCGCTGCTCTTCGGTTTTCTCTATTACAACACCATGCGCGGCTTGGGCCATCTGTTGCTTGGTCTGACCTATACTGTGCCTTGGGCCATCTTCTCCTCATGGCTCATCGCCAGCCGTGCGCGTCTGCCCCGTTTCTCCCGTGCCTGGAAATTCTGTCTGGCTGTCTCCTTCCTCATGGGTATCAGCAATCCCTATTATCTCAATATCTACCTCCAGTTCATCCTGCTTTCCCTCCTGCTCATCTGGTTCACCAGCCGCCGCCGGGAAAATCTGGAGACTGGCATCTTCTGCCTCCTAACCTCCGCTGCCGGCTTCATTCTGGCGCATACGGGGACCTTGCTGTTCCGCCTGTTCGCCGGTGCCAACCCCTACGCCATCGCCCGTCGCTACAACGAATCAGAACTCTACGCCCTGCGCCCCATCGAACTCCTCATCCCGCCGGCGGGTCATCGTCTCGACTGGCTTTCTCACATCGGCCTCCGTTACCAGAACGAGACCCTGAGCCGCGGTGAACTCTTCTCACCTTACCTGGGCATTTTGGCATTGATCGGTCTTGCCTTGCTGATTGGCTATAGCCTGCCCCGCCTCATGCGCAACCAGTCCTCACAGATCCCTCTGCCATTCTGGCAAACACTCTGGGTGCTGGCCTATTCCGTGGTCGGCGGCATCAATGGCTGGCTCGCTTACTGCGGCATCGGCGTTTTCCGCGCCAGCAACCGCAACAGCCTGTTCATCGCCGGACTCGTCCTCCTCTGGCTGGTTCCGCGCCTGCGCACTTGGACAAAAGCATGGTCCCCGCCCAAGACCGTCGCCTTGGCGCTGTTTCTCACCTGCTTCGGGATTGCCGACCAGCTTCCCTACGCCCGCCGGGAGAGCAACCGCGAAAAGATCGGTGTCCGTATCAGCGACGACCGCAGCTTTAGCGAACAACTGGAGGCCCGTGTACCCGCCGGGTCTATGGTGTTCCAGTTGCCGCTCTCCGTGTTTCCGGAAGGCAATCCGGTCATGGACATGGATTCCTACGAACATCTCCGCCCCTACTTTTTCAGTCAGTCACTGCGCTTTTCCTACGGCAGCAACAAAGGCCGTAGTGACAGCTCCTGGCAGGCAGAGATCGAACGCCTTCCCGTCGCCGAACTGGTCCGTCGTTTGGAAGCCCTCGGCTTCAATGTTCTCCTCATCAACCGCAAAGGCTTCGCCGATGATGCCCATGGCCTCCTCAAATTCCTGGATAAACTCGGTTACCATGAGCGGCTGGAAAACCAGGCCAAGGACCTCATCTCCGTCATCCTGAAGCCCGCGCCGGAACCTGAACTGCCCCGCACCGATCTTCATCCCGTGAACAACTACGGCCATTTCTGGCGTCGCTTTGACAGCTCGGAAAACGAAGTCCTCTGGCTCTCCCAGCTCTATGCCGAGATCCAGTTGAATCCCGACGTGATCAAAGGCAAAAAAGTCCGCCTCCGCGCCCGCATCAGTGCGCCAAACGATCGCAACATCACTTTCACAGTGAACCACCGGACGCTGCATCTGGAAGCTCTGCAAAAGGATGTCATCCACGAGATCCAGTTCGACTTCGATACCCCGCCGACCGGCCAAGTGCTGCGCATCGACACCGATCAGCCTCAAGCTGGATTCCAAAACTCAGCCGCCCTGACCGCGACCTTTGCCCTGCTCAGCCTCGAAGTGATTCCGCTCCCTTGATTCCTGTAACCATAAAAAAGCCGGAGCAATTTCTTGCTCCGGCTTTTCTTGTAAAACTATCGCTTAGCGCTGCACGCGCGCACCTCCGCCCTTCATGAGCTTCTCGACTTCGCCCTTGTCGGCCATTGAGGTATCACCCGGCGTGGTCATGGCCAGGGCACCATGCGCGGCACCGTATTCCACGGCCTTCTGCGCGTCACCCGTGGTCATCAGACCATAGATGAAACCGGAGGCGAAGCTGTCGCCACCGCCGACACGGTCGAGGATCTCCAAGTCGGGATACTGGCGGCTCTGGTGGAAGCTGCCGTTATACCAGGCGATCGCGCTCCAGTCATTGATCGTCGCCGTCTTCGCGGCACGCAGCGTCGTGGCCGTGGCCTTGAAGTTCGGGAATTCCTTGATGGCCGTCTCAATCATGCGCTTGAAAGCGGACACATCGATGTGCAGGAGGTTTTCATCCGCACCTTCCACATGGAAACCGAGGCTCGCGGTGAAGTCTTCTTCGTTGCCGATCATCACATCGACATACTTCGCGATCTCGCGGTTCACTTCCTGCGCGCGCTTTTGTCCGCCGATGCTCTTCCAGAGGGAAGGACGGTAGTTCAAGTCGTAGGAAACGATGGTGCCGTATTGCTTGGCCTTCTTCACGCAATCGATCACGAGCTGGGGCGTCGTGTCCGAGAGCGCGGCGAAGATGCCGCCCGTGTGCAACCAGCGCACGCCGTCTTTGCCGAAGATCTGGTCCCAATCGAAATCACCGGGTTTGAGATGGCTCGCCGCCGTGTTGCCTCGGTCCGGGATGCCCACAGCACCGCGCATACCGTAACCGCGTTCAGTGAAGTTCAAACCATTGCGGGTATCGCGGCCAATGCCGTCGAACTTCTCCCACTTGATGTAATCCGTGGCGACGCCGCCCTGAAGGATGAAATCTTCCAGCAAACGGCCCACATCATTATCAGCGAAAGCAGTCGCTACGGCCGTCTTCATGCCGAAGCAACGGCGGAGACCGCGCGCCACGTTATATTCGCCACCGCCTTCCCAGACCTTGAATTCACGGGTGGTGCGGACACGGCCTTCGCCGGGGTCCAGGCGCAGCATGATTTCACCGAGGGCCAGCATGTCCCAGCGGCAGGAACCGGCGGGTTTAACGTTCAAAGTAGACATGGATCAATCGTATTTCTGTACGGGTTAATATTTCGCAGTTGTTGGCACGAAACGCCCGGACTCTGGGGAAAAAGCCCGGTTCCCTCAACTGTTTTTTGAACATCCCGGACACTCCGGCCGGGAGCCAACTATGACAAAGCGGTCTTTTTTGTGTCCTAAATGGTTTTCTTGCTGACTTTTGCCGGGAAACCGACTAACCGTTTCTCCAGTTCAATCGTATAACCAAGGACACACCTGTGAGCCACACAGCAAATTACCTGCACTCCGAGACCCAGGGGCAGCAGATCGAGATCGCCACGCTCGTCAATTACATCATCATGGACGCACTGGAGGCGAAGACCAGTGACATCCATATCGAACCTTGGGAAAGCACGCTGGTGGTCCGCATCCGTGTCAACGGCCAGCTCATCGTGATGGAGCATCTGCCCCTCGACTTGATGGAAAAGATCATTGGCCGCCTCAAAGTCATGGCCGAACTCAAATCGTTTGAAAAAGGCATGCCTCAGGACGGTCGCGCTGGCATGCCCCCGGAATTCGGCGGTGTCACCCTGCGTGTCTCCATCTTCCCCTTGATCAATGGGGAAAAGGCCGTGATCCGGATATTTGATCCCCGCAACCGCAAATTTGACCTCGCCAGCCTGGGCTTCGAGGATGACATCCTGGTCAACTTCCTGCAGTTGCTGGAGAAACCCAGCGGTCTCATCCTCCTGAACGGTCCCACCGGCTCCGGTAAGACCACGGCCATTTACGCTTCCATCTATCATTTGATCCAAAAGCACGGGTCCGCCATCAGCATCAGCACGGTGGAAGACCCGGTGGAAGCCCCGCTGGCCATGGTCAGCCAGTCGCAGTTGAGTCCGGCCACCGGTTTTACCTACCCCATGGCGCTCCGCTCCCTGCTGCGTCAGGACCCGGAAGTCATCATGATCGGTGAGATCCGCGACCCGGACACCGCCTCCATCGCCGTGCAAGCGGGTCTGACGGGTCACTTGGTCATCAGCACCATTCACTCCGGCACGACGGCCGGTGTCTTCGCCCGCATGGTGAACATGGACATCGAGCCCTTCCTGCTCTGCTCGAGCATCATCGGTGTGCTCGGTGTCCGCTTGGTGCGCAAGAACTGTCCTTACTGCCTCGTTCCCTACGAACCGGCGGCGATACTCCTCGAAAAACTCCCCGCCCAGGTCATTGATGAAGCCCAGTTCCGCATGGGCAGCGGCTGCCCGCAATGCGGCAACACCGGCTTCCTCGGCCGCACGGTCATCACCGAATTGCTCATCCCCAACGAGAAATTCCGCGAAGCTGCGATGCTCAAGCAGCCCAACCGTGTGCTCCAGCAGATCGCCATCGAGAACGGCATGCTGACCCTCTATGACACCGGTTTGCGTCGCGTCTTGCGTGGCGAGACCACCTTTGAGGAACTCCTGGCCGTCACCACCTCCGATGCGATGTAACAAAGCGCGGCCATTTGTCACACAGTCGCTGCTTTCCAAGTGTGCCCGGCGCGGTTAAGTTTTCAAGAGCATGTCGTGGACGCTGGTCTTGGCGGTTTTGGCAACCTTGAGTTGCGGGCTTACTGTGTGGCAGCACATTGTGGCTCGCCGGTTCGCCTTGCACCAAAAGACACCTCCCGCTCCCGTCACACCTGCCGTCACTGTCTTAAAGCCGCTCAAAGGTGTCGAGCCGGACACAGAAACTTGCCTGCGCAGTTGGCTGTCCCAAGAGTATCGCGGCTCTTTTCAGATCCTTTTCGGCGTGGCCGACATCAATGACCCGGTCTGTGCCATCGTCCAAAAGCTTCTGGCCGAGTTCCCCCAAGTCGATGCCCGCCTCGTGCATTGCCAGCACAAGCTCGGCACCAACGGCAAAGTCTCGTCCCTCATCCAGCTCCGGCGCGAAGCCAGGCATGAGATCATCGTCATCAGCGACGCCGATGTGTTCGTCAGTCCGGATTTTCTCGAACAGAATCTTCCGCTGCTGGCGGATGAAAAAGTCGGCCTCGTCAACTTCTTCTACCAGTTGTCCGGCAACCTGACTCCGGCGATGCGCTGGGAAGCCGTGGCCATCAACGGAGATTTCTGGAGCCAGGTCCTGCAATCGCGCTCACTCAAGCCCATCGATTTCGCCCTCGGTGCTGTGATGATCACGCGTCAGAAGCAGTTGCAGGAGATCGGTGGATTCGAGGAGCTTTCGGGCTATCTCGCTGATGACTATCGCTTGGGCAATCTCATCGCCCGGCGCGGTTATCGCATCGAACTCTCCGGCCACGTCGTGGAATGCCGTTCGCACCCGATGACATGGAGCGAAGTCTGGCGGCATCAATTCCGCTGGGCCCGCACCATCCGCATCTGCCAACCCGTCCCCTATTTCATGAGCATCCTGAGCAACGCCACGCTTTGGCCCCTGCTCTGGCTGCTGGTGAATCCAACCGAAAATGTCGCCCTCGCGGTCAGCGCCTTCCTGGGTATCCGCCTCTACACCGCCGCCGCGAATCAAACCCTGCTGACGCGCAGCCACACCCATCTTCCGTGGCTCTGGCTGGTGCCCGTGAAGGATCTTTGCCAAGTGGGTATGTGGGCCATATCGTTCTTGCCCACCCGCATCGTCTGGCGCGGCATCCATTACCACGTCGCCCCGGGTGGCAAGCTGGTGGAAGTGAATTAAGGCGCCCTTTTCCTTGCCTTGACGCACTTCCCCTCCCGTCTTTAGCTTCAACCCGTTCCGCTTATGCTCACTGAAGGCATTCTCAACCCGCAACTGCGCTCGTTGCTCGCCCGTGTGCGACATACGAACACCCTCGTCATCGCCGATTACGCGTTCCCTTTCTGGCCGGGTATTGAGATCGTGGACCTGTCTCTCGTCCAAGGCGTGCCGACCACCATCCAGTTGCTCGATGCCATCCTGCCCGTCTGGAAATGCGGCGAGATCTTCATGGCGGAGGAATTCAACGTGCATAATCCAAAGAAAGTTCGCGAAGCCTTCGCCAAGGCCCGCCGTGGTGTGAAGACCACCTTCGAGCCGCATCTGCACCTGAAGCACCGCGTGCCTGCCGCCATCGGCATCATCCGCACGGGTGATGATACGATTTACAGCAACATGGTCCTTGTCTCTGCCTGATCTGTTTTAACCATTAATGAAGTCTGCCATCACCATCTCACTCTGCCCGGAAGCCAAGGGCGGCCCGTTCGTTTATTGGGACAATCTCGACGCCAGCATGGCCAAGGCCGCGGCACTCGGTTTCGATGCCGTGGAAATCTTCCCTCGCTCAGTCGAAGACCTGAACGCCAAAGAAATCCGCTCTCTGCTCAACAAGCATAACCTTAAGCTCGCGGCCATGGGCACGGGTGCCGGCTGGGTGGCGCACAAGTTGCGCCTCACCGATCCCGATGCTACGCAACGCCGTCGCGCCCGAGATTTTGTCGGCAGCGTCATTGATTTCGCTGGTGCCTTCGGCGCACCTGCCATTCTCGGTTCCATGCAAGGCCGCTGGGAAGGCAGCGTCAATCGTGAACAAGCTCTCGAATGGCTCGCCGAAGCGCTCGAACAACTCGGCCCGCGTGCCCACGCTCTCGGTGTGCCGTTCCTCTACGAGTTCCTGAATCGCTACGAGACGAATCTGTTCACTACAGTTGGCGGTGCGTTGGAATTCCTGAAACCGCTCCGCACGCAGAACGTCAAATTGCTCTGTGACCTGTTCCACATGAACATCGAGGAAGCGGACATTTCGGCCGCGCTCCGTCTCGCCGGTGATAAAGTCGGCCATGTACATTTCGCCGATAGCAATCGCCGGGCAATCGGTCTGGGACATACGGACATACCGCCGGTCATCCAGGCGTTGAAAGAGATCGGCTACACGGGTTATCTCTCGGCGGAGATATTGCCTTTGCCGGATGAAGAGACAGCGGGAAAGCAGACGATAGCGAGTTTCAAACGACTGACGGCCTAACTCGAAACTCAAAACGAGAAACACGAAACTTTTTGCAGCCATGCTGAAGCATCAACTCATCCACCCGAAGATCAACGAAGTGCTCGCCCGCGCTGGCCACCACTCCTCCATCTTGATCGCTGATGGCAATTACCCCGCCTCGACGAAGAAAGGCCCGAATGCCGAGGTCGTCTGCCTGAATCTCTCGCCGGGCGTCATCACGGTCTCACAGGCACTTCGCGCGCTGCTCAGTGCAGTGCCAGTAGATTTCGTGAACACGATGGGCATACCGCCCGATGACGCTTATGCGCAAAAAGGCGAACCACCCGTGTGGGCCGAATACCGCCAGATCATCAAGGAATCGAAGCTCAAGCTGAAGCTGGAGCCGATCTCCAAGTGGGATTTCTACAAGGTGGTGGAATCGCCCGATCACGTGCTCACCATCCAGACAGGTGACCAGGCCCTGTGGGGCAACGTGCTGCTGACGATGGGCTGCCGGACCTGACACTGTATGCAAATGACGTGGAAAATGTTCCTCCTTCTCCCCGAGGGAGAAGGCCGGGATGAGGGGAAAGGGAACGTTCCTGAACTAATGCAGACTGCTTCTGTTCATGAGCAGTCGCGCCCCCCTCACCCTAACCCTCTCCCTTGGGGAGAGGGAACTAGCTTTGACCGCTGCATTGGCTTTCTTAGCCTTGCGGTAAAATGACAGACTCTAACTCTGCAAAGCATGAACCCCACACCCCAGACCTCACCAACCGAACGTCTGGCGTCGGTAGATGCCTATCGCGGGCTGGTCATGTTTCTGATGATGGCGGAGGTGCTGCGGTTCAGTTCGGTGGCGAAGGCTTTGCCCGATAGCGATGTCTGGGGTTTCCTCGCGTATCTGCAATATCATGTGGATTGGGTGGGCTGCACATTGCACGACCTCATTCAACCATCTTTCTCTTTTTTGGTTGGCGTGGCCCTGCCCTTCTCGCTCGCCAGTCGGACGGCCAAGGGACAATCGACAACCCAGCTTGCTTTGCATGCGTTTTGGCGGGCATTGGTGCTGATCCTGTTAGGTGTTCTGCTTCGCTCGGTGGGGAAGCCCATGCTCAACTGGACCTTTGATGATACACTTTCCCAGATCGGTCTAGGGTATGGCTTTCTATTCATCCTCGGGCTTCGGTCAGTGAAAATCCAATGGACCGCGCTGACAATCATTCTCATCGGCTATTGGGCGGCGTTTGTGTGGTATCCGTTACCACCGGCTGATTTCGCCTATGGCGCAGTCAATGTCTCGCGAGAGTGGCTAAACACGCACGGCCTCGACGGCTTTGCGGCGCATTGGCAGAAGAATAGCAATCTCGCTTGGGCTTTCGACACGTGGTGGATGAATCTTTTCCCACGTGAGAAACCGTTTGAATTCAGTGGCGGCGGTTACGCTACGCTCAGTTTCATTCCGACTTTGGGCACGATGATTCTGGGGCTGATCGCGGGCGGCATCTTGCGCAGCGAACGCACGGCTTGGGATAAGGTGAAGTGGTTTGCAGTGGCGGGTGTCATTGGCTTAGCGAGCGGATGGTTGCTGAACGCTTTGGGCATCTGTCCCGTGGTGAAGCGTATCTGGACGCCGAGCTGGGTGTTGTTCAGCGGCGGCTGGTGCTTTCTCTTTCTCGCGGGTTTCTATGCGCTGATGGATATCCGGCAGCGACGCGGCTGGGCGTTTCCACTCGTGGTGATAGGCGCGAACTCCATCGCGGCGTATGTGATGGCGCATCTGTTCGAGGGCTTCATCATGAAGATGCTGAAGACGGTGTTTGGACAGGATGCGTTTAAGGTCTTCGGCGCACCGTACGAGCCGGTGTTCCTGGGAGCGGCTACTTTATTGGTCCTGTGGCTGATATTGCTGTGGATGTATCGGCGGAAGATATTCTTGAAGGTGTGATTGCAGTTTGTAGCGCAGACGGCCACGTCTGCTGTATCGCCGACTGGCAGTCGGCAGACGCTACGACTATTTCACGGCTCGCAGATCGCCGATCTGCGACACAGCAGACTGCCAGTCTGCGCTACGAAGGAAGCGTGTTACACTTCGCAGATACAGCCCAGCAAACTCGCTTCTCTGGCCCCTGTGGTGCTGGGGAGATTTCCGGGGACGCCGTGCAATCGCTGCCACGCGAGGAGCGCGAAGGCGGCGGCTTCGATGCTTTGCGTGGGCCAGCCGAGGGTATCGGTGGTGCACGCCAAGGTATTGAGATTCGCCTCAATGCGTTCGCGGAGGAAACTATTCATCGCTCCCCCACCGCAAAGGATGACTTGGTCAATCGGTTGCGGCAGATGTTTCGTGTAGTTTAGCGCGAGGGATGCGGCGGTAAATTCGGTGAGGGTGGCGAGACGGTCTTCGAGGGATAAAGCTTGGAGGGCTTTGGCGTGCTTACGCCAGAAGGGTTCGCCGAAGAGTTCGCGGCCGGTGCTCTTGGGTGGGGCTTGGCGGAAGTAAGCATGTCTTAACCAATCGTTCAGGAGTCTCGCGTTTACATTGCCTTTGCGGGCGAGTTGGCCGTTTTTGTCGTAAGACTTTTTGCCGCCAGTAGCTTCGCGCAGGGCGAGGTCGAGGAGGACGTTGGCGGGGCCGGTGTCGAAGGCTTGGATTTTCGGTGAGGCGGCCTTGGCATTCGACCAGTCGATGGAGGTGACGTTGCTGATGCCGCCAAGGTTGTTCACGCAGACGTGCTGGCCCTTCTGGGCGAAGGCGCGGACGTGGAACATGGTGGCAAGCGGCGCACCCTGCCCTCCGGCAGCGAGGTCGTTCGCGCGGAAGTTATAGACGACAGGCACGCGGAGGGCGCGCGCGAGGTAGGCAGGTTCGCCGATCTGCCAGGTGGCGGGGGCTTTCGCATCGGCATTGTGGAAAATGGTTTGGCCGTGGAGGCCGATGGCTTTCGCGCGTTTGGCAGCTGGATGGCTGGTGGCGGCCTGCGCGTAGAAGCGGCCGAGGTCGTGGTGGAGCTGGCCGAGTTCGTAGGTGCTAGCGTTATCCGAAGCGGCGGTGTGGAGGCGTTTTTGCAGGGCTTTCGGGAATGGGACGGACCAGAGTTCGTCGAGCTTAATGGTGGACCAGGTGATGGTGCAGAGCGCGCAGTCCACTGCGTCTATGCTGGTGCCGGACATGAGGCCGAGGATGTGCATGAAGGACTTACTAACGGATATCCGCTTTGGCGGCAAGGACTTGAGCGGAGCGCGGGCGTCTCGCCCGCAGCAATGGACAATAACTCGACAGGGTCAAAACCTTTGAGACCTGCTTGGCTTTATGGACGTTGCTCCGGGTCACAGACCCGCGCTCCACAAGCCAAAGCAAGCCCTTGCCCTCGGCTCTTCCTCCCCTATACTGTCCGGCTATGTCGTTGGTGAAGAAGACGCGGATTTTGGTCGGGATGAGCGGTGGAGTGGATTCCTCCGCCACGGCGGCTTTGCTCATTGAGCAGGGCTTTGACGTCGTGGGGGTGACGCTCAAGCTCTGGCCGCAGGATTGCGTCTCGCGGGCGGAGGACAAGTGCTGCGGGCCGCAGGCGGTGATGGATGCGCGGTCCGTGTGTCACAAGCTGGGGGTGCCCTACTATCTCATCGATGAGTCGGCGGATTTCCAGAAGAAGGTGATCCAGTATTTTGCGGATGAGTATAAGTCCGGGCGCACGCCGAATCCGTGTGTGATGTGCAACCAGCATCTGAAGTTCGGCACGTTGCTGGAGCGGGCGCGGCAGTTGGGCGCGGAATACATCGCCACGGGACATTTTGCGCGATTGGAGAAAGATCCGGTGACGGGGCGCACGTTGTTGAAGCGCGGGAAGGACATGAAGAAGGATCAGAGTTACTTCCTCTTCTCGCTGCGGCAGGACCAACTTTCGCGGGCGATGTTTCCTTTGGGCGAGCATACGAAGAGTGATACGCGGGAGGTGGCGCGTTCGTGCAATCTCAAGACGGCGGACAAGGAAGAGAGCATGGAGATTTGCTTCGTGCCGGATAATAATTACGGGCGCTTTCTCCAAGAAGCGAAGCTGGTGGACAAGTCGCGTGGGGATATTGTGGATGTGTATGGCACGAAGCTGGGCGAGCATGATGGCATCGCGTTTTACACCATCGGGCAGCGGAAGGGTTTGGGGATTTCTTCGGCGAAGCCGCTGTATGTGATCGAGCTGGATGCGGAGACGAATCGGGTGATCGTGGGGGATGATACGTTGTTGGAGCGGGATGAGTTCACAGTGCAGTATTGCAACTGGATTCCGTTCGAGAAGCCGCCGGAGTCGTTCGAGGCGATGGCGAAGATCCGTTACAACCATCCGGGCGCGATGGCGACGGTGTATCCACAGGCGGACGGCACGGCGCGGGTGAAGTTACACACGCCGCAACGCGCGGTGACGCCGGGTCAGGCGTGTGTGTTTTATCAGGACGACCTTGTTGTGGGTGGGGGGTGGATCACGATACACAAGTCGGCCAGCGTGACGGCGAATTGAGATTTGCCCCAAAGGGGCTACGTATCAAAGCCCAACGTTGCGACGGCGGACGTCGCTACGTTGGGTGATTAAGGTTAAAATCCCATACCCTGAAAGGGTTTCGTCCTTCACGATCATCAATCGTCGGAGGTCTCTTGACGCGACCCCGTTGGGGTTGGGCGATTCGGCACACGATTACCCAACGTAGCCCCGCAGTCGCGGGCCAAGGTTGGGCTTTGATACGGAACGCCGTTGGCGTTCAGAGACGTTTATCATCATCACTGGAAAATCAGGACGCTTGGTTATTGGGCATTTAGGCCGCATAAATGCCTCGCTCCTTTCGGAGGCTTCGGGCGTCATTATGGGCTGGTGAAATACGGTTCACCAGATGCTTCGGCGCGGCTGGCTGAGGACAGCCAGCCCTACCTTTCTTTGGATCGCGAATGCGTGCATAGCACCAGTCGCAGCAAGGGCGGTTACATTTTGAGGTTTAAAATATTTCGCACCCGTTCACTGTATTTCCCCTACTGCGGCTGGTCTATCGACACCCCGACACAACATCGGGGCAAGCCGCCGCGTTCCACTGGCTGCTCGCGCCTAGTCGGAGACCGGCGCTACACTTCTTATGCCAAGCTGGAGCTCGGCGCTCCAGTTCGGTTATTCCTTCGCCTTAGCTTTTCCTTTCCCCTTCGCTTTGGGTTGGGCGTCGGGATCTGCTTGGGCACCGGCTTGCGGCGGGTCTTCAGGCGTCACTTTGAGTTCGGTGCGGAGGCGGGTCAGTTCTTTCAGGAGGTCGGCCTGGATTTTGGCATATTCGGGTTTGCCGTATTGGTCGGTGAGTTCTTTGGGGTCTTTCTTGAGGTCGATGAGACGCCATTCGTTGACGTCTTTTTCGTAGAAGTGGAAGAGTTTGTATTGGCCCTGGATGACGCCGTAGTGACGGCGGACGCTATGGGCGCCAGGGTATTCGTAGTAGTGATAATACCAACTGGTGCGCCAGTCTTTCGGAGTCTGGCCTTTCAGGACGGGCACGAGGCTCTTGCCTTGCATGTCGGCGGGGACGGGCAATCCAGCGGCATCAAGGAAGGTTTCGGGAAGGTCGAGGATGGAGATCATGTCGTTGTTCACGGAGCCGGGCTTGGTGACGCCGGGCCAGCGGACGATGAAGGGCGTCTTCACGGATTCTTCATAGATCCAGCGTTTATCAAACCAGCCATGCTCGCCGAGGTAGAAGCCTTGATCGGACGCGTAGATGACGATGGTGTTTTTCGCGAGGCCGGTTTCATCGAGGTAATTCAGGACGCGACCGATCTGGTCATCCATGGCGTCCACGCAGCGGAGGTAGTCCTGCATGTAGCGCTGGTATTTCCAGCGGACGAGGTCTTCGCCTTGCAGGTTGGCTTTGCGGAACGCCTCGTTCTGGGGTTCGTAGAAATCGTTCCAGGCTTTCAATTGTTCGGGGG
>JAEYXS010000101.1 GCA_023431185.1 Verrucomicrobiota bacterium
GCCCCGCCCCGGGCGCCCCCCGCGCCCCTACCGGATCAGGGGTTAGTGTCCACTGTTTCGGTGCCGCACATTGCGCTTCCAATTCTCCCGCCACTTCGCGCCGCATACGATTCAACTCGCTCACCGGCAAGATGACATTTCCCTCGAGATGATTCGTGAGTTCACCCAAACGGAACGGCGTGCCGCCGAGGCGGCCAAGCTGTTCCTTCAAGCGTTCCGTGCTCAGCGGCGTCTTCTCTGCCACCGCCAGCATCACCTCGGATTGCTTCTGCACGATGTGCCCATTCTCATCGCGTGCGATAAGCGTGAACGGCTTGCCCGCCAGTCCATGCACCTCCATCGAGATGGGCCGCTGATAACGGATCTGGTCGCCCTCAAAAGTCTGCCGCACGCGCTTGTCCAGCTCCGGATCATTCGTCTTCCAGACGATATGCCCGGGTTGGATGCGCGGAAACTTGAGCGCCCCGTGCTTGAACGTCAGCCCCACTTCACGCGCTCCGGGCGTCACTGTGCGTGATTCAAAAATCTCGTAAACGCGTCCGCCTTCTTCGCCTTCCTCCGGCTTGCCGGCATCGAAGACCACCCCATCGCCTGGCTTCAATGCAGCTTCCAACTTCACCATGACGCGTTCGCCCAGCACCTTCACCACCTTGCCGAGATACACGCCACGTTTCTTGCCGAAGCGCGCATGAACCAGCTCCTGATTGTCGATGCCATTAAACCACCCCGTGTAGAGGCCGCGAGAGAAGGACATCTCCAAGTCATACTTCGCCGCACTATCCACGCGGTTCGTGATATTAGCTGCGGAAGCCACCTCCTTCGCAGCAAGATCCAGCGCCTGTCGATAGACGCGTGTGATGCTCGCCACATACTCCGGCGACTTCAGCCGTCCCTCGATCTTGAGCGAAGCCACGCCACTGCGGATCAGCCCCGGCAATACTTCCAACCCCGCGAGATCTTGCGGGCTGAGGAGATAGCGCTTGTCACCCAGCGGCACCTGCACGCCATCAGAGATCAGGTCGTATGGCATGCGGCACGCTTGCGCACATTCACCGCGATTTGCCGAACGGCCGCCGAGCGATTCACTCGTGAGACATTGCCCCGAGTAAGCGACACACAAGGCACCATGAACAAAAACTTCCAAGGGCAGACTCGGCTTTTTTACTTCAGCACTCACATTGCTCGCTGCCTGTGCCGCTTGAATCTTCTCGATTTCTGCGATCGAGCACTCACGCGCGAGCACGACGAGATTGCAGCCAAGATCTCGGGCGAATTCCACCCCCGCCACACTCGTCACCGTCATCTGCGTGGAGCCATGGATGGGGAAATCCGGGGAAAGTTTACGGATGAGACGGCAGATGCCCACGTCTTGCACGATGGCCGCATCCACGCCGGCTGCGATGATGGAGCGCAGGTATTGTTCCGCCGCTTCCAACTCGTTCGGGAAAACCAATGTATTAAAAGTGACGTAACCGCGCACCCCGCGCCGGTGCAGGAACTCCATCAGCTTCGGCAGGGAGGCTTCGGTGAAATTCTGCGCCCGCATGCGCGCATTGAACTTATCCAGGCCGAAGTAGATGGCGTCCGCGCCATTCTCGACAGCGGCCTTCACGCATTCCCAATCCCCGGCGGGAGCAAGCAGTTCCGGCAGACGCAAGGGAGCTTTTCCGCTGGAGGCAGCAGCGGCCGGCGATTCAGTTGCAGCTAAGACAGACATCAGTTTCTACGCTGCCCATACTATACAGCGAAGCAGTCTAGACTACACGTGTCTTTATTCGCAGCAATGGAAACCTTTGGAGCGTTTTTAAAACCGCTCTAGGGTCAAAGCGCTGATTCCAACGAGCGCCGGAACTGCGGCACGATCCGCGCTTTCGTGTGCTGCTCAAAGGCATAGGCCAGCGCGAGCAATCGCGGCTCGCTCCAGGCCCGGCCATAGAACGAGAGGCCCATGGGCAGCCCGTAAAGCTGCCCACACGGCACGGTGATGTGCGGAAAGCCCGCCGTGGCCGCCGGCGTGGAGCTGCCACCCAGGCCACGCTCGCCATGGATGTAATCGATCGTGGCAGCCGGACCCGTGGTCGGAGCGATGAGCGCCTCCACCTGCAATTCATCCATGAACCGGGTGAGTACCGCTGCCCATTCTTTGACCTTCGCCTTCGCCGCCAGATATGCGGGTTCCGTCAAAGGCCCTTTGGCCGCGGCCTCCATGAGCAGCTCCTGCCCGAAGAGCGGCAACTCACGCGCTCGTTCCCGCTCATTGAAGGCAATCAGTTCTTCCATGCTCTTCACCGGTGCCGTGGGTCCCAGTGCGGTGAAGTAATCGTTCAGCCCGGCCTTGAACTCATAGAGCATCACTTGGAACCGCGCCTCACTCAACCCGGCCAAGCTCGGCAGGCTGGCATCCACCAAAATGGCCTCGTTCTGTTTCAGGGCGGAG
This sequence comes from Verrucomicrobiota bacterium, assembly GCA_023431185.1. Lineage (GTDB taxonomy): Bacteria > Verrucomicrobiota > Verrucomicrobiia > Limisphaerales > JAEYXS01 > JAEYXS01. The sequence continues at coordinate 2,438 of JAEYXS010000101.1, forward strand.
AGGGCGCCTTCCATGATCGGGTCCACCTTGGAATGCAGCCTGAATTGGCTGCGCAAAACGCCCAGCCGGGCTCCGCGCAAGGCACCTGCTTCAAGAAATTGCGTGTACTCCACGGGGGTGCCGGAGGGAATGTTCTGTGTGACGGCATCGCGTGGATCGGTCCCGGCCAGCACGCCCAGCAGCACAGCCGCATCCGCCACCGTGCGGGTCATCGGCCCGGCGGTGTCCATGGTGGCCGCGATCGGGATGATGCCCGCACGACTGACCAAACCCACCGTCGGCTTAAGCCCGACGATGCCGCAATGCGATGCCGGAGAGACGATGGAGCCGTTGGTCTCCGTGCCGACGGATGCGGCGCACAAGTTCGCGGAAGTCGCGACCGCCGACCCAGAGCTGGAGCCGGAAGGATTGCGGTCGGTGAAATAAGGATTGCGCGTCTGTCCGCCGCGGGCACTCCAGCCGCTGAAGGAACGGCCGCCGCGAAAGTTCGCCCACTCGCTCAGGTTCGTTTTACCGAGGATCACCGCACCGGCAGCGCGTAATCGCTCAACGACAAACGCATCACGTGGCGCGATGGAGCCCGCGAGCGCCAGTGAACCAGCCGTGGTCTGCATCCGGTCATGCGTGTCGATGTTGTCCTTGATGAGGATGGGGATGCCGTGCAGCGGGCCGCGCGGACCTTTGGTGTGCCGCTCCGCATCAAGACGCTCGGCGATCGCCAAAGCCTCGGGATTCAGCTCCAGCACGGCCTTGAGCTTTGGCCCTTGCTGATCCACGGCGGCAATGCGGCCTTGATAAAGCCGGACCAGTTCAGCGGCGGAATAATTACCTTCCAACAGGCCCTGTTGCAGGGCAGCAATGGTGACTTCTTCCAGGACAAAAGGCGGGATCCCCGAGGCAGCGGCTCGAGCATCACCGGGCGAGGTCACGCAACCGGAGGACAGGGCGGCGACGGCGGCGGCCGTGGTGCAGGCCGTGCGTTGCAGGAATTCCCGGCGGTTCATGGCGTCACGCTAACGAAACCATTTTGATTTTGAAAGCGTCTGTGGGGCGCATCTGAGCATGGACACTTGGCGGGCCATTACCCATGCTGTCCGCCATGGGTGCGCCCACAACTTATTTTCGCGAAGAGCCGGATGGCGTGACGCTGTTCGTCAAGGCGCAGCCGCGGGCAAACACGAACGAGGTGGTGGGCGTGCATGGTCCGGAACTGCGCGTGAAGGTCATGGCCCCACCGGTGGATTCAGCGGCGAATGAGGCGTTGGTGCGTTTCTTGGCGGAGGAGCTTGGGCTGCCGCGCAATCAGGTCCAGCTCGTGCGCGGGGCTTCCGCCCGGCACAAGGCGGTCAAGGTCTTTGGTTTGAAAGCGGAAGAATTGAATAAGCGCTTGGGCTTATGAGGGAGCGCGGTTGTGTCCCCCAAGGACCAGCCACAGGGAGATGTTGCCAAAGGGAGTTTCCAAATACTTTGTGGCGATATTTCCCGGTGGAAGTGCTGCGGCTGATTCCGCTGCGCGGAACACAGCCGCGCTCCTAGACTTCCAGATGCATGCCCAGCTCGACTACGCGGTTCGCCGGGAGGCCGTAGAACATGTTCGCGGGTTGGGCGTTCCGTGACAGGAAGGCGTAGAGCCGCTTGCGCCAGTGATACATCTTGGTCTTGCCCGTGGGCATGATGTTCAGGTGGCTGAGGAAGAAGGTGGATTTCTCCGGATCGATGTCCAGCCCTTGTGCCCGGGCGGCGGCGATCACATCCGCCACCAGCGGCTCCTGCATGAATCCGAAGCGGCCAATCACGCGGTAAAAGCCGGGGCGCAATTCTTCCACGGTCACGCGCTTGTTGGCGGGGACGTGCGGTTCATCCGCCGTGAACATGTTCAGCAAAATGACGCGTTCATGGACGACGCGGTTGTGCTTGATGTTGTGCAGCAGGGCCAGCGGGGTGCCGTGGGGATTGCCGGACATGAATACGGCCGTGCCGGGCACGCGGAGGGGTTTCTCGAGGTCGAGGCTTTGCAGGAAAAACTCGATGGGCAAGGCGCGGGTCTCCAGATCCGCCGAGATATGACGGCGACCAGTTTGCCACGTGGACATGATGGCAAAGATCAGGGCACCGGCCACCAGCGGGAACCAGCCGCCTTCCGGGATCTTCAAGGCGTTCGCACCGAGGAAGGCCAGTTCCAGGATGAGAAAACTGCCGCAGACGAAGAGCGCGCGCCGTTTGCTCCAGTCCCAGCGCTTCTGCACCACGCGATAGAGCAAGATGGTGGTGACGACCATGGTGGCGGTCACCGCGATGCCATACGCGGCGGCCAGCCGGCTGGAACTGCCGAAGCCTATCACCAGCCCCACGCAGCAGAGCATGAGCCACCAGTTCATCTGCGGCAGATAGATCTGGCCGCGTTCGCTGGAAGAGGTGTGACGGACGGCCATGCGGGGCAGGTAGCCGAGCTGCATCGCCTGCATGGTGATGGAGAACACGCCGGAGATGAGCGCTTGCGAGGCGATGACCGTGGCCATGGTCGCGAGGATCACCAGCGGATAGAGGGACCAGCGCGGGGCGAGCAGGTAAAAGGGGTTCGTGGCCGCTTCCGGGTTCGTGAAGAGCAGGGCTCCCTGGCCGAAGTAATTCAAGACCAGGGCGGGCAGCACCAGCATGAACCAGGCGTAACGGATGGGCTTGATGCCGAAGTGGCCCATGTCCGCGTACAGCGCTTCACCACCGGTCACCACGAGGAACACGGCACCCAGAACGGGGAAGGCCACCCAACCGTTATGCCACAGGAAACTCAGGCCGAACAACGGATTGACGGCTTCCAATATCTCCGGGGCCAGCATGATGCCACGTATGCCAAGCAGACCTAGCACGATAAACCATACGAGCGTGATCGGACCGAAGACCCGGCCGACCCCGCCGGTGCCGTAATGCTGGAAGGAGAACAGGATGAAGAGGATGACGACGGTGATGGGGATGACGTAATCCTCAAAGGCGTGGGTGGCGACGTTCAATCCCTCCACGGCGCTCAAGACGGAGATGGCGGGGGTAAGCATACCGTCGCCATAGAGCAGGCAGGCGCCGAAGAGGCCGATGATGGTCAGGGTGATCAGGGTCTTGGTCCGGGCCACGGAGCGGGGCACCGCCAAGGCGAGGAGAGCCAGGATGCCGCCTTCGCCGTTATTGTCCGCGCGCATGACCACGGCGAGGTACTTGATGGAGACGAGCACGATGAGCGACCAAAGGATCAGCGAAAGCACGCCCAACACGTTTTCCTGCGAGGGGGCGACGGCATGGGGGCCGTTGAAGCATTCACGCAGCGCGTAGAGCGGGCTGGTGCCGATGTCTCCATAAACGACGCCCAGCGCCCCAAGCATCATGACGCCGAGGCCGGCCTTGCAGACGGGGGTGGTGCATTCTTCCCGGTTTTCAACCGGGGTAACGG
>JAEYXS010000052.1 GCA_023431185.1 Verrucomicrobiota bacterium
TTCCCCGGCGTCATACGCCGCCAATATCCGTTCGCGCAAATCCAAGGAAATCGTCTTCACCTCCCCACCTTCCCACAATCACCCAAAATAGGCTACAGTTTTATTTAAACCGCTCTAGTCGGATTGACAGTGAAATTTGGAGGTTGTGGATGTGGAGAATCCGTGGCGGAATGTGGAAACCAATCAACCCGGATTCACGTCCTAAGACCTATGAACCAACGTTTTCCAATCGTTAAGTGGTGTCGTTCAGGTTTGTTATCACTCGCCTTGCTGGCGCTGGCGCCCCAGATGCAGGCGGCGGACGTTTCTGCCCAAGCGAAGGAGATTTTGCAGGCCACGGGAGTAAAAGGCGGTCTGGTGGTCCATCTGGGCAGTGGTGATGGGCAACTGACGGCGGCTTTGCACGCGAATGAATCCTACCAAGTGCAGGGGCTGGACCGGAATCTGGCGAATGTAGGCAAGGCGCGGGCGAACATCCAAGCCAAGGGCATCTACGGCAAGGTCTTCGTGGACCAGTTGAGCGGTTCGGCGCTGCCGTACATCGACAATCTGGTGAACTTGCTGGTGGCGGAGGATCTGAGCGGTATCACGTTGGATGAGGTCAAGCGGGTGCTGGTGCCGAAAGGCGTAGCCTATATCAAGCAAGGCGGCAAGTGGGAGAAGATCGTGAAGCCGCGGCCCACGACGCTGGATGAGTGGACACACTATTACTACGACGCGAAGGGCAACGCCGTATCCAAGGACATGGAGGTCGCTCCGCCGGATCGTTTGCAGTGGGTGGGCAGTCCACGCTGGTCACGGCATCATGATCGCATGTCCAGCCTGAGCGCGCAGGTGACCGCAGGCGGGCGTCTGTTCTACATCATGGACGAAGGTTCGCGCATCTCGATCTTGCTGCCATCGAAGTGGCAGCTTATCGCACGGGATGCGTTTAACGGCACGATGCTGTGGAAACAACCGATCGAGAAATGGCATGACCACATGTGGCCGCTGAAGTCCGGCCCGACACAACTAGCACGCCGACTGGTCGCGGACGGGGACAATGTGTATGTGACGATGTCGCTGAACGCACCGGTGGTGAAGATCGACGCGGCGACGGGCAAGACCCTACTGACTTATGACAAGACGAAGGGGGCGGAGGAAATTTTGCACGTTGATGGAGTGTTGTATGTGCTGGTGAATCGTGAGGAATGGGAATTGCGCGAGTTCGCCCCGAAGCTGAACACCGGAGACCAGAAGAGGGTGGAGACGGAATATAACTGGGACCAGAAGCCGCGTGATCTGGTGGCGGTGAACGCGGCGACGGGCAAGGTTTTGTGGGAGCTGAAACAGGCGAAGATCGCTCCGCTGACATTGGCGGCTGATGGCAAGCGCGTGGCATATTATGACGGTGACCGCCTGGTGTGTGTTGATGCGGTGTCTGGCAAGCAGAAGTGGGTGGATACCCCGGCGACGAAGCGCAAGCTGTTCGAGTTCAACTACGGGCCGCGCCTGTTGCTGCATGCGGACACGGTGCTCTATGCGGGTGGTGATGGAGCGATGAAGGGTGTGGACGCGAACACGGGCAAGGAGCTGTGGAGCGCGCCGCATGAGAAGTCCGGGTATCGTTCGCCGGAAGACTTGATGGTGGCGAATGGATTGGTGTGGAACGCCGGCACCTTGAGCGGTGGCCAGAAGGGTGAGTTCCGGGGCCGTGATCCGCGCACGGGCGAGGTGAAAGTGGAGTTCCCGCCGGATGTGGACACGTATTGGTTCCATCATCGTTGCTACATCGCGAAAGGGACGGAGCGTTTTCTGATGCCCTCGCGCACGGGCATCGAGTTCGTGGACATCAACGCGAAGCATTGGGACATCAATCACTGGGTGCGCGGCGCGTGCCTTTACGGGGTGATGCCAGCGAATGGTTTGACGTATGCGGGGCCGCATAATTGTGCGTGCTATCCGGAAGCTAAGCTGGATGGCTTGAATGCGCTCTCCGCGACCACCGGTTCGCCGCATCCGAAGCCGTTGGCGGAAGAGCTGCGGCTCGTCAAGGGGCCGGCGTTCGGGCAAGCGCTGAACGAAAAGGAAGCGGACAAGAACGACTGGCCGACTTACCGGCACGACAATGCGAGGAGCGGGTTCACGGGGCAGCCGCTGGCGCAAGACCTGGGTCAGGCATGGGAGGTGGATCTGCCGGGACCGTTGAGCGCGTTGACCATCGCGGATGGCAAAGTGTTCGTCGCGCAGATCGATGCACATACGGTGCATGCGCTGGATTCGGTCACGGGTAAATCAATCTGGCAGTTCACGGCCGGTGGCCGGGTGGATTCACCACCGACGTACTGGAAGGGGCGCGTGTTCTTCGGTGGCAAGGACGGCAAGGTGTATTGCGTCCGGGCCAGCGATGGCGTGCTCGTCTGGAGCTATCATGCGGCACCGAGCGATCGACGTCATGCGGCCTTTGAGCAGGTGGAGAGCGTATGGCCGGTGCATGGCAGTGTGCTGGTGGACCAAGGCACGGTGAATCTGGTGGCAGGCCGTTCTGTGTTCCTCGATGGTGGCTTGCGGTTTATCCGATTGGATGCGATCTCGGGCAAAAAAATCGCCGAGGTCGTTTACGACGACAAGAACCCGGACACGGGGAAAGATTTGCAGGAACAATTGCAGACCCTGCAGATGCCGGTGGGCTTGAACGACATCCTATCTACGGACGGCAAGTTCATCTACCTGCGTTCGCAGAAGATCGACCCGACGGGCAAGCGTATCGACATCGGGCCGATCTCCGGCAATGCGGCGATGCAGGGCGGCGCGCAGAAGGGCGAAGGCGCGCACATCTTCGCGCCGATGGGCTTCCTGGACGATTCTTGGTTCCACCGCAGCTATTGGGTGTATGGCAAGAATTTCGCGGGTGGCCACAACGGCTATTATCAAGCAGGCAAGTATGCGCCCTCGGGCCGCATTCTCGTGTTTGATGAGAAGAACGTGTACGGCTTCGGACGTCAGCCGCAGTATTACAAGTGGACGACGACGATGGAGCATCAGCTCTTCTCCGCGAGCAAAGAACCGCCGAATGTGGCGGTAGAGCCGGCGGTGACGGGAGGACAGAAACAGAAAGCCAAGGCCGCAGCCAAAGGCAAAGCCGCCGCCACTGCGGCGGCACCAGCGGTGACGCCCAATGTGAAGTTCGAGGACAGTCCGAAGCTGGATCCCTCGAACAAAGCGATCACGATGGAAGCGTGGATCATGCCGGATGGTCGCGATGGCATCATCGCGGCGCATGGCGGTGCGATCGTCGGTTATGCCTTGGCGCTGGAAGAAGGACGTCCCGCATTTGCGATCCGCGTGGACCGGACCGAGACGGTGGCGCAATCAGCGCGCCCTCTCGATGACGGCTGGCATCACATCGCGGGTGTGCTGACCGCGGACAAGCGTTTGCTGCTCTATGTGGACGGGCAACTGGCGGCGAGCGCGAAGACCAGCGCCCTGCTGAACAAGAAGCCAGCGCAAGGTCTGCAACTCGGCACGAGCGGCAACTCGCGCGTGACGGAGTTCGGCAAAGGTGCGCCTTACACGGGCATGCTGGACCAGTTCGCTTTGTATTACCGGGCCTTGGACGAGGGTGAGATCATCTCGCACGCGAATTCCGCCGTGTTCCCGAAACGTGGTGAGAAGGACGCAGTCGTGCTGGCTTCGTTCGATGGCGGGGATGTGCGCGACGATTCTGGCAACGGCATCAACGGCGTGATCTCCGGCGTGGAGAATGGTAAAGGCAAGGTGGGGGCGGCGTTGTGGTTCCGCAAGACAGCCTCGGCGGCCTCGGTCATCGCTCCGACCCCGGGCAATGCAGCGCAGGCGAACAAAGGTTCCTTCGTGGAACACAACTGGGCGAACACTGTGCCGATCATCACGCGCGCGATGGCGATGGCAGGCAACGGCGTTTTCATCTCGGGTCCGCCGGATTCGATCGATGAGGAATATGCCTTTGAACGCATGACGCAGAAGGACCAGGCCATATATCAGGAATTGGCGGAGCAGGACGCTGCTCTGGAAGGCAAACGCGGGGCCAAGATGTGGCTCGTCAACAAAGACACGGGCAAGATGCAGAGCGAGTTCATACTGAAGAGTCCTCCGGTATGGGATGGCATGGCCATCGCCCAAGGCCGTTTGTATGTGGCGACAGTGGATGGTAAGGTGGCGTGCTATGGGAAGAAATGACGAATGACCAATCTCGAATGACGAAGGAATGAAAAAAATTCAAAATCCAAAGCTCAAAGCTCATGAGAAGCTCCAGAGGGAAAGCTCCAAGCTTCTGCGGTCCGCTTATGGTATTTTGGAATGGAAGTTTCCTTTGAGCTTTGAGCTTTGGGCTTTGAGCTTGGGCCGTTCCCTTCGTCGGTGGGCATTCTCAGTGGCATTCGTGCTGACGGTGTCATGTGGCTTCTTGCCCCGCGCCTCAGCCTGTTCCATCCCGGTCTTTCGCTATGCGCTCGACCGGTGGTCGGCGGATGCTTACCGGCTGGAGGTCTCACCTGCAGACGCGAAGGATGAGGCGGTGGCTAAGTTCCTGCGGAATTTGGGGACGAGTTCGCCTTACAACATCGAGGGCGTGCGGATGCCGGCAGAGGCCACGGGGCCTTCGCGCCTGCTGGCACCGGCGGGGAAAGATGGTCAAAGGACGGAAGTTTGGAGTGGGACATTGAATGCGGAGCTGTTGGGTCAGTTCGTGAACTCGCCACTCCGAGAGCGTCTGGTGGAAGACATGCTGACCGGGGCTTCCGGGGTGTGGGTGTTTGTGGAATCGGGTGACAAGGCAGCGGATGACGCGGCGGTGGCCAAGTTGGAGAAACGGCTGCGCTACCTGGAGAATGTCGCGCAGTTGCCGCGCATCGATCCAAACGACCCGACGAGCAAACTGGGGCCGGGACCGAAGCTGCAAGTGAAGTTCACTGTGGAGCGCGTGACCAAGACTGATGCGAAGGAGACCATGTTCCTGAAGATGCTGGCGGGCAGCAAAGCGACGGAAGAGATGGCCAAAGGTTCATGGCTGGCAGCGGTGTTCGGGCGTGGGCGCGTGTTAGGCTCATGGCCGGCGGTGGGCTTTGGGGATGAACAGGTGGAAGAGGTTTGCCTGTTCCTTTTGGGCGCGTGCTCTTGTCAGGTGAAGAACTTGAATCCGGGCTGGGACTTGCTGTTGAGCGCGGATTGGGAGGCGGGTTTGGACAAAGCGGACAAGCTGGCGATGGCGAGCGGAGCTGTGGATACGAGCGTTGATGCGACGGAAAAGGTGGCGGAGCCAGAGACGGTGAAAATTGAAGGAGCGACCAAGAGTTCAGTGGCTACTTCACCAAAAACCAATGGTAAGGGTGAGTTGCATCTTTCCGGTCCGAGTTCGATCAACTGGATGATGATCGGTGGGATCGTCGTTTTGGTGGCGGGAGGAATCTTTTTCTGGTTTGGATTTCAAGCGCGTCGATGAAGAGATTTGCTTTCATACTTTTAGTGCTGGGAGTTTCGCTCGTAGCGGTATCCCTGTTCCAGCGCAAGAGCAGTCCGGCGGCTTCGCAGAATTCAGCCGTCAAACCCATTCTGACGGTCTATTGCGCGGCGGGGTTGAAGAAGCCGGTAGAGGCGATCGCCAAACAGTTTCAAACCGAAGAAGGAGTTGAGGTGCAGTTGCAGTTCGGGGGCACGGGCACGCTGTTGAGCCAGATACGCGTGGCGAAGCAAGGCGACATCTTCATCGCGGCGGATGATGGGTCTTTGAACGATGCGAAGAAGTTTGACGTGATCCGGGAGGTGTTGCCGCTGGTGCATCAGCATCCGGTCATCGCGGTGGCGGTGGGGAATCCGAAGAAGATACAATCGCTGGATGACCTCCTGCGCGACGATGTGCGTGTGGCGCTGGCGAATCCCGAGGCGGCGAGCATCAGCAAGGTGGCGAAGGTGGTCCTCGGCGACAAATGGGAGCCGCTGGTAAAGCGGGCGACAGTCATGAAGCCGACGGTGACGGAGATCTCGGCTGACCTGACACTGGGGGCGGTGGATGCGGCGATCGTGTGGAACTCCACGGTGCCGCAATTCAAGGGCGTTGAGGCCGTAGAGATCGCGGAGTTGAAGGCCAAGCGCGAGAATGCGAGTGCGACGATCTTGAATGCGTCGTCGCAACCGACGTTGGCGTTGAAATTCGCACGGTATCTCACTGCGCCGGAGAAGGGGGCAAAACTCTTTGAGCAACATGGCTTCATCCCGGCGGGCGGTGATAAATGGGCGGAGAAGCCAGCGATGATCCTTTACAGCGGCGGCGTTAACCGGCTGGCGATCGAGAAATTGCTGAAGCAATTCGCCGACCGTGAGGGAGCGGATGTCACGACGGTTTTCAATGGCTGCGGCGTCTTATGCGCGACGATGAAGACGATGCTGGATGCGAACAATCCGAAGTTCCCGGATGCTTACTACGCGTGTGACCTGTGCTTCGTGCCACCGGTGGCCGAGCATTTTCCGGAGTCTGTGTTGATCACGGAGACAGACATCGGCATCGTGGTGCAGAAGGGAAACCCCAAGAATATCAAAACGATGGCGGATCTGGCGCAGCCGGGCTTGAAGGTGGGCCTGTGCAACGCAATGCAATCGACACTGGGCTATATGACGAAGGGGATGCTGAAGTCTTCCGGTCTGTTTGATTCGGTCACCAAGAACGTCGCTGTGCAGGTGCCAACGGCGGATTTCCTCATCAACCAGATGCGGGCGGGTGCGTTGGATGCGGCGATCGTTTATCGCGTGAATGCGGCACCGCAGGCACAACATCTGGATTATTTCACGATCGACCACGCGGGGGCGAAGGCGGTGCAGCCCTTCGCCGTGCGTGCGAATTCACCGAACCGGCGGTTGGGCGAGCGGCTGCTGGCGCATCTGAAAGCGAACCGTGGTGAATTCGAGGAGGCGGGTTTCATCTGGCGCGGTGAAGAGGCCCCGATCAAGAGCAAGGACATCGTGGTGCCGGAGTGGCTGAAGGAAAATTGAAGTATTCCTTCACAGTTGGCGCGGGTGCCGTTAATACAAGGCCGCGTCTGTTTGTGATTGTCGCTTGAGAGCATGGCTCCTTCTCCCAAACGCATATCGGGATTCTGGGTTTCACTGGTGTCTGTCACCGGGCTATATCTCTTCTTTCTCCTCGCGATGCTCGTGGCGACGGCGAGTTACAGCACGCCGGGGGATTTGTGGAAGACGCTGAACTCGCCGGAAATCCGTTATTCCATCGGACTGAGCCTGGCGACCTGCACGGCGACGTCCTTGCTTTCTCTGCTGGTGGCCGTGCCGATCGGCTATCTGCTCGCCCGAGCAAAATTTCGCGGCAAAGAGCTTGTGGACTCGCTCATCGACATCCCGATCGTCCTGCCGCCGATGGTGATGGGCTTGTGTCTGCTCATCTTCTTTCAAAGCCCGTTGGGCAAATTGATCGAGCAAGGGGTGACTTTTACTTACACGGTGGCGGGTGTCGTGCTGGCGCAGTTTGTGATCGGGTCCGCTTTTGCCATCCGCACGATGCGGGGAACGTTTGATCACCTTTCCTCGCGTCCGGAAGACGTTGCCATGACGTTGGGTTGCACGCGTGGGCAAGCGGTGTGGCTGGTGACCTTGCCGGCAGCGCGGCGCGGGATGTTTGCGGCTGCAAGTGTCGCGTGGGCACGCAGTCTTGGTGAGTTCGGTCCCATCCTTGTCTTTGCCGGGGCTACGCGCATGAAGACGGAGGTTCTGCCCACGACGGTGTGGCTGGAGTTGAGCGTGGGCAATCTGGAAGCGGCGGTAGCGGTGAGCATTTTGATGGTGGTGATGGCGGTCATCGTATTGGTGGCCGTCCGACTGGCGGGGGAACGCGTATGATCAAGCTGGAGAACATCGCGTGGAGCGCCGGGACTTTCCGGCTGGAAAAACTATCGCTCGAAGTGATGGCAAATTGTTACGCCGTGCTGATGGGCCGGACGGGCAGTGGCAAGACCAGTCTCATCGAGATTCTTTGTGGCTTGCGACAACTGACGGCTGGGAAGGTCTGGGTGGGCGGCCGCGAGGTGACTTACGCCGCTCCGGGTGAGCGTGGGATCGGTTACGTGCCGCAAGATGGCGCGCTTTTTCCAACAATGACTGTGCGCGAGCAACTGGCCTTCGCGCCCAAGTTGCAGAAGCGCCCCGCGAGTGAGATCGATGCGTTGGTGAAAAAGCTCGCGGATGAATTGGGCATCACCGCCTTGCTAGATCGTCTGCCGCCAGGGCTCTCCGGAGGGGAGCGTCAGCGTGTGGCGCTGGGGCGTGCATTGGCGGCGAAGCCACAGGTGCTTTTGCTGGATGAGCCGCTCTCGGCACTGGATGAAGAGATGCGGGATGAGGTCGCGCAGTTGTTGAAGCGGGTGCAACGCGAGCATCAGTTGACGGCGCTGCACATCACGCATAGCAGTCGCGAGGCGCAGCAACTGGCGGATGTGGTTTTCCGCCTGGAAAACGGTCGTGTCACTGAAGCCAAACTGGATACTTTGGATTGATCATTATGGATTTGCCGGAACTGACAGAAGCGGAGAAAGCCCGCTACGAATGGCAAATGTGGGTGGGCGGCGTGGGCGAGGCCGGGCAACGGCGGCTGAAGAACTCGACCGTGCTCGTTTCACGGGTCGGCGGAGTAGGCGGGTGTGTGGCGTATCAATTGGCCGCAGCGGGTGTGGGCCGACTCATTCTTGCGCACGGCGGTGATCTGCGAGCCAGTGATTTGAACCGCCAGTTGCTCATGACCACCGACTGGTTGGGCAAACCACGAATGGAATCCGCCGTGAGACGGCTGCGGGAGTTGAATCCGCATGTCGATATCATCGGCGTGCCAGAGAATATTTCGGAGACGAATGTGGCCGGGTTGGTGGCGCAAGCGGACCTGGTGGTGGATGCAGCACCGCTTTTTAGCGAACGTTATCTGATGAACCGGGAGTGCGTGCGGCAGAAGAAGCCGATGGTGGAGTGCGCCATGTATGAGTTCGAGGCGCATCTCACGACTTTCATTCCCGGTCAGACCGGTTGTCTCTCCTGTCTCTATCCGGATAATCCTGAGTGGTGGAAGCGTGAGTTCCCCGTTTTTGGCGCAGTGGCAGGAACGGTGGGTAACATGGGCGCGGTGGAGGCCATCAAACTGCTCAGCGGGGCAGGGGAAACATTGGCGGGCCGTCTGTTGAACATGGACCTGCGTGCGATGAGCTTCGAGACGGTCAATCTGCGCCGTGATCCGCAGTGCAGTGTTTGTGGCCCTGGCGCTAAAATGCAGTGACCCCTCCTTGCTGGTTCATCGCCAAGGCTTTCCAAGGTTCAAAGGTTTTCAGGAATCTCAAAAACAGACTGTAACCGGGTTCACCTTGATGACGTTTAACCTATTAGGGCGATAGTGCCTTGAATGAGCGCGGGCGGGACATTTGACATCACGACCTGTCTGAAACGGGTGCAAGGGCAGGACGAAGACGCCGCCCGGCAACTGGTCGCGCACGTGCATCCCTTGCTCATCCGCATCGTGCGGTCGCATCGGCCGGTGCGGATGGCGGAAGAGGACCTGTTGCAGGAGATTTTGGTGAAGATGTTCCAGAAGCTGGAGCAATACGAGGTGCGGGAAGGCGCACCGTTCGAGCATTGGCTGTCGCGGGTGGCGGTGCGGACATGTCTGGATGCCTTGCGAGCGGAGAAGCGGCGGCCGGAGACGCGCTGGGAGGATATGTCGGAAGGGGAATTGCGCTGGCTGGAGTTCATGGTGTCGGAAGAGGCAGCGGTGCCAGAGGCCGCGCCGGAAGAGACGCGGGAGCTGGTGGGTCGGTTGCTGGGGCAATTGTCGCCGGAGGACCGGTTGGTGGTGAGCCTGATGGACTTGGAACAGAAGTCGGTGGCGGAAGTGATGCAGATCACAGGCTGGAACGGGCCGTTGGTGAAGATCCGGGCGTTCCGGGCGCGGCGGAAGTTGAGAGCATGTGCGGAGAAACTTTTTAACGAGAAATCATTGTGAGTGCGTTTGAGGAACGTTGGCAGAAATGCACGGAGCGGGCGCGGCAAGCCGCCGAGCCGCCGGTGCCTGAGCTGAAGGATGCCCTGGTGACGCGGGTGCTGGCGCGGACTTGGGCCGGGCAGACGGTCTCGCTGGAGGCGGTGTGGGTCGCCATGGGCTGGCGTACGCTGGCAGTGGTCGTGGTGGTGCTGGCTTCGAGCTTCGTGGTGGAGTTGCGGGCGGAGCCGGAACCTGAACTGGACCGGCCAGCGGTGGAGGACATCGTGGCGGATGAATTCTGGATGTTATGAGATTCTTGCGGCATTGGAAAATCGTGGTGGTGTTGCTGGGCATCGTGCTGGTGAGCGGTTACGCGGGCGCGCGGTTCGGCTATGACAAGGCGAAACGCGATCTGCGGGCACGGCATAATCCCGAGCAGTGGAACGAGCGGGCAATGCGCGGGATCGAGGCGGAGATGCAGTTGAGCCCGGAGCAGCGGCAGAAGATCCAGGCGCTCATCGATGCAGCGGTGGACGAGATGAAGGTGGTGCGGGTGGAGACGGTGGAGCGGACCGCGGGTATCGTGACCAAGCTGGTGGCTGAGGTGGAGAACGAGCTGACGGCAGAGCAGAAGGTGAAGTTCAGCAAGATGAAACCGAAGCAATCGGACATGTCGATTGATCTGCTAAAGGTGGAGCCGCGGAAGAAGTGAGGGTTTGGATGTTAGCCCTTGCTTTTGATTGATGCATGCTAAGGGAGCGCTCCGCTACTATGCCGTCTTTGAGCATTGCGAGCTTTGCCGTTGGCATACTAGTATTCGGACGATATTTTCCGTTTTCATTTGTATGAACCACGAGACACGCCGTTCCAGTCGTCGCCAGTTTTTACGTCAGACCACCACCGGATTGGGCGCGGCGGCCTTGCTGTCAGCACAACTCTCGAAAGCGCAGGAGGTGCGCCCGCTGTTCATCGAGGGTTACACCGGGCAGGTGAGTTATGCGCCGAATGACGAAGTGACCTTCCATGTGTCTACCAGCGCGGCGACGTTTACGCTGGAGATCGCGCGAATGGGAGCGAAGACGGAGGTTATGCTTACGAAGACGGGCGTGGCGGGGAAGGAATATGCCGTGCCCGACAACGCCTCCTCACATGGTTGCGGGTGGCCCGCCGCCTTGTCGGTGAAGATTCCGGCGGAATGGCGCAGCGGTTACTACATGGTGACGTTGCGGGCGACGGATAATGGCGGCAAGTTCGTGCAGCGCGGCAAACGTCAGGCGGAAGCGAGCTGCTTCTTCGTGCTGCGTCCGACCGTGCCGGGCAGCGGGGCGAAGATACTGCTCCAGCTCAGCACGAACACTTACAACGCCTACAACAACTGGGGCGGGTTCAGCCTTTACGCTTACAATGGTCGTGGGGGCAATCAGGGGCATCGTGTTTCCTTTGAGCGGCCACCAGCGAGCCAGTTCGGTAACTGGGAGCTGCCGTTTGTGCAATGGGCGGAGCGGAATGGGTATCAGCTCGAGTATGCTGCGAATGCGGATCTGGAGTTCCGGCCGGAAATACTCAAAGCGTACAAGCTGGTGCTGAGCGTGGGGCATGATGAGTATTGGTCCGCGCCGATGCGAGACAGTCTGGAGAAGTATATCGGTGAGGGTGGTAACGTGGCGTTCTTCAGCGGCAATACCTGCTGCTGGCAGGTGCGCAGTGAGGACAAGGGGCGCGCCTTGACGAGCTGGAAGCAGAATTACGGGCAGGATCCGGTGTTTGCTTCAGGCGATCATAAGTTGCTGTCCTCACTCTGGAGCCATCATCTCGTGAAACGGCCGGAGAATCAGTTGACCGGAGTGGGCTTTCTCTACGGCGGTTATCGCAAGAGCCACGGGCAGTTCATGAACGAACCGGCGGAATACACTATTCATCGGCCGGACCATTGGATCTTTGCGGGCACAGAGGTGAAGCGCGGGGACAAGTTTGGCGACAAGGACACCATCGTGGGCTACGAGTGCGATGGGTGTGAGGTGACGTGGAAAGAGGGCCTGCCGTTTCCGACGCACAAGGATGACACGCCGGAGAGCTTCGCGGTGCTGGCGAGCTGCCCGGTGAAGTGGCATGCGGATGATTGCGAATGGTATGACCGCTGGGAAAAGGGGCGCGTGGGCAATGCGTGCCTGGGTGTCTATACACGTGGCGGCACGGTGTTCACGAGCGGTTCTACGGATTGGGCGCATGGATTGCGTGGCGGGGACAAGATCGTGGAGCGGGTGACGAAGAATATTTTGGAGAAGTTAGGGAAGTGAGAGGGGAAGAACCGCAGAATACGCTGAATACACGGAAAGAGGGTGGTGGTTGATTAGTGTGGGCAGCACTCTTGACGTGGAAAGGTTCTGCACGCACTTTCCTGCTACTTGGCTGACCGTAGTTCGTTGTCTCGTGCGGTGGCCGATCCGATTGGCGCCGTTGCTCAGACTCCCGCCGCGCAGGGCCTGCGTGAGCGTGTGGAGTCGGGCGGCGCATTGTCTCTTACCGGCGTGGCGGAGGCGGCGATGCCGTTCGTAGCGGCGATGATCCATCGGGAGTTTCCCAATCGCACGCTGGTGGTGGTGACGAAGTCTTTGAAGGTGCAGGAGCAGTTTCAGCAGGATTACGAGACGTGGAGCAAGGGGCGAGGTGTGGGAGGTGCGAAGGGTGAGAAAGCGGGCAGCACGTTGTTTTATCCGGCTTGGGAGATTTTGCCGAATGAGGAGAAGTTGCCGCATGCGGATGTGATCAGTGACCGGTTGGAGACGTTGGTGGCGTTGCGGCGGTATCGGGCGGGGACGGAAGCGCCGGTGGTGATGACGAATATCGCAGCACTGCTACAGAAGACGTTGACGGCGCGGAAGCTGGAGGAGTGCACGCGGGCGTTCAAGCGTGGGGATTCGATTGATCCGCTGGACCTCATCGAGTGGCTGGAGGAGCAGGGGTATGAGCCGGAGGCGCAGGTGACGCAGCGGGGGGAGATCGCGTTGCGCGGGGGCATCGTGGATGTCTATCCGCTAACCAGTCATTGGCCGGTGCGGTTGGAATTTTTTGGCAATGATCTGGAGTCGTTGCGTTACTTCGATCCCACCACACAAATTTCGCGCGAGGAGATAACGGAGATCGTGCTGCCGCCGGGTGGTGAGCTGGGTATCATGAAGCGGTTGGTGCGGGACGGAGTGAAACCGTCTGAATGCATCGCGACGTTCTTCGACCAGTTGCCTGCCGATACCATTGTGTTGCTGGCGAATCTGGCGGAGTTGCAACAGCATGGTGAGAATTATGTGAAGGAGTTGGGGGCGGATAATCCCTTCTTCCTGAACATGGCCGAGTGGGAAACTCGTTTGCAACGAGGGGCCAAAAGTATCGTGTGCTTCGGCGAAGAGTTGCCGCTTTCGTTTGGTGAGGAGGCGGCGCGGGTCACGTTGCCGCTGGAGAGTTTGGAGACGTATCGGCCACTCGGCGATCGGCCGCCGGAGACGCATATCGCGGAGGCGCAGCGGCGGGAGTTCTTCCAGCAGTTGCATCGTTGGCAGCGGCAGGATTACGCGGTGCATGTGGTGTGCAATAACGAGGGGGAGAGTCAGCGTTTTACCGAGATTTGGGCGGAGTATGGGCTGGGTGATCTGAAGGGCGTGACGATTGATCTCGGGGCGTTGTCGCGCGGTTTTCTGAGTGATGAGGCGAAGCTAGCGGTGGTGACGGATGCGGAGATATTCGGTCGCTACAAGGTGCAGCGGCCGCGCCGGATGAAATCGCAGCACGCGAAGGTGGCGCGCTCGGCGATGGAGATCAATTTCACGGAGTTGGAGTTTGGCGACTACGTGGTGCATCTGCAGCACGGCATCGGGCGGTATCTGGGGCTGCAGGTGATCCCGATCAGCGGCGGGCGCAAGCGGCCCGGTGAAGAGGCCGCGCCGGAGGTGATGCAGGAGTGCCTGGTGATCGAGTATGCGGCGAGCACGAATGACCAGGCGCCGCCGAAGCTTTACGTGCCGGTGACGGAGGCGCATCTGGTGGGCAAATATGTGGGCGCGGGCAAGGCGCGTCCGCAACTGAACACGCTGGGCGGGAATCGTTGGGCGAAGGCGAAGGAGCAGGCGCAAGTGGCGGTGCGTGATCTGGCGGGTGAGTTGTTATCCATCCAGGCGGCGCGGGCTTCGCAGCCGGGTTATGCGTTCGGTCCGGATACGCCGTGGCAAAGGGAGTTCGAGGGTTCGTTCCTGTACGAAGAGACGATCGATCAGGTGAAGGCCATCGATGCGACGAAGAAGGATATGGAGGTGGCGAAGCCGATGGATCGTTTGATCTGTGGTGACGTGGGCTTTGGCAAGACGGAAGTGGCGATCCGGGCGGCGTTCAAGGCGGTGATGGCGGGCAAGCAGGTGGCCATCATGGTGCCGACGACGGTGCTGGCGCAGCAGCATTATCGCACGTTCCGCGAGCGCATGGCGGATTATCCGGTGAAGGTGGAATTGCTCTCGCGCTTCCGCACGAAACGTGAGCAGGCGAAGGTGATCGAAGATCTCGCGAGTGGCGCGGTGGACATCGTGGTGGGAACGCATCGAGTGGTGCAGAACGATATCGTTTTCAAAGACCTCGGGCTGGTGGTGGTGGATGAAGAGCAGCGTTTCGGCGTGATGCACAAGGAGAAGTTCAAGCTGATGCGCAAGCTGGTGGATGTGTTGACGCTGAGCGCGACGCCGATCCCGCGCACGCTGCATCTCGCGCTCACGGGTGCGCGCGACATGAGCACCATCGAGACGCCGCCGCATGATCGGTTGCCGGTGGAGACCATCGTGACGCAGTACGATGAGCGGCAGATACGCGATGCGATCTTGCGCGAGATGCAGCGGGATGGGCAGGTGTTCTTCCTGCACAATCGCGTGAGCACCATCGACATGATGGCGGTGAAGTTGCGCGCGCTGGTGCCAGATGCACGAATTGTCGTTGGGCATGGCCAGATGGATGCGGATGATCTGGAAGAGGTGATGACGAAGTTCGTGAACGGTGAGGCGGATGTGCTGCTCTCCACGACGATCATCGAGAGTGGCTTGGACATCCCGAATGCGAACACGATCATCATTGATCGGGCGGACCGGTTCGGGTTGAGCGAGCTGTATCAATTGCGGGGTCGCGTGGGACGTTACAAGCATCAGGCGTATGCATATCTGATGATCCCGCGACATGCCTCGCTGCTCAGTGATGCGCGGAAGCGCATGAGCGCGATCAAGCAGTATTCGAAGCTGGGCAGCGGGTTTAAGATCGCGATGCGGGATCTGGAGATCCGAGGCGCGGGTAATCTGTTGGGTGCGCAACAGAGCGGGCATATCACGGCGGTGGGGTTTGAACTGTATTGCCAGTTGCTGAAGCAAAGTGTGTCCGCGCTCAAAGGTGAGAAGGTGAAGCCGCGCGTGGAGGTGCCGGTGCGATTGGATTTCCTGGATACGAATCCGAAGGCGGATGCGGATGAAGAGACGGCTGAAACGGAAGAAGAGGCAAAGCCAGTCGCCAAGGGCAGGGCGGTGGAAGTGGTGAAGCCCGGTCTGACGCAGGCGTGTATTCCGCTGACTTACATCCCGGAGGCGCAGCAGCGGGTGGATATGTATCGGAAGATCGCACAGGTGACGGAGCGGTCTGATCTCGAAGCGGTGCAGAAAGAGTTGCGGGATCGGTTCGGTCCATTGCCGGAAGCGATGGATTTGTTGTTGCGGGTATCGGAACTGAAACTGCTGGCGGCGGAGCGGAGGGTGTCAGCGATCGAGGCGAAGGACGGCAAGTTGATGATCACGCGGAACAATGATTTCATCATGCTGGGCGGGAAGTTCCCGCGCCTTACGAAGAAAGCGGCGTCGGCAAAGGTGAATGAGATCAAGAAGTTGTTGATGGCGATTTAAGCCGGGCCGGTTGCACCGGCGGGCCAATGGATTGGGAACGCGCTCGTTGGTTCCATGTTGCTGCTCAGGGTTTGGGAGAGCCTCAAGGTCTAATTAGGGACGACGTGGAAGTCATCCTTACCAGCGTTAGTAAGAGCCTCGTTACCTCGGCCGCTACGGGGGAAAGAAAAAGGCCGCGCTGTTTGCGCGGCCTTGGGAAAGGCAAGGGAACGCGGAGCACCGCGTCCCTACCAAAATCAGGGTTGTCCGACGAACTTCTTGGCGGCGATGGTGGCGTTGTGGCCGCCGAAGCCGAAGGAGTTGTTCAGGATGGCGTCAATCTTCATCTCGCGCGCTTTGTTCGCGACGTAGTCGAGATCGCACTGCGGGTCTTGATTGATGATGTTGATCGTGGGCGGGGCGATCTGGGTCTGGATCGCTTTCGCGCAGAGGGCCATCTCCGTGGCACCGGCGGCACCGAGCATGTGGCCGGTCGCGCCTTTGGTGGAGCTGACAGCGAGTTTCTTGGCGTGGTCGCCGAAGGTGCTCTTGATGGCCTGCGTCTCGCAGACGTCACCTTGTGGTGTCGAGGTGCCGTGAGCGTTGATGTAGGAAATATCAGTGGTGTTCAGGCCGGCGGAGCGCAGGGCCATCTTCATGCAGCGCGCGGCACCTTCGCCTTCGGGCGAGGGCGCGGTCATGTGGTTCGCATCGGCGGTGTTGCCGTAGCCGACGATCTCGCAATAGATGCGGGCGCCACGAGCCTTCGCGTGTTCGAGTTCTTCGAGCACGAGGACGGCGCCGCCTTCACCCATCACGAAGCCGTCGCGGTCTTTATCGAAGGGACGCGAGGCTGTCTTGGGATCGTCATTGCGGGTGCTGAGAGCGCGCATCGCGCAGAAGCCGCTGATGCCGAGGGGAACGATGGTGGCTTCTGCACCACCGGCGAACATCACGCTGGCATCCCCCATCTTGATGGTGCGCCAGGCTTCACCGAGGGCGTGGGTGGAGGTCGCGCAAGCGGAGCAGGTGGCGACGTTCGGTCCGCGCAGTTTGTAATACATCGAGAACAGGCCGGAGGCCATGTTCAGAATGAGCATGGGGATCATGAATGGCGATACCCGGCCGGGTCCGCGATTCAGCAAAATCTTGTGCTGCTCTTCCGTGGTGGCGAGACCGCCGATGCCGGAGCCGATCATGGCACCGACTTCATCGCGGTTGCACTTGTCGAGGTCGAGGCCGGAGTCCTGCAACGCACGCCAACCGGCGTAAACGCCCAATTGCACGAAGCGGTCCGCGCGGCGGATCTCTTTCGGCGAGGGGAAGGCGGGGACGGGATCGAAGTTCTTCACTTCGGCGGCGATCTGGCAGTCGTAGCCGGTCGTATCGAACTGGGTGATCTTATCAATGCCGCATTGGCCGGCGATAATGTTTTGCCAGAAGGTTTCGATCTCGTGACCGAGGGGAGTGACGACTCCCAAGCCGGTGACGACCACACGACGTTCTTGCCAGTTAGCAGCCATAATCAAAAAAAAGGGGCAGCGCGCGAAGATAAGCTTCCGGCTGCCCCATAAATCCGTGGAGGAATTACTTGCGGGTTTCCTCGATGTACTTGATCACGTCGCCGACGCTCTGGAGCTTCTCGGCCTCGTCGTCAGGGATTTCCTGGCCGAATTCTTCTTCCAGCGCCATGACGAGTTCGACGGTGTCGAGCGAGTCCGCGCCCAGGTCTTCGATGAACTTGGCTTCCGGGGTGACCTGATCTGCATTCACACCGAGCTGTTCAACGATGATGTCGCGAATCTTTTCTTCAATCGATTTTTCGGCAGCCATGATTTCTTAAGTTAATTGTTGGGTTGTGTCTAAGGGTTGGTTCACAGAGCGTCAAGCCCTGAATCGTTAAATTCTTTGGCGTTTAACCGCCGCTATTTCAGCCACTTTTTGGTCCAGGTCCAGCGTTCTTTTTGGTTATCACCAAACTACATCACCATGCCGCCGTCCACCGCCAGCACCTGACCAGTCACATAACGCGCGCCGGGACTGGCCAGATAGAGCGCCGCCGCCGCAATATCCTCGGTAGAGCCGAGCATGCCAAGCGGAACTTGCGTCAATATTCCGGCCTTCTGTTCCTCTTTCAGCACCGCGGTCATGTCCGTTTCAATGAACCCGGGGGCCAATGCGTTCACCGTGATACCACGCGAGGCCAGTTCACGGGCGCAAGATTTGGTGAAGCCGATCAGGCCGGCTTTGCTCGCCGCGTAATTGCACTGGCCGGCATTGCCGATGAGGCCGATGACGGAGGCGACATTGATGATACGTCCGGAACGTTGCTTGAGGAAGGAGCGGGTGAAAGCCTTGGTGACGTTGAAGGCGCCTTTCAGATTCGTATCGAGCACGGTGTCCCAATCCGACTCGCTCATGCGCATGAGCAGACCATCGCGCGTGACACCGGCGTTGTTCACGAGGATGTCCACCTTGCCAGCGTCCTTGAGAATCTGTTCGGCGGTCGTATTGACGGCGGCGGCATCGGAGACGTCCAGCGCGACGGCCCAAGCCTGGCGACCGAGTGCGCGCACTTCGGCGGCGACCTTCTCGGAATTTTCCTGCGTGCGGGAAACGCACACGACGTCTGCGCTTTCCGCAGCAAATTTCAAAGCGATGGCCCGGCCGATGCCGCGACCGGCACCCGTGACGACAGCAACTTGATTGGTCAATTGACTCATGTGAAGGACAGTTTGGCCGGGAAGGGGGTGGGTTTGTCAACAGGAAGCGGAAGGTGTCAAATCATCCGCGGTCAGGTTTGCATCCGCAAAACACCGTTGCTCACGGCTGTTGCTTCATCTTGGACTGCCAGGCCAGCCGCTCTGCTTCGGCCTTGCGGCGGATCCATTGGTGCCAGCTTTTTTCAAAGGTAGCGAGTCCGCCTGGCCAGTTTTTTTCCACGGCCTGGGTAAAGATGATGCCCGGAGTCTCGCTTTTCTGGACGGCTTCGGAGCGCAGCAACTGGGTGAGGAACTGCTGGGCATTCGGATGCGACATGAAGAAATCGAAGATGGAGTAGCCGACCACGTACCCCATGCCGATGTTGCCGCCGAACATCTTGCCCCAGGCCTCATACTCCTCCGCCTCCAAATAGGCGCGGAAGGGCGGGAGCTGCTTTTGCTCGAGCATCATGAGCAGGGCCTGCCAGCGGCGGGCGCGGTCCAGTTGCTGGTGGGTGCCATTGGCCCAGGCGGGCTGGCCGAACCAGTCAGCACTGCCCTCGTTCATCCAGAGCGGCACCTGCAAGAGGAAGGAGCGGGTGACGGCGTGGGCGCTTTCGTGCAAGACCGTGGAGGTCAGGATGGCGGGCTGGGCCTGCCGCCAGGTCACGACTTGCACATCGGCCGTCATGATCTTGCCCGTGTTGTTCTCGATCATGGCGCTGGATTGTGTGTAACCCAAGAGCCGCGGGCTCACTTGTTTTCCTGACTTCGCGGCATGGGCCTGGTACAGGGCGTAGGTCGGGAAGATGTAATAGGTGATCTTGAATTCCGCAGGGGCCGGTCGGCCGAAGGCCCGTTCATGGCTGGCGATCAGTTTCTTCAGTTCATAATGGATGGCGTAATCCATCCCGCTCGTGACCTGATAGCCGGTCTTGGCGTAATGAACCTCGTAAGCGTTGGCGGACGGCATCCCGGAACCGGCAACCAGGAGGGACAGGGAGAGGAGCAGCAACGCGGGTCGCAGGCATGGCAGCAGACAACGCAGACTGTGGCTCCGGTGATTCATGGACGCCGACAGTTTCGACAGCGAGGAGGATTTTGCCAAGCCATTTATGGCTAACTGAAGCGGTTTAAAGAATCCTCGCCCGACTCGGCCACACTATTTTCTAAAACGCTTCAATTTCACGAATTATCACGAAATCGAGACCGGTAGAAGGTGAGCTGGTAGTAGGTTTGATGGTATAAGAGGCAGGGCTTTCGTATCCGGTGAATTTGAGGGAGACAATCGCGTTAGCTATGATGTAGAAGAGCGGTCCGCATCATGGTCTCGGCGGCTACGAACTGAGGGCGGCGCGGGTGCGGGTGACTAATGATGTGTCGGTGGTGGCGGAGCCTTTTAGCCAGAACACGCTGGCGGCGAGGTAGCGGTCGCGCAGGGCAGGGGTGATGTGGTAGTAGTCCTCCAGCACGGCGGAGCTGAACTTGTAGTCGTGGGAGTCTGTGCCTTTCAGGTAGATGAGGCGTTGCGCGGCGTTGATGAAAGGACGGGCGTCACCGGATGTCTGCAACCAGCCGAGGGCTTTGCGCGCGGCGAGGAGTTTGTTCTTCGAGACGTCGGCGAAGATTTCGGTTAGGGCTTCTTCGCCCTTGGTCTTCATCGGTTCCGGTTCGAACTCATCGATCTGAATTCCTTTGTTCGCATCGGCGCGCTGGCGGAAGAGGGGGATGAAGGCGGCGTTTTGCAGCAGGAGAAAGCGGCGCGTCTCTTCATTGAAGGTGTGCTGGAAAGAATAATGCAGGGCATTTGTGCTGGTACAGGCGTGAAGGGAGACGATGCCGGGACGGCGCATAAGCATCTCACCCGCACTTTGGAAAAGGGCATCCCAGAGCGATTGCGGGCTGACGCCCCGATCGAGCAGTTTCAACACGAGGTCGCTGGTCTGTTGCCATGTTCCTTGGCGAAGCGTGGCCAGCAATTCTTTTGTGGCGTTCGCATCGGTCTGGCCGGTTTGCCAGCCGGGGCGGATTTCTTGGAGGAGCTTAAGATTGCGACGACCAGGGAGATCGGCTTCGGCATCACGCTTGGCAGGGTTGCTGCCTTCGTGTTCGAGGAGGGCGTAAGCGAGCGAGCGCAGGACGGGTTCGGCATGTTGCCAACCGATGTTTTGCAAAGTGCGCCAGCTATTGGCCACGTAGATAGCCTTGTGGCCGATGTCGCGAAAGTCGCGGGCACCATAGCGGCAGAGACGGTCGAAGAGTTCTTGGGCACCGGCGGAACGGGCGAGGGCGGCGACGGCGGCATCGGCCTTGGCTTCATCCCAGTCATCCATGGCGGCAGTGAAGGTCGCAGCGGCTTTATCGGCACTGGGCACGAGCTTTTCTTCCACGGCGCTCATGGTCCAGTTGCCTTCCTGCACATCGCGCGTTTGCGAGGCTTTGAACTGGTCGAGCGCCCAGAAGATGGGGAGCCAGCGATCGGAGTCGGGCGAGTTCTGGCTGGCGAGATTGGCGGAATTGATGACGAGCACGGCGTGGAATTTGAAGCCGACAGGTCGCGGCTGGATATTGCGGACACCGGCAAGCTGCAGCGCGGTGAGCACTTCACGATAGGTGGTGCCGCGCTTGATACGGGCGGCGATCGCTTCCAGCAATTCGCGGCGAGGGGTGTCCTCGATCAGGCGCACGAGGGGTTCGATCTCAGGGCGGAACTGGACTTGCTTCGTGTCCGGTTGCGCTTCGGCGGCGGAGACTTCCGGCAAGCGGGAGAGAAAGCCGAGCCCGCCCATGCCGAGCAACGCACCAGTGGCAGCGGTGGAACGGAGAAAGGAGCGGCGGGGCAGGGCGTTCATGGCAAGAGTGCGGTCATGCACAATAAGGTTTGGGGACAGATTTAATATGGACCGGCGAGGGATGGCGGGCAAGGGGGATGATGGCACTTCTTCCAGCATAAATGAGACTTGGGGGCGGATTATTTTCCTAGTGGGAATGGACGAGGGGGTTAGATGGACTATACTGTTCACGAAATGGGATTGGGAGACAATCCAGCGCATGCAATATCGCCAGCGAAAACCGGTGAAGCGAACCGGCAGGCGAGCGGTGTGTCTGGCGGTTTGCCGGGGTGGGCGAACGGATTGGTAGAGAGTTTCATCCCCGACCAATGCCACGACAGTGCCGAGCATGCGCGGCAGGCGCGGTTGATTGTCCGGTTCGCGTTGCTAGGGGTCATTTCCGGGATTCTGTATGCGGGCTTCTTCTTGCTGGTGGAGCACTACTTTGGCACGGCCATCATCCTCTTTTGCAGTCTCGGTTTTGCGGTCGTGCCTTTCCTCTTGAAGCGGACGGGGGCGGTCAAGTTGAGCGGCAACTTGCTATCCGGCATCATGGTGACCGGCTTTACCGGGTTGTGTGGAGTAGAAGGCGGCATGCATGGGCATGCGCTGGCGTGGCTGGCGAGCATCCCGCTGTGTGCCTTGCTGCTGGTGGGCAAGCAGGCGGCGAAGATCTGGGTGATCGTGAGTTTCATGGCCAGCGCCGGGATGATCGCGATGGGGTTGTTGGGGATCGCCTTGCCTAAGACGTATCCACCGGAATGGGACGGGTTGATCACCGCTGTCGGTTACTTGGGGCTCATTCCGTTCATGTTCCTGTTGGGCATGAGTTTTGAGACGAGCCGGGAAGTGGCTTTTGGGAAGATGCAGGCGGCTTTGAAGGAGTTAGAGACATCGAATGCGGAACTGGTCCGCTTGAACCAGGAGAAGAGCGAGTTCATGGGCATCGCCGCGCATGATCTGAAGAACCCGCTGACGGTCATCATCGGCAATGCGGAGTTGATCGGACGGGCGCGCAATCCGGGGATGGTGGCGCAGTTGGTGGATAACATCCGGCTCTCGGGCACGCGGATGTATGAGCTGATCAAGAACTTGCTGGATGCGAATGCCATCGAGGAAGGGAAATTCCGGTTGCAGATGGAGCGATGTGATCTGTGCAGGTTGGTGGAACGCAGTCTGGAGGGGAACTACTTTGCCGCCACGCGCAAGGGCATCCAGATCCAGATCGTCAAGCCAGGCCAGGCATGGGTCCTGGCGGATGAGGCGGCGACCGCGCAGGTGCTGGATAACCTGGTGTCCAACGCGGTGAAGTATTCGATGCCCAACTCATTGGTGGAAGTGCGGGTGGAGTTGGCGGGAGATCAGGTTTCTCTGGCAGTGAAGGATGAAGGGCCGGGCTTGAGCGAAGAGGATCAGAAGAGATTGTTCCAGAAGTTCACCCGGCTTACCGCCAAGCCGACCAATGGGGAATCCTCCAACGGCCTGGGGCTGTCCATCGTGAAGAAGCTGGTGGAAGCGATGTCGGGCCGGGTGGAGTGTCGGAGTGTGCTGGGGCAGGGGGCGACCTTTCTGGTGATTCTGCCGGTCTGGCCGGAAGCGGGAGCTGGCCGGACCAAGGCAATCCAAGAAGTGACCGAGTAGGAATTCAAGGGGTGTTCCAAAAAGGACGTTTGGTGCCGGGTGTAGTGGGGGTATATTAAGGGCATGAACACGATCCCCTTGGTGACGTTTCATGATCTGAAGCCAGCCCTGCAATTGCGGGAGCGGTTACAGGCGGCAGACATTGAAGCTGAGATCAACGATGAATCAACGATGAATCAATGATGGAGAAGTATTGGTTCATGTCGGAACCGCTGGCCGCCGTCCATCTGGAAGTGCCTGAGGTTGATTACGATAAGGCGGCGGGCATGTTGAAGGAAATGACAAAGGCGGAAGGCTTGATCAGCGGAGCGGTGCAATGCCCGGAGTGCGATTCCACGCGGGTGGAGTATCCCCAATTTTCGCGCAAGTTCTTCACGCCCAGGTTGGGCAGTGTGTTGCTGGCACTGAGGTTTCTTCCGCGGGCCTTCTACTGTCTGGATTGTCACTATACCTGGCCGACGGCGGAAGTCATTGAGCCGAAGCGAGATATACTGGGCTGGCGGTGTGATTCCAAGTTGTGGCATCCGGAGGCGCAAGCCGGGCGGCGAGAGCCCGTCAAGTAAAAGAGAGAGCTGAAGATATTTCGCGATAGTTGTTGCTATTCAGAGGGAAAAGTCCAACGTACTTGCGTCTGATAGATCAGCTTGTCACTTTCAAGGCATGGAAATCCTCAGGTGAACTCGGTTCAGTGATGATTTGAAACCCGGTGGTCGGGAACAGTCGGAGAAAGCTACGGTTATCTAGGACAGTATCATCATGAGTACCAAGTTGTTCGTAGGGAATCTCTCCTTCAACACGACAGAAAACGACCTGCAGGACGCTTTTGCGGCGCACGGCACGGTCATCGAAGCGAACCTGATGACGGACCGTATGACGGGCCGTCCGCGTGGTTTCGGTTTCGTCACGATGGGTTCCGCTGAAGAAGCGGAAAAGGCCATCCAAGCTTTGAACGGCGCTCCTTTGGACGGCCGTAACCTCACGGTCAACGTGGCCCGTCCGCGTGAAGAGCGTCCTCCCGGTGGTGGCGGCGGCGGTGGTCGCCGTGGCTTCGGCGGTGGTGGTGGTGGCGGCGGATACGGCGGCGATCGCCGTGGCGGTGGTGGCGGCCGTGACCGTTACTAATTCGTAAGCCTTTCTGGCTATTTTCAGGCGGGGTTCGGATTGGACCGGGCCCCGCTTCTTATTTTTGGCTGCGCTTGTCGAGTGGTCTGTGGGCGTTGCTGTGGGGCCTCAGACCAGTCAGACGGATGTTAGAAGTATGAACGACAAAGAGCAGCATATCGAAGTAGAGGGCCGCATCATGACGGTGCTGGCCGGCACCATGTTCAAGGTGGAACTGGAAAATAAGCACATGGTCCTCGCGACCATCTGTGGCAAGATGCGCAAGCGGTGGGTGCGCCTGACCGTGGGCGACCGGGTGAAGATGGAGATTTCTCCCTACGACCTGACCAAGGGGCGGATCACCTGGCGGTTGCGTTAATGAGCTGGCGTGGCCAAGTTTGGCACAAACGCTGATTTAATGTCCTCCTTGGCTCAAGTTGAGCCGGGAGGATTTTGTTTTGCAGACTATCGTGGGCGTGGGCCGGGCGTAAGCTCAGACTTGTTCGTGGCGGAAGGGAAGGCATACTGTGCGGATACGCATGAGCCGCAGGTCGTTCATCATTTTATTGGCCTTGTTGCCGCTGGCCGGTTTTGGGCAGACGGAGACACCCACCTATGAGGACTTTGACAAGGCCCCGCACAATTACTGGCAGCGTCCGCTGAAGGACCGCTTCACGCGCCTGAAACAAGACTTGGAGACAGGGCGACTGCCGCTGGACCGGAGCAGTGAGAAAGCTTTTCTGTTGAGCCTGCTGAAGGCTTTGCATATTCCGGCAACCTCGCAGATGCTGCTGTTTTCCACGACGAGCCTGCAACTGGGCCTCATCAATCCAGGCAATCCGCGCGCGATCTATTTCAGCGACGACATCTATCTGGGTTACATACCGGGCGGGAAGATCGAGATCGTTTCCCTCGACCCGGAGCTGGGCGGCATTTTCTACATTTTTGACATCCCACGCGGCGAGCAGCCCATCAAGATCGAGCGGGCCACGCGTTGTATGAACTGCCATGCGGATGAGGAGACGCGGCAGGTGCCCGGCTTGGTAGTGAAGTCGGTCATCCCGGGACCGACGGGCGGCAGCCTGACAGCTTATCGTATCGCGCAGAATGGTCATCAGATCCCGTTCAGCGAACGCTTTGGTGGCTGGTATGTGACCGGACAGCACGGCATCACGAACCATTGGGGCAACGTCATCGGGCGGTTGTCTCCGCAGGGACTGAGCACGCAGAAGATTGAAGCCGGGAAGCGGTTTGATTACGCACGCTATCTGGTGCCTTCGAGCGATATCCTGCCGCAGCTATTGCATGAGCATCAGGCGGGCTTCGTGAACCGCGTGCTCGAAGCGGGGTATCGGGCGCGGACGAGTCTTTTTTTGGGCAAGGGCAAGTTGACCCCGGAAGCGGCGATGGAGCTGGATCAACAGGCGAACATGGTGGTGCGTTATATGTTATTCGCTGATGAAGTGCCTTTGCCGTCGGGCGGTGTGGCAGGTGAGCCGGATTTCAAACGCGATTTCACGAATCAAGGCCGTAAAGTGAACGGGATTTCGCTGCGGGACTTCGATTTGCAGACACGCATGTTCAAGCATCGTTGCAGCTACATGATCTACAGCCCGGTGTTTCAAGGATTGCTGCCGGAGATCAAGCAGCGGATTTACCGGCGCTTACGGGCGGCGCTGGATGTCAAAAAAGCGGACCCGGAGTATGCCTATCTGCCCGCGGCTGAAAAGCAGGCTATCCTGGAGATCTTGAGCAAGACGCTGCCTGATATGCCCAAGGGATAAGTGCCTGTTGTTCAGACGCCACGTTTTTCCCCGAAGAGGCGGATGTGGAGACGGTCAGTGTAGTTGAAGCCATGCTGCTGGCAGATCTCCACGAGCATCATCTGACGGGCATTCAAGTCGGCGACTGAAGTGCCTTGAGGCATCAAGTAGATGCGGCGGCTGGGAATGCCATACTTCTTTTGCAAAGCGAGGACTTCCGCCAGGTCGGCTTCCTGGCTGATGACGAATTTGAAATAGGCTTTTGGGCTCGCGGCGTAGAATTTCAGGACCTCCGGGCGCTCGCGCAGATGGTCGGGGTTGGCCGAGTTGGCCAGCTTGGGGGAGACGTTGTAGTGTGTGAGCCGGGCATCAAGTTCTGCTTCGGGGAGGATGGTACCATTCGTTTCGATTTCGACGGTATAGCTGGGGTCAAGGGCGCGCAGGCCATCGATGATCTGAATCCAGTCCGCCTGATGGAGCATGGGCTCACCGCCAGTGAGCACGATGTTACGGCTGGGGTATTGGTGTACCTCGGTCACAATCTCCGCGGGCGAGAGGTCGATGATCTGGTCTTCTTTGCGAAACTTTTGATAACCGGGCTGGGTGTCACGCTGATGCTTAAAAGGAGTGCCGGTCCAATTCCATGTATAGTCGGTATCGCACCAGATACAGTGAAGATTGCAGAGCGAGGCGCGGATGAAAACGCTGGGCACACCGAGGCTGCGGCCTTCCCCTTGGAGGCTGTGAAAGATTTCACCTTTGCCGTTGAGCCGGGCGATTTTCATTTGGATTGGTGTTTAACCACAGATGGACATAGATAAACAGAGATGAGGAAGGCCGCTTGGAGCTCCTCATCCCGCAAGCGATCTGCTACGTCTGAGGCCCCCGATACACACACTTCGCCGTGCAGGTCTCGGCGACAACGACTTCACTCAGCAAAGGCAGGCGTGGCTTCAGTTCGTTCCAAATCCAGATGGCGAGATTCTCGCTGGTCGGATTTTCGAGGCCTTTGACTTCGTTCAGGTAGTAATGATCGAGGCGTTCCCAGAGCGGCTTGAAGGCGGCCTTCACGTCGGCGTAGTCCATGACCCAACCGAAGCTCGGATCGACTTCGCCGGTGACGACGATCTCCACCTGGAAGCTGTGGCCGTGCAGGCGGCGGCATTTGTGCGTCTCCGGCAGGTGGGGCAGGAGGTGGGCGGCTTCGAATTGAAAGGTGCGGCGCAGGTCCATTTTCATACAGAATCTTTCTCCCAATCAGTCCACGTCACGAGGTCACTGAGCGGCGGGCGGCCGTCATGACGCCAGGTGAGCGGCGGTTTTTGCATCTTGCCCAGTGGGCAGATGCGGGTGACGCCCCATTGGGCGAAACGCAGGGCCAGCTTTTGTGCGGTGACATCCGTCGCCGCGAGGCCGACCGTGGAAATCTGGTGGCGCAATGGTTCGAGCATGCGCAACAACTCCTCCTGATCCATCAATTGCTTCACATAGATGAAGCGGTTCAGGCAGGAGAGCTGGAAATTGGTGTCATTCTCGAAGATGACCGTCCATGCCGTGGAGTTCTCACTGCACCAGAGTTGCGTGTCCGGCAGGTGAGCCGCACGGACTTCGTAGAAGGCGCGACGGGTTTGGATGGCGGCGGCACTGGGGACATCAAGCGGGCCACGTGGTTCGGCGGCTTCACGGGCGGCCAGTTCTTCGGCGAGCTTGGAAGCGAAAAGGGCGGGTTCGAGTGCACCGCCATGCTCCACGTAGATGACATGCGGGCTGAGGCAACCGAGTTGATTCCACGCGATGACGTCATCCGCCGCCTGTTGAATGGTCTTCGGCAAGGTCCAGTCACTCATCACCTCGCGCGAGACGTAACCGAAACTCACGCGATGACCGTAACCGAGGAAACGAACGCGAAGGGGCAGACGTGAGCGAATATCCGCCAGGGCTTCGTCCGAGCCGGTGGCAGTGACGCAATCGGCCTCGGCAAAGAGGGCGCTTTCCAGTTCACGCTCGCCACCGGGCCATTCGGCGAGTTCGAGACAAGCACCGAGCTTCGCATCCGCCTCATAGAGCGAGTGGGCGAAGAGGCGCGGCAGATAGGAGGAGCCACGGGCACATTTCACGAACTGCGCCGAGCGGGTGAGCAGACCAAGGATCATGCTCATCCACGTGGGATTTGGCAGGTTGCCGGCGGCGATATGCACAAGCATGTCCGGACCGGTGACCATAGAAGTGCGGTCCCCGATCCGTTCTTCTTTGCTGGCCGAAAAAGCATCCAGCCGTTTGATGTGGCCGAGTTCCTGGCCCAGTAACGTTTCGAGATTTTCTTCCGTGAGCTGGCTGAAGAAATAGTCGATGCCACGCTCCAGTGTGTGGCGGGAGAAGCCGGTCTGTTGTGGACCTTCTTCCAAGGCCATCAGGCGGAAAGGATTGGTTTTCTTCTGCCAGTTCTCAGCCACTTCGCAGAGCACACGGATGATCGCCGTGGTGGAACGTTGAGCAAGGAACTGCACGCGATTCCGCTTCAACGTCTGGCACGCCTCGGCGATCAGTGGTCCCGTGAGGACGGCTTCAGGTGGCAGGTCAGCAAGGAAGTAGTTGGGCAGATTCATGCGCGTTCAGCAGGTTCAAGCTTTGGGCGGATGTCCCAAAGCGTCTTCTCGTTTGCGGATGGCGTGCAAGCAGGGCAGGCCCAGGAGTGAGATCAGGACGGTGGCGGTTAGCAAGCCGTAGGGCGCATAGAACGCTGCAGGATTGCCAGCGGCGGAATCGCCAAGGTTCCGGACCCATTCACCGAGAATCCATGGCGCCAGACTGCCAATCGAGCCACCGATGGTGATGAAGAAGCCGAAAACTCGACCGCGCACGGAATCAGGCACCGCTTCCATCAAGGCAGCTTCAACCATCGGGTAACTGCCCATGAAGAAGAAACCGTAGACGAAATAGGGTGCAAACGACCACTCGGCCGGGAAGTGCGGGAAGATGAACACCAGAACGGCTGACATGCAGAGCACGAAGAGTGTCCAGCGGATGCGGCCCCGGTCGCTGAGGCCCCCAAACACCGGATTGCTGATGCTGGCGGCCAGGAAGATGACACTGAGAGTGGTGCCGGTCAATTGAGTGTCGAAGCCGTGCGCTTTCTGCAAGAAGAGCGAACCCAAGCTGCCCATGCCGAAGCCGGTGAAATCGCGCAGTCCAAAGCAAAAGGCGGCTGCGAGAAAGAACAGCCAGAGCGCCGTGGTGGGAAACATCGGCACTTTGACCGAGGGCGCCTCGTTGACGGTGTGCTCCACCGGTTTGTCCTGGGCGGCGTAGCGATTGAAGAGGGCGGCCATGATGAGACCGGCGAGACCGAGTTCGAAGACGGGTTTGCGCCAGGCGGAGGGGCCGATCATCGGCTCCAGCATATCCGCCCGCCAACCCGCATAGATGGGACCGATGAGAAAACCGACGCCAGCACCTACACCCAAAAGACCCAAAGCGCGCCCCGTGCCCACAGGGTAAAGACGCGCGATCAGTGAAGTGGCGGCAGGATGAAAGAGGCTGCCGCCGAGCCCGGCAATGACGACAAACGCCAAAGCGGTCTGATAGTTGGCGGCGTAAGCGAGACCTATAAAACCGAGACCGTTGATCGCGAGGCCGATTGAGAGCAGATGCTTTTTGCTGAACTTGTCCGCCAGGACTCCGGCGAAGTAGCTGGGCAGGAAGTAGCAGAGCATCATCACCGTCACCAGCGAGGTGGCCTGGCCGACGCTGTTGAGATCGAGGTCATCGCGGATGAGAAAGTAGAGCGGCAGCAGGGCGACCTGATAGACATGCGTGAAGGCATGGAGGATCGCGCTGAGAAACAGCGTGCGGGAACGGTGGTCGTTGGGGGAACTCATTTAAGGTATTATTCAGCGCACATCACCGGGCCATGAGCGAACAACCGCGCGGTTCGGATTGAGCAGCACGACCGAGGAGTTCGAAACCATCAGCATGACGGGTGGCCAGGTCTTCCGTCTGGACGGCAGCGATGGACCAGACATTGGCGAGGTCGTGGATACAAACCAAACCGGTTTCGCCCACTGCGGCTTCCTGACCGGTTTCCGGGGAGACGATGACGACGCGGGCCCACGGTGGAAATTGGAAACGGCGTGGAGCGGGTGAACCGCACACGCGATCGTAAGCCTGCGAGCTGAGTTCGCTCATGCCGTACTCGCAGAGGATATGGCTGTCCGGCAGGCCGAGGCGTGCGGCAAGCTGGCGGTGCAATTCTGCTTTTGGCAATTCACGAGAACGTCCCTTGTAGCCGCCGGTTTCCATCAGGCGTGAACCAGCCGGTAATTGGAAATGCTTTTGCCGGGCTTCCAGTTCATCCAGCAAGTGAACGAAGAGAAATGCCGTGCCGAGGAGCAGTACGGGTTGGTCGGTGGTGGCGGCGTTTTCCAGATCAGCGAAGACATCTGGGAAGCGGATCTCCCACGCTTTGTCGGAACCGAGTTCGCCATAGAATTTGATCTCGCCCACGCCAAACTCTTTTTGCACCGACTCGAACATGTGGATGAGTGAGGAGTTTGGGCAGGATTCGGATGAGGGAGTGAGGGCGATGAACTTTAGGCTATCGGGAGGGTAATGCTTCGACTCACTCCTCACCCCAGCCCTCTCCTCGTTGAAAGGAGAGGGAGAATACAATGGCACATTCAGTTCGAGGGTGGCGTTTAGATTTGTGGCCGCTCTTACTGCCGGCTGGAATCCGGCAGCACTTTTCAGTACGTGCTTGGCAAACCATGGCAGCAGGGAGGTTTCATAGACCGCCAAAGAATCACGGTTATGGAAATGGCGGCTGGGGCGTTGTTCCGTCGTGCCGCTGGAATGGAAGACGTGGGTGCGTTCGGCGGGCGGCAGACTGGTCAGTTCCAAGTCCTTGAAGGCGCTGGTGGGCAGGGCGGGGATATCTCGCCAGTTGGTAACGGTAGTGGGTGTCTTTTGCCGCCGGTCGCACAGGCTGCGATAGGGGGCGATGTGCTGGTATTGCAGCCAGAATAGTTCCAGGGCAAGGGCTTGGAACTCGTTATCGCCCAAGGAGTCAGGTTGTTCTGAGGCGCGGGAAATCGCGTCGCGAAGGCGACGGGCGAAGTCATGATATGGACGCTGATCGGTCATGTGCGGTTTTAATCTGGGACGCAGGTTTAGTTGCGTCACCGGCTGGTTTTCCGCGACAGCCGGACGGGTAATGAAGCAGGTCGGGGGCTATTCTGCAAGGGCGGGATTTTGGGCGGAGGGGAGGCTGACGGTGGCCTTACACCAATTTCCGCAGGATCCGGCAGGGATTACCCGCGGCGACAACATCGGGTGGGATATCGCGGGTGACCACGCTGCCAGCTCCGATGACACTGCGGTCACCAATCTTCACACCAGGGCAGAGGATGGCGCCGCCACCGATCCAGACATCGGACCCGATCGCGACGGGTTTGGCATATTCCAGCCAGGTGCGCCGTTCGGCGGCGTTGAGCGGATGAGTGGCGGTGTAGATCTGCACGGCGGGGCCGCAGAAGACGTTGTCGCCGATGACGACGGGCATGACATCCAAGATCACGCAGTTGAAATTGAAGAAGACTTTGCTGCCGAGGGTGATGTTCGAGCCGTAGTCGCAGTAGAAGGGTGGTTCGATCCAGACGCCTTCACCCATGCTGCCGAACAGCTCACGCAAGAGGCGGGTGCGTAACTCGGAGTCGGCGTCGGCTGACTGGTTCAGGGCGCGGCAGAGATCGCGGGCGCGACGGCGTTCGGCGGACAATTGCGGGTCGGCGGCGTTATACAGTTCGCCCGCGAGCATCTTCTCCTTTTCAGTTTTCATACGAACCGCAAGGGGCCAGCGAACTGGAGCTCAACGAGGAATCCCTCAGGCATTCCCACCGGTCTCTTTCACGTGATTGTCGAGCTCTTCTGCAAAAGCTTCCCGGGTTAGCACTAGATGCTCTTTCAGCAGCGCGGCCTCATCCGCTGTCAAGTTGCCGCGGGTCTTGAACTCCAGCATTTCGAGCAGATCGATGAACATTTTGGCGGATTCGAGGTCTTTCGGTGGTGTCGCGCCGGTATCGGGGTCGGCCACGCGGCCCAGCATCATCATGGCGAGTTGGGAATGCTGGAGGACGAGGCCGGTGAAGAGATGCGTCATGATCTCGTCGCGCGAGGCCTGGTCCAAAGATTCATCTGACGGAAATGAAAATTTCATGCCGGTCCAGTGTTACGGGCGCGCTGGATGGCGGCGAGCAGGAAATGCACGAGGTGTTGGAGGCGTTCCGCGATCTCCGGGGTCTCCAGAAGGACCTGCCGTTCGGCCGGGCTGGTCAGCAGGGTGCCGCCGACGGCGTCCACGAAAACCTCGGGGTCCTCCAATTGCTCGATCTGACGGAGGAAGTGCTGGTAGGAATCGGTGGCCTGGGCGTTCAGGGTGGCATCGCACTCGCTGGAGGGGAGCTTCTTGAGCAGTTCGGCGCCGGGGTAGAGGCCTTCATCGAAAATAATTTTTATCAACTCCCGGGCCTTGCACATCAGGGGCCTGGCCACGGCCGGTTTGAGGGTTTTTGGGCGGAATACGGCGATTTCATGGATGCGGTAGGGTTTGGACTGGATCACTTTGCCCAATTGGATGCGCGTCATTCCTTGAACAATCATCTGTGATGTGCCGTCTTTATTTTGGACGGATGCACGGATGATGCCGACGCCGGCGATCTCGGAAGGGGTTTCGCGGGTGCGGTCCGGGCGCTGGAGCGCGACGGAAAAGAAACGGTGCGAGGCCAGGGCATCCGCCAGCATGGCCCGGTAGCGGGGCTCGAAAATGTACAGAGGCAGAATGGTGTGCGGGAACAGCGTAGCGTTCGGCAGCACCATGATGCCCATCTCGGACGGTAAATCCATGAGGCCAATCTAAGTCTGACTGGCAAGGATGCAAGCGGCATGGGGTATGCTGGAGAGAAATGGGGTCAAGATAAGGCCGCGACCGGCTAAAACACGGCATGGCCAAGGCGCAGGGCAAAAGTCAGTTGCACCCATGCCTTTACAAATCAATTAACCGAAAGCAAACTGGGCTTATGAAGTCGAAAGTAGTAATCATTATCTTGGTGGTGGTCTGCGGGTTGCTGGCCCTCTCATGGCGTCGTGACAAGACGGTGGCGGCCAACGTGCAGAAAGAGAAGGAACAGATCATCGAGACCAAATCCAGCGAGATCGTGAAGATCCGGGGCGAGCTGGAGAACCAGAAGAAGGTCAATGAGAAGCTGGATTCCACGGTCCAAAGCCTGACGCAGGAGACCCTGACGCTTTCAAACAACCTGACCCGGACGTCCACGGATCTGGCGAATACGAGCAATGATCTGTCCAAGACGGCGGCGCAGTTGAAGCAGACGGCGGCGGAGGCGGAGGAAACGAAACGACGCGCCCAGCAGGCGGCGGAGACGGCGCGGCAGGAGATCGCCAAGCGCGATGCGCAGATCGCCGAGCTGGAAGTGAACCGGGACCAGTTGACGCAGAAGATGGGCCAGCTCAACACGTCCATCCAGGGTCTGGAGAAAAACATCGCGGATACCCAGCAAAAGCTTACGGCGGCGGTGGGTGACCGGGAATTTCTGCTGAAGGAATTGAAGCGCCTGCAATCCGAGAAGGCGGAACTGGAACGCCAGATGGCGGACCTGGAGTTCCTGCGGACGCAGATCGCCCAGTTGAAGGAAGAGCTGAACATCCAGAAGCGTCTGGAGTGGATCCGTCGCGGCATCTATGGCGCGGGTGACATCAGAAAGGGTGCCCAGATGATGCAGGACGGATTTGTGAAGCCGCCCGGCAGCAAAGACAAGGGCACCAATGCGGCTCCGAGCCTGGATGTGGAGATCAAGAGCGACGGTGGCGTGAAGGTGAATTCGCCGACGAATGCTCCCGCCGCGCCCCCGGCGCCTAAATGAGCCAAAGCGCGCCGTTAGCGGATTCTTTTGGCCGCGTGATGCGGGATCTCCGGGTCAGCATCACTGACCGGTGCAATTTTCGCTGCCTCTACTGTCTGCCCGAGACGGAAGAGGCGGCGAATTTTTACCGTTCCAAGTTCGACATCCTGAAGAATCCGAATCCGGCCAAGCCCATCGCGCTGAACTGGAAGCCCAAGGCGGAGATCCTTACGTTGGAAGAGATCGAACGGGTGGTGCGCGTGTTCGCGGGCTTGGGCATCGACAAGGTGCGCATCACCGGCGGGGAGCCGCTCTTGCGCAAGGGGGTGGAGCAACTGATCGCCGGGGTGGCGAAGATACCGGGCATCGAGGACATCGCAATCACCACGAACGGGTTTCATTTCAAGAACGTGGCGCAGGCCTTGCGCACGGCGGGATTGAAACGGGTGAGTTTCAGCCTGGATTCTTTGGACCGTGATAACTTCAAGAAGATCACCGGTCGTGACGGGTTGAACGAGGTGCTGGAGGGGATCAAGCTGGCGCGGCAACTGGGCTTCACGCCGGTCAAGGTGAACGCGGTGCTCATCCGGGGCGTGAACGATCATGAGCTGGAAGCGCTTGCCGAATTCGCCCGCGCCGAGGATCTGTCCTTCCGCTTCATCGAGTTCATGCCGCTGGATTCCAAGCACGCGTGGCAGAAGGATCTGGTGGTGAGCGCCCGGGAGATTTTAGGACGTTTGCAGGCGAAGTTCGAGCTGCAACGGGTGAAGTCCGCGAATCTCTCAGAAACGGCGAAGCGCTGGTCCTTTCCCGATGGCCGGGGCGAGATCGGCATCATCGCGCCGGTGAGCGAACCTTTTTGCGGACATTGCAACCGCATCCGGCTCACAGCGGATGGGAAGATCCGCACCTGCCTCTTTAGCCTGGGAGAACATGATCTGAAGCCTTTGCTGCGTGGTGGTGCCAGCGATGAGGAATTGCAGGAGCGGGTGCGGGAGATCGTCTGGCAAAAGGAAGACCGGCATCACATCGGCGAGCCGGAGTTCCAGCAGCCGGAGCGGTCCATGAGCTGCATCGGCGGTTAGAGCGGTTTTAAAAATGATGTAGCGGAGTGGTGGGTGAGAGAAGGTAAGCGGTCTTTTTGGGTTCTGGCGTCGTTTCGGCTCAGTCACAGGGTTTTTTGGAACCTGCTCCTTCGCCAAAGCCTCGCCAGAACCCAAAAATGCTCGCTCCACACCTCTACATGAATGTTGCGGAAACGGGTGACGGCCTTGTCGTCATGGTTTTGCAGTCCGAGATAGCCTTTGAGCGAGCGGGCAGGGGTGTGGTCCACGATCTTCTCGCCGTTGTGCCAGACCTGCACGCGCGGTCCCTTGGCCTCGATCTTCAAGGTGTTCCACTGATTGGCCGGCTTGGACATGTTCTTTGACGGTGCCACGACGTCATAAAGTGCGCCCGTGGTGAATTTCTTGGGCTCACGCCCATGGTCATCAAGGATCTGGATCTCATGGCCGGTAAAGGCCGGATTCTTTTCGATGGCCGAGCGGATGAACACGCCGCTGTTGCCTTTTTCGTTCACGGAGTATTCGAGTTCGAGGATGAAATCCGTGTATTCCTTTTCCGTGCGCAACCAGGAGCCGCTGACCTCGGGATTGGTCGTCCAGGCCACACCTTTGCGGGCGACGAGTTCGCCGTTCTCCACGGTCCATTCGCCGGCGTGCAGCTTCACCCAGCCGTCTAGGTTCTTGCCGTTGAAGAGGGACTGCGGGCCTTGGGACGCACCAGTGGCCGTGAGCAGAGCCAAAATTAAAATGGCGAGCAAATGATAACGGGTCATGCCGCTAATAAAATGGGTCGAGGGGCCGGGCGCCAGCCTTTTCGGTGACCGATGACAAGCAAAATTACCGCGGCACGATTTATTGCTTCCCACCTTTTTCCGATGCGCCATCATCCGGCCATGCTTTCGTCTTCGGACATCAAGTCAGTTCATTTTGTCGGCATCTGCGGCACGGCCATGGCTTCAGCGGCGGCAGCCATGCAGGAGCGAGGTTTCAAGGTCACGGGTTCGGATCAGGGCGTGTATCCGCCGATGTCCACTTTCCTGGCGGAAAAGAAGATCGAGGTGTTTTCCGGCTATAAAGAAACGAACCTCGCGCACTATCCTGATTTGGTGGTCATCGGCAATGCCATCTCGCGGGGCAATCCCGAGGCGGAACTGGCGCTGGAAAAGAAACTGCGGTTCTGCTCGCTGCCGGAGCTGTTGAAGGAATTTTTCATCCGGGGCAAACGCTCGCTGGTGGTGAGCGGTACGCATGGCAAGACGACGACGACTTCGTTACTTACGTGGGTGTTTGAGAATGCGGGATTGAATCCAAGTTATCTCATCGGTGGCATCCCGACCAACTTGGGGCAAGGGGCGCGGTTCACGAACAGCGAGTGGTTCATCATCGAAGGGGATGAGTATGACACGGCGTTTTTCGACAAGCGCAGCAAGTTCCTTCATTACCTGCCGGAAGTGGCGATCGTGAACAATCTGGAGTTCGATCACGCGGACATCTTCGCGGACCTGGCGGCGGTGCAGAAGTCGTTCGAGCATTTCCTGCGGCTGGTGCCGCGCAATGGGTTGATCGTGGCGAATGGGGATGAGGCGAATCTGCAACCGCTGCTCAATGTGAAGTTCGCGCCGGTGAAGCGTTTTGGCCTTGGCGCTGGAAATGAGGTGCGCGCAGAGCGACTGGATCTGCGCGATAGCAGTTCATGCTTCACTTTGGATGGGTTCAGGTTTGAGATCCCGCTGGTGGGTGAATTGAATGTGCGCAACGCGCTCGCGGTGGCGGCGGCGGCAAAGCATTGCGGGCTGACGAATGAGCAGATCCAGGCAGGCTTCAGCACGTTCAAGGGCATCAAGCGGCGCATGGAAGTGAAGGGGGAGGCGGGCGGGG
>JAEYXS010000084.1 GCA_023431185.1 Verrucomicrobiota bacterium
CAGTAAACATAGATCTCGGGCGTGGGCGGGCCAGGGTGGAAGGGGTTGATGAGGGCCACGATGTTCAGCCGGGCGAGCTGGGCATTCTCGAGCTGCACATCGTAGGAGAGCGAGCAGCCGGGATCCGGCTCGGAGAGCAGGTGCCACTTGTCCACTTGAATGATCATAAGGGCTACGGGTTAAGGGTTGCGGCGGGAGGACAAACCCTGAAATCAGGATGTCTTGCCGCCGGAAACAACAGCCTCGTGAACCAGCACAACAAGGAGACTGACAGAAGGATACGCCTGTTCGGGCGGGGGGGCAATGGGGAATTCCACTATATTGACTAACTCAATTTTCCAAATGAATCATTCTAGATGGCATTATTTGCAAGGTTTGACCGCAGAGTGTCTTGACAAGATTGGCTATTACAACCTGAGAGCCTACCTGCACAACAACATTACAAAACCATTAGCCAAACCTGATTTACAAGGATGGTTTTCCGAAGCGAATCAGAAAGCACTTAGGAAAACACTAGAACACCATTGCACAGCCATACCACAACCAAAGATACTGGAGATAGGCTCATGGAAAGGGTTATCCACTTCAGTAATCGCGCAATTCTTAAAGGACAAAAATGGAAGCCTATACTGTGTCGACAGTTGGCAAGGAAATGAAGGCGTTGGAGCAATACACAAAACAGCTCAGTACAAAGACATTCTAACGACCTTCAGACGCAATATGCATCTACTAGGGTATACTAACATAGTACACCCTCTCGTCGGCAAATGCACCGAAATATTACCGATGCTTCAGAACCATACTTTCGACTTAATTTTCATCGACGCGGACCATAGGAGAACACCGTTTATGTACGATTTAACGGAAGCCTTAAGGTTAGTAAAAAACGGTGGAATTATCTGCGGTGACGATTGTGATGAAAAGTATCAACCATCAAAAGAAGCTTTCTACAAACAGCACTGTGAGAAGGATTATTACGAACAAGTGCATTGCGGCGTAGTGCTTGCACTTGAAGAGAAGTTTGGGTTTGAAAAAATTAATCTAGTTGAAGGATCATCATTTTGGGTCTACCAGAAACAGTAAGCTGTCAGAAAAATCTATTGCACAAGTTTACAAATTCCATTAGGAAAGGGGGATGCACGCCAAGGGATTAACATTATTGGTTGGCTTCCTGATAACACTGGTAAGCCAAGTTCAAGCAGCAAATTTCGACCTACAAGCTGAGAAGGCCGTAGAAATCGGTTTCGATACGGTATCCGGTCGATACTACCAATTGCAGCGATCACCAAATGTAGAACCCGCTGTATGGTCCAACTATGGTGAGCCATTTAAAGGCGATGGCACGCGCAATTACGGCTTTACGCGCACCACAAGTAGCTCATTGAGCATTTTTCGCTTAGTTGAATATGATCTTTCCAACGGCCTTATCGCACACTATCCATTTAATGGAAACGCAAACGACAGCAGTGCCAATCTAAATCACGGAACGGTCATGGGGGCAACGTTGACAACGGATCGTTTTGGAAATCAGAATTCTGCCTACAGCTTCAACGGCGTCAATCAATACATCTTCAGCGCCAATCAGTCTTACCTCAATTTTGGCGCTAGTGATTTCTCAATTAGTTTATGGGCAAGCTATGCAAACAATGCAACAAATCGCTTCTTGA
The DNA here is from genome assembly GCA_023431185.1 of Verrucomicrobiota bacterium. Taxonomy (GTDB): domain Bacteria; phylum Verrucomicrobiota; class Verrucomicrobiia; order Limisphaerales; family JAEYXS01; genus JAEYXS01. The sequence continues at coordinate 1,668 of JAEYXS010000084.1, forward strand.
TCGGTAAAAGTAACGGTCAGTTTGAGCAAGATAAGTGGATTGTCTACCACGACTACTCACCAGCCAAGTATTCTTTTCACGTAAACACCCCAAGTGCTAACAGCACTTTTTCAGGGCAAGCAACATGGTCCTTCGACAGCAATAACTGGCATCATGTAGTTATCACTAGGTCAGGTAGTACTTACAAAACATACATTAACGGCGTACTATCCGGACAAAGTTCAGGTCCTGCCTCAATAGCCTCAACTACAGCAGCCCTGACAATGGGTATGGTTGAAGCAGCAGGCTATATGCATGGCAAACTAGACGACGTTAGAATTTACAATCGCGCACTATCTTTAGCTGAGGTTCAAATTCTCACAAAAGATACGGAGATTGATTTGAGCAGCTCACTGGTTGCTCATTATTCTCTGGATGGGAATGCAAACGATAGCAGCTCAAATTTGAATCACGGAAGTGTTGTTGGAGCCACATTGACAACAGATCGTTTCGGCAACGCAAATAGCGCTTATTACTTCAATGGAGTCGATCAGCTTATTCAAGCACCGCATCAACCATATTTGAACCTTAGCGGCACCACATACACAGTTACATTCTGGGCAAAGTTTGATGGCTCTTCTTCAGTAAAGCACATTCTCGGCAAGAGTGCTGGCGCCTTTAATAATAACAAATGGATAGTATATTATTCAAACGTGCCAAGCCAAATTTCAATGCATATCAATTTGACATCTAGCGGAAGTTTCTTCCCTGCGTTAGCTAGTTTTCCTTACGACACAACAACATGGCACCATTTTGCCGTAACCAAATCCGGTTCAACGTATAGCACATACATCGATGGCCAGAAGATTGCCCAAGGATCAGGGCCCTCCACAATTACTGGCACAACTGCTCCGATGACGATCGGCTCAGTAGAGGGGTTGTCGTGGTTCAAAGGTAGCCTAGACGATATTCGGATTTATCAACGCGACCTTAATCCATCAGAAGTCAAGGCATTATTTATTAAACAGAACTAAAACACCGATGCAAATGCCCCCGATTTTTTATAAAAACGGGTAGCGCGAATCAGGCTCTTCTTTACAAAGGGGTCAATGTGCTTGGATAGCATATTGACCTCTTTATTATTGAGTGCTCTAACATAAACTAAACACCCTATCAACTGCCCAACCCAAGCACCGAAAGAGTTCTGAAATCTACCCCATCTCCATGCTGTATCCAATAAAGTAGACGGCGTGTGAAAGCCAGAGACATCGAGTTTTCCATCTATATAAATACTAGCAGTTCCATTTTGATAAGTGCCGGCAACATGATGCCATTTGTCATCTGAAACAATAATCGTACCAGCGAGAATACCGTGCCCATAACCATTGCCCCAGTGGATTGTACCGCCATTTCCAGCAACTATTTGATAATTCGATGCCGCTGGCGTTCCCCCATCCTTCCCCCAGTGTAACAGCCCCTTGTCCCCGCTCCATCCAGGCGATTTGATCCAGCAGGCGACGGTCCGGCTTTGGTTCCCGACGGGGAAGTTCTTGCCGGGGGTGTCGCCGATGACGTCGTCGTCGGTGCCGTCGAAGTTCAGAGCGTGGCCGTGTTTGCCGGGGGCCCAGTTCGCGCCGTTGCGGAGGGTGCCGTGATTGCCGTTGCCGGAGTAGTCCCAGAGCCGCGTGGCATGGCGGGGGGCGCCGGGCGGGGCCCAGGCGGCGACGAGGCCGCGCCAGAGGTTCGGATACGCGGATTCCGCCGCATTGCGCGCGAAGGCGCGGGTGAGGTTCGGGCCACTCATCATTGTGCCTCCGGATTGATGCCCACGTAGCGGACCCAATGGTTGGCGCCGGTGCTGTCCAGGTTCACGCCGGTGTCGTTCTGGATGGCGAGGCCCCATCTCGGGCCCGGGTTGTCGATGATGAATTCCCCGTAGAGGACGTCGCCGGTGGTGGGGGAGGGTTTGTTGTTCAGGATGCCGATGAGCTGGGCGTTCAGCAGGGTGATGGCGGCATCGCTGGCACCCGCGCCGTCCGTGCGGTGGTTCGTGCCGTGGTTGTCATCGCGCAGGAGATACGCGGTGACGGTGCGGTTGCCCGTGGGCGAGGTGCCCTGCTTGATCTTCGCGTAAATGATGACGCGGGACCAGCGGTCCGTGGTGTTGTCCACGATGGTGGATTGCCTGGCCGAGCCGTTGCCCAGGCTGGCGAGGGTGATGGTGAGGGCGGTGGATGCGCCGTATTTGTCTTTGATCTCTGTGGGCATAGTTTTTCGTTTAGTTAATGGTTGAAAGTTGAGGGTTAAGAATCATTGCGTCCTTCAGTTCTTCTTGCCGGTGAGGGCGATGGTGAGCCGTTGGACGGTGGCGACGGAATCCAGATGGAAGGCGAGGATGTCGCCTGCGTTCACGGTGGTGGTCCAGCCGGTGAGGGTGGTGTCCTTGGTTTTCGCTGCGCTGCTCAGGGTCGGTTTGGCACTGGCGGTGATGCTGTCCGCCACGGTGGGCGGGTAGTTCGCGTAGGTGTCCTTCCAGATGTCGATGACGGCGCTGCCGGTCTGATCGGCCAGGACTGTCACGCCGGTAAGGGTCATGGCGAAAGGAATCTCCAGAAACCCTTTCACGCCCGTGGTGAGCGCGGAGCCCCCGCCATCGATGACGAAGTTCAGCGCCACCACGCTGGCGTTCTCGAGCGTGGTCTGCGGCGCGGTCTTCCAATCGCTCTTGCCGGTGACGCCTTTGATACGCCCGGCGAGCCAGGAGAGGAGTTCGGTCAGTTCCCCGGTGTCCGCGGGCGAGGCGAGGCTCTGATCCACGGTGCGTTCGCCGAGTTTCACATCGGTGCATTCACCATCGGCGAGGCCTTTGGAGAATTGCACGAAGGTGAGCGGGTCGGTGTCCAGCGTGATGGGATCGTTCGTGGTGAGCACGTAGCCTTTGTCGCCGTTCACGGTGCCTTCGTTGACGAAGCAATACATGCCGGCGGTGACTTTGGGCGAGGTATCGGCATCCACGGCGCGGGTCCATGCGCCGCTTTGCGCCACGTAGATGCCGTTCTCCTCGGGAGCGGTCTGGTGCATCACCAGCACGCGATCCTCGTCCGCGAGGGCCACGCCATCAATGGTGAGCAAGCCGCCCGTGGCGAGGTCCACATCCGCCGTGGTCGCCGCGCGACAGGAATCCTTTGGATCGGCCCCGCCGCCGGCGAGGGCATCCACGTAGGCTTTCGTGGCAGCGTGTTGCGCGCTGGTGGGATCGCCGGCCAGGGTCAGCGTGCCCGTCATCGTGCCGCCGCTGAGCGAGAGGAAGACCTCGGCGAAACCGCTGCCGGTATGGCGATAGTGTTTCCAGTTCAAGTCGCGCCGCACGATCCAGTAGCCCGTGAGCGAGGTCGCGGGTTCGCTCTCGACGATGGCGGGGCGGATCTGTTTCCACGTGCCGGGCGTGCCCTCTGCGGTGCAGACCCATTCGCCGCCGATGGTGTCGCGCCAGTATTCATCCTCCACGTGAAATCCTTCAGCGGGCGGGCCGATGAGATCGGTAGGCACGTTGTTCTGATACGTGGGCACCCGCGTGTAGAGCAGGCGGTTGAGGACGGTGAAGTTGGATTCCACGACGGTCTGCGGGTCCGCCGCGTCCGTCACCAGCATTAATTCTCCGGGTACGATGGTCATAATTCATTCTCAGGTCACAGTGATGGTCAGTTCGTTGTGATAACGGGAACGCAGCCCGTTCTCGAAAGCGTAGGCGCGGACTTTGAAGGACGCGGCGTCCGTGCCGAAGTGGGCGAGCCGGTCCGTGTGCGAATACTCCGCCGTGGTGGCACCCGCCGCCGTGGTACGGGTATGCTTCACGACATCCGCCAGCGTGAGGAATTCCAGGATCGTGGCGGCGTTCACCTGGGCCGGGTTGTTCTTCCAGCGGCTCCAGAAATCGCGCGGCGCGCTCTCGCGCAGGGTCCAGGAGAGCTGCGTGGCGGCTCCGCTGGTGATGTAGGGTGCATGGCCGTCGCCCTGCGCCTTGAGGTTGGTGGGGCCAAGCGGCTGATGCACGCGATCGAGGAGGTGACACTTCACCAGCGCCACCTCGGAGAGCGCGAGGGTCTTGTGCAGCACCCGGGGCTGCAGTTTGAAGCAATGCCGGGAGCCGCGCAGGAAGCTCGCGTGTGTCAACTGCTTCAACTGCTGGCGCGGGCACAGGAACACTTCCGCCCCGGCGGCGTGCGCCTGCAGCACGGTATCATAACGGGCACGGATGCCGCACACACGATACCGGCCGGCGCTGACCAGCTCCACTTCCGCGAGGGAGATGATCTCATCCCCCACGAAGAGCAGGAGGTCGTTGAAAAAAGCATTGTTCAGCGAAGGACTTTCCAGGTCCACAAGCTCATCGGTGAAGTTCACCACCAGGCCGGTGGCGAGATCAATGAGGTCCGTCTGCAAGGGGTACGACTGGTGCAAGGTGCCGTGGAGCGGGAAACGGTTGTGCTCCCCGATGGCGGTGTAGGAGAAGGTGACCTGCGGTACGGGCCAGGCGTAGAAGCAAACCCCCTGTCCCGCCGGCGCATACTGCATCTGCGTGGTGCGCCGGGCGCGAATCACCGCCGCCCGGGCCAGGCCGGGGGTCGCCTCCGGTTCCCAGCCGATGACGAGCATGTACTCCCGCAGCATCCACGCACCATTCCAGCCGCTGGGGGCAAGGCGTTGGATGACGAGCCGGTATTCCTTGGCCAGCGTCGCCAGCGTCTCTGCCTGCGCGGGTGAAAAGCTCAACTGCAACGCAAAGGTCTCATCCACGATGGCGGTCGGCGGGTAGTTGCTGGCGATCGTGCCGGTGGTGACCACCGTGCCCAGGCCGTTGGTGAGCCGGACCGAGGTGAGGTTGTAGTTCTGGCGCAGATGGATGTTATAGCCCGTGGTGAAAAAATTCGGCCGCGCCACCATGGGCGAGAGCGTGATCTTCTCGCCATCCGCCAGCCCGCGCGGCAGCTCGATGAGCTTCTGCACAGTGATGGGCACCGGATCGGTCGGCACCGGTTCGATGACCGCATCATCTTCCGGCAGGTAGTACGCGTCGTTCAGGTACGCGCGGTCGAGGATCACCTCCAGGCTCACCTCGCGCGCCTCCGGCCGGCTCACGGAGGTGGACACCACGCGCATGACGAGTTCCTCGATGCCCAGGTGCGCATACGAGAAGCGGAAGAGATCGCCGGGCTTCAACGCCGCGGATTTGCGCACGCTCAGGCTGCCACCCGTGGCGGGCAGGGCGGCGGCGCGACCGGCCGCAGCCGCGAGCTTCTGGGCGAATTGCGGGTTCGTCACCCACATGCGCTCTAACGTCTGCGGCGTGTTATCTCCTGCGAGCTGCGCCACCCCGGGGGCGCGATAGGAGAGCGCATTCTCCTTGTAGTCGCGTGTGCGGTCGTTGAATTTCACCCACGTCTTCGTCTTCACACCGCGCCAGCTTTCCGTGTCCAGCTCAGGTTCCTCCGTGAGCACCGCTTCATTGATGAGCGGCAGCGCCTCCACATCCGCCGGTGCGCGCATCAGGCCGAGCGAGAATTTCCCCTCCGCCGTGATGAGCAGGTAACCGTCGAAGTATTCGCAGATCTGCGCGATGAGTTGCCGCGCGCTCGTCTGCTTCGTGAGGTACGGCGAGATGCCGATCTCCTCATCCGCGAGTTGCGCAGCCACGGCCAGCAGGCCGCTCTGATCCAGCCGGCTCACGTCCCAGCCCAGCCCGTAGAGCGGGCTCATGAGCAATTCGCAGATCACCGCCACCGGATTGCAATCACCCCCGATGTTCACCGGCACCGTCACGAATCCCTCATCTTCTTCGGTCAACCCCTGATTCCACGGCCACTCCGGATAACGCGACATGATCACTTCCACATTCGGCGCGTTCGTCTGGTTGAAGCCGAAGTAAACTTGATCGAAATAGAGGATGCATTGCCCGGGATATTTCGGATGTTCCAGGCCCGAGGCCCCGAGGACTTCCCCGGCGTTCTGCGCCGTGGTGCCCCAGTAGAGGCGCGCGGGATTGAGTGCATGACCTTCCAGCGTGAGATTCGTCCAGATGTCGCCGTCACGTTCCAGCGGCCCGTCCTCGGCGTCCATCTCCCACACGACATCGCCGTTGAAGAAGACCTTCTCGATCGCATCCACCGGCCCGTGACAGACCACGGCGGCGAGATTCGCGTAATAGTTATAGCCGGAGACGGCCGTCTGCCCCTTGCCCACGGTGGAGACCACGGGCGCGGCATACACGCCGAAGGCATCGGTGATCCAGGTCACGCCGAGGCGGTTCTTGCCCGCGAAGTAGGGGAGCGGCCGCGCCTGCTCGTTCGTCGAGGCGCGGGATTCGTCCAGCCCCAGCGCCTTTTGCGGCGGAGCGGGCAGGGATTTGGTGGAGTTGCCGCCGAAGCTCATGATTCGATGGGTTGATAGACTGCGGTTAAACGTTTGCTCCAGGCCGGATCGTCCGTGCGCGCGAGGGTCACCGTGGACCCGCGCATGACGTGCAGGAAATGCCGCGCGCTCAAGGCCACGCCCACGTGATGCACGCTCTGCCCGATGCGGAAGCACAGCAGATCGCCCGTGCGCGCCGGCAACGTGCCAGCGCTGAAGTACGGGCTCAGGTCCAGCCACGTGAGCACCTGGCTCAGCGGATTGTGAAAGCCGCCATCCATCGCGTAATTGCCCGGCTGGAACTGCGCCAGATGTCCGCACTCGCGATAGATCTCCGCCGCGAGATGCACACAATCCACCCCCGCGCCGCGGATGCGTGCATGCGGCACAAAGGGTGTCCCGCGCCATAAGCCCGCCACCCGGCGCAACTGCTCCTGTCTCTCGATCGTCTCAAAGTATGGTTTCATTTCTTGCCTCCCTGGCTCACGGGCTGTTGCACCGCCACCAGCGTTGGATTTTTGGTGGGCACAAACGGCTGGCCCATGAAGTTGTAAGTCCCGAATTTCGTCTGGCACGTCAGCCACTTGCCATCGCAGCCGGGTATCAGCGTGATGCTGTCTGATACCGCCGCGTGTTGCAGCGGCAGGTCCAGCGTCAGCTCGCGCACCGTGCTGGAGATGACCGTATCGGAAAGGATGGAGCGGATCTCCAGCGCCTCACCCGTGCCCGTCTCGATCCAGCCGAAGGTGTAATACTGCGCCTCACCGGAATCGTCTGCGAAGGGCGTCGTCTTGGTCACGCGGATGACCCGTTCGCTGACGATTTCCGTGAGCGTGACGGTGCGCTTGAAGGTGTTCCGCAGCGCACCGCAGTTCGCATCGTAAATCTGGTAGGCGCAGCGCGGACCCATGAGCGCATCCGGCAGCCGTTGCGTGTCGAGATCCAGGATGGAGACGCATTGCGCGCTGATCTTCTGGCCGCGCCGCGTCACCTTCTCCACCTGGCCGGTGAACAGGATGTTCACCGTATCGGGCGCGCCATAAGTCGTCTCCCGCACCTGCACGTGAATGGTCCGCGAGGGCGGAAAAGGAAAACCGAACAGCAAAGGATGATTCGCCTCATGCACTGCTTCGAGCGTGAGCTTGTCGGCCGCACCTTCGATGGATGCCTTCAAGCTCCCGTGCGAGATGGGTTTCGCCGCGAAGGTCTGACTGTTCGAGCTGATCGGCGTCGCGAAGCTCGTGTAGCGCCAGTGCAGGTCCGGTCCCGTGCCCGGATCGATCCAGATGTCGTAGAGATACACCGGCATTTCACCGGTCTCCGCAGCGGCATATTCGGCGGGCAGCTCCAATACCTGGAAGGAACGTTGCTCAAACCATTCCGCGAGGAAATACGCACTCTCTTCATCCTCTGCCAGACGCACATAGTGCAGGCGGTTCACCATCGTGGCGGCATCGGGTGTGAAAGGCAGCGCACTCTCCAGCGTCACCCGCTCCGTGCCATTCCCGTTGTCGGTCACGTTCAGGATCTTCGCCGCCGCCCGGCTCCCTTCATGCATGAACCACAGGTGCGTCGCCGGATGCTCATTCCACGAATCCGCAAAGCCTTGTCCCGTGATATCGAACTGCGTCGCACTTACTCCGCTCACGATGTCCACCGCCTCCGTCGGCGCGGGCAGCCAGAAGCCCTGCAACCGTCCGTGCAGTGCCGCGAAGAAATTTTCCAGCGCGAGGATCTCTGCCTCCGTGTGCAACTGCACACTGAACTCGAACCCGTGAACCACATGGCTTTGCAACGGCGCAAACACCTCCGCACCGAAACCGATCTGCAATTCGCGCAGGTCATAGCTCAGCCGCTGGCTAGCGCCGTCGGTCCAGTTGATGGGCGTGGTGAAGATCGGCCGCGAAAGATAGGTGGGCCCACTGGCGGACCCGGCGCGGGTGGAGCCGGCCAGTTCCATCAAGGTGAAGCTCGTCGCACTCTGGCGCGGTGTGATCAGCCCGTGATCTTCCGCCACCGGCCTGCCGAAGAGCAATGGCCACACCAGCGATCCCGCCGCGAACGTCTGCGGCAACGCGCTGTTCAACGTCAGCGCCAGCCCCGTCTTGCCCGTGATCTGCCGCACGGCATGAACGGGATGCTCGAGATCCGAAGCATCCAGGAAGAAGATGTAGTCACCCACCTGCCACGGCCAATTCGTCGTCGCCAATTCCGCGCTGGTGCCGCTCGCCGCACTCGCCAGATCGGAGGCGCGCCCCCAGAAAGGCACCGCTGCCTGGCCAGACTTCAGCACCGCGCGCAACCGATCCTCGAACCGTGCGCGCTGAGCCTGCGTCAGCGGGGCGATCTCATAGGCCAGCTCCAGCCGTGGCACCTGACGCATGGCCGCGCGCTCCTCCGCACCCGTGACCGTCTCCTGGATCTCCGTCTCCCACCGCCGCGTCAGCTCCACCCCGCTCAGCCAGTTCGGCGGCTCCGGCACCAGCCCGTGCCCGTTGATAGTTTCGATGCTCATACTCCTCCTTTAAATCGTCGTCGTCCTCGATTCCCTTAATCCGTGTGATCCGTGTTCAATCTGTGGCCAACCATTCCCTACCCAATATTTCTTGGTCCCTTTTCCGTGTATTCGGCGTATTCTGCGGTTTCTCTTTTTCCCAGTTACGCATCACGTATTACTTGGCCCTTCTTTCGTCATCCGTGCTTCGTCATTGGTCATTTCATTTATGACGCCATTCCCAGCCGCAACTTGTTCTTCGCGATGTGCGCCACCGTGATCTCCTCGCCCACGGATCCCTTCATCACGCGCATCAATTCCTCCTGGCTGTTCACCACGATCACCTTCGGCTGCGCGGACTGCACATTCACCTTGGGCGCGAACCCGGCGAGATTCAGCTTGGGCATTTCACCCCGGCTCACGGCGCCCGGCGTCAATTCCCGTGCGGAGATGGCACCCGTGCGGATGCCTTCGAAGAAACCCGCGCCAAACTCCTCCACGCGTTTCGCCGGGATCACGAACTCGCCATTCGAGAGCCAGCGCGGGATGCTGTCGCTTGTGCCCGTGCCAGGTCCGGTGATGAGACCGCCCTCGGCGGAACCACCCGCCGCCGCTACGGTACCGCTGGCCGAGGAAACCAACGTCATTCCCTGGGTGAACGCCATACCAGCCGATAGGGCACCTTTGCCTGCCGCCACGGCACCACCATAAGACGCTACACTGGCTAAGAACGCAGGTACCGCCCACGCCGCCGCCAAGGCGGTCGCCATGGTGGTCGAGGTGGCTTTCGCGGTCGCCCCTAATATCCTCCCCACCGTAGCCATCAGGATCTGGTTCACGATCCATTGCGCCGCCATCTTCGCGAAGCTCGTGATGATGTTGTTCAAGATGGCGTTGCCCACATTCTGCAACGCCTGGCTCCACGTCATCGTGCCGTTGATGAGGCCCGTGATGCCGTTGGCGATGCTGTCCACCGCCACGCCGATGGTGCTCTTGAACACTCCGGCAACCTGCTCCGCCATCGTCCCGGCCTTCGTTTCCAGATCGTCCAGCACTTTGCGGAACTGGTCCCGGTAGGAATTGGGATCGGCCTTCTTCTCACCTGCCTTCCCGGCGGCTCCGGTCGCAGCCGGCGATTCAGCGCCTTTGCGGGCGGGTGCCTTGCGGAGACCGACTGTTCCAGCGGACGCTTTGGCTTCGCCCTCCCCGCCCGCCTTGGCGTTCACGTCATCCAGCTTCCCGGCTTGCTCCGTCAGAAGCTTGTTTTGCGTCTTGAGCTGCTCGATGAGTTTCTCCTTCGCTTCGATCTGCTCCTTGAGCGCCTGTGCATCCTTCCTGGCATTCTCCTCCGCGAGCTTGGCCGCCTCCATCTGCCGCTTGTCCTCCTCCGCATCCTTTTCCAGCAAGGCGGCCTTCTCTTCCTGCAACTTCGCCGCGAACTCCTGGCGCATCTTGGCCAGCTCGCTTTGAAGCTTCTCTTCCAGCGCCAGCTTCTTCTGGTTCAACTCGTCGATCTTTTGCAGCTCCTCCTGTTTCTGCTGCTCCTCAGCCGCCTTGGCCTGCGCGTCCGCCGCCGGGTTTGCCGCGGGATTGGCCGCCGCCGACGGTGGCTTGCCGCTGTTCAAATAGATGTCGTTTCTCGTCTGCTCCAACGCCGCCGTGTTCTGCTGATACTCATCATCCGTGGTGATCCCCATCTTGTTTTTGATCTTCTCGGCGAAACCCATCAGCTTCGTCATCCCGATCTGCACCACGTCATTGATCTTCACGCCGAAGACATTCATCTCCCCGATCGCCTTGCCGATCTGCCACCCCGCGATCGCCGCCCCCACGATGCCCGTCGCCCCCGCGAAAGCCCTGGCCGCGCCACCCGGTGCTTTGAAAGCTTCCGCGAGGTCCTTCACCGATTTGCCACCCTTGCCGAACTCCTTCGAGAGCTCCTGCATCCCCTTGAACGCCTCCGGGAACGATTTGCCCGTGAGCGTTTGAAAATGTGTCTGTATCCCTTCCAGCATCGGCATCAATGCGTCCTTGGTGCCCGTCAGCTCCATGATCGCCCCCGCTGCCTTGCTCACGCCCGGCGGCAGCGTATTGCCAAACGCCGTGTTCAACTGCGTAGCCGTTTCCGTGCTGCGCTTGTTGAAGTCCTCGATCTTGCCGGTCCAATCGCCCACCGATTTGGTGAGGCTGTCGATCTCCCCGGCCACCCCGTGCAAACCCATGCGTGTGGCCAGGTCGGAGAAGTTACCCATCGCACCCAGACTCGTCCGCACCGTATCGATGGCACCCTGCGTATCAGTGAGCAAAACCCGCTTCACGATCTCACCCGCCGAACCCGCCCCGCTGCCGAACTCCTGAAACTTGCCGATCATCCCGTTCACTGATTCCATCGACTGCTGCGCGCTCGTCAGCACGCTTTCCAGCCCCATCGCCTCGGCGATGCCTTCCACGGTGCTCAACTTCTCGATGTGCTGCGCCACCGTGTCGATCGCGCCCGACACATCACCCTCCAATACGTTCTTGATCAGCTCGGAAGCCGATTCCGTCTGGTCCAGGAAACCGGAGATCTCACCTGTCCACGACTTCAGCGAATCCGCCGTCGCCTCGATGCCGCCGGAGACCTTGTCCAGCCCCATCGCCTGGGCGAGCCCCGAAAGTTTTCCGAGCGATTCCTGGATCGGATTCTGCTCGATGAGATTCTTTGCGGAATCGATGTATCCCCGCACCGTCTCGTTTCCTTCGCCCAGCTTCTTCGTGAAATCCTTGATGCCTGTGAGCTGGTCACCCAGCTTTTGGGCCACGCCTCCCAAGGCGGCCTGCGCGGCCTCCGCACCGCTCACCTGCATCTTCAATGCCATTTGAAATTCTTTCATACCTCCTCCTTTTCCGGACCCGCCCGCAGGCGGGTCACTCCGTTTCCTCATTCGTCGGCGGGCATCGCCTCATCTCCCCTCACACTCCGCCCGCAATTTCTCCTGCAACTCCATCAAGACCTCATTTCCTCCCTGTGCCCAGCACGCTGCCACTGCTGCATACATCACATTCGAATCCATCAGCTTTTGCGCCGCCCTCACGCGGCCGGCGGCATCCGCCAGCAGCTTGAGCTGGGCCAGGGAGTGTTCCCGTGCCTCGCCCAGGCTCAGGCCGGATTCGATGGCGAGCTCGGCGACCCAGTCCGCAAACTCGAGAGCACCGTGCTCTGCATCGCCTGCGTGATGCCCGGCACCAGCCGCTCGCGCCGTTGCAGTTGGCGCTGCACCCAACGCGCGAAAAAATCCGCGTTCAACCGCTCTCCTTCCGTCACGATCTCCTCGTGCGCTTCCGGCGCGAGCGTCGCGGCCCAGCCTTTGGGTTTGCCACAGAACAGCTCCACCATCGCCGCTTCGTCCTCGATCACCGCCAGCATCCGCGGCATCTGCGCCACCGCCAGTTGCTGCACCGTGACCTCCTCCTTCGCCCCCTCGCGCAAAGCCACCGTCACCACTTTCCCGCCCATCAATGTTTCAATCTTCGTTGGTTCCATAATCTTCGTTTGTAGTAATTGTCCTTCGTCCCCGAATCTCACTTGTACTTGGTAGGGCGCGGTGTCCTCACTGCGCCGCTGCCGAAGCACCTGCTCTGCCAAATCTCCGCAGCTCGCATTTACGCCCGCAGCCCCCATCACCCTCTCCCCTCAATGGGGAGAGGGCCGGGGTGAGGGGTGAGAACAGCCAAAACACATCCATCCACGTATTCCTCACTTTGCGCCTTCTGTGCTTCTTTGCGGCCATTCCCATTTTCCCCCGCTTTCGATGTTCAGAGTTCGATGTTGGGTGTTCGATGTTTTCCCTTATCAGGCATCCGCCCGTCCGCGCCGCACGATCTGCCCCGTCGCCAGCAGCTCCACCTCGAACTCGCTCAGCTTCTTGCCGTCGTTGTCTCCGCGATTGCTCATGAAGACTTGCGCCGGGAAGGTGTAGCGCGCCCGGGGCAGCTCGGAATGCTGGTCATACTCGTCGAAGTAGGCCGTGCCCTTCACTGTCAGCTCCGCGTTGCTCTTGTGCTCGAGCGTCTCCACCGCCGCGTGATCGTACGTCACATCCACCGTGGCGGCCTCCGCGATGGTGCCGCCGCGCAGGATCGTGATCGTGCCCGCTTTCGCATCCACCGTGTAATCCGTGCCCGCCACCTTCGCGACTGTCGCCACCTCCACCTCCACGTTGGAAACATCCTGATGCGGCAGGATGATGACCTGCCCTTTCTTCACACCCGTGAACTGTTCCGTCGCCGCCGTGCCGCTGCCTTGCGATACCGTCGTGCCCGCGCCCGCCAGCAACTGCAACCGCGTCAGGTCCGGCAGTTCCTCATCCAGCCCCACCGTCCAGCGATGCTCGATCTGCGCAGGCCGTTCATCCACGATCTCCACATAACCCTTGCGCGCCACCGCCGTCTTCGTGCGCTCCACGTTCGCCGTGTGCTTGTGCATCCGCACATTGCCGAAATCGACCGCGGTCGATTCGCCGTTCCGCTGGAACAGCAGTTTCCCCGTCGCCTGTTTGCGATAAATGATATCTCCCGTTTCCTTCATAACTCTCCTTTGTTTTCCGTTGTTGTTACCTGATTGATTTCACTGACTGATTGTTTTTCTTCGTCCTTCGTTCTCGTCGTCGATTCCATCTCGTAACTGTCTCCCTCTCTCACTTTCTCTCCCACTCGATGTTCAGAGTTCGATGTTGGATGTTCGATGTTTCCGTCATCTGTGTGTATCTGTGTCCATTTGTGGTTAAGCTTCAGTGCTGCGTCAGCACCTGTCCGCACTCCACCACCAGCTCCAGGCTCCACGCCTCGCGCCCGGCGGCTTCTTCACGCTTCGGTCCCTGGATCAGCAGCGGCGTGCCGTTCACCGGCCGCACCAGCACCTGACGCGAATCCAGATTCTTCCCCGTGAGTTCATTCACCACGCGATCCTTCATCGCCACCACGCCGGTCGTGTTGTCATCACCCGTCGCGGCCGATTGCCGGCGGCCGTAATCGCGATCTGCCAGCAGCAGGAACACATGCCGCTCCACCACGGTGTTCAGCGAGCGACCCGAGACTTCGTTCACGAAGTCGTCATCACCCGGCACGATGAAGCACACGCGGTTCTTGAACACGCGCAGTTCCGCCAGCGCCCGCAACAGGTCGGTCGAGCTGTAATACTCCACCTTGTCGAAGAGCGGCGTGCCCGGCTCCAGCTCCAGCGCGGCGAGCCGCGTCTTCAGCTTCGCGAGGATCGTCAATGTATCGGTGAATGGCATTGGTTTGCTCCTTCTTGCTTAGGGCGCCGGGATGGCGTGGATTTCCATGGCCATGTCACCGTTGTCGTTCGCCGCCGCCGTCCACCACACATACAGATAGCGGCCCGTGATGGTCACCGGTGCTGTGGCGTAATTCAGGATGCCGCCGCCCGTCTCGCCCACGTTCACATTCAGCGTGGCCGTGCGCGGTCCCAACTGGTTCACTGCCAGGGCCGGATCGATGGCTTCATGGGAGAACGCGTAGTTCACCGAGATCGCCACTGAGGGCGCGTTGTCATTCGTCGTCTTCGCCGTGATGATCAGCGCTTTCGCCATGCGCCAAGGGGTGTTCTTCAGATCCACCCGGGTGGCATCATGGATGCTTGTGTTTGTCTGTGCCTCTGCCGCATCGATGATCGGTGCGGGGTCATAGTTGATGATACTGTTCATGCTAGTTTCTCCTTGCTGCCCCAGTTGCCCTGGCTGGTCGCGATGCCCGCCGGTGGCGGCTCCTCCAGCCTCAGGTCCGGGAATTTTCCATCGCGGATGTCCTTCAACTCCTTCATCGCTTCCTCGTATTTCAGCGCGCGTTTGGCCGGGATGTCTGCGAGTCGCGAGTACAATTCGTAGAGCACCAGCGCCCGCAGCAACCGTTTGAAACGCAGGTCCGGTACGGCGAACCGCAGCGTGTAATCCTCCACCTTTTGCATCTGCTCCCCGATAGTGCTCGCAATCGGCTCCGGATGGCCGACCGCCACCAGCTCCTTGGCGATGCCGTCCAGTTCCTCCTGCGAGATATCCACCAGCAGATCCTCCTCTGTGAATGTGATAGCCATACTTCAACTCCTATAATCGTCCTCGTTCTTCGTTCTCGTCGTCCTCGCTCCCTCATCCCCGGTAGGGACGAGGTGCTCCTCGTCCCAAACTAGGGCCTTCACCACCGCTCTCTCCAAACCACAC
>JAEYXS010000108.1 GCA_023431185.1 Verrucomicrobiota bacterium
GTCATGTACTTTGCATCGTGCAGACCGAAGTTGAAATGGATCACATCCCACTTGCCCGTGCCCAGCCACGCATCGATCTTCGCCGTGCCGTTCTTGGTCGGTCCGCCATTCGTCGGGATACGATGCACATTCGCCTTTCCTTCAAGCAACTTGCGCACTGGCACCGTGTAACCGATGGAGATGGAATCCCCGATCAGCAGCACGCGCGGCAAACCGGGCTGGTCCACGATGGCTGCCATCGCCGGATTCGGCGCAGCCTTCTTCACCGCTTTCTTGGGTTCGACCGCCTTCGTGTCCTTCGCCTTCTCCTGCGCCATCGCAGGTATGGCCAAGGCCAGAGCCAGCACAGCACCCGCCATCCGCAGCATCAATTTTTTCATAAGCTTGTTAAGTTGAACCGTTCCCGATCACCTCTTCTCCTTCGCATACGCCGTGTATGCCGCCTCGATCCCCGCCGCCTTCGGCTCGCCCTTATGCAGGATGACACGATGCCGCAGCACCAGCTTGTCACCGGACTTAAGCGTGATCGTTCCATCCGGCGCATTCTTATCGAGACTCTTCGTGCCGAACGGATTCGCCGTCAGCAGACCATACGTCCGCACGTGCCACGGTGTGGGATGACGGAAGCTAGAGGGATGATTCAACATCGTGATCCCCACCATTTCGCCTTCCAAGGGCCCATAGTAAGAGCACCAAGTAGCGCGCGTGCCCCAGGCATCCTTGTCCACCTTGCCCTCGCTCGTGAGAATTTTTCCGCCCAGCTTCTTGTCCACCGCCATCACCGTCGGCACCCGCACGCTGAAGCCCGCATCCTTCGCATCTTCCAAGCTCACCTCACCCGCCGTCGCCTTGAACTCGATATCGCAGTCGATGATGTGATTGCCCTTCTCCACGCGGAACGTATAGCGCCGTTCATCCTCCATGAGCTTCTTGCCTTTCGCATCGAAATAATCGTTGACACTCACGACCACCACCTTGTCGGGGGTTACGCTCGTTTCCTTGAACTCACGATGCTTCGTGCTGCCCATGCGCAGGCCGCGCGCCTTCATACTTTCGCTCTTCGTGCCTTCCACGCTCTTCGGTTCATGCCAGGTATCTGCTCCGTTCACTCCCTCATGACCGAACCAGATGCCGCGATGATGCGGATGATCCTGCTGCTCCGTCTTGATATCCGCCATGGGATATGCCCGCGTCATCGGCTGGCCCGTCGGCCCCATCACGGGCCAGAGGTAGGGCTTGTTGGAATCGCCCTTGAGGACGTATTTCGTGAACAGCTTGCCGTTGTGATTGATGGTCAGACCTTCATTGGTCTTTTCCACGGCGAAGCCGGCGGGCTTGTCGGCTGCCAGCAATGGCATGGCCAGGCTCATTGCGACTAGCAAGGCCGTCCGACGGGAAATCTTGGTGAAATAGGTGCTCATGTGTATGTCCCACCAATACCGTCCCGGCAGGACTTCGTCACGCAGAGAATATCGACCACTCAACCGCACCGGCAAAGCATCCCCAATGACTTGTTGTCTGCCTGCTGGCTCCCCATTACTATCATGTCCTTGGCAAACATTGAACCAGACTATTACGCGATCCTCGGGCTTGACCAGAAGTGCACGAATGAGCAGATCCGCGCGGCCTATCGCATCCTCGCCAAGCGCTTTCATCCGGATGTGAATCACGGCTCGGCCGAGGCCGTCGCACGCACGCGGGAACTGAACGCCGCCTACGAGGTGCTCAACCAGCCTGCCGAACGGCGCGCATACGACGAGTCCCGCGCGGTTCGCGCCGCCAATATTGCCCAGGACTCAGCCCGGCGTGGTGGGACCATCGAACGCAACATCGCCAAAGATGTCAGCCTGCGGCTGGAAGATTTTTTACGGGGCACCTCTTTGGATGTGAAAGTAAGTGATTCCGGCAATCCCGACGGCCCGGAGACTTACCAACTGGTGATTCCTCCCGGAACAGCTCCCGGCATACGCCTCCGCATCCCCCGCACTGGCGCTTACCAAGGCGGGTTTGTGATTATCCGCACGAAAGCTCTGCCGGGTTTTCGTTTCAAGCTCCGCGGCTCCGATCTGCGCTGTGACCTGAAGATCACCACCAAGCTGGCCACCCAGGGCGGTGTCACGACGCTAACCGGTGTCACCGGCTCACTCATCCGGGTCCAGATACCCGCTGGAATCGTGCGGGGCGATGTCGTCCGTGTCGCCGGTGAAGGATTGCCCAAACCTCGCGGTGGCCGGGGCGATTTGATTGTCCGTATCCTCTACCAACCCGAGGTCAGGATCACCCGCAGCTCAAAACGCTGAAGGCCGGAGTACCAGTCGATCACGCGGGCTGACTAGGCTCGGCCGGGGGCGTCGCAGCTTCGGTCTCATTAGTGACAGGTCCAGCCGCCGCTTCTGCGGCCTTGTTCTTGCGCTTCTCCTCTTTCTTGGCCTTTTTCTCCAACTCGCGGCGGCGTTTTTCGAACTGATAATTAGGTGTAGCCATGTATTCGGCTCGCAATCTCCCACCTGCAACTGAGGATGGCGAGTTCCAAAAACAGCTTGAGCCCTACCTTTTGCCCATGTCAGTGCAACCTCTGCCTCCTCTCCCTTCTCACCAGTCCATCCCGTTATTTATGGAAAACCACCTTCAGCGCCTCCACCAGCTTCTCCTGGGTGAATGGTTTCTCCAGCAAGGCACTGATGCCCAGGCTCTTGAATTCTTTCATCTCGCGCTCGTCCAACCGCCCGCTGGCGATGATGACACCGACATCGGGCGACATCCGTTTGAGCACCCTGACAAATGCCAGCCCATCCATGTGCGGCATATGCACGTCCGTCAGCACCACCCGTAATTCCGTCCGCTTCTCCGCCACTTTGATCAACGCCTCCGTGCCGTCCACCGCCGTGATCACATTGAAGTTCAGGGCCGTCAACACCGCCCGGGCTGCCTGACGCACCACCGGCTCATCATCAGCCACCAAGATGTACTCGCCATTGCCGCGAAACGCATCCGGCTGCTTCTCCACTGTCACCGCAGCCGTATTTCCGCCATCCGCCGGCAGATAAATGGTAAACGTTGTCCCTTGGCCGGGTACGGAATAAACCCGGATAAAGCCCCCGTGGCTCTTGATGATTCCCATGACCGTCGAAAGCCCCAGCCCCGTACCCTTGTCCGGCCCCTTCGTGCTGAAAAATGGTTCAAAGATGCGTTCCACCACCTCTGGCGGAATTCCCGTCCCGGTATCAGTCACCCGCCAGACGACATAGCTGCCCGGCACTGCTTCTGGAACTGAGCTAGCGTAAGCAGCGTCAATCTCCACATTCTCCGCCTCCAAAGTAAGCGTGCCGCCATTGGGCATCGCATCCCGGGCGTTGACGCACAGGTTCAGTAAAACCTGATGAAGCTGGGTGTTGTCGCCCAAAATGGTTCTCAAGCCCTTGGCATAATTGGTCTGCAGGCTGATGCTCTTGGGAAAAGTCCCCCGGATGATCTTTTCCATCTCTTTTAACAAGTGCTGGGGCTGGATGAGCAGGCGCGCGCCTTCAACCCCTTTGGCAAAGGTAAGGAGCTGCCGCACCATGTCGGCCCCGCGCTTGGCACTGGTTTCCACCATGTCGATCAGCTTGGTCGCATCCGGATACTCCATCCTCAACAGCTCCACCGTCATGAGGATGGGAGCCAGCGCGTTGTTCAGGTCATGCGCCACACCGCCCGCCAACGTGCCCAGGCTCTCGAGTCTTTGAGTGCGCAGCATCTGCCGCTCCACCCGCTTGCGTTCCGTGATATCCGTGTTGATGATCAGGACGGACTTGGGATTGCCCCGGACATCATCGTGCAACAGCGTGCGCCGGCTCTCCACGATGATCTCTTTGCCACTCTTGGTGGTTTGCCTCAACTCCCCCACCCATTCCCCTTTTTCCAGCAGCAACCGCCGGGCTTCCTCATGGCGCTCCGAACTGTCGGTGGAGAAAAGCTCATCCGCCCGCTTGCCGATCACCTCATCCGCCCGCCAGCCGTAGAGGCGCTCCGCCCCCTTGTTCCAGTAGATGATGCTTTGCTCCAGGTTCCTGACATAGATGGCGTCCTGCGTCTTGTCCAGCAACGCCGCCTGCTCCCGGATCCGCACTTCCGCCTCTTGCCGTTTGCGAAAATCCTCGGCTTCCGTCAGGGCCCGCTTCACCGCTGCTGGAAGGCGGTCAAGCCGCTGCTTGAGGAGATAATCCGTAGCCCCGTGCTGTAGGCACTTCACCGCATCTTCTTCACCGATGGAACCGGAGATGAGCATCACCGGCGTGACCGGATGCTTTTCTCGCACCAGCTTCAAGGCGGTTATGCCGTCATAGTCCGGCAGATTATAGTCACACAGGACGAGCTGAAATTGCCCGCTCGCCAGCGCGGCTTCAAAGCTTTGCCGGTTGTCCACATGCGTGATCTCGCAGACCAATCCGCCCGCCTCCAGTTTTCCCAGGATCAGTTCGGCATCCCGCGAACTGTCCTCCAGATGCAGTATTTGTATTGGTTTCATGTGGTCTCAACGAAAAATGGATCACAGCTCGCGCATGACTATAATTGCCGGCCTGCCGTCCCCGGAGGCGGTTCATTGAGCACGGCCCAAAACACCCCCAACTGTTTCACCGCCTCCACGAACCCCTGAAACTTCACCGGCTTGACGACATAGGCATTTACGCCCAGTTCATAACTGCGGATCAAATCCTGCTCCTCCCGGGAGGAAGTCATCACCACTACCGGTATGACCTTGAGTTTGGCGTCGCCCTTGAGCTGCCGCAGCACTTCCAGCCCATCCACCTTCGGCATTTTCAGGTCCAGCAAAATCACCGCCGGCAATCCCTCCGGCCGGGCGGCAAAATCTCCCCGCTGATACAGGTAGTCCAGCGCCTCCGCTCCGTCTTGTAGATGCACGACCTCGTTTGCCAGCAGATGCTCCTTGAGGGCGTCCATCACCAGCTCCGCATCACGTGAGCTGTCTTCTACGAGCAGTATTCTTTTGAGTGAATTCATGATTGTCCTCTGGCTAATTGACCATTGTGGCTTGGTTCTTATTCATGATTGGCGGCGGCCATCGCAGTGAACCCTTTGCTTCGCCCATTTGCATCGTCCGGAGCAACGGCTTTCAGCGTGAAATAGAAGGTGGCCCCTTTGCCGCTCTCACCTTCGGCCCAAGTCCGGCCACCATGCCTCGAAATGATGCGCCTCACCGTCGCCAGCCCGATACCCGTCCCCTCAAACTCTTCCGCCCGGTGCAACCGCTGAAAGACACCAAATAGTTTGTGCCCATACTTCATGTCGAACCCCGCGCCATTGTCCCGCACAAAGAACACGGCCCTCCCATCCTCCTCACCCGCCTGGCCGATCTCGATTTCCGCCGGATCGCGTTTACGGCTGTATTTGACCGCGTTGCCGAGCAAATTGGAGAACACCTGCTTCAGCATGGCTGCATCCCCCTGCACATTTGGCAGGGATGCGATCTTCCAGTTGATATTTCGTCCTTTGGTGGCCATCTCCAGCCCCTTGATCGTTTCCCGCACACATACATCCAGACTGACGGCCGACTCATGGAATTCGATCCGTCCCATTCGGGAAAAAGCCAGCAGATCATCGATCAACTGAGCCATCTCGACGCTGGCATCCGTGATGACCTTCAGATAGCGCTTGGCCTTGTCGGAAAGCTGGCCTTCCGTGACTCCAGTCAGCATCTCCACATATCCATGGATGTGCCGCAACGGTGCCCGCAAGTCGTGCGACACCGAGTAGGAGAAGGACTCAAGTTCCTTGTTGGCGTTCTCCAGCTCGTTCGTGCGGTTTTGCAGATCATGGTTCAGTTTCAGGATTCGCTCCTCATCCGCCTTGCGTTCGGTTATGTCCCGTGCCACACAGAACATCAGCCGGTCTTCCTGCGACCAGATTGCTGACCAAACGATGGGCACCATCACCCCATCCTTCCGCCGGTAACGGTTCTCAAAATCCCGCACCGGTTGGCCGGCCATGACACTCAGGGCGGCTTCATTCGTCTTGGTCACATCATCCGCATGGACCAGATCGATGTATTTCTTCCCCGCCAGTTCCGACGGCGGATAGCCCAAGACTTTCTCACAGGCGGCACTAAGGAAAACAAACCGTCCCTGCTCATCGATCGTGCAGATCATATCCAGTGAATGATCCATTATGAGCTGGTTCGCCCGCAGCAATCTGCCCAGCTCGGCATTGCGCGCTCGCAATTCCAGTTGTGACTGGTGGCGTAACTGGTTCTCACGAATGACCAGCGTGAATACGGCTCCGAGCACCATGAAACTCAGCGTGGTGCCGATGAGCGTGATCAGCCGGGCCTTGCTTGCCTCCAGTCCTGTGGCCAGCGTCCGCTCTTCCAGCAATCTGCGTTCCTCCAGATCCATCCGCGTGAGCGCACTGCGGATCTGGTCCATCAACGCCTTGCCCTGCCCGCTGGCCACCAACTGTCGCGCCGGTTCCAGCCCGGAGTCCTGCCGGGTGGCGATGATCGCCTGTGCAAAAATCAATTCCTGCTCGATCAACGGTTCGAGAAGATCACACTCCCGCTGCTGCTTTGGATTGTCCCATGTCAGATTTCGGATGATCTGCAATTGGCCTTTGACCTTGTCTGCCGATTCCTTATATGGCTCGAGAAAAGACGTTTCACCCGCCAGCACAAAGCCGCGGGCACCCGTCTCCACCTCCTCGATCCGCAGGCGCAGACGTACCAGCTTGTTCCGGACATCCTCGGTATGGCTTACCAAGCTCACCGTGTCCTGCATCCGTAGGGTGGTATGCCAGTTAAGCCAGGCCACTCCGCCCAATACGATCAATGCCAGGATAATTCCGGCCAGAAAAGTTCGGATTGAGGTCTGCTTCATCCAGCCCTCCTCGTCTCGCGAGCTGGCTGTCGGACACCCTCCACTGAATTCACGTCATCCGCACGATATGATGGCATGCATGACACTTGTTTGCGCTCTTCCTGAATCATCAATAACTGACTGACCACTGCCGTCAGCCGGTCGGATGCGACCGATGCCGTCGCCGTTGTTTCATCAGGATGGTGATGCTTCATCAATGGTTTGGCCTTGTGTGATTTGGTTAAGGACATGGTTATCCTCCCTCCCCTCCTGCCGTTCAGCTTGCTCCTCTCCGTTGCTCACGCAAAGTAAAAAGATTAAACCAACAAATGTAGATCACCGGAAAACCTGCTTTCTACTACTGAAAAACGAAGCATTGCCACTTCGCAAATTTTGCCAAACCAGCACAAGAAAAGCTTGCTGGATGGAAGTGTCTTCATCCAAAACCAAATGTATGTTGAGTCCATTAATCCCATGGCATTAAACTCAACCTCTATGAGTAAACCTGCCTGCCCGATGTGCGAGATGGAAGATGTCCTCGAACATGCTGACAAATACGAATGCGTCACCTGTGGCCATGAATGGGAACGCGCTGCGCAACCGGAAACACCAGTTGGCCCGCGCGTGGTCAAGGATGCTCACGGCAATGTCTTGGCCGATGGCGATCAAGTCATTCTCATCAAGGATTTGAAACTCGGCGGGGGCAATCAGGTGCTCAAAGGCGGCTCAAAATCCAAAGCCATCCGCCTGGTGGATGGCGATCATGAGATCTCCTGCAAAGTGGACGGCATCACCGTGGGGTTGAAAGCGTGCTTCGTGAAAAAAGTCCAAGAAAGCTAAACCAACAATCTAGTTTGAAGAATCAGCCCAAGGTAACCCACATTCGGGTTCGCCTTGGGCTGAAAGTTTTTACGCTATTGAAGATGTGCCTTACTTCAACGGTTCCGCGTTCCACACTTTGATGTCGTCGAAGAGACCGTCCTTGCCGCCCACGCCCAGTTCGATCTTGGACTTCGTCACGTGACCGATGCCAGGTGATTTCAAATAGGCCATCGGCTTGCCATCGAGCAGCACGCGCATCTCGTCGCCCACCGTCTCGACGGTCATCGTATACCACTTGTTCTGCTCGATCTTGGCGGGATACGTCACCTGCTTGCCCTTCATCAGCTTGGCCACTTCCTCCTTCTTCGTCGGATCTTCCTTCAATTTCTTGATGATCAGGTTCTGGCTGCCCTCGCGTTCGTCCATGATGGTCACACCGTTCGTGCGGACGATGGCCCGGCAAAGATGGCCATAATGGGCCTCCGTATATTTGCGGTCATCGAACTCCACATCCATGGACGTAGCTCCGGCCAGATTGATACGTACCTCCACCACGCTGTCCTTTGTGGGGATTTCCAATCCATAAACCGCCGCATGCGCCGTGATGGCCGGCTTGCCGTTCGCCGCCGGAATGGTCGTTACCCGCGTCTGCGTGCCTTTCAGCACTCCGTTCTCGAACTTGAACGTATCCACCACGCGATGCCATGGCTTCGCAGGCGGATTACTTTCCATGTTATCCGAGAAAAGCAGCTCCTTCTTCTTCGCGAGAGACTGGGTCGGAACGGGCGGCAAATCCGCCGCGAAAGCAGCCGTGGTGATCAACGAGCAAACCACCCAAAAAATACGTGCGTTCATAAATACAGGTTACGGAACGGTGATTAAGCTGCCTCCGTGCGTTGGCAAGAACAAGTCAATTTGGTTCCCTGTTCCGTACCCGCTGCCTGTCATTTCTAGCCCCGAGGCCCGCTATTTACTTTGTATCGATTGCACCACCTCCTCGAAGGCCTTCGTATCCATCTCAACCAGATGGCTTCTCTCCGGGAAACGCCCTTCCTTAACATCCGCGATGTACTCGCGGAAAGCGGCGAGGCGCTCTTGCTGCAAGCGTTGATATTCCGCGACGAAATTACGGTAAGCCTTTGAATGACGCGGCAGGCGTTCATCGTAGTCACCGAGAATATCATCACTGAAAAGAAACTGCGTGTCACAGCCACTCCCGGAACCAAGCGACATTAGGATGAGCTTTGTCTGCTGGCACAGCCAGCCCGCCAGATTATGCGGCACCAGTTCGAGCTCCGCTGCGTATGCACCTGCGTTTTCCAATTCCTTCGTGCGGCGATACAGTTTTTTGGCCTCGTCCACCGTCTTGCCGATGGCGCGATAATTCGTCCACGTGACATGCCGCGGCACCATACCGAGATGCCCCACCACCGGAATCCCCTCCCGCGCCATCCCCTCGATGATGAACGGGCTGGCCGAGCAATAGACCGAACTCGCCCCTGCCTCCAAGGCCCGAAAGCCAATACGGATGGCTTCCTCTTGCGAAGCCAGCCCATGCGGAGTCGCACAGGAAAGAAAACTGTTCGGCGCGGCTGCCACCAGCTTCGGCAAGCGCGCCTGCGATTCCGGTGAATCAAAGCTGCAACTCATCAGATCCACGCCCGCCTGCTCAGCCGCCATCGCTTCCTCCGGCGATTTCACGTGGATGTGCGTCAGGACACGTTTGCCCTTAAGCTGTTGCAGGTCGTAAACCGTATATTTCTTGCGTGGACGGAGCATGGCTGAAAGCTATGTAAACAAATCGTGGAACTCAACGGTGATTCATCAAACTACAATCCATGGTTTACCGTGTGAAATGTTTCCGCTGCGGCCATGAACGAACCGGTTGCAACACGCTCTTGGCAAAGACATATTATCTGACGTTCTGTTCTTGGGCGATTCGTATCGGATTACTTGGCTTCCCAGCACGCCAACCAGAGGCCTCGAATATATTTTGCCCGGGCTGTCCTGAAGCAGCCGCCCCGATCGTCGTAACATTGAAAAAGCAATCCAAAGAAACTATGACAACAAATAATACTAATACCGTTCGCCTTCATCGAATCCTCCGTGCGACGCCGGAGCGGGTTTACAAGGCATTTTTGGACGCAGACGCCATGGCCAAGTGGCTTCCCCCGAACGGCTTCACGGGTAAGGTGCAGCACATCGATGTCAAAGTGGGAGGCACCTACAAGATGTCATTCACCAATTTCAGCACCGGTTCGAGCCATTCCTTCGGCGGCACCTATCTCGAACTCAAGCCCGGGGAACTCATCCGCTACACCGACCAGTTCGACAATCCCGGCCTGCCCGGCCAGATGATAACGACCATCACTTTGAGAAAGGTCTTCTGTGGCACGGAGTTGAACGTCAGCCAGGAAGGAATCCCCGCAGTCATCCCCGCTGAGGCATGCTATTTGGGCTGGCAGGAATCGTTGATCCTGCTGGCGAAATTGGTGGAGGCGGAAATCCCCGACCAAATGTGAAGAAGTTCCAAGTTGAGCGCGAGGGACGCATCCAGCTCGTTCGCTCAACTTTTCGGCGGCCAATCCTTGCCCATCAGTTCCTTGGGCAATTGCTGCGGGTCCACTGGATAGATGAGTGAAAGATCCATCTGCGCTTTTGAGCCTTGCAAGAACTCCATTTCCTCAGGCGCACCGATGATGAGCCAGAGAACTTCCTGATCTGTATCGTTGAAAACCTGCCGCAACTGGTCCGGGCCAACGAGCACGCCACCGTGCTTCGGGATGGTCAGTGTCTCCTCCCCAACGCGGAGGCGACCCACCCCCTCCAGCACGAAATAAAACTCCTCCGCCCGGATATGCTTATGCAGCGTATTGGCACTCTGCGGCGGCATCCGCCACAGACGCGCTCCCATGTTCTCACTGCCCGTGCGCTCCAGAAAATCCGCGTTTGGAATCTGCATCAGATTGGACTTCCGCCAATGCAAATCCTCCGGCTTGATGAGACAATAACCGCTAAAGGTTTTCATACCGCCAGTTCAAAATCGTCCTCGTTCTCGTCGTCGTCCTCGATTTTCCCTATTCTCGCCCTAAACCTTTATCTTCCCCTCATCCAAATCAATGAACTCGAACATCGTCTGCACCGTTCCTGCCGGCAGACCGATCTCCTCCAGCCGTTCATTCAAGCGCTGCGTCCCCGCATCGCGCCAGCCGCGCTTGCTCATGAAGGCATTCCAGATCTCGATCTCTTCATCCGTCGGTCTGCGCCCGCGTTTGAAAGCCCATTCCAAAACCGATTCATCACTGCCACCCTTCAATGCCTCGGCTTCTACTTCAAAATAATCAACACCTAAAAACCGGCAGCAGCGCGCATCAAACGTCAGGTTCGATGCCTTGCCCCGCATCGCCTGCCACTCATCCGGCAGCTTGCCCGCAGCCGCCAGGCGTATCTTGTCCAGCATGCGCCCGAAATAAACGATGCCTTTCACTTGTTCGGAAGGACTCCTCAGTCCCGGAATGATCGTCGGATAAGGCTTAGCCATAAGAGCCGAAATAAAGCACGTTACAGTTCAGTTCGCAAGCCGTGGCATCTGGAGTAAGCTGTCCGTAGTGTAACGATTCTTCGATCCCAACATCGAAACGAAACGCCGCGTGATGCGTGCCGTGACGGCTTTGCTCCTCTTCATCGCCTCCGTCGTAGCTTTCTTCCGTTCGACTGCGTGGCTGGGGATCGTGTTGGATCTGATCGGTGTTTTCGTCGCTTTTGAGGCAGTCCGAGGCTGGTGCTTCCTGCGGGCCTGCGGCATAAAAACAAAGCTCTAATCAAACGGTTCCACAATTCCCCCCGACGAGACAACCAATCACATCCTATCTATTTTTCCGCCGCCCGTCCTAACTCCGCCAGCTTCAGCACCGTGTTCCAATTCCGTGCCGTGTTCGTCACCCCGATCCATTTATCGAACTTCTCCGCCATCTTGCATTTGCCGAAACCATTCGGCGTATGGAGAAATGCCGTGCTTCCCAAGATCTCAATCTTCTCCCCCTTCACCGCGCATGCACGAATACGCTCCACGTCTTCCTTCTTGGGTGTGCTTTCCAGCAACGCCGCATGAACGGTTGTCGGAGCTGCTGCAGCCGCTTTGGCGAAAGGATTGCACACGATCAAATCATCCCACTCTGCCAATGTCGGTGCGAAGATCGCCTTGTCGAAATCGAATTCTTTGCGGCAAATGTCTGCGACGGTAGTGATGACCTGTTTCCGGCTTAAACGGCTGCGCACGACGGCGTTGCCACTGTTGATATAGGTGGCCACGTTTTCAAAACCTGCCTCGGTAAGTTTCTCGCGCAGTTTTTGTACGGGCAATTGCGTCTTCCCACCTACACCTCGGAACAGGATGAGATAAACGGTGCGCTTCATCGGGCGATGCTTAACGGCTTACGCCGTCTTCTGCATCTGCGTGATCTTCTTCGTCGCCAGACCGATCGGACGGTCCAGAGGCACGCCCATGGAATCCAGCAACGTCGTGAGCAGATCGCCCTGATTGCCCTTGATGCCCGTGAGATAGCGTCCCGTGTTAAGGGAGCCACCGCCCTTGCCTGCGATGATGAACGGCAGATTCTCGCGCGTATGCTTGTTGCCGTCCTCAAGACCCGAGCCCCACATCATGATGCAGTTGTCCAGCAACGTGCCGTCGCCTTCCTTCAAACTCTGCATCTTCTTCACCATGTAAGCGAACTGAGAAATATTGAACTCCGTGATCGCCGCAACTTTCCCGACCTTGCCCTCTTCATTGTTATGATGCGTCTGTGAATGATGCGCGTCCGAGAAGCCGAGTTCAGGATAAGAGACACCGTTCGGCGTGGAGCCGATGTAAGAACTCACGCGCGTCGTATCCGTCTGGAACGCCAGCACATTCAGATCGCACATCACCTGCATGTATTCGCTGCGCTTGTCGCCGATCGGAATCTTCACTTCGATAGGCGGCGAATCCGTCGCACTACGCTTTGTCACGCTGACACCCGCCTTTTCCAAGGCCGCTTCCTTCTGGCGATATTCGATAGCCGCGATGCGCCGCTCCACAGAACGCACGCTGTCCAGATATTCGTCCAGCTTGTGCTGATCCACCTGCGGCAATGTCCTACGCAAATCTTTCGCCCCACCGAGCACCAGATCCAGCATGCTGCGATCCAGTGCTTCCCGGCGCATGGCCTCAGGAGATTTCACACCACCGCTGGTCAATCCTGTCTTGTTGAAGAGCCGGTTCAAAACCGCCCGCGGATTCGTCTCAGCCGGGACTGCCTGCGTCGGCGAACGAAAACTGCAGTGCGAGTAATACCCTTCGTTCAACCCTTCCTGATTTTCCTTATGAGTCTGCGGCATCGTCGCCAGCTCCAACGAAGGCAACGCCGTCATGCCACCCACGAAATTCGCCGCCACCTGGTCCGCTGAGATGCCAATGTTGATCTGATTGCGCTTGTTCGCATCCGGCAACGTCGCCGTGAGCCATGTCGAAAGTTCCAGCGCATGCGGGGCACCATTGAACGGCGAGATCGGAATGCCTGAGATGCCCTTCATCATGAGGACGTATTCCATCACCGGCTTGAGCGATGCCAACGCCGGCGGTGGTGCCGTCAGAAAACTCTCTGGGTCCTTCGGCCAGAATTGATCCATGATAACGCCGTGCGGCATGTACATGAAGCCGATGCGCACCGGCGGCTTGTAAGCCTTCTGCCCGGGGGCCGCCCAGCCAAAGCTCTCCAGCATGGGCAACGCCAAGGCGACGCCCAACCCCTTCAGGCACGTACGACGGTCGATAAGGTAGTTGGTTTTCATGGTGCTTCTATGGATATATTACTGAATTCGCCGCTGAGTGAAAGGGTAACTTGTCACAATTTCTGTGATGACCGTCTGCATCCGGTAACCATCCTTCTCGATGGCCTGCATCATCTTGTCCACCACGATCTCGTCATAGCCTTCGAGCTGACGGCACAAAGCATAGGCCATCAATTTCGAAGTCAGATTCCGCGCCAGATCCTCCTGTCGTGAGGCAATAAATACCTTCAATTCTTTCGGCGCGCTAAAACGCTTCCCGCCCGGCAACTCGCCACCGGCATCAATCGCCCCACCGCTGTCATCCTTATCCCGCCAGCGCCCGATCGCATCAAAGTTCTCCAAGCCAAAGCCGATCGGGTCCAATATTTTGTGACAGTTCGCGCACGCCGCATTGTTCCGGTGCAACTCCGTGCGTTGCCGCAAGGTCATGCTCTCCACTTTCTTCGCATCCTGTTTTTCCAGCGACGGCACGTTCGGTGGCGCCGGGGGCACATGCTCGCCTAACACCTGTTCCAGCACCCACACACCACGCAGCACCGGGCTGGTGCGGTTCGGGAACGACGTCGTTGCCAACACACCAGGCATACCGAGGATGCCACCGCGATTCGCATCCGCGAGCTGCACCCGGCGCATCTCCGTGCCGCTGGCCTTCAATCCGTAGATGGGCGCGAGCGTCGCGTTGATATACGTATAGTCACTGTCCACGAAGCTCACCACACTGCGATTCTCACGCACGATGCTCTCGAAGAACAACCGTGCCTCATCATACATCGCCTTGCGCAGCTCCGGCGTCATCTGCGGGAACTTCGTGGCATCAAACGTCTTGTCCGCCAATGCACCCAAGCCCAGCCACTGCGCGCCAAATCCATCGAACAACGCGCGTGACCGCCCATCCGCCAGCATGCGCTTCACCTGCGCCTTCAATATCTCCGGGTCATGCAGCTTACCGGCGTCCGCCAGCGCGGACAGCTCCGCATCCGGCATCGTCGCCCAGATCAGATACGACAGGCGCGAAGCCAGTTGATAATCATCCAGCGGCACGATCTTGCTCCCCTTCTCCACCTCGCTCGCAGGCGTGATGAAGAGGAACTGCGGCGATACCAAAATCCCTTTGAGCATCAGCCCCAGCGATGCCTGATAGGAAAACTTGTTCTCCCGCCCCAGCGCGAACACCTTCATCAGCACATCCAGTTCCGCTTCCGTGGGTGGACGCCGATATGCACTCCGCGCCAGTGAAGCCGCCACCTTCCGCGCCGCTTCTGCTTCGCCCTTGCTCGAAGGTGTTTTGCCAAAAAGCCGCTTCTGCACCGCCGTCGGGGATTTACCATCGGGTGCCAGAATCTGCTCCAGCACCTTGTTCGCGATGCTGAGATACTGTTCCGATTGCAGCGGTGACAACGTATTCAGGTAACCCGCACCGAACACTTCATCCGGCAACTCATGCGCGATGGAGGCATCCACGCCGAAGAGATCGTGCAGCGTGTTCCCATACTCCATCTTCGTCAGACGGCGGATCACGAATTCGCCCGGGTCTTTCGGGCTGAGGTATTTGACCTGGTTGATCCCGGCCAAAAACCGCTGCCGCTCCTCATCCGTCGGCTGCTTGTCCTCGTCCTCCGGCGGCATGTCATGGGTCTTCACACTCCCGACCGATTGCTTCCACCGAACTACCGAGGCCGGATCACCCGGATTCTTGAGGGCGAACTCAAGGTTGATGCCGCCTCTTTGCCGCTTTATCCCGTGGCATCTGCCACAGTAGTTCCTGATGAACAGATCGACATCCTCCTTGAAAACCTTCTTGGCGTGCGCCTGCAACGCTGCAAAATCTTTATCCTCCACCGGCTCAGCCGGGGCAGACGTGGCTGCCAGGCCAGGCACCGCCACCGACCACGCCACCACCATCAGTGTCATCGCCTTCACGCCCGCCCTAAACTTTCCGCACATGCTCATCATTGGATGCCAATAATATCAGGAATATTCAGCTCAGGCTCAACCTTAATTGAGCCTCAAACAAGGCGGCAGACGCATTCCCGCACGGCTTCTCATTTACCCGCTTTTTTGCAGGGTGTGTCAGGCTGCGCCCCGCCGCTGCGCGACCAACCTCTGGGCCACTCTCCCACCTGCCGTACCTGCCTTCATTGATTTCACTCATACCCGCCCACCTTCTTTCTCCAGCCCGCCGTTTTTCTGCGGGCCATCACCGGACACTCCCGGTCTTCAGGGCCACTCTGCCACGCCGCTTCATAGATGCATAATTCATTAAAATCATCGCATTGATGCTTTTTAGGAATGAATTATTTTACGCTCCCTCGCCCCTTCAGGCGCAATCGTTCCTCCATCACCTCTCACACCCTCAAGCACCCCCGGAATCCCCGCGCCGCGTAATACGACTGCGCCCCGTTATGCCCCACGAATACCCGGCCATACCGCCGCTCCCCATACAGCGCCCCGCCCAGCTTCTGGATCTCCGCCGGCGCCTTCACCCAGCTCGAAGTCTTCGTGTCGAAATCACCCAGCTTTTGCAGCTCCAGATACTGCTCTTCCGTCAGCAACTCGATGCCCATCTCCGCCGCCATATCCATCGCCGTCGTCTTCGGCCGATGCTCCTTCCGCGATTCCCACCCCTCCCGGTCATAACAAACACTCACCCGCCCCTTCGGCGTTTCCGCGGAACAATCCCAGAAAATGAACTCCCCCGTCTTTTTGTCGCAGCCCACCACATCCGGCTCCCCACCCGTCTTCTCCATCTCATTGAGCGACCACACCTTCTCCGGACTCGCCTCCAAGCGCGCCAGCACCTTGGCCCAGTCCAAGCCTTTGTGCCGGATCAGATTCTTTTCAAACCGCGCTTTCAATGCTGTCAGCAACTCGTCGCGTTGTTTGGATGATAAGTCCTTTTTCATTTCAATGGCTTGTGCATGTGAGCTTAAGTGTTCATGGGAGCTTCTTCAATCCCGACGAATGAGGGAGGAAGGCCCCTGCCAGCCGCGTTACCAAGGCAGCAAAAGTTTGAGGAAAGCGGCAGCTTTCACCCCCAAATAATGGTAGGGCGGAGGTGCTCCTCCGCCCTGACCTTTTCACGCAATGGTTGTGAAATGATTGACCGATTCCCGATGATTTAACACTGCCCGCGCGGAAAGAGTTTGGGCAAAGGGGCATCCCGCATGCGGGACCCTACCGGATTTAGTTTGAGCGAAGCTGCCGCTCCGCCATTGCCATTTCCCTTTACCAACGAATCTCATGCACTCGCCCGAAATACGGCCACTCTTCGGGAGTTTTCACCAATCCCGCACGGACCGGATTCTGCCGGACGTATTGCCACTTCTCGCTGTAGCTTTCCCCATCGTGCAAACGATGATGAAAACCGCCGGCTTGAAAGATTCCTGTGCCTGAATGCGATTTGGCTAACCGGTCTTTCCAAAAGCCCATCCACCGTTCGATTGTGAAATTCAAATCACGCGGAGCACAAAACAGATGAAGATGATCCGGCATCAACAGATAATCACTCACGAGCCAGGCAGTAGCTGTGTTTTCCCAGATGCCATGCAAGGCGCGTTGCACCGCTACGTCCGCCAACCAACGCCCGCGTCCTTCCGTACACACGGTGAGGAAAACCCAATTTGGTCCAGAGAGGGAAACATGCACACCTTTCGCAGGCGTATGACGTCCAGCTTCGCGGAAAGGTTCATCACTCATGGCGAGGGATTTACTAATTGAAAATGTTAGTCTGGAAAAGGTTAAAGCAATCGCAAAGCGGCAGCTTTGCCCCCCAATTACGGTAGGGCGGAGGTGCCCCTCCGCCCTGACCTTTTCACGCAAGGGTCGTGAAATGATTGAGTGATTTTGAAAAACTTAACACTGCCCGCGTGGAAAGAGTTTGGGCAAAGGGGCACCTTTGCCCTACCAGAATCACGGTAGGGCGGAGCTGCCGCTCCGCCGTGACCCTTTCGCGCGATGATCGTAAAATGATTAGGCTATCCCCAAGAAATTAACGTGGCTCACGAACCTCAAGCAAAGCGATAGCTTTGCCCCCAATCACGGTAGGGCGGAGGTGCTCCTCCGCCCTGACCTTTTCACGCGACGGCCGTGAAATGTTTAAGCAACTCTGAAAAATCTCACACTACCCGCGCGGAAAGAGTTTGGGCAAAGGGGCACCTTTGCCCTACCAGCCTCGAAGCCGTCCGCGCCTGGCGCGAAACCGGCACCGCCCCCACCGCGTTAACCGGAAAACACGTCGAGAACGGCAAGCCAACGTGGGAAATGCCCACCTACCCCTACCCCACCCAAACCGGCTGGAATGCCACTAGCTCCACCTTCCAACCCATCGAAGGCAAACGCGGCGGTGTGGATAAAATTGCCGAACGTTTCCGCCCAGCAGCGGCGGAATAAATTCTAAGCAAAGCGACAGCTTTGCCCCCAATCCCGGTAGGGCGGAGGTGCTCCTCCGCCCTGACCTTTTCGCGCGAAGGTCATGAAATGTTTAAGTAACTCTGAAAAATCTCACGCTGCTCGCGCAGAAAGAGTTTGGGCAAAGGAGCACCTTTGCCCTACCAGCAAAAGAAAAGGGCGGAGCTATTGCTCCGCCCTGACAAGTCATGACGCGCGTTTACGCCTTCGAATAAACCTCCGCGCCCTTCTCCACAAATTCCTTCGACTTCTCCTCCATCCCCTTCTTCAGCGCCTCTTCCTCGGCGATGCCCTGCTCTGCCGCGTATTTCCGCACGTCTTCGGTGATCTTCATGGAGCAGAAATGCGGGCCGCACATGGAGCAGAAGTGGGCGGTTTTGGCGCCTTCTTGCGGGAGGGTTTCGTCGTGGAATTCGCGGGCGGTGATGGGGTCCAGGCCGAGGTTGAACTGGTCTTCCCAGCGGAATTCGAAGCGGGCCTTGCTCAGCGCGTTGTCGCGGTATTGCGCGCCCGGATGCCCCTTGGCGATGTCCGCTGCGTGGGCCGCGATCTTGTAGGCGATCACGCCGTCTTTCACGTCCTTCTTGTTCGGCAGGCCGAGGTGTTCCTTCGGCGTGACGTAGCAGAGCATGGCGCAGCCGTACCAGCCGATCATGGCGGCACCGATGCCGCTGGTGATGTGGTCGTAACCGGGCGCGATATCCGTGGTAAGCGGTCCAAGCGTGTAGAACGGCGCCTCGTGGCACCACTCGAGCTGCTTGGCCATGTTTTCCTCGATCATGTGCATGGGCACGTGGCCGGGGCCTTCATTCATCACTTGCACGCCCTTTGCCCAGGCGCGCTTGGTGAGTTCACCCTGCACCTGGAGTTCGCCGAACTGCGCCTCGTCGTTCGCGTCCGCGATGGAGCCGGGGCGCAAGCCGTCGCCGATGCTGAAGCTGACGTCATACGCGGCCATGATGTCGCAGATCTCGTCCCAATGCGTGTAGAGGAAGCTTTCCTTGTGATGCGCGAGGCACCACTTGGCCATGATGCTGCCACCGCGGCTGACGATACCCGTCATGCGGTTCGCCGTGAGCGGGATGAAGCGCAGGAGCACACCGGCGTGCACGGTGAAGTAATCCACGCCCTGCTCCGCTTGCTCGATGAGCGTATCGCGATAAATCTCCCACGTGAGATCCTCGGCCTTGCCACCGACTTTTTCGAGCGCCTGATAGATCGGCACGGTGCCGATGGGCACAGGTGAATTGCGCAGGATCCATTCGCGCGTGGCGTGAATATTCTTGCCGGTGGAGAGATCCATCACGGTGTCTGCGCCCCACTTGGTGGCCCAGCGCATCTTCTCGACTTCTTCCTCGATGCTCGAGGCGACGGCGCTGTTGCCGATGTTCGCATTGATCTTCACCAGGAAGTTGCGCCCGATGATCATGGGCTCCAGCTCCGGGTGATTCACGTTCGCGGGAATGATGGCGCGACCGGCGGCGACTTCGCTGCGGACGAATTCAGCGGTGATCTCCTTCGGGATGCGTTGCGGGAAACGGCGGAAAACGCTGGGTGAATACTGGCTGTCCTGCAACTGGCTGGAACCGGCGTGCTGTTTGTTCAGGTCGTTGCGAATGTTGTCCTTCGCCAAATCGGCCATCTTCGCCCGCCCCATGTTCTCGCGGATGGCGATGTATTCCATCTCGGGCGTGATGATGCCTTGCTTCGCATACCAGAGCTGCGTGACGGGATGGCTCTTGGCCTTCAAGGGCTGGCGGCGATGGCCGAGCAGTCCGGGAAATTCCACGAGGCGATTGCGTTCCGCCTTGCTGGCGAATTCCGCGTGCTTGCCGGAGAGGTAGCCGTTATCCATCGGCTTCACCTCGCGGCCTTCGTATTCGGCCACGTCACCGCGCTTCAAGATCCAGTCGCGGCGCAAGGCGGGCAGACCCTCATCCGAGCGGCCGGTGAAGGCGGGATCGCCCCACGGACCGGAGCAATCATAGACGCGCACGGGGGCATTCTTCGTGACGGCGCCGGTGTAGGACTTCGTATCGCCGACCTCGATCTCGCGCATGGGCACGCGGATATCCGCATGGAGCTGGCCCGCCACATAGACGCGCTTGGACTTGGGCAATTGCTCGCTGCTGTGCGGTTCGAGGGAGTCTTTCGGTGCGATCATAAATGAAAGTTCAAAGTTTTCAGTTTCAAGTTTTCAGTCAGCCAGCCACTAAGCACATATAAACATGCAGACTGACTTGGACCGGGATGGAGTGAAGGTGGGAAGTCGCACTGCGACCGCCATCCCTTCGCCGGCATTACCCGGATCAGGTTCAAAGGGTCTTCAATGCACCCGCACTGAACTCTCAGCCTTAAGTCATCCGTCCTGCGCAAACAGGACCGGGACTGGTTGGCTCCCCGGAACATCCCGAAACTAGGCCCTCCCCGCCGGAACGTCAAGCGAAGCAACCGGCTGCTCTTTGACCAGCCGATACCAGTTATCCCGTTGCCTCGGCTCATATCCGAGGTCCTTGATCAACCGCTGCATATCCGCCACGCCCATGCGGAAGGTCGTCCCCGCCGCGCTCACCACATTCTCCTCGATCATGATGCTGCCCAAGTCATTCGCGCCATACTTCAGCGCGATCTGCCCGATCTCCTGCCCCTGCGTGACCCATGAACTCTGGATGCTCGGAATATTATCCAAGTAGATACGTGCCAAAGCCTGCATCCGCAGATACTCATGCGAACCGACCGTCGGTGCTTTCAAGACCGCGTTCTCCGGCTGGAACGTCCAGCAGATGAAAGCCGTGAACGCCCCACCGTTCAGCTTTCCCTGCTCCACTTGATCCGCGAACCACACGGCCTGCTCGATCGGCGTGCCACGTGCGCCCAAACGCACCAGCGACATCTCCTGCTGGCTGCGCACCACTTCGAGATGTTCGATCCGCTCATCCACCGTCTCCACATGCCCGAACATCATCGTGACCGATGTCGCGAGGCCCAGCGCGTGCGCCTTATCCATCACACCCATCCACTCGCTGGTATTTGCTTTCAGCGGTGCGATGCGATTCCGCACCCGATCCACGAGGATTTCACCACCGCCACCCGGCAAACTGCCGAGACCCGCCGCCGTGAAATCCTTCAGCAACTGCTCCACCGGTTCATTGAAAAACTCCTGGAACGCGATGAACTCGCTCGGGCTGAATCCATGCACGTTGAAGCCCGGATACTTCGCGCGGATGTGCGAGAGCAGATCGAGATACCATTGCTTCGTGAGCTTCGGATGATGCCCGCCCTGCATGAGTATCTGCGTGCCGCCGAGCGCGATAGTCTCCTCGATCTTGCGACCCATCTCGTCCAGCGTGATGACGTAGGAATCCGCATCCTTCTCCGACCGCCAGAACGCGCAGAACTTGCAATACACATTGCACACGTTCGTGTAGTTCACGTTGCGATCCACGATGTAGGTCACGATCTCGTTGCCACGACCACCATGCGCCTTCGCGCGCAAGAGCTGCTTGCGCCGATCCGCCAGCGCACCGAGTTCCTCCAGCGGCAACGCATACAGACGGCGGGCCTCGGCGGCATCGATGCGCCCGCCATCCCATACCTTCTGCAACAACTCGTCCAATGTCGCGTCGTAGATCATGACTTAGAAAACATACTTCGGCGGATACGTCGGCCCCAGCCCGTGCTTGTTCAGCAACTCGATGAACTTCGCGATGCCGCGCTTCTCATCGCTGCCCATGTGATAATGGATGTGCCAGCCCAGATAATCCTTCCGGAAATCCAGGTCATACAGCGTGTTACTGCTGATGATATGATCCAACGTATCCAGCCCGAAATCACGCGCCTCCCGCAGCAAACGCCGCAGCTTGCGATTCTCCTGCCCGCGTTGCAGCACCCAGACCGCATAGACGAACGGCAAGTTCGTCAGCTCCATCCACGCCGTGCCGAGATCCCACACCTGCGCCTCGGGATTCGCGCGACGAAACTCGATCGCCGCATTGCCGATGAGCAACACTGCATCGTGATTCTTCGCCGCATCGTAGCCTTCGAGCGGCTTCAACTCTGGCTTCAACCCCTTCTCTGCGAGCAACACCTTCAGCAGATTCACGCTCGTGCAAGAAGCGGTGTCCAAATAGATCTCCTTCACCTGCTCCAGCGGCACCTTGTGCGCTACCACCACGCTATAAACCTCGCCCAGCGACGCGATCCCCATGCCATCGAGGATGTCATAACCATCATTCAGCAATGCTTCCGTGATGCTGAGCAACGCCGCATCCAGTTCGCCAGACTTGAGCATCTTCGCCAGCTTCGAAGGCGGCTCGAATACGATCTGCTCTTCCAACCCACGCGTGAGCGGCACGGCATTCAGATACGGTACCGAGCCGACTCGAAATGGCGCGAGCGAATCTTCCAGCTCCGACTCGCGTTGCAGATGCGACGCGCGCTGTTCGCGCTGAATATTATGCGCCAGCTCCTCCGCCTCACTCATCGCGGCCATGCGCAGTTTTGGAATTTCGTCACTCATGCCGTTGCCAAATTATTCTCCAAGACCTTATTTCCACCCGTGCTCACCGCGTCAGCGCTAGCCCCCGCGTCATCCCAGACCTTGATCGGCTCATAGAACGTGTTTCGTTGCACCGGCGTGCGGCCCACCTCACGGATGGCCTTCACCATATCCGCTTCCTTCTGTGCTTGCGGCGATTTCGCACCTGCCATGTGGAAGATGTGCTCTTCGATAATGGTGCCGTGAATATCATCCGCGCCGTAATTCAATGCCACTTGCGCGAGCTTCGTGCCGAGCCCCACCCAATACGCCGTGATGTGGTCGAAGTTATCGAGATAGATGCGACTCACCGCGATGGTGCGCAGCGAATCAAAACCCGTCGGTGGATGATCCACCGGGATGCGATTCCCATCCGGCTGATACGCCAACGGGATGAAGCCCACGAACCCATGCGTCTCATCCTGCAAGGCGCGTATCTGGCGCATGTGATCCACGCGATCCGGCATCGATTCCACGTGGCCGAAGAGCATCGTGCAAGTGCTGCGCCCGCCCAGCTTGTGCCAGGTGCGATGCACATCCAGATACTCCTCGCCAGATTCCTTGCCCTTCGCGATCTGCTGCCGCACTTCCTTGCGGAAAATCTCCGCGCCACCACCCGTGAGTGAATCCAACCCCGCCGCTTTCAATTCACGCAACGTCTCTTCCACCGTCTTCTTCGCCAGCCACGCGAGATGCAAAATCTCGATCGCCGTGAAACACTTCAGTTGCAACTTCGGCTCCAGCGCCTTTAGCGAGTGCAGCATGTCCGTGTAATAACTGAACGGCAGCGAGGGATGCAGCCCGCCTACGATGTGCAGTTCCGTGATGCCGATGCTCTGCGCTTCCTTTGCCTTCGCCACGACCTGCGGCACCGTGAGTTCGAAGCCATCCGCATCCCGTTTCTTCTTCGAGAACGAGCAAAATTGGCAGCTCAGGATGCAGTAGTTCGAGTAGTTGATGTAGCGGTTGACGATGTAGCTCGCGCGATTTCCCACCTTGCGTTGCCGCGCGAAATCCGCGATTGCGCCTACAGCGTTCAGGTCTTTGCTCTCCAGCAGGCGCAGCGCGTCCTCATCAGAAATGCGCGTCCCCGCGACCACCTTGTCGTAGATGTCGCGCAACTCACTATGTTTTAAGACAAAACTCATCGGTCGTAACGAAAGCCCACAAATGTCACTTCAGCCACCGTGACACACATGAATACGATGCTTACCACAGCATTCAAACGGAAAAATGCGTTGTTCACCCAGTTCAAGCTGCGCCGCCGCGCCAGCCAATGCTCGAACACGATGCTGACGCCTATCAGCAGATATCCAATGAAATAGGCGATGCGAAAACTCGCCAGGAATCCGAAGATCGCCAGCAGCACCAGCATGATCACATGCGCCAGCGTCGCCGCTTGCAGCGCATTCTTCGGCCCCCAGCGCACCACCAGCGAGTGCAAACCTTTCTTGCGGTCGAATTCGTAATCCTGCAGCGCATAGATGA
The DNA here is from genome assembly GCA_023431185.1 of Verrucomicrobiota bacterium. Lineage (GTDB taxonomy): Bacteria > Verrucomicrobiota > Verrucomicrobiia > Limisphaerales > JAEYXS01 > JAEYXS01. The sequence continues at coordinate 23,935 of JAEYXS010000108.1, forward strand.
TGTCGAACCCGATCAGCCAGAACACCACGATGATCGCCAGCAGCAAAGGCAGCGCGAACCCATCCCGAAACGGCGTAAAGTCCACATTCCCCCGCACCGCGATCCATGCTCCGATCGGTGCCAAGGCCAGCGCCAAGCCCAGCCACACATGCGTGAAATCCGTGAACCGTTTCGTCAGTGAATAAAAACACACAAAGAACAACGCCACCGGCGAGAGATAAAAGCAGAGCGGATTCAGCAGATACGCCGCCCCGACCATCAGCCCGGCACTCAAAATGCACAACGTCCACGCGCTCCCCAGCGAGATTTTTCCTGCCGGCAAATGCCTATCCGCCGTGCGCGGATTCTCCGCATCGAACTTCCGGTCCACGATGCGATTGAACGCCATCGCACAAGTGCGCGCCCCTACCATCGCCAGCAAGACCAATCCGAAAACGCGCCACCCCGGCCAGCCTTTTGTGTCCCGTGCCGCCAGCGCCATCGACGCGATGGCAAACGGCAGCGCAAACACCGTATGGCTGAACTTCACAAACTCCGCCCATTTTTTAATGGTAGAAAACATCGAACATCCAACATCGAACTCCGAACATCGAAAGGCTTCTATCCGGACGCCTTCTCTGCTCCTTTCGTTCGACGGTCTAATTGTTGATTCCGTTGTGCCGTCTGAATACTCGCGGCAAATATCCGAATGAGTTCATCCGACTCACTCATCACAAACATCAAATCTTTATCCGACCGACACCAGCGTTTCGCGGCTATCAATCGTGCCCAACGCCGCGTCTCTCTCAATTCCTTTAGGCAAACTTTCATTTTGTGGATGAAATCATCCCTCGACTCCGCCGATTCCGCCTCCCCATGATTTGGATAAGGCGAAGTCCCGCAACGAAGTATCTGCCCAGCCACATGATTCGCTGCCCTCGTAGTCGGCAATGCCTCCGCCAAATCAATGATCGCCGAAGCAAACCGCAGCAATCTCTCCTCTAAATTAAACTTTTGCGAACCACCATCGCCATCATTTAGCACATACGCACCACCCACATCATTCGATGTTGGAAGTTCGCTGTTCGATGTTCGATGTTTCCCCATAATTCAAAGTTACCCAACCATTGTTGGCGCTCCCAAAACCAGCGCAAGCTCCCCCTCTCGATGTTCGGAGTTCGATGTTGGATGTTCGATGTTTCCCATAACCCTATTCGAGTTCTTCCTTCCACCTCTCCACCAGCTTCTGCGGCAACCCCAGATGATCCAGCACCCTCGCCACCACCGTATCCGCCACCTGCTCCACCGTTTGCGGCCGCGTGTAGTAAGACGGATTCGCCGGCAGGATCGTCGCCCCTGCGAGCAGCAGCAGTTCAAAATTCTTCACATGGATCAGACTCAACGGCGTCTCGCGCGGCACGAGGATCAGCTTCTTCCGCTCCTTCAACACCACATCCGCGCAACGCAACAGCGAATCCGAACTCACCCCATGCGCCACGCGACCAAGTGTTCCCATGCTGCACGGGATGATCACCATCGCATCCGGCGGATTCGACCCGCTCGCGAACGGCACATTCATGGACTTATGACCGTGCTGCTGCACCCCCTCTGGCAGCTTCAATCCGTCACTCAATTCCTCCGCGATCACCTGCGGCGCATACTGGCTCAGCATCACATGCACCTCATGCGCCCGGCAATCGATGCTGTCCAGCAACCGCTGGGCATACACCGACCCGCTGGCACCCGTTATGGCAATCAAGAGACGCATAAAGCTCTGTTCAACCGCACTGCAACAATGACCCTAGAAATATGGATACGGTTCCCCCCCACCGCAAGGCACCACTTCCACCTACCAGCCCGCCTAATCCCGTGCCTTAGCTCCTCTCCTTTCATACCCCCCCTTTCGTAATCGTCCTCGTCCTGAACCCCGCACCTAGTGGGCGGGGCGTCGTCGTCCTCGATTTCCCCCATTTTCTGCTTCGCAATTCGACCTTCATAC
>JAEYXS010000024.1 GCA_023431185.1 Verrucomicrobiota bacterium
GCGCCGAGCAGCGTGCGCTTCACGACGACGTCGTCGACCGGCGCGCCGTGCCGGGGGCACTTCTCTTAGCAGGTTAGCAAACATATACGCCGGGTGCCACAGTTGTGAAAATACTCGTCCGACAGGAAATCACGAACCAGTTCCTCGGTGGACTGGGCAAGTGGGTGCCGGAAGAAGAGGAAGCGATGACCTTCCCGAACCGCACCAGCGCCCTGCTTTTCTGCATCCGCTACTATCTCTCTGGCGTCCAAGTCGTCGTCCATCACGATGATGGGCGTTGGGAACGATCCTAAAACAACTTCTACGGGTTGACAGCCAGCCTGTGCAAGGGGAACTTACCTCTGTGGCCGGCATCCATAAAACGTGACTGGCCAGTATCCGAAATTCTCATGGGTAACAGGCTGATCATCGTTATAGTACTCATACTAGTTGCGGGCATGGGTTTCCTGTTCCACCGGCAACAAAAGTTCCAGTCGGCCTGGGAAGCCGAGCGTGCGGTCTGGGAAGACCGGCTCGCCACGCAACAACAGCAGCAGTCCCAGGCCCTAACCGCCCAGCAGACGGCCACCGAACAGGCTGCCCGCTTGCGGGAGCAACTGGCCACCGTCACCAATGAACTCGCGACGGCCAAACTTCAGGTGGAAGCCTACGAGGCCAAACGCCAGCTCGAAGCCCAGGCGCAAGCCGCTGAATCAAAAAAGGTCGCTGACCTCGAACAGTTAAAAGCCGCCGTTTCTGCCCCTACGATAACCACCAACCGCACCCCGTCTGGCAAAGAGCAACGAACCTATACCTTTGCCAAACTGCCCGCCCCCGCCGGCAACACCCTCGCAACCGATGCTGAATTCCGCACCCAGTTCGGCCGCCGTTTTGTCTTTCGTTCTGGCACTGGCCGACCGTTGGCGTATGACGTGGATGAGCTTCATCCCGGAGTTCTGCTCCACTTGGGTTTGAACCGTGAAACAGCTCTGGCTGCCCAGTCAGACATCGACCGCCAACTGCAGATCGCGGAGCAAAATCGCCGCGCACAACTTGCCGCCCGGGCGGAAGCGGAAAAGAAAGCCGCCGTGCAACGTGCCAAAATGGCTGTGGAATACGCGAAGATCGCTGAAGAACGCCGCAAGTCTCAACACGAAGAACAACTGCAGTTGCAAGCCGCTGAGACTGAGCGGCTGAAAGCCGAAGCCTCCATGCGCGCCGCCGATGCCGCCGTGCAAGAAGCTCTCCGCCCCTTCTACCCTGAATACTTTATCCAGCAGGTGTTGACACCGCCTCCGGTCATCATCGTGCCCCAAACGCCAAGCCAGCCGAATAATCCCTTCGTCCGCGACCCGCGGGTGAACTGAACGCGTCTCGCATCGGTTCAAAGGTTCCGCAACGCATCCAAGCCCATCTGCGGCGTCCATAATTTCGGGCCGTCATCCACCTTCGTCTCCAACCGGCGCGCCTTGATCTCGATATACGGTGGAATGAATGCGGACCGATGTCCGAAACTTCCATGCGGCGCATCCTTCTCCGTGTAACGCGGCTCCATCACATCCTCGATCAGGAAACCCGCGCGACACAGCCCGCCTAGCATATCGCCCCAGCGATGCACAAACTCCAGCGTCCCCGCTTCGCGATGCACACTCGGCGGTGCCTCCGGCAAGGGGCCTTGCCGGTAATACTCCTCCTGCACCACATAACCATACGGTGACGGCTTGAGCGTCGCCTGCAAGTTCAACGGCTGTTTGTGCTTGCTCATGTACATGCCAGCCGGCTTCGTTACCCTCGCCACTTCCCGATACACTTTGCGGATGTCCGGCACGTAGCACGTGCTCACCGGCTGCACCACCACATCAAAAGAAGCTGTCTCCAACTGCGACAAATCATCCATCGAAGCCGCCAATGTCTCCAGCTTCAGTCCGCGCTGCTGCGCGACCGCGTGATCCTGCTCCAGCATCGCCGGGCTGATATCCACCACCGTCGTGATGGCCCCAATCGCGGCGAACAACGGCCCCTGCCGTCCCCCCCCGCTGGCCAGACAGAGCACCCGCTTGCCCGCGATCGGCTGCGGCAGCCATCCGATCCGGTCCAGTGCCAGCAGCGGATTGCGAAAATCCTCTTCCGTCGCCACCGAAGTATGCCGCTTCTTCTCCCGCACCCGCGCATCCCACGCCTCGCGGTTATGTTCGTAAACATCCATGCCACAAAATTTGTAATCCAATCCTCAATTCCCCCGCCATCTCCAAATACCAGCCAATATGCTCCCGATCACCGAATGGAACACGCTCGAGATCGCGCACGGCACCGCCGTCAAAGGCTCGGCGGGAAAATGCTTTTTCGCCAGCACCACGCCCAGCCCCGAATTCTGCATCCCCACCTCGATGGAAACCGTCCGGCACACCTGTTTATCGTAACCCAACAGCTTCGCGAGCAAATACCCCAGCAGAAATCCCAAGGCGTGCAGGAGAAAAACCGCCAGCAGGAGCTTCCCCGCCGAAGCCTTCACCGCTTCAGCGCTCTGCCCGATGATGCTCGCACAGATCAGCGCGATGATGATCACCGACACCAGTGGCGCCACCGGCAGGACCGCCGTAACCAGCCTCGGCGAATAACGATTCGCCAGCAGGCCCACCACCACGGGCAGCACCACTACCTGCACCGTACTGATGAACAATCCCTTGGCATCCACATCCACCAATGTACCCGCCAGCCACTTCGTCAGCAACGGCGTCATGACCACCGCGGCAAAGGTCGTACACATCGTCATCAGGACGGAGAGCGCCACATTCGCCCGCGCCAGATACGTCACCACGTTCGAGGCTGTTCCTCCTGGACAACACGACACCAGGATCAACCCCACCGCAAACGGCGTCGGCAAATCCAGCGCATTCGCCACGCTCCAGCCCAGAAACGGCATGATGGAGAACTGCGCCAGGAATCCCACCGCGATCGGCTGCGGCATCTTCAAGACATCCTTAAAATCCTGAAACGTCAGCGTGATCCCCATCCCCAGCATGATCACCGCCAGCCCCAAGACAATCAGCCCGCTACCGAACCAGGTGAACATCGGTGGATGCACCAACGCCAGCAAACCGCCCGCGAGCACCCAGACGGGGAACAAGTTCGTGGCCAGCGCGAGCAATCGTTGCATAGGGTGCGCTGTATATAGGCGCCAAGCACCCGCTGAACAATCGAAAACCACCCGAACCCCATCAGTTCAATCCGCGGCAAAACGGGCATTGCCAGACGAACCGGAAGCTGCTAACCAATCTGCCGTTAGCCGGAAGCGGGTGTGGTTCAATGGTAGAACGTGGGCTTCCCAAGCCTGAAACGAGGGTTCGATTCCCTTCACCCGCTCCATTCTCAATTCCTTGATGAATTCACTTTTTCAATCACCACCAGAGAAGGGCAGTGTAGGCTGGGATATATTCACTAGCAATGAAGGGGTTGGATTGGCGAAGCCCGCAACTCGTGCCGCCATGCTTCCAGCGCGGCAGTCCGCGACGCCTGCCATAGCCAAACACTCATTCACCTCACCAGCTTTCAATCAACCCATCGCGCACATAGTCGTACATTTCCCCTTGCGAGCCGCGCTCGTTGCGAGCTATCCGTTAAGCCGCTTACCACCATGAAACCAAATCGTCTTGCGCTTGTCCCTGCGTTTTTGTTCATCATTTTGCTGGCTCATATTTGTTCCCTTGCCCTCTCCGCCGCCGAAGCCCCCCATCTAACCAACTCCATCACCCAAGCCCGCGCTCTCATCCAACGCGAACTCGCCTCCAAAGTCCCCGGCGCCTCCGTCGCCGTCGCCATCGATGGCCAGATCGTCTGGTCCGAAGGTTTTGGTTACATGGACCTTGAGGCGAAAAAGCCCGTCACCAAAGAAACCAAATTCCGCATCGGCAGCATCTCCAAATCCCTCACCTCCGTCGGTCTCGCCCTCATGTTTGAGCGCGGCCAGATTGATCTCGACGCCCCCATCCAGAAATACGTCCCCGATTTCCCCGACAAAGGCGCGCCCATCACCACCCGCATGCTCGGCGGCCACCTCTCCGGCATCCGCCACTACGTCGGTTTTGAGAACCTCCGCAATCAGCCCTACACGAATTCCCACGCCGCCCTCACCATCTTCCAAAACGATCCCGTCGTTGCTCTCCCTGGCACGAAATATCATTACACCACCTACGGCTGGACCCTCCTCAGCGCCGCCATGGAATCTGCGTTGCAACAGGACTTCGTCACCTACATGGATAAAAACGTCCTCCAACCGCTTAAACTTACGCGCACCCGCGCTGACCAAAAAGGCATCGTCGATCCTCACTGCACCAAATTTTATTCCGACAATCTCCTCGGGAAATTCACCACCGCCCCCGAAGTGGACAGCAGCTACAAATGGGCCGGTGGCGGCTACCTCTCCACGCCCGAAGACCTCGTCCGCCTCGGCTCCGCCCTCCTGCAACCGGGCTTCCTCAAAGACAGCTCCCTCAAACTCCTCTTCACCCCGCAAAAAACCTCTGATGGCAAACCCACCACCTATGGCCTCGGCTGGTCCACCGGCAAAGACGCCGCGGGCCATCGCATCTACTGGCACACCGGCGGCTCCACGGGTGGCAAATCCGTATTGCTCCTACACCCCGAAACGAAAACCGTCTTCGCCCTCGTCAGCAACCACTCCACCCCCACCTTGCCCAAGAAAGATTGGGAAACCATCGCCGAACTCTTCGCCCCGTTCTACAACACCGCCACCCCCAAGCCAGCCAGATGACCATGGCCCCTATTTCCGTTGGAGCTTTGTCCTTGGAGTTTATTTTGAGCTTAGAGTTTTTGAATTTTGAACTTCCCCTCCATTAGCTCCGTTTCTAATTCCATTGACGCGGCATAAGCCCGCTGGCTAGCGTCTCGCGAAATTAATTCCCATGTTCGCCTACGCTTTCACGATCTTTACGGGCGCCTTTCTGCTCTTTCAGGTCCAGCCCTTGATCGGCAAGTACATCCTCCCCTGGTTCGGTGGCGGCCCCGGTGTCTGGAGCGCGTGCATGCTCTTCTTCCAGCTCCTGCTCCTCGGCGGCTATGCTTACGCCCATTTCCTCGGCAAGCTCCCCACGCGCAAACAAGTTACCGTGCATGGCATACTGCTGGTCGTTTCGCTGGTGCTGCTGCCCATCATCCCCTCGGATCGTTGGCGGCCGGAAGGCGGCGCTGACCCCACCCTCGGCATCATCGAGCTGCTCGCTGCCACGGTGGGTCTGCCCTACTTCGTGCTCTCCACAACCGGCCCCCTGATGCAACGCTGGTTCAGCCTCACGCACCCCGGCAAATCTCCGTATCGCCTTTACGCCCTTTCCAATCTCGGCTCCCTGCTGGCACTCATCTCCTACCCGTTCGTCTTTGAGCCTGCCATCACCCGCGTGCAACAGGCCCACCTCTGGTCCGTCGGCCTCGTCATCTTCGCCGCCAGCGCTGGATGGTGCGCCTGGCGCTTGCGCAAGCTCACCGATTCCGGCGTCGTCGCCACGGAAGAAAAACTGGAGAGCGAACAGGCCGAGACCATCACCCCCTACCGCCGGTTTCTCTGGCTAATCCTTCCCGCTTGCGCTTCCGCCAGCCTGCTCGCCACCACGAACAAGCTCTGCCAGGACGTCGCCGTCATCCCCTTCCTCTGGGTGCTGCCGCTCTGCCTCTACCTGCTCACCTTTATCGTGGCCTTTGACAATCCGCGCTGGTACCTCCGCCGCGTGTTCGGCTTCCTGATGATTCTCTCCGGCCTGGCCCTGATGCTCGTGCTGCTCGAGCCCACCGTGCCGGAGAAACTGCAATCTCTCAGTTGGCTGGCCGATTTCTTCCGTTACTTGAAAGACCTCTCCATGATCAAGGAGACCGCCCTCTTCTGCGGCGCTCTCTTCGTCAGTTGCATGGCCTGCCATGGTGAACTGTATCGCCTGCGCCCCTCGCCCCGTCACCTGACGTCTTTCTTCCTCATGATGTCCGCCGGCGGCGCTCTGGGCGGCATCTTCGTGGCGTTGATCGCTCCCCTCATCTTCGATCATTACTACGAGTTTCACCTCACCATCGTTGCCGCGCCGTTGGTGTTCATGCTGGCCGTCTGGTATGATCGCGCCCGCTATACAAATCGGATCGCTTTTGACCTCAGCTTGGGTATTTCCCTTGGCCTCGTTTTCTTTATCGCCGCCGGCCTCCTCGCCGAGATCAAGAACGATCTTAAATCCGCTTCCTTCACCCAGCGCAACTTCTACGGTGCCTTGACCGTGTTCGATTACTACAAGGACGAACCCAATCATCACTACCGCGTCCTCCAGCACGGCAAGATCACTCACGGCTTGCAGTTCACCGAACCGCTGGCCGCCAAGTGGGCCACCTCCTACTACAGTGACAAATCCGGCATCGGCATGGCCCTCACCCACTTCCCGCGCCAGCAGAACCGTCGCGTCGGCCTCGTCGGCCTCGGCACCGGTTCCATGTGCGTGTACGGCCAGCCCGGAGATTACCTGCGCATCTACGAGATCAACCCCATCGTCGTCGATTTCGCCACCAACTACTTCACCTACCTCCGAGATTCCCAATACAAGATCGACATCGCCCTCGGCGACGCCCGTCTCACGATGGAAAAGGAACTCGAACGCGGCGAAGCCCAGCAGTTCGACATCATCGCCCTCGACGCCTTTAGCAGCGACGCCATTCCTGCGCATCTCCTGACCGTGGAGGCCATCGAGATATACCGCAAACACCTCAAGCCCGACGGTGTCATCGTCATCCACGTCTCCAACCGCTACCTCGACCTCCACCCCGTCGTCCTGAAGCTCGCCGAGAATATCGGCTGGCGTACCGCCACCATCGACGATGATCCGGACGAAGATGAGGAGCGCAGCGATAAATGGTGGTTTTACGCCTCCACCTGGATTCTCGTCAGCCAGAACGCCGAACTCATGGACAAAGACGCGATCAAAGGCGACGCCTACGAATACTCCGAAGAAGAACTCGCCAAAAAAGCCAAGAGCCGCCTCTGGACCGACGACTACACCGCCCTCTTCGAAGTGCTTTACTAGAATTTGATTCCGCAGAAGAAGTTTCCCACAGTCCAACACCAGCTTGAAGCAGTTGGTGTTCCGGGGCCAAGTGCGTCCGGACCCTGCCAACCACGATTTATCGGCCCTACGACCACCGGCGTGGATCAGCTTTTCCACGCCCATAGCTGCCAAATGCCGACGGCTCAGCCCCTAAGGCACCAGGCGGATGCGGAAAAAGCGGTTCGAGAGCGTGGTGACATTCGTATCCAACACTTCGATGAGGCTGTTCGTGGCGGTGTTCGTGATGAAGGGGGTCCAATTGGTGAGGTTACCGGACACCTCGGTCACATACACGAGTCCGGTGTCTGAGTTGAACCGGAAGACGAGGTTGCTTACGCCGGAGATATTGGTGATACCCGGCAGCGAATTGGTGAAGGGCGTGTAGAGGCTGAGCGCTACGCGGGGCGAGTTGGCGAAGACCTCCAAGTTGTCATACGCCTGCGCCCGGAGCAGGTACTTGCCAGCCACGGGGTTCGACCAGGTGATGCTGTAGGGAGCAACGCTGCTGGTGCCGATGATGTTGGTCACGGTGGTCGTATTAGTGCCTAATCCATAATGAAAGATCACCCGCCGGATGCTGCCATCTTCATCATCGGCCAAGGCCTGGATAACGAGATTGCTCCCCGCCGGACGGGCCACGCGCAAGGCAAGGTTGGTGATGGAAACGGTCGGAGCGGCGTTCACGGGGCGGGTGACGGTGATGCGGCAATAGGCGTAGAGGGAATAACTGCTGGAAATGTCAAATACACCTTCCTCATTGAAGGTCTGGGCATGCTCGCTGCCCTGAAAGAGAAGTGCGCCACCAAACATGGGCGAACCGTTCATTGAGAGGGTTTGATTACGGCCAATCTTGAACACCACGATGTCTCCCGGAATAATATTGGCCGGAGTATTGGCATTGGGGAGCGCATCCGGCACCATATACGTGGCGCTGTCGATGTAGTAGGTGGCCGCCCGTAAGCAGGCAGTGGCGAAAAAATTCGCCAGCAGCACCAACCAGAGGGCAAACCAGACCTTGCAACAACGTGTCATTCAATACTCGGTTGCCCCGTATGTAAGGCGAAACCTCTTGCTTAAACAAGCTTCATGGCAGGTAGTTGCGCAGAAAGTTGTCCGCGTGACGAAACCGTAACGAAAACCCGACACGCAAGCGCCCGTTCCAGAGACCGGAACGGGCGGGCGAAAGGCAATATCGACCGGCGTAGCTGCTTACTTCAACGCCTTCACGAAGGGCTTGCCCACGGACGACGCCGGTTGTTCCACGCGCAAAGCCGCGGCCAAGGTCGGCGCGATGTCGGTGATGTAGAACTCATCCGCGTAACGGCCGGGCTTGAACTGGCTGCCGTAGAAGCAGACGGGCACGTGCGTATCGTAGGAATACGCTGTGCCATGGCTGGTGCCGCTGGGGTAGCCGCTCATGAGCAGGAAGGGCTTGGTGACCATCACCACATCCCCGCTCCGCTCGGCGTTGTAACCGTTGAAGACCATCTGGCCGAGCTGCCCCGGTGTGCGACCATCCAGCAACTGTTCTCGGCTGTAAACAGCCTGGAACTTGCCAGTGTCCAACGCCCATTCACGGATGAAGTTGCTCAGCTCGGTCGGCGAGAGCTTCTTTTCGTTGAGGAGATCGTGGTTGAAGTAGAGGTTGCCCTCAACCGGTTTCGGGGTGAGGAAGTATTTACCCGGGCCGAACTTCTGGTCGAGCTTGCCGAGCAGGTCCACCATCAGTTCGGTGTCCTTCACACGGGCGGCATCGTAGCCGTTCTGCGCTGCTTGCTCGGGGATAGGCGCGACGCCGTGATCGGCAGTCAATACCATGGTCACATTCTTCATCCCGATCTTCTGATCGAGATAGGTGAAGAGTTCAGCCAGCTGGCGATCCAGCCGCAGCGTGATGTCCATGACCTCCTGTGAATTAGGACCGAACAGATGGCCGCAGTAATCGATGGACGAGAACGACACGCACAACACGTCGGGCTGCGCGCCCTGACCGAGCTTCTCGCCTTCGATGGCGGCCTTCGCCAGCTCCAGCAGCAATTGATTGCCGTAAGGCGTGGGCATGATGGTCTCAGCGCCCTCGCCCTTCGATTCATTGATCGTGTGCGGGAAGGTGCTGGTCTTCTCGCCCGCCAGCTTGCCTTCGCTGACGGCGTCATCCTTCATCGTATAATGCTTCGCATCGATCAGATGCGTCCAAGTCTTGCCGATGTAAGATGTGGGGATCTTGCGGGCGTTGAATGCCTGCATCCACGCGGGCAGCTCGTTCATGTAATAAGTGCTGCTGACGAACAAAGCGCTCTTGGATTCGAACCAGTAGGCACCGGTCGGCTTCTTGCCTGCAGGCAAAACCGCCCCGCGATCTTTCATGGAGATGCCGATGACCTTGGAGCCGTAATGCGTGCGCATACTGTCCGAGAAAGTCGTGCCCATGAAATTGCGCGGTGACATCTGGCCTTTAGAGGACGTGGTGCCCACGCCTTGCACGGACTTGTCCTCCACGCAATACATCGAGCGGCGCGTCTTTTTGTCGAACCAGTCGTTCTCGATGATGCCATGTACCGATGGACCCGAACCGCTCAAGAACGTCGCATGGCCAGGCGCGGTCTTCGTGGGATAATACGGATACCGCGCGAAGGTCATGAACGCGCCGTCCTTGGTGAAGGTGCGAAAGCCGTTCGTCGTGAAGTGCTGGTCGAAGCGCTCCAGGTAATCGTAGCGAAGCTGGTCCACGAGGATGGCGACGACGAGCTTGGGCGTCTCGGCAGCGTGGGTTTGCAGAGCGAAGGCAAGTGCGGTGGTGGTCGCGAAGAGGAGCAGGATTTTCTTCAGCTTCATATAAAGTCAAAAGACAGACGGCCCGTGTCGGGTCGAGATTCAGATTACCCGCACACAAAAACAGACCTTGCGCAGACTTTCAACGGGAAAAGGTGCAACCTCAAGCCGGCTTTGTGAGCAGCTTCAGCCCGAGCACTCCGGCCACGATCAATCCCAAACACAGGAGCCGACCAATGTCTCTGGGTTCTCCTAAAAACATCATGCCGATGATGGCCGTGCCCGCCGCGCCGATGCCAGTCCAGACCGCGTAACCAGTCCCCACCGGAATGGTTTTCAAGGCGATGGACAGCAGTCCGAAACTGAACAGCATGCCGATGATGGTGGCCACGCTCGGCCAGAGCCGCGTGAAGCCATCCGTATATTTCAAGCCGATTGCCCAGCCGATCTCCAGCAGGCCCGCGATGATCAGATATACCCATGCCATAATTTTGCACCAGTCATCACCATAACCCGGACTGGAAACGGGCGGTTCGCTGTCAAAATGCAAGAGGCAGAAAAAAAGAAAATGCCACCTGCGTGATGGCATCTACGGATGTGAGACATCCGCCATCGATGCCTTCGGTGGCTGGCGGTAAGATACACCTCCTCACCGTAGAGACAAGGGAGAGAATGTTTGAAACGCAGAATACGCCGGACACGCGCAAAAACGGCCCTAAGCCTACTGTTTGTCGATTTCGTTTATTTCGCGTTTTTAGCGGGCAAACTTCACCGCCCTAACAACGCACTAAAATTAAAATTGAAGATGAGATGCAGTCCCGTGAGAAAAGTGAAGAGGTAAACCAACCGCATGAACACTTTCTCCGACACCTTGCGGTTCAACCATACCCCCACCCACACTCCGATGGGCAGGATGGGCAACAGGATGAGACTCTTGAGCAGAGTCTCCTTGTTGATCAAGGCGTTGGCGGCCAGCACCGGCACATCGATCATGCTGCGGTCCAGCACGAAGAACGGCATCTTGATCCAGTTCACACAGGTGAAGATGAGGATGTTCGTCGCCACGAAGACCTCCTTCGCCAGCTTCTGCGGCACCAGATACAGCGCCGCCACCGGCCCCGCCCCATGCGCGAATGTGGACGTGATGCCGATGCCCAGTCCGAACGGCAGCGCGATCTTATGGTTTGGTTTGAACGCGCTCTCCGCCGCAAAGATGCGCTCCTTCGTCAGTTGAAAAATGACGAATACGATGGCAAGGATACCAATGACGATGTTGAACTGCCGGGCCGAGAAATGTCCGATCAACTGCACGCCCACCAACACCCCGATCAGCACGCCCGGCAGGAGGAACAGCACGTTGCGTTTCTCCCACTTGCCCCAATAGTGATACAGTGTGAAGGCATCACCCGCGCAGAGCAGCGGCAGCAAGATGCCCACAGCATCCTTGGGACCAAAAGCCATCACACACAACGGCGTGGTGAGCATGCCCAGCCCGCCGCCAAAGCCCGCCTTCGACAGGCCGATGAACAGCACTGCCGCATACGCGATGACCCAACTGGAGATGCTCGCATCCGCCACGCCCTTTCGTGTAGGGGGCGCCGCCATTGGTGTCGAGTGTGAACATTTCGCTCACTTCGCCCTCGTCCCCGCAATTGGTTGGCAAACCCCTGCTATCTGCTAAGCTCCCTCCCGACAAATCGCCCTGACACATGAAAACTCTTACCGCTTTGCTGGTCATCGCCGCGTGGTTGACGACGCCTGCGCTCACCGCCGCTCCGGCTGCCCCGGAAGTGAAAACCGCTTTAAGCAAGGCCACCAAATACATGCAGTCCATCGCTACGGAAGGCGGTTACCTGTGGCGTTACTCTGAGGACTTGAAACTGCGCGCCGGCGAGAACAACGCCACTTCCTCCCAGATCTGGATCCAGCCACCCGGCACACCCGCCATGGGTAAGACCTTCTTGCGCGCCTACACTGTCAGCGGCGACGCCATCCATCTGGACGCCGCCCGTGGAGCCGCGCTCGCTTTGGCCAAAGGCCAGCTCGAATCCGGTGGCTGGGATTACCTCATTGATTTCGCCCCGACCAATTTCATCCACGCCTATCACCGCACCGACGCTGGTAAGCTCACCGCCGCCGAAGCTGCCAAGCGCAAGAACATCTCCACCTACGATGACAACAACACCCAGGACGCCCTGCGCTTCCTGATGGAATATGTCGCCGTGGTAAAAACATCGGCCAATCCCGCCGATAAGGAGATCCGCATCGCACTGGACTACGGCTTGAAGAAGATGCTCGAAGCGCAATACCCCATCGGTGCCTGGCCGCAGCGTTATGACGGCAAGCCGAAAAACGCCACCGAGTATCCGGTGAAGAAGGCGACCATCCCGCAGAACTATCCGCGCGAATATCAGAAGGAAGATTACAAAGGCCACTACACCTTGAATGACGGCACTCTCGCCGATTGCATCGACATCATGCTCACCGCACACAAGCAGTTCGGTGATGCGAAGTATCTCGCCGCCGCCAAACGCGCCGGTGATTTCCTCCTGCTCGCGCAACTACCAGAGCCACAACCCGTCTGGGCCCAGCAATACAACCGCAACATGGAACCGGCCTGGGCGCGCGCCTTCGAGCCCCCCTCTGCGACGGGCGGTGAAAGCAGCGGTGCGATCCGCACGCTCATCCGTATGCATCTGGAGACCGGTGAGGCAAAATATATCGAACCCATCCCGCGCGCGCTGGCCTGGTATAAGCGCTCGGAGATAGCCCCGGGCAAATGGGCGCGTTACTACGAACTCACCACCAACAAGCCCATCTATGGTGATCGTGATGGCAAGATCTATTACCGCCTGCAGGACATCAGCAAGGAACGCCAGACCGGCTACGGCTGGGAAGGTGATTTCGGCCAGCCCAGCGCGGTACGGCAATGGGAACAATTGCAAAAGGAGGGTCGCGAAAAGATGGCTGCCCGCCTGGTCCCCAAGCCAATGTCCGACAAGAACCGGGCCGAAGCGCAAACCAAGCTCGCTCCACGGGTGGAGAAGGCGATCAAGGAGCTGGATGCCCAAGGGCGCTGGATCACTGACGGCAAGTTCGTGAAAGAGTCCAAGGACCTGGAATTCGGCCGTCGCATCGAGACCCGGGTGTTCATGGACAACTTCAAGGTGATGTGCGAATACTTGGAGGCCGTTAGCGGTACGCGTCAGCCGTAAGCGAAGTCTGCCTCCGGGCCGACCGCAGGTCTGGCCGCTACCGCCAGCAGCACTGGGATTGCTATGGAAAACACAGGAGCGGCGGCCGATCTGACGGCCCCACCACCGGCCGAAGTGCCATTTGAACAACTGGATCGCCAAGTCATCACCTACTGGCGCATCCACCATCTCATCGCCACGGTGATCCTGTTGGGCCTGCTGGGATTTGTGAGCCTCGGCTTCGCCGTTGCCCTGCCCGAAGTGCGGCTGCTCTTGCTGGTCGCTTTTCTGGCGCTGGCGGCTTTGCGGATTTTCCTGTTCTTCTGGCTCCCTCCCAAGCGCTATGCCGCCTGGAGCTACCGTCTGACCGACCAGGTGTTTGAGACACGTTTCGGGGTTTTCTCCAAGATGTCACAGATGGTGCCGCTCTCCCGCCTGCAACACGTGGACCTGCAGACCGGCTTCATCGAAAACCATCTCGGCATCGCCTCGCTGGTCCTCTTCACTGCCGGCACCACGCACTCCGTCATCATCATTCCCGGCCTGAAAAAGGAGACCGCAGCCGCCTTGCGGGACAAACTCGTGCTCGTGGAGGGCGATGATGGAGTCTGAGCCCGCACCGCCCTCGCCTTCGCCGCAACCGGAACAGCAGCCGTCAACACCGCCTGCGCTGCCTCCACCCTTGCCCGAAGCAACGACACCCCCGCCGCTGCCTGTCATCTCGCGGCCGCCGCAAAGGCTCCATCCCTCCACCTTCATCGTCAATCTCTGGGGCACGGTCAGCGGCCTCTTGCTGCCCGCCATTCTGCTGTTTGTCGTCAATCCTCGCAGCAGCATGGGCTATTTCTTCATCGGCCTGCTGGTCTTGAACCTGGTCTCCACCTTGATCCGGTATTTCACCTTCACCTACGCCATCGAGAATGGTGAACTCATCACCCGTGAAGGCTTTTTCTCACGGAAGGAACGCAACATTCCCTTGTCCCGTGTCCAGGACGTCCGCATCCAGCAGGGCATCCTGCATCGCTTCCTGAAAGTCGCCGATGTCCAGGTCGAGACCGCGGGCGGCTCGCAAGCTGAGGCCTCGCTCTCGGTGCTCGCTCTCGATGAAGCTGAACGGTTGCGCACCGAACTGCGCAGTTCCATCCAGCAAAAGGCAGCAGCAGCAGCCACTGCCCATGATCCCACCGCTCCCCTGTCTGTCGAAGTCATCCGCCAGTTGAGCGTGAAGGAACTCATCGTCTCCGGCCTGACCTCAAATCACATCGCCTCCACGCTCGCGATTGTCGCTGGTATCCTCGCCCTGCTGGACGATGTCATCGGTGAGGTTGCCTATGAACGCTACCTAAACCGCGCCGTCAGTATCGTGGAACAGGCGTTCGCCTCCGGCGGCCATCCCGACTGGCTCAGCATCGTGATGATCGTGGCTGCCGTCGTTTTGGGCAGCGCACTCTTCTCCGCCATCGGCGCGGTCATCCTGTTCTACGGTTTCACCCTCTCGCGTCAGGGCGAGGACCTGCAACGGCGGTACGGCCTTTTCACCCAACGTTCCAGCAACCTGACCCGCCGTCGCATCCAGCTCATCAAGATCGAGGAAAGCGTGCTCCGCCGTGCCTTCGGTCTCGCGACCATCTACGCCGATACTGCGGGCGCCATCGTGCAGCAGCCCAATCAGCAGCAGAACGGCCACAACGTTTTGCTGCCGGTCATCAGCCGGCCGGAGGCGGATGCTTTGCTGCCCCAATTGTTGCCCAGCTTCCACGAATCCCCGGAACCCTGGCGGCAAGTCTCCCGACGGGCAATCAGGCGTGGCACCATGAAAGGCACCATCGTCTGCCTGCTGCTCACCTTGGTCCTCAGTCTGCTCACGCCGGAATGGACCAGCCTGTGGCCCTTGCTCTTCCTGCCCGTGATCTATGCCATCAACGTGCTGAACTACCGTCACCTCGGCTATCAGACGGGCGATGAACATTTCCGCACCCGGCGCGGCTGGCTGGGCCGCAGCACGCACGTGGTTCCCTTGCGCAACATCCAGGCCGTGGTGGTCCATCAGACCATCTTCGACCGCCGTCACAAAGTCGCCACCGTCATCATCGACACCGCCGGCCAGGCCTATACCGGTGGCGGACCGCGCATCAGCAACGTGCCTTTCGAAGAAGCCCAGACGTTGGCAGCCGAACTGTCGCGTCAGGCGGCGAAGCTGCGCTATCGTTGGTGAACCATCCCGCTTGTGAGCCGTGCCGCCTTGCATTAGCTTCGGCGGCATGCGACGCATCTTCTTCGACTATCAGGCGGGCACTCCAGTGCGCCCCGAGGTCTTCGAGGCCATGCGTCCGTGGTTCACCGAACGCTTCGGCTCCACCTCCTCCTTCCACCAGCAGGGCTTGCAAGCCCGCCAGGCGCTCACGGATGCTCGCACCCAGGTCGCCCAGTCCCTGAACGCCGAGGCACCGGAATCCATCGTCTTCACCAGCGGCGGCACGGAGGCGGTGAACCTCGCCATCAAAGGGGCGGCGTTCGCGGGTAAACGGTTGGGCAATCACCTCGTCTATTCTACCGCTGAACACCCCGCTGTGAGCGGCTCCATCGCGTGGCTAGAAACACAGGGTTTCAGAGCGACCAAAGTCGGTGTCACTCCCGATGGAACGATTGAACCCGCCGCGATCCGTGCTGCGATTACGGACGAAACCATCCTCATCTGCCTGCATCATTCCAACTTCGACCTTGGCACCATCCAACCGGTGAAAGAGATCGCCGCCATCGCTGCCGAGCGCGGCATCCCGGTCTTCGTAGATGCGAACTTCAGCGCGGGCTGGCTGCCCATCGACGTGCAAGCTCTCGGAGTGCAACTCCTCTCGCTCAGTCCCTCACGCTTCTACGGACCCAAGGGTGTGGGCATCCTCTATCGGAATCGCCGCACCCCCTTGCAGAATATCTTGCACGGGGGCGTGCAAGAGGATGGCCGTCGTCCCGGCTCGGAAAACCTGCCCGCTATTGTTGGAGCTGGTGTTGCCGCTGCCCTTGCCCAAAAGGAACAACCTCAGCGCGCTGCTCAGGTGCAGCGTTTGCAACAGCAACTCTGGCAAGGCTTGGCCAAATCCGTTCCTGAAATCACCTTCAACGGCCCGGAGCCCGGCCCACAGCGGCATCCCGCCAACCTCCATTTCAGTCTCGCCGGGATGGAAGGCGAAGCGATCGTGCTGCGTTGCGATCTGAAAGGCATCGCCCTGCACAGCGGCACGGCCTGCGTGACCAAAGCGTTGAAGACCTCCCCCGCCCTCGCCGCCATCGGCCAATCACCCGCCTTGGTCAAAGGTGCGGTGTTGCTCACTCTGGGTCAGGAGAACACCGAAGAAGACGTGCATCAGTTCCTGAAACTCTTCCCGGGCATCGTCGCCGAACTGCGCGCGATGATGCCGTGATACGGGTATCGTCCTTCGCTCCTTTTCAAATCCCCCCGCCCGGCGGTATCTCCACCGGCATCGGCGAATCCCCCGCGCCCTTGCCCACCACGATGTGCACCGGCATGCGCGCCATCTTCTCGAAGATCTGCCCCTTGCGCCGCAGTGGCCACCATTCATACAGGTAGATCTCCATCGGCCGCCACATCGCCACCCAGCCCGCGATCATCAGGCTCTCCCGGATGAACGTCAGGAACGTCCCCGGATTCTCGCGCAAGGCCAGCAGCTCCACGCTGAACAGACACGCGCCCAGGAACAACAGCCCGATGATCAGGCTCGTCCGCCCCGTCTTCATCAACCGCTTGAACTCCATCCAGTTCAGCTTCGCGCGATAGGCGAAGTAATGGTGGATGGCCTCCGTCGTGGTCTTCAGCGCGTCCGGCATCTCCGGCAACTGCTCCAGTTGGATGACCAGCTCAATCGGCTCCTTGCGCGGATACTCCTGTGCCCAGCTCACGATGAATTCCTCCGCGTCCTGATCCAGATCCTTTTCCTGGAAAGGCGAGGGATCCATGGAATTGAACAACTGGCTGATCTCCCGCAGATGCAGGCGGATCTTGTGATGATGGACTGGTTTCTTCATGGAACTCGTCCGCAGTGTAAAAGCAAAGGAGGCCGATGGAAAGCAACTGCTGCCGTTCCACCGGCCTCCACCTTCCGCCCCTGCGGACTCCCCTCCGTCAGGGGCGCGTGATTCACTCGACCTTCAACGTGATGGTCTTCGTCTGCGGCAATTGCGTCTTCGGGACACGCACCTGGAGCGCACCGTCATCGAACTCCGCCGTCACCGTCGCCGGATCCGTCCCTGCGGGCAGCACCAGACTCTGCACAAAGCTGCCTTGGACCCGGAGCGGATTCCCACCTTCGGACTGCACCCTTTGCCATTCCCCTGCGAGCTTGAGGATTCCGTCTTCCACCGTCACCGTCAGTTCCTCACGCCGCAGTTCGGGCAGCTCCGCTTTCACCACATACTGCTGCGCTTCCTCGGTGATGTTCACCTGCGGCCTCCACGGCGAGGACGCCGGTCTTTCCAACTGTACCTTTCCGGTCTTCAGGGGAGGGCGGCCGAAATAGGTGCCGAGACGATCCTGTAACTCTTCCATCTCTTTGAAAGGATCCCAATGTGCTGCCGTGTTCATAACCCGCTAACCCTTTCCGGTAGGGTGGTGTTACGTGGGACCGGCCACCTACCGCCACCGGTCCCCGGGAACCTCTGACACCAATCTCCAAACCGACTCTGACCAACTTCTACGAACCTCTGACTCCCTCACCGTCGCCATCACTGCTCTCTCAGGTTCCACTCAATACTTAATCCACTTGATGAAAGGTCGCTTCGCCTTAATTGCCACAAACCAAGTGAGAGTTGCCCTGTTGGAATGGATACTTCCGAGGAAGCTTGGGGACGCGGAAAAAAGATCAGTTCGCCACGGCCTGCTCACGCAGCACCTTGATGACCGCTTCCTCCACTTTATTCAACTGGAAGGGTTTGGCGATGTGCGGATTACCGGTCGAGGAAAGAAAATCACGGGTGTCTTCACTGACCACATCTCCCGTAAGGAAAACAAAGCGCCGGGTCAGCCCCGGCTTGATCTTGATGGCCCGTTTGTAAAACTCTTGGCCATCCATCATCGGCATGCGGAAATCCGAAAGGACCACGTCGAAATCTTCCGTTTCAATCACGTTCAAGGCCTGCTGCCCGTTATGGCAAAGTTCCGCCTGATACCCCAGCAGTCCGAGCATCTCCCCCAGCAACTCCGCGATGGCCCGTTCGTCGTCCAAGATCAGGATGCGGACGTTCTCTGCGTTCTGCACGCCCGCCCGGAGATTTTCTTTTTCTTCTTTCACGGGTTCAGCCGCCGACTCTTCTGGACCTTGCCGCACCGGCATTTCCAGCACAAACCGCGCCCCGCCACCAGTCGCCTCTTCATAATATATCCGACCCTGATGATCCGCCAAAATGCTGTGCGCGATGGACAGTCCGAGTCCGGTGCCAGTGCCGACTTCCTTCGTGGTGAAGAACGGTTCGAAGATGCGGGCGATATACTCGGCGGGGACACCCGGCCCGTTGTCTTGCACGGCCAGGATGATGTTACCGTTCTGCAGGTTGCTGGTGATGAGCAGACGCCGCGGCATGGGCACTTCCACCAGCGCATGGATGGCGTTGGTGACGAGGTTCACCAGCACCTGCTGCAACTGGTCGGCATCCACCAATGTGTTCGGGAGGTCGGGATCCAGTTCGAAAACCAGGTCCACGCTGGCCACCCGCAGGTCGAACCGGCGCAACTCCGCCACGCGCTGGATGAGCTCATTAAGGTTCGTCATCCGCTGCTGCGCTGGTTGTTCACGGGCGAAGGAGAGGAAGTTGTTCACCAGCTTGGCCGCCCGGTTCGCTTCCGAAGCGACCTTCTCCAAATCGGTGCGCGTCTGGTTGTTGATGTCATGCCGGGCCAGGACCAGCTCCAGATACCCCTTGATGACCGCCAGCGGGTTGTTCAGCTCATGCGCCACACCAGAAATCAACTGCCCCAGAGCGGACAATTTCTCCGCCTGCCGGAGCTGCTGTTCCAGCCGGGTGCGCTCCGTCAGTTCGCGTATGAAGAACTGATAGGCTGGACGGCCATCGAACTTGATGACCGCGCCATCCACCTCCGCTGGCGTGCTGCTGCCATCCTTACGCGTGATCTTCACCTGCCGTGCCTGACGCAAGGCCGAAAACCATTCCGGACCGTCCACCGGTTTCGATTTCCCATCGCTCAACTCCAAGAATGTGGACAAGGGCTGCGGGATGCTGTCCATCCGGGAAACCCCCAGCAGACGACGGGCCGTCTGATTCAACTCCAGCACCCGCATATCCTCCGTCCCGGCGATGACGATCCCTTCGCTGGCCTGGTCGAACAGGCTCCGATATCGCTCTTCCGTAGAAGCGATGCGCGATTGCAGCACTTCCGTCTCGCTCTTGTGCGCGCGCATCTGCTGCAAAGCCAGTTCGTTACGCGTCCGGGCCTCCTCCAGCACCAGCACGATCATGCTCACCGCAATAAAGAGCTGGACCACGGCAGAGATAAAATAGCCCGCCGTAATCAAATATTCCGACGCTTGAAGGAACGGATAAGCGGCCATGTAAACCGCCCAGAGAAAGAAACCCACGCTCAACAGGCCTGAACCGATGTAAGGCTGCCGCAGGCGGAATTGAAGAAAACAGAATGAGGTGATGAGGCTCGTTAGACAGATGAGCCCGAAAATGGGCAACTGGGCCTGCAACGAATCATCCAGATAGAACGACGTGACAAAACTCCACACCAGCAGGAACCCCATGAACAACGCCACCTCGATCTGCCGCACCGCCTGGTTCAGGAAACGCGCACTACCCCATAAGAGAAAGACGGCTGAGATGCATATGCACCAATGCTTGAGCATCACCAGCAATGGCCGGTCCGGAGCATTCTGCAGGCTCAGACTCAGCGTCAGCCAGATAGCGTAAAACATCCACGCTACCGTCCAGGTCGTGAAGTAGCGCCGCTTGGTGTACCGGTTCAGGTAATAAAAGAGGCCGACCAGCACCCACACACTTAGGAGTGAGATGATGATGGCGGGCTTCAGATATTCCCGCGAAAAATACAAATCGATGCCAATGTCGTTCACGATATTCGTCTGGCCACGAACGGAGGCCTTGTCCGGGTGCTGCAGACCACCCGTAACGTTATTAACTGACCGGTGCGCTAGGACTTACACACCGGGGCGGGGTCTCCGCCAGCAAAATATACTTATCGTCGGCCACAAATTCATTCCAGAACGACTTACGTGCCGGTCGCCGTTTTCACTGCGGCATTCGCACCACGCAGAATCCGCCTCACTTCAGCCACCAGATGCGGCAGAGCCACTGTCTTGCTCATATACCCGTCCGCCCGCAACCGCATCGCTTCCCGCATCAGCTCGTCATCATAGCCCATCCCGGTCAGGATAAGCACGGGCAGTTTGGGGTGTTTTTCTTTCAGCAATTCCAGCACTTCAAGACCATCCGCATCGGCCAACGCCAAATCCAAGATGACCAATTCATAGAACTCACTGTCCAGTATTGGGACTAGACCTACCGCATCCGTCAGCACTGATACTCCAAAACCTTGCGCTTCGAGATAAGCTTTAAGCGTTTCTCCAATAACAGACTCGTCATCTACTACCAAAATCCGTTGTTTCACGTGTGTCTCCAGGTTACCGATCAACCAGTTTTCCAACTGTCTGAATTGATTAGCAATCCGTGGGCCATTCTCAGGCATTCCCTCATGAATGTGTGCCACCTAGTGACACTAATCAGCCCCTTGTGACACCAAAACTAAACCGGAACAGAGCAGGCACCACAGGTACACCTTGAATCAGGATTTTCCGGGTAAATGGGTGAAACATCCCTGTCTGCAACCAATTCGCCCAGCGCAAGCGCTTACCGTAGTCTCGGATATAACCTTGCCGGACAAGGCCTTGAGTATCCCGCCAGTCATGGTCACCGTGACAATAGTTTAAGATATCTCGAACCGCTAACCAAGCAGATTCAATCGCCAACGACATCCCGTTACCGGTAACGGGAGGAATCATCGCCACCGCGTCTCCGACACTTAACACCGCACTGTCACCTTTCTGGAATGGCCTGATTGGCAATCCCGCCACGACACAGAACGATTCTTTATCAAAAGTGATACTAGACAGCTTTTCCGTTAAAGTTGACTTATCATCACCACCTAGGCGGCTTTGCCACGTTTCTTTCAAGTCAGCCATAGTTTCCCGAGTGCGGAACAATCCACAAACATTCACCCGGTTCTCTTCTACCCCGCAAAGCCCTACATAGGCATCCGGCCCCAAGTGCATCTCCAGATCCGCTTCCAATGTCAGGTCGAGGGCATGCGCCTTGATTCCGATCCACCGCCACCCGTCCACTTCCGTCTGCACTTGTCGCCCCGTCGCCCGGATGACCCCTTCCCCATAGCCATCGACATAACGGCTCCCCGTCCGCAAATACCCGCCTAGCCGAACAAAGGCTTCCGCCAGCAACGCATCCAGCCGGTAGCGGGAGAGGCACAACGCCGGTGTCGGCATCCCCATCACCTTCGTAGCGTCCTCTCCGGTAAAAAACTTAAGCGTCCGCGCTTCCCGCGCACCTGCCGCCACCAGTTTTTCATAAAACCCCATTTCCCTCAGTATCTCCACCCCTCGCCCGCTCAGAAACTCACCACACACCCGGTGCCGCGGATACTGCCCCGCTTCGTGCAATGTCACCGGCACTCCTTCGCGTCGTAAGGCAATACCCAGCGTCAACCCCGCCAACCCGCCGCCGATGATAGTGATCGGTCTCATGTTTCACGGGTAGCTGTGAATTTTCTTGCACCAAAGCAATGGCTGAACAATCCGCGCGACCCTTCCCTGATGGTCCAAGTCAGATCCGCCGGCCAAAGCTGTGAAAGTTCAGTTGACTGAAAACCGGCCTTCACACTGATGGCTGCATCATGCCTGGTCACATGATTGCACCCGATCAACCCGATCAATTTCGTAGTGAAGAGCACAAAGGCCGCCCGCTCAGGCTCACACGCGATGAACGCGCTGCTTTTTGCCGCGACCAATTTTAACAACGTCCGCAATCGGTCGTCCTCGAAATGATGCAGAAAAAGATTCGTCGTGATGAGATCGACTGACGGCGTTGTTTCTCCCCCCAACCACTCAAACACATCCACCGTGACCACCTCCACCTGCGGACTGAACCTGCGTAACTGCCCCATCGTCTCCTCCGTCACCACCGGCTGCCGGTCGAGCAAGATAAGCCGATCGGGTTTCCATGCGGTCCGTTCAAGCAACTGCTGTACCAAAATCCCATCACCGCAAGCCAGCTCCACCAAAGTGCCTGGTGGCCGCAACTTCAGTTCCCGCGCCGTCGCCGCCAGCAAGCGCGCGCTTCCCATCAAGCCGTTGAGGCGTCGCAGATCACCCCGCGAATGTACTGCCTCCGGCGCACTCGCCGGCAATTCATCCAGCCACTCCGGCTCCAGCTTTCTCGCCGCCAAACTCATGATCTCATGTCAGCCATCAGCACATGTATGCTAACTATCACGCACCCTTAACTTTTCCCGGGCATCTTGCGTATTCTGCGGTTCACCCCTCCACCCTCACCAATGCCCCATGACAGCTAAACCCCGCCCCAAACGAACTCAGCCACCACCATCCACCCGGATGCCCCCCCCGCAAAGCGCTCTGCATCACAAAATAAAGCGAAGCACTGCTGATGTTTCCGTTGTTATACAGCACGGATGCGCTCCATTTCAGATCCTTTTCCTGCAATCCCAAGCGATCCTGCAGGGCTCGCAACACATCCCGCCCACCCGGATGCAACAACCACGCGGCGATCTGCTCGCGTGAAATCTCATTCCGTTCCAGCACCGTCGTCAGAACCTCTTCCACAAACTTTGCCGCGATGCCCGGCACCTGGCGCGCCAGCAGATTCCGCAGCATCCCTTGACGCTGTTCGAAGCGCAGATAATCGCGGTCTGGTGGGCTCAATACCGTATCTGTATCCAGCCACTCGACTCGGCGCTGATGGGTCGGCGCTTGGACCGAAACGATGGCTGCCCCAGCACCGTCACCGAAAAGACAATTACTGATCAGGACGCCCGGATCATCATCCACATACAGCGCCGCACTACACACCTCCACGCAGATGGAGAGCACGTGCTGCGCGCGACCGGCTGCCAGCAACGCCTCACTTGCGCGCAGATTCGGTATCGATGCCCCGCATCCTTGCCCCACCAAATCGAGCGCCAGCACATTCGCCCGCAAGCCCAGGCGCTCGGCAACATAACTCGTCAATCCTGGGCACAGGTAACCCGTGCAGGTGCTGATGACCACCGCATCGATCTCCTCCACCCCCACCCGCGCATCGTCCAACGCTTTGCGCGCTGCCTCGGTGCACAAGGCCGGAGCCGCCACTTCAAAGCGCTTGTGCAAAATATCCGGCGTAATCTCAAACGCACTGCTCAACGGCGAGACGGCGAAATGACGTGTCGCGATGCCGTTGGCACCCGAGAGGACCTTCCGCAAAATGGCGCGTGACCGGTCAGGCAACCGGGCAAAAGGCGCAGCCGCTTGAAACGCCTCCCAACACTCTGCTTGAGTGTAGCAATGTGGCGGAACCGCTGAACCCAGTCCGGCAATGAACATAGGACGTAAAGTAGTCCATGTTTCATCCCAATGCCAATCATCCTGAGAAATCCCTCGACACTTGCCCCTTTCCCACCAACATGTCCTCACCGTATGCGTACGTGCGTCATCTTCAACCCGGTGGCGAAAGGCGAGAAGGCCAGACGCCTCCGCCGTCACCTGGATGAAATCGGTTCGCAATGCGCCTTGAAGCTCACCTGGGCGGCAGGCACAGCCAGCCTCCTCGCGGCGGAAGCCGTTCGTGACGGTTTTGAAACAATCGTCGCCGCCGGCGGCGATGGCACGGTAAATGAAGTCCTCAATGGTATCGCCAGTGTCCCCGAAGGATTGAAGTCTGCCCGCCTCGGCGTTTTACCCTTGGGCACCGTCAACGTTTACGCCAAGGAATACGGCATCCCCACCGATGTCACCAAAGCCTGGGCCATCATCCAGCACGGCAACGAACGCACCATCGATCTCCCTTGGGTGGAGCATGACCTGCCGGATAAACGGGAACGTCGCTGCTTTGTGCAACTGGCCGGTGCGGGACTCGATGCCCGCGCCATCCAGCTCGTGAACTGGCAGATGAAAAAGCTCGTCGGCCCCATCGCCTACGTGGTCGCCGGTTTCCGTGCCTTGGCTGAGAAGCCGCATCAAATCGAAGCGAAGAACTGCGTGAACTCCGGCACCGGCCAGTTGGTGCTCATCGGCAATGGCAAATATTACGGCGGTAAATTCCCCGTCTTCCCGGATGCTGACCCCTCCGACGGCCTCATCGATGTCTCCATTTTCCCTCGCATCGATTTCCCCATGCTCTGCCGCCTCGGCACCACACAACTCACCGGAGCGCATATCCAGAAGGCCGGCGTGCAATGCTTCCGCACCAACTGCCTCGAACTCACCGCTTCAACCGATACCCCTCTCGAACTCGAAGGCGACACCATCGGCTCTCTCCCCGCCCGCATCACCGTCCAGCCCCGCGCCCTCCGCATCGTGGTACCGTGATGCTGATTCGTAATACGTGATGCGTAACTGGGAAACGATAAACCACCGCTATCCTGTAAATCTTGTTAATGCTGTCTAAAAAAATTGTCCGCCGGTTTACCCCGTGCCAGCAAGTCGGGGTGTAACCTGTTCCTGCTAATCCTGTCGAAAACCCTCCCCAGTTACGTATTACGCATCACGCTTTACGTTCTCTTGTCATTTCTCCAACCCACTTCGCGCACAACCACATCGGCACATACCCAATCACCCCGAACGAACAATCGATCAGCCGCCAGTAAAACGGTATCCCGCGTACCTCTCCGAACACCAGCGCCCACGGGATCACCAGCACGCACGCGATTTTGCCGAATTCGAACAACCACACATTCCGCACCGGATCGCGCCACGCGCCGATGAACGCGATCGCGATCACCACATGCGCGAACGCCAGCCAGTCGAACCCGTACGCGAGAAACGGATGCTTCGCGTTCATCTCCATGAGCCCCTGCGCCACGCGATAGATCCAATGCCCCAGCCCCGCTTCCGGCGCTGGCCCGTTCAGATCTACGTCGAGCCAATCAGCCATCAGCTTCAGCTCCGTCTCCAACGGAATCGCCGTCAACCCGCTAAACACCAGCCCGACGATCATCACAGTCATACAGATGCGGATGCGTTTCAAGGTTGTCATAAATTCTCCTTCATAGCCGCCGAGATCAGGCGGCGGAACTAACCTCTCACCTCTCCAAAGCAACGTCCCCATACATAACCGATTCCTGTCGTCAGCAGCAGTATCGGCACAACGATCACCGAAGCGAAATAACTGAGGATATATGCCACAGCCTTGATACTCGCCTCTGCGCGATCGGTTCCCGGCGGAACGGTCCCTGTGAGTATCGTCATATTCTCCCGCCACCCCAGCAGATTCAACACGAGAAACAACCCAAGGATAGCGACACTAACCGCGACACACAGCATCCAAATAGGTTTATGCCATTTCATTTTGTTCCTTTCATCACCCGTTCCCACATGGGACCGAGCACTAAAGAATAAAGCATCACCGAATCTCCCACCTGATTGCTCGCGCTGTAACGCAACCGGCCGTTCTCCTTCGTGGGAAAGGCCGCGAAATCTAGCGTGGTATGCAACTGCCGCAGGAATCGCTTGTCCGCAAACGAAGCCGCCCCGATGAAAGCCAGACCGCTGCCGCCCGGACTCACCTCCAAGACCGGTATGACTGCGCCCGAATCGATATCCAGCATTCCCTGGTCACTCGCGGGCCACTCCCGGGACCACGCGAAGCCGCATAGCTCGCGGGCCAGATGCTGCTTGGCGAGTTCATACTGCTCCCTCGCAACCCCCTCATCCACCAGCCGCAAACAATGCACCGCCAGCCAGATGGAAGAACCTTCCGGTCCATCCAAGGGTTGCCGCCGCTCGGTGAAGCTGGAGATGAGCAGGCCGCTTTTCTCATCCATCAACGTCTGCTTCGCCTGGGCCAGCCATTGCTGCAAAAGTGCCCCATGATCGCGGCCATCCAGATGGTCGCTGATACGGATTGCCGCCAGCGCCATGCTGTGGTCGAAGAGCCAGCATTCATCGGGATAACTTTCCATCACGTTGCGAGGACTGGTTTGCAAACGCTCCACCATCGCATCAATCCGTCTCTTAAGTATCGGCTCGTTCTCCGGTTTCCGCTTCACCATCTGCCGCGCCGCCAGCATCAGGGCGATCTCACTCTCGATGAAAAGGCTGCGAGCCGGTTGCGCCACAAAGGGCTTGGCCTTCGCATACGGCATGAGGAAGAAATACATACCCTGCTCCTGCTCCAACCGGATGGTTTCTTCAATAATGCCATCCACTATCGGGAGATACTCCTCTGTCAAAGCGGGTTGACGCAGGCTCATCTCGCATAGTGACAGCACAAGGAACGTGCGCCCCATGAAATCCCATTCCGCATTGCTCTGGCGCATAGTCTCCAAAACTTGCTCACGCTGAGCTGGATCTCGCCACATCTGGGTGTGTCTTGCGGCCATCGCCATGGCCTTCGCCGGAATATCCTTGCTGGAGTGAATTTCATCCCAACTAGGCATGAAAAACAGATGCACGCACGGCAGCCAGATTGCTATGGCGATGACCAGACTTAGTCCAGAGATAATAATTGGATGATGTCGTGCCGACATGGCGTGCATTGGTTATGACATCTAGCGTCTCAGACTAGAATCTGATTTTCCCGATGCCCCTTCCGGACTACCCTGCAATGTCATTCCCTGCACCAAGCTCGCATTCTCCTTCTTCCACTTCGCCGCTTGCCAGCGGGACCAGTTGCTCGTGCGCCAGTCCTCCGTCGCGTGCGTCCACCGCCCGGCCAATCTCTCCAGCACCCGTTGTTTTTCGGCGGCATCCAGCTTCTCCAGATTTCCCACCAGCACCGGCGCTGCATCCGCGCTTAGGAGCAGCAGATAATCGAGATCCCAATTCTTCCCCGCTTCCTTGCGACTCAACTGATGCTCGGCAATGCGTGCATCTGGATTGTAGATATTCAACGCCAGGATCATCGCGAACGCCGCCACCACAATACCCGGCGCAAAGTAAGGCCGCTGGTCGCGCAAGACCGTAAGTCCCAGCCACAACGCAGCGAATCCCAGCCAACACAAGATCGCCGCCGCATACAGTCGCTGTTCCGTCAGCCCGTACGCTTCGAGATACAAGGCCAGCCGCTTGAAAGCGGACGCCATCACCACGCCCAGTTGGATAAGCAGACACATCGCCATTTGGCGAAACCGCGTTTTGCTCTCACTCCGCTTCCACAACCAATCGCACACCAACAGTAACGGCAACACCAGTGCCGCCACGGCGATCAATTCAAAGAATCCGCTCCGGAAATATTCCGCGTACGAAAGATTCGCCGTGCGTTGCACCAGCGCATCCCCACCGAAAAGGTATTGCACCTGAAAGAGGATGAAGACGAGGAACAACCCGTTCAGTGCGGTCAGCAACACACCTACTTCGATGCCGCCGAGCAGTTCCGGCGAAACCGGCTCATTCAAACTGTTTTTCACTTCACGCGGCCACAGCCAGTAAAACACCCCTGCACCCAGCCACGTGAAAACCGCGATGAAAAACACATGGGAGACAACGTCATTGATATTGAAATCAAACAGTGACCGGACGAAATCCCGGAACATCGAATCCGCCGAAGCGAAAAGCCCGGCGAACACCACGAGGACCGGGACTGTGATGATCAAACCCACTATGTAACGCACGCTCTTTGCCCAGAATCCGCTCTCACCTAAACGCCCTGCCAGAGAACTCTTCATCACCCATTGTCCGATCACTTGAAACGCACCGATCAATGGCAGCACGAGCCCGCCCGCCATCCGCACACCGGTCAGGATGAGGCCGCCCAAGTTGGTACGCCCCTTTCCGGCCAGCCAAAACGTGAGTCCCGCCGATCCCAGCATGGATACCAGATTGAAGAACTGCAGCCCTTCCGCATCCCGCCAGCCGAACAACAACGCAAATGAAAGTGCCACACCGAACCACAACCCTTGCGTGCGGTTCATCCGCTGGCGCTCCTGAACGAACAAGAGCAGCACGGACAAGCCGATGAACCAGATCCAGGCGGTGATGTTCAATCCGAACGGTGTCACGCGCAGCAGAGCATCACCCACCACGCCCACACCCAGCATGCCGAGCAGCCACCAGTGCAATCCGGCAGGCGCTCCTCCCTTTCCGTCCTCCTTGGCCTTCGCCGATGAAGCATCAGCGAGAGAGGGCATTGATTCGGGTATCGATTTCATAGGTTCCTTGAGTTTGCCGATGGTCTATCGGCGGTCATTCTGGGTGTGGGACATGGCAGGCACCGGCCAGTACAACAGGCCGGAAAGCAACACGTAACAAAGCGTGAGAAAGACAAAGAAAACACCAGTGAACCGCAGGGTGTAACGGATACTCTGGAGCGAGCCGAACATCGTCTGCAGATCCCCGATCAGCACATGCGGCTCCGTGAGCACGGACCAACTGTTCCACCGCTCGATGCGCCCGAGGTAGATGCCAAACCCACAGAGCGCCAGCACCGCAAAGACGAACAGCCAGCCACGGAACCAGCCACGGCGCTGCGCCACCACATCATGGATCAAGCGCAGTGATATGAAGCCCAGCGCCACGCCCGTGAACGCGAACGCAGCGAAGAGCGCCGCATCATACCACAGCGGCACCGGCGGATGACTCCGTAAGTGGATGAGATCCGTGACGATGTAAGAGGCATTGGGCAGAAACAGCAACCACGCAGTGCCCGACGCCAAGGTGAGCCAGCTCCAACCACTTCGCTCAAACAATACGCGCGTCGTGATGGCAAACCCCAGTGGTATCCAGGCGAGGAACAGGTTCCAGACCAGATAGAGGAAGTAGAATTGCCCCGTCACTTTCATGCGGGCACCTAAAAGCACCACACACAGGAATGTAGCCGCCATCAAGGCCAAGGCCGTGCGCCACACCGCCTGTGGCATCAGCCAGTCAGGCAGAGCGCCAGTCTCCGGCCCCGTGCGTGGATACGCTGATGAATTCATGATCTCCCCCTGCTTGATAAGTTTTGCAAAAATACGTTTATTGCAGATTCGCCTCCTACGCCGGGTCGGAGACCGGCGCTCCAGGTGGTTTGCTCCACACGGCACAGCTCAGGATCGCCGCGGCAACCTCATCGAAGATCAATCCGCTATCCCACCAGAACTGCGTGGCCGAGACACCACAGGCCCGCAAGACGCGCCCATGCCCGAAGATGACCACCACACAAGTCGCCCGGAAGATGATGCGCCAGATGATGCGGATGAGCCCGCGGCTGAGCAGGGATTTGCCCGCGAACATGCGCTGCAGGTAATCGATATGAAACGCGAGATGCCCTTCCTCATCACTGAGGATGCGACTGAACACCGCGCGCAGCGTGGGATCTTGCGTGCCATCTCGCAACGCGCGGAAGTAGCGCTTCGCGATCATCTCCGCCACCAGCAGGATGAGCAGTTCATGCTTCAGCCCCAACAGGCGGCGCAAGTGGATGAACACATCATTGCTCCAGTGCTGCTGCATCAGCGGCACGTTCAACTTTTGCAGTATCTGTCCCATCCAGCGGGAATGCCGTTGCTCCTCGGCGATGAACAGGTCCACGTTCCCCGCATACAACTCATCCCCGGTCGCCCGCGCCGAACGCCGGATATGCAACCCATCCCCGCTCTCCCCGAGCTGGAAATGTCGCAACGATTCGATCAAGGGCTGCCGCAGGTGCGGCTCCAGTTGTAGCTCACGATCCCACGGAATCTCCTCCGCCCGATCACGGTTCCATTCAAAGTAGCGTCGCCAGTTCATGTGTTTTCTCCTGTATGTTGGTTTGATTGGTTATCTCCTTCAGCCGCGCCTCCACAGCATCGATCAGTGAATCCGGTGTCGATGTGCCCGCTGTGAGGCCGATGATTTCCGCATGCGCGAACCATTCTGCCTTCACATCCTTCGGCCCTTGCACGTGGTGCACATATGGGCAATACCGCCAGCAGGTGTTCACGAGTTCTTTCGTGTTGTTGCTGTTCGCTCCACCGACCACGATCACCACATCGCTCTGCTGCGCGAGTTCCTCGGCCGCGCGTTGGCGTTGCTTCGTCGGCTGGCACACGGTGTCGATGAACCGCACCTCGCTCTGCGGAAACTGCCGCTTCAACACGCTGACCAATTCACGCACCCGGGCGATCGGCTGGGTGGTCTGTGAGGCCACGCCGAAGCGCTCGCGCGGTTTAAGCGCCGCGATGTCCTCCTCACTTAGCACCACATCAAAAGCATCGAGGTCGCCCGTCAGACCGCGCACCTCCACGTGATTGCGCTGACCGATGATCACCGGGTGATAGCCCGCGCGCGCGAGCTTCAGCACGGAACTATGGGCGTAGTGGACCAATGGACACGTCGCCTCGAAGACCTCCAGCCCACGCTCGCGGATCTGTGCGAGGTGGCGCTGTGAAGTGCCATGGGCGGTGATGAGCACGTTCGGCGTGGTGACGTCGCCGAGCTGTTCGGCCATCCGCACGCCGCTTTGTTTCAGATCGCTGAGCACCGTCTCGTTGTGCACGAGCTGGCCCAGGATGGTGACCGGCTGTTGGGCGGCTTGAGCCTTCGCGAGGGCGATGGCATCGCGCACACCGAAACACATGCCGAGATGTTCTGCGCGTAGGATTTTCATAGAGTTTTATCAGGTTGAAAGCTTGGGTGATCTGGTGAGGCAAAATCACTTTGCAACACAAAGTAATTAAGCAGAGGCTTTTGCATCAGATCACACATAGTGATATCGGTCGTTATCGGTTTATCCCTTGGTCTGTTTCACGATCTGCTCGAGCAGATTGATGTAGTCCTCGAACGCCTTCCGTCCGGCGGGCGTCAGCGAGCAGGTCGTCAGGGGCCGTCTTTCGTGCACACTCTTCGTCACCGCGATGTAACCGGCCTGTTGCAGCGTACGGATGTGCGTCGTGATGTTGCCATCCGTCATGCCCAGCGAATCGCGCAGCTCCGTGAACGACAGCTCCGCCCGGGCCGCGAGCAGGGACATGATGGCCATGCGCCCCTTCTCGTGGATGACACGGTCGAGCTGTAAAAAAGGTTCTGGGTTCACGATGCATCACCGCGTTTTTCTGTGAAGTGCAGATAGATCCCGTAGGCCAGATGCACGCCGCCAAAGACAACGCCCATCACCAGGTGATTTTGCTGCACGGAAAGTTTAAGCCACTGCGGCCACACCACGAACAACATCAGGAAAGCCAATGCCAAATATAGCCAGCCGAAAAGTTTGATGCCGCGCGGCATGAAGAAACCCGCCGCACAGAGCGCGCACCCGTAGAACAGCATCCAGATCACAATGAGCCAAGGAATGACCTCGGCATCCGTAGCCCAACGCAGACCGATGGCCAAGGTCAGGAAACCACCTGCCAGGAAACCGGGAGCCGAGGCAAGCGCGATACGTCTGGTAGGCGGGGACCAGAAAGCCTCCTGCTCATTGATCGCCTGCTTGCGGGCCAGCAGCAAGGCGACCGCATTGATGATTCCGGCCGCCACCACCCAGTGCGTGATGAAGACCTCTGGCTGGTCCAGCTTGGCAAACCAACCGATGGCCGCCGCCACCAATCCGAGCACCCCGGCCGTCAGGGTCATGGGCGCCAAGGCACGGCGATACATGACGGAACGTTCCATGAGCGTTCGGATCACCTGCAGATTCTCGCTGGCCCAATCGGACTTCATATTGCTACTTTGTAATACAAAGCATCCATGTCAAGCGTTCAAAATAATTTTGTGAACAATTTCCAGTTGCACCTGGGCGTACTGTCCCGCAATTTGACGGTGTGGCACGCTCTGTACTAGGTCGCGGATTGAAACCGTTGATGGATGAAGCGCAGGTGGTCACCGGCATCCCTACCTTGTCGGTGGACCCGAAGACAGTGGCGCGCCCGGAAACGGCCACAGTGACGCCGACTGTCGTCACTTCGGACACTACCAAGACCGAATCCCGCTCCACCACGAACGCTTCAACCGGCAAAGGCCCCTCGATCTACCCGCGTAAGAGCCAAGCATTGCCCGTCGGGAGTGGCTTGAATACCCTGCCCCGTTGGCCGTTCTGGGTGGCTGATGGTGCCTTGGTCGCTGGTGCACTGGCCGTCTGGCTGCTGGCTCCGCGCCCGATGTCAGCCGCATCCATCATCCTCGCCGCCACTCTGATCGTCATTGGCGCGGCTTTGGCGTTGATTCCCTGGCTCATGAAACCAGCGGCACACTCACCGATGGCAAAGCCCAACGCCGCTTCCCCCACCGAACAGGCTCCGCCTCTCCAGCGGCTGCCGTTCCGGTTGCAGTAATCTTTCTCACCCTATCTCGTTATTTTTTAGTTAAACAACGCCGATTCGTTGTTTAACTAAAAATAGAACCTCTTTTCACACCTTGAGCCAGCCCTAACAAGCAGTCATAAATAATTTATAATTAAATACTTATGATTTTTTATCAAAACTAAATCGAGTTGGCACGCTTTGAGCAACAGGAGTCATCAGCAGTTTAAAACGAAATCGAAAAACTTTAAACACACTGATCTTATGGCCAAAATACTTTACATCGAAGCCTCACCCCGCAAGGAACGCTCCGCCTCCATCGAGGTCGCCCAGAACTTCCTGAACGCCTATCGTGCTGCGCATCCGGAAGACACCGTCGAGACGCTGGACCTGTGGGGCACGGAGTTGCCGCGGTTCGACCAATCCACAATTGATGCGAAGTACGCCATCATGCATGGCCAGCCGCATACGGCGGAGCAGAAGGCGGCTTGGGAAGCAGTGGAGCGCATCGCGGCGCAGTTCAAATCGGCAGACAAATATGTGATCTCGCTTCCGATGTGGAACTTCGGCGTGCCGTATATCCTGAAGCACTACATCGATGTGCTGCTGCAACCCGGCCTCACGTTCAGCTTCACGCCGAGCGAAGGCTACAAAGGTCTGGTGACCGGCAAGCCCGCGCTCGTGATCTACGCCCAAGGCGGCCAATACCCGAAAGGCACGCCGTGGGAGAACTACGACCTCCAGAGCAAGTATCTGGAACTCGTGCTCGGTTTCATCGGCTTCACGGATGTGAAGTCCGTGTATGTGAACAGCACGCTCAACGGAGCGGACGGCAAAGAAAAAGCCGTGACCGCAGGAACCACGGAAGCCATCGCGCACATCGCGAAGTTCTGATCTGAAAATACGAACGCTAAACAAAAGAGATTTATGAAAGCGCTGCAATTATTCTTCCAGACGCGCAATGACTTCGCGCCCGTGCTCATGCGCCTCGGCCTCGCTGTCGTGATGTTCCCGCATGGCGCCCAAAAGGTGCTCGGCTGGTTCGGCGGCTACGGCTTTAGCGGCACGATGAAGTTCTTCACGGAGAGCATGAACATTCCCGCGCCGGTGGCTGTGCTCGCGATCCTCGCGGAGTTCCTCGGGCCCATCGGCCTGGTGTTGGGACTCGGCACACGCCTCGCAGCATTCGGCATCGGGGCGACCATCACCGTCGCCGCGCTCATGGCGCACACGGCCAATGGCTTCTTCATGAACTGGAGCGGCAAGCAGGCCGGTGAAGGCTACGAGTATCATATCCTGATGGCCGTGCTCGCCTTCGCCGTCGTGATCCAAGGTGCAGGCAGGTGGTCCTTGGACGCACTGGTCGCCAAGAAATTGGAAGCGAAGAATTGAAACTGATTTGCTGAAAAACCAAAAATCGAGAAAGATAATGTTATGATCGTGAAACGCCCCTCCAATGACCGTGGACATGCCAACTTCGGCTGGCTGGACTCCTACCACACGTTCTCGTTTGCGAATTACTATGATCCGCAGCACATGAGCTTCCGCTCCCTGCGCGTCATCAATGAAGACCGTGTGGCTGGCGGTGGCGGATTCGACACGCACCCGCATCGTGACATGGAGATCGTCACTTACGTGCTCAGCGGCGCGCTCCAACATCGCGACAGTCTCGGCAACAGCGAGGTCATCAAAGCCGGTGATGTGCAGCGCATGACCGCCGGCGCGGGCATCCAGCACAGCGAGTTCAACTACTCGCCCATCGAGCCCGTGCATCTGTTGCAGATCTGGCTCTTGCCGGAGAAGAAGGGTCTGCGCCCCGGCTACGAGCAGAAGTCCATCTTGGGCCTACAACCGGGCACCTGGTCTACCGTCGCGGCGAAAGAGCCGGGCGAAGGCACCTTGAAGATCCATCAGGATGTCACGCTCAGCGCTGGCAAGCTCACGCCGGATAAAGGCCTGAACTACAGGCTGTCCCCCGGCCGTCATGCCTGGGTGCAAGTGGTGGAAGGCCCCGTGACGCTGAACGGTGTGACGCTGGAATCCGGCGATGGCGCCGCCGTGAGTGACGAGAAAGAGCTCTCGTTCAGCACTAGCAGCAAAGGGCACCTGTTGCTCTTTGATCTGGCGTAAAGCGCACAGCCTTTAGATTAAGAACGAAAAGCGGATGGCGATCTCGCCATCCGCTTTTTACTTACTGTAAATCTTGTTGATCCTGTCAAAACCTCACTGCGGCAGCTTGAACTTCGGTGACTGGCTCATGAACTGGATGGGGTTCTGATACGCAACCTTGTCGATGAGGCTCATCGTGTGACCACGTTTCTTCATCTCCAGCATCGTGCGCGGGACGGCTAGCGGGACGCTGATACCCCAATCGCACGCGCTGTTCATCCAGATGCGATCGGTGCCGTAGACCTCCAGCATGTCGATGGCGCGCGCAGGTGTGCATTTGCTCTCGGGATAGAGCGTCATGCCGGCCCACATGCCCGTATCTTTCACCAGCTTGATGGTGTGCTCTTCCACGTGATCGATGATAACGCGCTCGGGCCGAATGCGCTTGTCGCTCTTCAACACATCGAGGATGAGCTTCGTGCCCTTGAGCTTGTCTTCCAAGTGCGGTGTGTGGACGAGGATGAGCTGGTCATACTTCGCCGCCACTTCCACATGCATCTCCAGCACTTTCAATTCATTCCGCGAATTCTTGTTCAACCCGATTTCGCCGATGCCCAGCACACCCGGCTTGTCGATGAACTGCGGGATGAGATCGATGACATCCTTCGCCAGACCGACGTCCTCAGATTCCTTCGGGTTGATGCAGAGCCAGCAGAAGTGGGCCAAACCGAATTTCGCCGCACGCTTCGGTTCATGCTCCGTAAGCTGGCAGAAGTAATCGTAAAAACCATCGGCTGACTTGCGATCGTAGCCCGCCCAGAAAGCCGGTTCACAAACCGCCTCGCAACCCGCCGTGACCATGGCCTGATAATCATCAGTCGTGCGGCTGACCATGTGACCGTGTGGTTCGATGTATCTCATGAGGTAAGCTGAGGAAAAATTGTCACAACCGATTAGCCCTTAAGATTGCCAGCAAAGGCACCAATCGCGCCTTTGACAGAGGCCTTCTCAAGCGGTTCAAGGCTTGGGTCACTCAGGGAAAGAAGAACATTCTTGGCGCGTTCAGGCGTGCCGGAATCCAGTTCCTTCAACGCTTGGCGGAAGGCAGCGAGGCGGAAGTCGGCTTCCCCATCAGCACGGTCCACTCGGTCGAGAAAGGCGGCGATGTCGATGAGCTTCGCGCGCGCATCCATGAAATAGAGGTCCAACACCTGTTGACGGTTCAGTGGCATAACGATAGGTGACAATATACGCCTGCGTAGAAAAGGGACAACTGACAAAAGTTCAAAAAGTGCCCGCTTTCCCCGCTTGTTTTGCGAACAAAGCATCCTTACCGTGCGTCTGATAACCCATGCGGACGTTTCGCTTAACATTTTTGGCCAGTTTGCTGGCATCTTTCGTTTATTCGGCTCAGGCACAGAAGTCCGGCGAGGTCAGCTTTTCGCGCGATATCGCGCCCATTCTCGTAGCCAAGTGCCAGACCTGCCATGGCGCGGACAAGGCGAAGGGCAAGTATCGTCTGCATACTTTCGATTGGCTGGTGAAACCGGGCTCTAGCGGTGAAGCGGCCATCACACCTGGCGATCCGAAGAAGAGCGAGTTCTACCGCCTGCTGGTAGAAAAAGACCCCGATAGCCGGATGCCGCAGAAGGATGACCCTCTGCCCGCTGCCCAGATCACCCTCATCGAGCGCTGGATCAAGAACGGCGCGAAGTTCGATGGCGCTGACCCGAAAATGGACCTCGTGAGTCTCATGCCCCGGAAGCAGCATCCCGCGCCGCCAGAAGTCTATGCCCAACCCCTGCCCGTGACGGCCTTGGCCTTTAGCACGAATGGGCAGCAACTTATCAGCAGCGGTTACCATGAGATCATCGTGTGGGACATCGCCACCAAGCAGCCGGTGAAGCGGATCCGCAACGTGGCCACGGAAGTGCAAGCGCTCTCGCTCTCACCAGATGGCAAATTGCTCGCCGCCGCTACCGGCCAGTCCGGTAAACTCGGCGAGGTACTGTTGATCCCGCTCGATAAGCCGGAGCCCAAGGTACTGGCCACTCTGCCCGATGTGGTGCTGGATGTGAAATTCAGTCCAGATGGCACGCAACTCGCCTCGGGTGGTTCAGACAATGCTATTCGCATCTTCAATGTGGCGACAGGCAAAGAGGTGCGGAAGATCGAGCAACACGCAGATTGGGTCATGGCCATCGCCTGGAGCCCGGATGGCAAAGGGCTCGCCTCAGCCAGCCGCGACAAGACGACCCGTGCTTATGACGCCATCACCGGAGAGATGCACTCGGCCTATATGAGCCATGAAGAACCCGTTTTCGGCGTGACCTTTGCGGATGGCACCAACCACATCGCCTCCGTGGGACGCGATCGCCGGTTACATCTGTGGAAGGCCGAGGATGGCAAGGTGGTGAAAGATTCGCGACCCCTCGGCGGTTTTGGGGGCGAGATCTGGCGTTTGCTGGGCAGTGGCACCAATCTCATCACCGCAGATAAAAGCCGCGAAATCCGCGTTTACAACGCTCAACCATTCAAGTGGAACCGCACTTTTTTGGGTCACAATGACTGGGTCCAAGCCCTCGCCCTCAGCCCGGATGGCAAAACCCTCGCCAGCGGCGGACATGATGGTGAAGTGATTTTGTGGAACTTTGCGGATGGGAAAATCTTGCAACGCTTCATCGCGTCACCTGGCTATCGGGCTGCGGTGGCGAAGGTGAAGTGAGTCCGTTGTTTCTGGGCTCTCTTCCGCTCCATTTCACCCCAAAAGGATGTGTCGAGAAACTTGTAGTGAATAGTCACCCTTCCGCGCGAAACTCCTTTCGGCGTATACTCCAAAACGAAGTTCGTGGTGTAACAATCACTCGCGCCAAAGTGCAGGTTAAAGTCACCACTCAGCTCCCTAGAGGGAAATCCCGCAGTAATCAGAGCGGCACCATCGATGGTTCCTGTTACTCTGATGGAAATCGCTTGGATATATGACGCGCCATGAGGAGCCTGTAAAACAATCGCCTGCGGCTTGGTCACATCCGTGATGTGATAACGCTGGGGCCGGAAAAAGAGCCAAATGGCAAGCACAGCCAATCCCATAAGCGCAAGGGCAATCAAAGCTTTTCTCCGGGAAACGATTTTGCGGGCTTGGCTCATCAGCTTGAGCATAGATTAACATGACGAACTGCAACTGGCGAATCCTCTGCACTAAAATTAATTGGCACCAAAGCCCGGATGTCGCATAAATACCCCAGCTTAAGCCATGGACATCAAATTTCTCACCCTGATTCTATCAGTAGCCGTGATCACCGGCTGCCAGAGCTATCCGATGGGACTTTCGAAGACCGAATGGGAGGTGCTGCCACCAGAGCAGCAGGCAGAATACCGACGCCAGCAAACCCTCATCGACGAGGAGCGTCGGCGCGAACAGGCGGCCATCAATGAACAGCGGCGCAAGGAACAGGCCGAGATCGCCGCCCGCCAGCAAGCAGAAGCTGCGGAACGGGCGCGGATGGAAGAGATGCATTTGGCCGCCCTGTATGCCCATGCCCGCTATGGTGATATCGTCACGGTGACCATCGAAGGTGGGTTGGTGAATTTCAGCAAGCATCGCGCCTATGAACCAGTGCGTTTTGAGATCCTACGAGGCCAGCGGAAGGAGATCGAGTTCGCGCAGCTAGGGAGTCCCAGCACCAAGATATTTGTCCCGGTGCGCTTGAGCGAAGATGGCCAGACCTTTTATTTCGATGAAGGTGCGCGTGACCGCCTGGTGCTTATCAATGCGGAAAATGCGTGGCAATCCGGCAAACGCTATGAAGGAATGGCCATCCACGACACTTCCAGCAGGTCGCTCGCGAGTGCCATCAACATTCATCTGCAGTATAAGAACTTCGGTCCTCGTCCACAGCCTCAGCAGCAGCCACAGATACCGCCCCCATCAGGTCGCCCGGTTCCCGGCAAGCCGTTGCAGCGGACACCCTGATTCAGAAGCTGGCATCCTGTCCGTAACCCGCTAACGTATGCGCCCTCATGGCGAGTGCGCTGCCCATCTATGATATCGAGCACGAGCTGATCGCGCGATTGCGGGATCAGCGGCGCATCATTTTGTCCGCGCCCACCGGCTCCGGTAAATCCACGCAGGTGCCGCAGATGCTGTTGCGTCA
Organism: Verrucomicrobiota bacterium; assembly: GCA_023431185.1. GTDB lineage: Bacteria > Verrucomicrobiota > Verrucomicrobiia > Limisphaerales > JAEYXS01 > JAEYXS01. The sequence goes on from JAEYXS010000024.1 coordinate 38,759, forward strand.
CGGATTGCTGGAGCAAGGTCAGGCCGTGGTGCTGCAACCACGTCGCTTGGCGACACGACTGCTGGCAACTCGCGTGGCGCAGGAACTGAATGTTCCTATCGGGCGTGAGGTCGGCTATCAGATCCGTTTCGAGAACCAGACGAGTGCGGCGACACGCATCCGCTTTGTCACGGAAGGAATCTTGCTACGGCAGATGATCGCGGACCCGCAGCTCAAGGGTGTCTCGGTCATTCTCTTCGATGAATTTCACGAGCGGCATCTGTACGGGGATATCACGCTCGCGCGGGCTTTAGATCTGCAGGAGACGACGCGGCCAGACCTGCGCGTGGTGGTGATGTCGGCCACGCTCAATGTGGAGCTGCTCGGCAAGTATCTCAGTCAATGGCGGCAGAATGCCCTAGCAGGCCCGGCTTACAGTGCGCTGACTTCAGAAGGCCGCACGTATCCTGTGGATATCCATTACATCGACACGCCGAGTTATACGAATCGCCAGCCGGTGTGGGAACAGGCGGCGGAGGTGTTCGCGGATTATGCGGCGCGAGGGGGAGAAGGTGATGCGCTGATCTTCATGCCTGGGGGATTTGAGATCGCGCAGACGATCGAGGCGCTACGACGGATGCCGGAAGCGCGCGGACGATTGCTGCTGCCTTTGCATGGTGAACTGCCGCCACGGGAACAGGACGCGGCGGTAGCGCGTCATGGACAACCGAAGGTGGTGGTGGCGACCAATGTGGCGGAGACGTCGCTGACCATTGATGGCATCCGGCTGGTGATCGACGGAGGGCTGGCGCGGATCCCGAAGTATGACCCGCATCGCGGGATCAACACGTTGCTCATCGAGCGCATCAGCCGGGCGGCAGCCGATCAACGGGCGGGCCGGGCGGGTCGCACCGCGCCGGGTGTTTGCGTGCGCCTGTGGACGGAGGAGGAGCAGAAGCATCGCGCTACGCAAGAACTGCCGGAGATCAAGCGGCTGGATCTGGCGGAAGTAATACTCACGTTGAAAGCGGCAGGTGTGGAAGACTTGCGCGCCTTCCGTTGGTTGGAGCCGCCGGATAATGCGGCACTGGAACATGCGGAGGAGTTGCTGCTGGATTTGGGGGCTTTGGAAGCTGTGCCGGAAAGCACGCTTACCCGTATCACCACCTTGGGCCGGCGTATGCTGGCGTTCCCGATGCACCCGCGTTATGCGCGGCTATTGCTGGCGGCGGATGAGTATGGCTGCGTACCGGAGGCAGCGCTAATCGCCGCGCTCACGCAAGGGCGCGACTTGCTGTTGCGCAATCCTGAACGCGCGGTGGTGGAAGCGCGGGAGGATCTGCTGGGGCTGAATGCGGCGAGTGATTTCTTTCTGCTGATGCGCGCGTGGAAGCAGGCATCGCAACAGGATTTCCGGCCGGAGATCTGTCGCAAGTATGGATTACACCTGGCGACGGCGCGGCAGGTCGGACCATTGCGTGATAATTTTCTTCGCATCGCGGAACGGGAGGGATTGAAAACGCAGACGAAAGCGGTGGCGGATGAAGTTTTGCAGAAGTGTCTGCTGGTGGCTTTCTCCGATCGCGTGGGAAGACGGTTGGACATGACCTCGCGACGTTGTGAATTAGTGCATGGACGGCGCGGTGATTTGGCGAAGGAAAGCTTGGTGCAGAATAGTCCGTTGATCGTCGCGGCGGAGGTGAGTGAGGTGGGCAGCCAGGGCGGGAACATCAGCACCATTCTCTCCATGATCACGGCGGTGAACCCGGCGTGGTTACGAGAACTTTTTCCGCAAGATATCGCGGGCAAGTTGCATGTCTTTTTCGATAACAACACCAAGCGTGTCGCGGCGGATGAGCTGCTGCAGTTTCGCGGTCTCGCCCTGGAGAAACGTCGCGTGGAGCCCGCCCCTGCTGATGAAGCCGCACGGTTGCTGGCAGCGGAAGTGATGGCTGGCCGGGTGCAGTTCGACGAATGGGATGAGAGCGTGGAGCAATGGATACTGCGGCTCAAGCGCTTGAGCGAGTGGTGTCCGGAGCTGGAGCTGCCGGCCATCTCGGAGGCGGACCGGCAGGATCTCATCCAGCAGCTTTGCTATGGCTGCCTGGGTTACAAGGACGTCCGGGCGGTGCCGGTGAAGGCAGAGGTGAAGGGCTGGTTGAGCCCGCTGCAGAACAGTCTGCTGGACAAGTATGCGCCGGAACGGCTGGAGTTCGCCAATGGTCGTCGGCCTAAGGTCACTTATGTGTCGGATGGGCCGCCGTATATCGAGGCGCGTATCCAAGAATTATATGATGTCGGCCAGACGCCGAAGGTCGCCATGGGGCGGGTGCCGGTGTCCTGTCACATCCTCACGCCGGGTCGGAAGCCGATCCAGGTCACACAGGATCTACCACGCTTTTGGGTGGAGCATTATCCGCGCATCAAATCGGAATTGCAGCGGCGTTATCCGCGGCATGAGTGGCGTTGAGCATATTTCGATAACGAAGCCCATAGGCGCTCTCACCCCTCACCCCAACCCTCTCCCCGTTTAGGGGAGAGGGAGGACATTTGTCAGCTTTATGACTATTCCCTGTTTATGAATCATTTTCTGTAGTAAGCTTTTTACACAATGGATATCGCGACGGTCTTGAAGGATGAAGCTCTGCGGCAGCAGGAGTTTCCAGTGACGAAGCAAAAGGCGTTTCTCGCGCATGCAGCGGTCTGTGCCCTGCCCCAGCGGGTCGCCACGGCGATGACGGATTTCACCACGCGTTGCACCCGGAGCGATCAGGAGGTCATGCAGTCTGAGGCGATGATGGATGAGACGCGCAAGCTCGCCGCACAATTGATCAACGCCAAACCGGAGGAGATCGCGCTAGTAGGACCGACCTCACTCGGTTTGAGCCTCATCGCCAACGGTCTTAATTTCCGCAAGCACGACAATGTGGTGGTCTATTTCGAGGATTATCCATCTAACGTCTATCCATGGATGACGCTGGCGGATCGTGGCGTGGAAGTCCGCTTCCTGAACATCCGGGAACTGGGCCGTCTGCGGGTGACGGATATCATGGGGCAGATCGATGAGCAGACACGCATGGTGGCCATTGCTTCCTGCCATTTCCTCGCGGGCTGGCGCGTAGAACTCGAAACGCTGGGCAAACAATTACGGAACAAGGGCATCCTTTTCTGCGTGGATGGCATTCAGACGTTGGGAGCATTCCCAACCACAGTGGAATACATCGATTTCATGGCTGCTGATGCACACAAGTGGTTGCTGGGTCCTTGCTCCGCCGGCATCCTGTATGTGCGGAAGGAGTTGCAGGACCGGCTCATGCCCACCGTCTATGGCTGGCATAATGTGCGCAGTCCAAATTTCGTGGCCCAAGAGGAGATCGTATTCCGCGCGGACGCACGCCGGTATGAAGCGGGGACGAACAACCTCGTGGGCATCGCGGGTCTTCAGGCGGCATTCAAGCTGATCGCGGAAGTGGGCGTGGAGAACATCGGGCGTGAATTGATGCGCAAGCGGTCTTATCTGGTGCCGAAGTTACAGGCGAAAGGTTATACTGTGCTGTATGCCGATGCGGCCCCGCAAAACTGCAGCGGCATCGTCACTTTCCAAAAGCCGGGAACGGATCTGGCCGCGTTGAATCAGACATTGATCGAGGGCGGAGTGCAGATCTCGTTACGGGCGGATCGCAAGGGTCAGCAATACCTGCGTGTGTCGCCACATTTCTACAACACGGATGAGGAGCTGGAGCGGTTGCTGAAATTGCTTTAAAGAAGCAGAGGGGAAAAGCGCGGGTACGCTCTGATATCCGCATGTTTCCTTTCCCCTCATCCCGGCCTTCTCCCCAAGGAGAAGGAGTTAGCATTTCCAGCACAACGTCGTTCTGGGGTTGTTTCGTGCGCACGTCAGAATAGCACCGTGCGGCGCTTGGGCATCTCCGCGCCGTCCACCACCTTACACACGACTACGTTCAGGGCACGCCCGGTTTTAGCCTGAAAGCCCTCGCGCATGGCTTTCATGAATGCATCGGTGTGCGACCAGGAAACCAAGTTCACCGTGGTGGTGCCGAAGTGGCCGCCCGTGGCCCGGGCACCGAGACAGACCGGTTGCTCACGGGCCAGTGCCACCAGCAAATCCTGATCGGGCGTGGTGCTCTTGTAAAAATCACGGGCGCTTTCGTGGCTTTGGTTGAGATAAAAGCCGAGCTGCCCCAGGTCATCTTCTTGCAAGGCCCGGTCGGCAAAGGCCACGCGCACATTCTCGCCTGCCACATGATAGGCGCAGGCGTGCTCGCGTTCGCTCAAGCGCGCCTTGTTCTGGGAAAGATAACGCGGCTCGATCGAACGGAGCGAACGTGCGCCAAGTTTTTGCGACGCAGCTTCACAAGCAGTGCGCAGCTCTGTCACATCACCTTTGGGAGCATCTGTGGGACCGGCATCACAGAGGATCACGCAGAACTCACCCACCAGCGGAATCACTTGTGTGGTGGCGTGCAGGAGATCCACTTGCACGGCATGAAATTCACGGCCCAGCAAAGCGGTGAGCGGGCCGACGAGGCTGCTTTCCTGCTTCGCAAAACCCGTGGCGGCTGCCTGACACAAGCGCGCAGTGTAGAGGCGTTCTTTCGGCGTAAGTGGCGGCAGCTCGCCGGCACGGTCGAGTTGAGGCGGACGCGCACTGCCGGTTTCCGTGAGGCGATAAGGGTAGAGTGCCCGAACCATGAGCGCGGTAGCGACAGTCAAAGTCGCGTTCACACCGAGATCGAGCCCGGGCGGAAAAGCCGGATGAAAGGCCGCCGTGAAACCGCCGAAATGCACCCGCTGCTTGCGCAACTGGGCGAGCACGCCTTTGACCAGATCCGCCCAAGGTGCCTCGGGATCGGTCCGGAGCTCGCTGATCCAAAACTTCACCGGCTTTTCCGGATGCAGGGAGGAGACGATTTCCACGCGGCCATCAGACCGGGGAGAGGCAGCCAGCGAACCGTAGTGATCCACCGCCAGGGAGAGCACCAGACTGCGATTGAAATCATCGCCGTTCCCCAGCAACTCCACATGGCCGGGCACCTTGACGACGCGCGGCGGAGTGTAACCGAAGGCGCGCTTGAAAACAGTTTTGACGTCGAGCGGGCGGTGCATGGCGGCACCGTTACTTGATGAGCTTGTCGAACTTGGCGGCGAGCTCGAAGTCACGTTCCGTCAGGCCACCGCTGTCGTGGCTGGTGAGACGCAGGGTCACCTTGTCCCATTGGATCTCGATGTCGGGATGGTGATCGGCCGCATCGGCGACCTTGGCCACGGCGTTGACGAACTTGATGGAGCCATTGAAGTCCGCATGCTTATAGGTCCGGCGGATGGCCGGGCCATCGCGCTGCCAGGACGGGACTTTAACCAGCGCTGCTTTGATCTGGTCTGCCGTAAGTTTTGCCATAAGAACATTGATGTCACAACCGCGCGCCATGGTCACGCCAAAAGGCGCGTTCCCGCGAACCGAACATGCTCAGGGCACCGGACGTTGCAGCAGAATGAAACCGCTGGTGGTGTTGGTGTAGGGCAGGAACAGTTCCGTGACCGGGAATTTGCCCACCACATTCGTCAACGATTGAGGCGTCAGCGAAGCGCCCGTGAACTTCATGGCTTCATAGGTGGCACCCGCCGCCGAGGGCCAGCTCAGCCGCAGGAAGTTCGCGTTCCACGTGGACACATCCAGTGTGAAGGGCTCATCCATCGCATTAGGATTCGTCCCCCGCACCTGCTCCCGGGCGTTTTGCGAACCATCCCCATCCGGGTCACCCTTGGGGCCTTGGGCCAGATTGCCGAATTGGGCCGTCTCCCAGCCATCATCCAGACCGTCCGCATCGCTGTCGGTGATTGGCATGCCATGGATGATCAACTGCGCATCGGTGAAGAGCCCAGTATCGCCGCCGAACTCATCGGTCATCTGGATGGTCCAGCGCCCTTTCGCCGGTTCATAGAAGTTCTGCGTGGTGTAATAGGTCCAGTCCGTAGGACCGCCGCCCGCACTGTTGTTCTCAGCCTGCAAGATGCTGACGGTGCCAGAGGGTGAGATCAGCGTGATGCGCAGATCCGACCGGGCCGTGTGATTGGCCGTCAGCTTGACCCCGACATGTTCACAAACCAGTTCGTCCGGGACATTGAAGCTGATCGCCGCTTGCGACACAGACACCATCGCGGTGGCTGATGGTTCCTGGGCGAGATAGTTCGTCAAGGACAGCCCGGCCGTCCGGCCGATGAACACCGCCGGGATGGGCGAATACGCATCCACCACCATATAGAACGCATCGGTGTTCACCGCACTGTCAAACACCACCGCATACTTGGCCCCCGCTTCCTGGGCACGCTTGATCTTGTTGACGAACGAATTGCGCTGGTCCGGAAAATCCCCGGCCGGACCGCGCTCGATCAAGGCCGCCTTGCCCTGCAAGTTCTGGGCGATCGCGTTGGTGGCATAGCCCACGAAGACCAATGGCACATTCGCCAGCGGTTGATCCGCCCGCGGACCCAGATCCGTGGGATAAGCCTGCACTGAAACCAGCTCCGGCGGCACATTCGGCCCCAGCACTTGCACGCGCGTGGCGATCTCCGGGATCGGCAACCCCGTGGCATGACTGTACGTCACCTTCGTGCGCGGCGGCTGGTTGGACCAAGACTGCGCGAGCTTGACCGCCACACTGGCGTCGGGGATGCCAAAGCCCACGTTGTCGCTCGTGACGAATCCCGCTCCGTTCGTCTGGATCGCCGGATCGGCCAGGTAGATGTGCTTCGCCGATTGCACGAGGATATGCTGCACATCCCGCAAGTTCAGATTCGGATTCGCCGAGAGCATCAGCGCCACGATCCCGCTGATTTGCGGCGTGGACCCGGATGTGCCCGAAAACCCGAACGCATTGAACGCATAATTGTTCTGATCCCCGGAAAACGAGAATTGATTGTACCCCTGAGTGCCCACCAAGTCCGTCGTCACCAGCAACGGAAAGCCCGAATCACCACTCGGCGCGCTCACCAAGATGCAAGCCCCGCGACTCCCGTAGCTCGCGGCACGTCCGTCCAATCGCGCCGCCCCCACCGCGATCGCATCCGGTGAAGACGCATACGCATCATCATTCGCGTTGCCCTTCGAGGCACGGTGATTGCCCGCCGCGCGCACGATGACCACTCCCCGGCCACCCCGGCCGGCGGTGACCGCATCGCTCAACGCATACGCCTCCTGGAAGGAAGGCGTCACCTGGATGTTCGCCAGGCCGCCCCAGCTATGGTTCTGCACGAAGACCTGATCGATCGCATAACCGAACATCTCCCCCAACTTCTCATCCGTCACGATCGCCCCGCTCCCGTTGAAGATCACCCAGCTCGCCAGCTTCGCCAGCGGCGCCGTTCCCGCCAGCCCCACTCCATTGCCCGTCTCCGCCGTCACCAGCCCTGCCACCGCCGTACCGTGGAAGTTGGCGTTCAGGTTCATCGGATTGCCGTCGCCCAGATTCGTATGAAAGTTCCGGTGCGGCGTACCCGCCATGCGTCCGGCCAGATCCGGATGCGTCATCTGCACCCCTTCATCCACCACCGAAACCGTGACCCCAGCACCTTTCGCCAAGGGCCACGCCGCCCGGATATTGATATCCGCCCCGCCGGAATCCCCTTCCGCATCCCGATTCTCCAGATGCCATTGATTCGGCAGCAATGTGTCATTGGAACGCGCGGCGTAAGGCCCGTGCAACGTGAACGGCCGGCGGAACACCGGCGTGCAAACCTCCACCTCCGGCAAGGCCGCGAGCCGGGCGGATTCCCGCGCTGCACTCCACGCATCCGGCGCCTCCAGGATGAACGTCCGCTCATCCAGTTCCCGCGACCGCACCAGCGGACTCTTCGCCAGCAACGCCGCCGCCTGCTCAGCCCGCTGCACCCGCAACACCACCCGCTTCGTCAGTTCCATGCGGTATTCCGGATTCTCTGCGGGATAAACCTCCAAGACAGGTGCGGCCATCCCTTGCAGACCGAGCGGGGATTCATCCGTGGCATAACGCACCGCCCGCGGCTCACGGAACTGCCAGTTCTCAGCCGCCTGAGCGCCGGTCAATCCGCAGACACAGAGAAACGTGACGAGGCAACGCATCGGCCTCCAACCTTTACGACTATTCATTACGGTATTTGGGTCGCCTCGCTGGCTGTTGCCCGGCTTTTCTGTGCGCTGAAAAACGGGCTGGCCGGAACGTAGCCTAGCTCCCCCGATTCCGCCAGCGGTATTTCCAGCCCGCCACCAACCCCCCGCGACGCCGGCCAGCGCCCACCTCCTCACGTTCTCAGTTTCCCATCCGTCCCCTTCCCCGATTGAGAACTGAGCACTTAAAATTTAACACTCCCTTGAAGCGGCCTCCCATCCAGTTTGTTCAATGTGACGCTCTCGCAGTAGCATCCTGTTCTGCGGCACTCTAGCCACCAGTCCACACCTCCCGCACCAAACCCTCGCCAGCCACCCCACAAAGCAATGCAGCATGGTAGGGCGAAAGTCCTCTTGAGCCCTGACCTTTTACGTCAAGGCACCGCGAAATTCAGCACCCACTCCCGCCGAAGCACGACGCCCCCATCTCCCTCTCCTCCATTTGGAAGCCGAACTTCGGCTAGATGGAGGAGAGGGCCGGGGAGAGGAGGCCCTAAACCTCTCTTCCCCTCTCGGGGCAGTCGAACTTCGACCGACTCCTGCATTCCCTTTAGGGAATTATTTCAAAGAGCAATGAAACCACCCGACCCCTGTGAAGTGCCGTGTTCTTCCTCCTCCTAACAGGGAGGTCGAATTCAGTGTTTGTCCCTAACCAGGCTGGTTCCGCAGCGGCTCATGGATTCCCCGGTGAGATCGTAAAATCCTACGCCCACCGACGTCCAGTTCGCCCTCCAGCTTACGGGCCCCGACCCAAACACCCGACCCTCTCACAGATCCTGCCAGAAACCCGGTAGGGCGGTGGTGCTCCGCCGCCCTGACCTTTTTCGCCAAGGCACCGTGATAACCACACCCCACCATCGCCGAAACCCAAGACTCCCATCCCATTCGGAAGCCGAACTTCGGCCCTTGATGGCCCCATAAGGACTCGTCACCTCCCCGCCAACGCAGGCGCACAATTCTGCCCGTGTACTTGCGTACACTATGCCTCATCATGTGTTGATGACCTGGGATTTCCCCGGTGGCTGCCTGCCGCTCCGATTGAGCGCCAACCAACGGTCTCACCCGTCCTTTACCAGCAGCGGGCTGCCAGCACTGGAAATAGTCTCAGATTTCCTGCAATTCCGCCATCACTTTTCGCTAAAATTTTCACACCAAACCGAACCGTTTTGCATTCAAGAACTTCCAAAAAACACCCCTCACGTAACTCGCATTTTCATTCTTTTTCCTTTTCCCATTCGCGCAATTCGCGTCGCTATTCCCCTCCGAAACCAGAAACAATGAAACTAGAAATCACCCCTCGCCCGCTTGACCTTTCATCCCCATCACGGCACTTTCCACTCAATGAGATTTCCCCGTTTTCACCACCATGACCCGCTCTCACGGAATTCTTTCCTTCTACAATCTTAGTTAGCCTATGCCGCACGAGTTCCCCAACGACGCTGACGGAGACGCTTTACAACGTTTTGTCGATGATGGCAGTGACCTTTCGAAACCGATGACCATTGACTTTCAGGTCGCTGTGCCTGACGAGGCCGCAGCAAACGGACTCGCCGAAGTGGCCTACAAACTCGGCTATCGTGTAAAGATTTACGCTAGCCCCGAGTGCTCGCTCCCGTGGACGTGTGAGTGCTCGACACGCATGCTTGCCCGCCGCAACAGGATTATAGCGATCCAAGCAGAGTTGGCTGGCCTTGCGGAACCGTTCAGAGGACATCCTGATGGATGGGGTAGTTTTGGAAATGACACCGATGAGACACACGCACCCAGCTAACCAACGCCCCGCCGGCCAGTCCGTTCGCGACTTGCTGACCACACTATGACTGAAACTCTCACGGCACTGCAAAAGTTCGACGCCACACATCAAAACGACGGCGCGACCTTGTCGGACGTCGGCTTGATTCTGCTGCGTCCACCCGAGCGTAATTGGTGTGACGATACTCCAAAGAACGGCCACATTTTTGCCACTACCGGTGGAGACAGCGTTCACTTCTGTTTGCTGGAAGTGGCTGGCCGAATCACCGAAGATTCACCCGTCGTGATGGTTGTCCCTTGCAACTCCAACGCACCTCACCTTGTGGTAGGCGACACGTTACGCGACTTTCTCTCCCTTGGTAGCACCATTGGCTACTTCTTCTTGGAGCAGCTTGTTTACGACTTCGACAAGACGCTTGGGTATCTCTTCGACTACGACGCCTGCCTGCGGCACAACTACTTTGGCGGAGAGCCGCCCGAGGAGGACCTTGAGGATTTGGCTGCACACCGGGCGTTGCTGGCGACCTTGTCTGGAGAGTTTGGCCTGAGTCCTTGGCTGGATACGAACGCGAAGTTCGATGCCTTGCAAAAGAAATGGTCACACCACATTGAGTTGGCATCTTGAAGGTTGGGCCGCCTCTCCAAGGCGCTGCTAACTTTCCCCCTAGCATCCGCGAGGAAAGATTCCTAGCCACGGGTTTTCAACCCGTGGAGACCCCGCCCAAATCCCTGCGTCGCGTAGCGACGCCAGATTCCCCCGTCAAATCCGCCACCGCCCTCACTTCTTCCGCTGCCGCACCGCTTCCTTCTTCGCTTCCAGATCCGCCTGCAGATTCTTCCGGATAAACGGCAACTCTTTTTCCAGTTCGCCCATCTTCTCGAAATCCCCTTCCGACTCCGCATTCTTGATCGCGTCCTTCGTGGCCACCCTGCCGCGCGATTGACAACCGCCCGGCTGTAAGACTTTAATGCTCGCGTTGAATACACGCCCTTTCGGGCTGATTCAACTGTTAGGTGAAAACGAACCAAAGAGGTCCACGCTCATCATGAAGTTTTTAACAGCAAAAATGTCACTGTGGCGACACATACTTATACTGACTGCTCTGCTTGCTCTAGCACCAGCCGGACATTGCGCATTTTTGAACGCCACCGGAATGGTGTCCAGCCTGAGCTTCAACCTGCTGGCGGGCACACACACCCTCGGTTACAAGTTCCACTTCAACACCTATGACCCGCTGTTGACCTATTCCCGCTCGCAATTCTACTACAGCCAGGAAGTGATCGGCATTTCCGGTAATTTCATGACAGACTTTGATATCTATGATCTCAACTATGGCCCCTACCAAGGTTACAGTCCGCTGGGATACGGCACGCTTTCATTCCCCATCCCCGCCACTGATTCCGATTCCGACGGCCTGCCCGACTTCTTGGACCGTTCCAAACCGTTTCAATCCACTGTCAACGTCACCGTAACCCAAAAGCTTCCCTCGACCAGCACTCGTACCCATGCGGCAACCTGTTATTTCAACCGTGGCGCAGGCACCGAGATGGGGACCTATAAATTCACCGTCAACGGCTCAGAGCTCAGCGGATTCTTCAAACTGCCATACGGGAAAACCTTGGTGAAGTACGAACCAGAAACTAAAACCATCATCTTCTCCGGTGATGGTTTTGGTTACGGCAGTGAATTTCACACTTCCGACAATGGCACCGGGACCACGACCTACGAGATTCTTAGTCCTGACTCCATCAAGGTCAACGCCTTCACCTTTTCCACCGCTAGCCAGTCATTCCACGTCAACACGATGACTTTCACCCGTTCAGGTAACCGCTTCACCGTGACCGGGTCCATGCAGGATGGCCTGCCGTACACACCTTGGGCAGATTACCATAACTTTGTATTTTCCATCACTGACACAAACGACGCAGACACTGATGGCATACCGGATTTGGCTGATGACCTGATCTTCCTCGGCCCTACCATTACCACTCCACCCGCCAGCACATCTGTGGTTTTAGGCGGCAGCACAAATCTGTCTGTCAGCGCCACCTCACTCTTTGCAATGACTTATCAGTGGTACTTCAACGGAAATCCGTTGGATGGCAAAACGGGCGCCACTCTTGCACTTTCCAATGTCCAACTGGAACAGGCTGGCAACTACACCGTGGTGGTAAGCAGCAACGGCAAAAGCAAAACCAGTCAGACGGCAGTCGTCACTGTCATGGTGGCACCTCAAGTGAGTTTAAATCCTGCCACCGTCATCCGGCTTCCGGGAGGGACGCTTGAACTCACCGCCACCGCGACCGGCATACCCAGCCCCACCTACGAATGGTATCGTGATGGCATCCTGCTTACAGCACAGCCTGGCGCTACGTTGTGGTTTAGTCCCACCTTGAGTGATAGTGGTAATTACACTGTAAAAGCGATCAATTCCGTCGGCAGCGCCGTAAGCAATCCCACCAAAGTGGTAATCACCAGAGGGATTTTTTCCACCCCAGGCAGCATCACTGCCGAAAGCGTCAGAAACAACGGCTTCCCGCTCACCGTGAATGTGGAAGCCTTCCGGTCGTATCGCATAGAGTATTCATCGGACATGGTGAACTGGATGACGCTTGTTTCCTATCCGAATTTCAATCATCGCTCCATTGAATTTACCGACGTTACGGCGACAACAAACTCGCAGCGCTTTTACCGGCTCGTGGCGCAATGAGCATGAAAACGATTTCTCCGCCATAGAGCGGAAAGAACGTCATCGAAGACACTATTGACCACCTGAAGCATCACTTCTTCCGCTGCCGCACCGCTTCCTTCTTCGCTTCCAGATCCGCCTGCAGATTCTTCCGGATGAAAGGCAGTTCCTTTTCCAGCTCCCCCATCTTCTCGAAATCCCCCTCCGACTCCGCCTTCTTGATCGCGTCCTTCGTGGCCAGCTCGCGCTCGGCGATCTTGGACGCGTAAACGGATTCCAGTTCGGCGAGCTCCGCCTTTTGTGCCGCCGTCAGTTTCACCGTAGGCGAGGTCTTGTTCAGCCGTTCCATCGCCAGTTCGTATGCGCTTTTCATGAGAGAAATTCAGCTCGTGATCCGTGAATGGTTAAAATCGTTTTCGCTCATCACGTTAGGAATGAGATAACATGGTTTCTCACGAAAAGCGATGAAAGATACGTGGCATGCGACGAAGCACCAGATGGTAGGGCCCGTCTGTCCTCAGCAGGCCGCTGCCGGAGCAGAGGGGTTTCAATGACCTGTGACTGTATGACGATTATTGCGTGGTCATTGCTTTGCTGAGGTTCTCGACCCATAGTCGTGACAAAGCTCTTGGTTGAAACAAGTCGCGGGCTTCGACGACGGCCGGCTGAGGACAGCCAGCCCTACCACCTCAAGCCACCTTCACGAAGACCGTTTCACCTTCCACCTTCACCTCATACCGGTTCACCGCCACATTCGGCCGGTCCGTGCAAGCCCCCGTCAGGCATTCAAACTCCCACCCGTGCATCGGGCACGCCACCTTGCCCTTCTCCACCCAGCCAAAGCTCAACGGCGCACCCTTGTGCGGGCACTTGTTATCCAGCGCATACACCGTGTCCCCTTCGCGCAACAACGCGATCTCCCGGCCACCGACATGCACCGTCAGCCCGCGACCCGCGGGTATCTGCGCCAAAGCTGCGGCTGGGAGAAACTCGCTCATGCAATTTAAGCTCTATTTGGCCTCAGTTGAAGGCGTCCGCTGTGTCATCCACAACACACCCACCCCGATCCACGAGATCACCATGAAACCCAAAGCGGTTGAGCGCTGGGCTTCAATGTCTTTCAAGACCGTCGACTGTTTTTCCCCGCCTTCCGCTGAAGGCTTGATGACAAACGGGAGCACGAACATCACTGACCAAAACACCGCGCACAAAACCATGAACGCAAACAACACCGGCCGCTTCATACCGCACCACCCTCTTTATTCTCCGGCTCTTTCTTGATCGCTGGGCTGGCCGCCACCGGCTTCTTCTTCCACGGCATGTCCGGAAACTTCTCCGGCGTCTTGAATCCCTCCACCTTCGGCTTCGCCAGTTGCAGCTCCGGATCACCTTCAGCCTCTGCCGTAGCGCCACCGGGAGCGCCCATGTTCTCACGCCACGACGCGATACGCGCCTGCAATCCATGATGTTCCGCTGTCTTCTTGTCCCCCGACTTCATGTAGAACAGCGAGAGATTCGTATGCACAAGCTGCTCCTTGGGCCGCAATTTCTCCGCCTTATGCCCCTCCGCGATGGCCGTCGCGTAATCTTCCTTGCGATAGTAAGCCATGCCGAGCGAGAGCTGCGCATCGAAATTATCCGGCTCCACCGCCAGAATGGCACGGAACTTCGCGATGGCCGAGTCGTACTCGCCACAACTGAAGTCATACATCGCGTCGTCGTATTGTTCCTGAAGACTGCCCATAAGCGTTGACAGAGGAACGTAGCTTACGTTTCTCTACGGGCGCAAGCGGAGCCTGATTATAATGACTTTGCCCATCCAGCTCATCTCGACGGATTTTGACGGAACGCTTTTCGCGGAGTTCGCCAATCCGCCCGTGCCCGACACGCTCCAAAACCTCATCGCCCATCTGCAAAGCCAAGGCGCAAAGTGGGTTATCAATACCGGCCGCGACCTGAACAGCCTCATGGAGACCATGGGCCGCGCCCACCTCCGCATCAAACCGGACTACGTCGTGGTCGTGGAACGCGAGATCCATCAACGCGTCGGAGAAGGCGGACACTTCCAATTTGTCAGCGTGGAACCGTGGAATGACCGCTGCACCACGGATCAAAACGCCCTTTTTGCCCAAGTCCGCCAAGATCTGCCCGAACTCGTCGGCTGGGTGAACGAAAAATTTCGCGCCACCGTTTACGAAGACCCGTGGTCGCCCTTCTGCCTGATCGCCGAAAGCAACGGCGACGCCGACCATATCCAGGCCTATCTGGAAGCCTACTGCACCCGCATCCCGAACCTGACGCTCGTCCGCAATGACATCTACGCGCGCTTCAGCCACGCCGCCTACAACAAAGGCTCCGCGCTCGCTGAAATCGCCCGTTTATTGGGCATTTCGCCCGAAAACACCTTGGCCGCCGGCGACCATCTGAACGATCTGCCGATGCTGAAAAAGGAGTTCGCCCATGCTTTGGTGGCTCCCGCCAATGCCATTCCCGTCGTAAAAGAACAGGTGGAACGCGAAGGCGGTTACCTGAGCCAGCATCTGTGCGGTGAAGGAGTCGCCCGCGGCATCGAATTCTACATGGAACGCCGTTGAGACGCCTAATAAACGGCTATTAGGCAGCCTGATTTAGCCCTTGACAGCAGTTTCCATTCCTTCAAAAGCTATCTTCATATTACCTCGTTTTTTGCACAAACACTTGATATACAAGCAGATAAAGATTCACTAATCATTTGACTAACCGCCCCCCCGTGATAGTGTGAAGCTCAAACGCAGGTACCGACGTTGAACACAGAATTACTGTCTCAACCTCATATCAAGCAGACAGCGCGTCGGCACCTTAAGCGATTTTAGGCACAACATGAGCGAGTCAACAACAGCCGCCCCGGCTTCGGGCGGTGCTTCTCCCAAGGTTTCCCGTATTTCTGAAGCGGTCATACGTATCGCGGGAAATTCACAAGACGGTATTCAGGCCATCGGTGGTTTCCTCGCGCGCCTCGCCGGCCGCAGCGAGCAGGAGGTCATGACGTTCATGACCATTCCCGCCACCATCTCCGGCGGTCCCTCCATCTTCCAGGTCCGCATCGGCTCCGGCGAAGTCCTGAGCGCCGGTGACGAGGCGGATCTGCTGCTGGCCTTCTATCAGCACTCCTACGAAGGCCACATCAACTCGCTTAAGAAGGGCGGCATCGTCCTCTATGACGCCGACCACGTCACGCCCAAGCCCGAGTGGCAGGAGACCTACCACCACATCGGCATCAATATCTCCAGTCTCACGGTGGAAGCCATCGGCGGCACCGGCCGCGACAAAGGCAAGAACATCTACTCAATGGGCCTCTTGGCCAAGATGTTCGACCTGAACGTGCCGAAGCTGATGAAGCTCATCGAAGAGCGTTTCGGCGGGAAAGACCCGTCCATCGTCCAGAACGCCGTCACCTGCTTCAACGCCGGTTACAGCCATTCGCTTGAGAAAGCCGTCGAGATCTATCAATTCAAGGAAGGCGTCAACAAGGGCGTCAATCAGGTGGTGATGAATGGTAACGAAGCCATCGCTTACGGCCTCATCGCCGCCGGCGTGCGGTTCGGTGCCGGTTATCCGATCACGCCTTGGTCCGACATCATGGAACTGCTCCGCAAGGAACTGCCGAAATACGGCGGCACCTTTGTGCAATGCGAAGACGAGATTGCCGCTGTCTCCATGGCCATCGGCGCCAGCTACGCCGGTCGCGTGGCCGTCACCGGTTCCTCCGGTCCTGGTATCTCGCTGAAGACGGAAGCCATCGGTTGGGCCGTCATGGCGGAAATGCCGCTCGTCGTCATCGACGTGCAACGCGGCGGCCCCTCCACGGGCATGCCAACAAACGTCGAGCAATCCGACCTGAACATCGCCTGCTTCGGCGGTCACGGTGATTCCCCCCGCGTGGTCATCGCCCCGGCGAATGTCGAGGACTGCTTCTACATGGCCATCGAGGCTGTGAACATCGCGCGCAAATACAGCGTGCCCGTGCTGTTCCTCACCGACCAAGGTATCGCCACGCGCATCGAAGCGATGCCCGAGCCGAACCTCGAGAAGGTCTGCCAGGACATCAGCCCCGACCTCACACCGGTCGCCGATCACAAGCCTTACGATTTGGCCGCCAACGACGGCGTCACCCGCCATCTCGCCCCCGGCACCCGCGTGGCCAGCGGCAAGTATCCCGTGGTCACCGGCTTGGAGCACGATGAACTCGGTCACCCGACTGGCTCGCCGAAATTGCACGTGGCGATGGGCGCCAAACGCCGCAACAAGCTCAAGAAGCTCGGTGCCGAACTGCCGGTGCCGAAGGTTTACGGCCCGAACGAAGGCCAGATCCTTCTGGTCGGCTGGGGTTCCAGCCAGGGTCCGATCCGTGAAGCCGTGGACCGCGCCCGCGCTGCTGGCGAGGCCATCTCCGCGCTGCACATCAAGTATCTCAACCCGCTGCCGAACGACCTGGACAAGATCTTCAGTGGCTTCAAACACATCTTCGTCGTGGAATTGAACGATGAAGGTCTCTACGGCTACGGCCAGCTCTGCGCCATCCTCCGCGCGCGTTATTGCAACGCCAATATCCGCGGCATCACGAAGGTGGACGGCCTCACCTGGAAGGTGAAGGAAATCCTCGACTACGCAAACAGGCTGGCCAAGTAACCGCACAATTTATCTAAGCAAGCATTATGGAAACTTTTGCATTCCCGTTCCAGCCGTTGCCCCGCACGGGCAACCTGAACACTGCCCCGGTACCGCCTGTCGCGGACGCCGATCGCAAGGGCCTGACCAAAAAAGAAGTCGCTGCCGATCACCCGACGTGGTGCCCCGGCTGCGGTGACTTCTCCGTTCTCGCGCTCTATTTCAAACTGATCGAGAAGCGCAAGATGTGGCATGAGAAGATCACGACGGTGGCCGGCATCGGCTGCTCCAGCCGCTTCCCTTACTTCGTGCAGGCGCACGGTGCGCACTTCATCCATGGCCGCGCGCTGCCCTTCGCCAGCGGCATCTCTTTGAGCCGCCCGGACCTGCACGTGTTCGTCTTCGGTGGTGACGGCGATGCCTTCTCCATCGGTGGCAACCACTTCACGCACACCGCGCGTAAGAACATCAAGATGACCTACGTGGTCATGGACAACCAGGTCTACGGCTTGACCAAGAAGCAGACGTCCCCGACGTCCCCGATGGGCTTCAAGTCCAAGACGGATATCTGGGGCTCCTCCGATCGTCCGATCAACCCGGTGAAGCAGGCGGTGTCCATGGGCGCAACGTTCGTGGCCCGTACGACCTCGACCAATCCGAATCACGTGCTGCAGATGATGGAAGCCGCCATGGACCATGATGGCTTCAGCTTCATCCAGTGCTTGAGCGAGTGCATCGAGTTCTTCCCCGGTGCGTTCGACTCCGCCAACCCGCGCAAGGGTGGCAAGTTCGACCTCATCCCTGAAGGTCACGACGTGACGGATGAATACGCCGCCTACAAGCTCGCGGACGAACCGTTCCCCGGCCAGTTCGGCATCTTCTACAAGGCGAACCGCCCGACGAAGAACCAGAACGAAGCCAAGCTCATCGCCTCCCACCGCGAGAAAGTGAAGGACGCGAAGGACTGGCAGATCCTGCAAAAGAACTTCGACCGCATGAAGTAATTCAAAGGTCAGAAAACTATTCAAAAGCCCCGGCTAACAGGCCGGGGCTTTTTGTTTCCCTAATCCGGTAGGGCGAGACTCTGTCGAGCCCAAACCAATCCTGATCGCATCCGTCAGCCCAAACAGATGCTCTGGCAACACAGAAAACATTTGAACGCCATACTGTTTCCATGTCCCTACATCTGAGTGACGGATGCCCCAAGGAGATGCATGGGCTCGAGAGGACTCTCGCCCTACCAGGTCAGCTACCTTCTCGGCTCATACCACATCGCCACTGCGCCTGAGCGGAATTCCTGACGGTTGATAAGTTTCAAGTCCAGATGCTTCGGCAGTCCGGCAAAGAGTGTGGGGCCATGACCAGCGATCCGGGGATGAATCACGAACAAGTATTCATCGATCAATCCCAATTGGGCCAAGGCCAAGGGAAGTGTTACGCCTCCGAGGGAGATCGCCTCGCCCGGTTCCTGTTTGAGTCGTCGGACGGCTTGCGCCAGATCGCCACGGACAAGTTCTGCGTTCCAATCAACATGGGTCAGCGTGCTGGAGACGACGTATTTCTTCTTGGGGTGGATGACGTGGGCGAAGGGTTCCATCCAGGGCAGCATCCACTCCGGCCGCACGCCGGTCTCCGCGACGGAGCGCCAGGCGGACATCATCTGATAAGTCACACGACCATACAGGAGGGCATCGGCCTTGGCGATTTGCTCGGTCCAAAAACGGTGCAATTCTTCGTCCGTGGAACCGGCGCTATGATCGCAGCAACCGTCCAAGGTGATGTTGATGGAATAGCGGAGGGGACGCATTAAATAAAAGTGTTGTTCGCCGCAAGGCGGCTTAAAAATTCAACCTCAGCGAACCAGTCATTTGGCATCAAAGTAATCCTCTGAAATCCTCTGCACCGCCAGTCTCTGCTCATCACGTGAACCCTGTCGCAGTACCGTGACAAGAGCTGCAATCCTTTCGTCGTCAAACTTGCTGACCACAGCGTCAAGAATTGGCCTTAACTGGTAAATCTCAGGCGCATCACCGCAAGCGTAACCCCGTGCAAGAACGTAGTGGGTCGTCGTCGAGATATGTTGCCACTGCGGCTCAAAGGATGGCTCCCTATGCTCCAGCCAGCGTTCCAATGCAGATGTCGTTCGCTCTTCGTGGCTGAAATGGCCCAGCCATGTAACCTGTCTTTTCGTCGAACCAGAAAGCGGACAAATCCAATTATCCACTTTCTTATATGGAATCAGCGGCCCGACAACTCCAAGAAACACAACCGCCCCAAGCGCAATTAAAACGCCCCTGAGAATCTGTCTTTTAGCGCGCGCTGTCACAAGGCCGAGAAGAGCTTAAGCAAAGTCTGATTTGACTCAGCATGGTTATGGGATACGACTATCACTCTTAAGTTAACAATACGCTACTTAGAAAGGATTCACCATCGGAAAATTTGACCTCATAAAAACTTTAGCTTAGCTGGTTTTTTGTGCCCCCTGCGCCTCTTTGCGGCTATCCTACCTGCACGTAACTATGCCGATCTACGAATACGCGTGTCCCAAGTGCCGGAAGATCTTCAACTTCCTGTCCAAGCGCATCAATCCCGACCGCCTGCCCGTCTGCCCCAAGTGCGGCAATAAAAAGATGGGCAAGGAACTCAGCCGTTTCGCGATGATCAAAGGCGCGGCCGAACCCGCCGCTGGCGGTTTGGGCGACGACATGGCGATGCCCAACTTCGACGATCCGCGCGTGCAAAAGGTGATGAACGAGATGGAGCGCGACATGGGTACGATGGACGAGAACAACCCCAAGCACATCGCGCACATGATGAAGAAGATGAAAGACATCATGCCCGCCGGCTCTGTGCCGAAAGAACTCGATGTGGCCATCAAGCGGCTGGAACAAGGCGAAGACCCGGAAAAGATCGAAGCGGATATGGGCGATGTGCTCGGTGATTGGATGGGCGGCCCCGGCGGCGGCAAAGGCGGTGGCGCTTACACGCAGGACAGCGGGCTGTACGATTACTGACCGGCTGGCACAACCATCACTTCACCCCATGTCATGACGGTTTTGCGCGAGACCTTTTTCCGCCTTGTCCCAAAATGCCGACATCGCATCCGCACCGGAGATCTGCCGGGCCGCCAGCAACTGGGCGTTGTTGGCCACGTGGTAAAACTCTTTCTTCAGATCCGCGAAATAGTGATCAAGCTGTGAGAGCCGCTTGGCCAGAACCTTGGCGATGAACAGCCCCGCCGCCGGATTGGTCGACAGAAACTTCTCCGCATCCTCGATCACGTAAAACTCAGAATCCTCCAAAGTCTTCACCGTGGCATTGTGGGGCGTGCCTAGCAGGGCTGACAACTCGCCCAGCACCGCCCCCGGCTTGGCAATGGTGCAGATCGACGTGCCCCGGACCAAAACTTCAACCGAGCCCTTGGCCAAGACGTAGAGACGGCCTTGCCGCTCTCCTTGAGTGATCAGTGCATTTCCCTTGGCAACCGGCTTGAGAGGCTGCCCTTGCAGCAAAGTAATCAGTGAGTCCATAGGCGATATGGGGATGTCTATCAATATACTCTCGCCTCAGGCAGCTATGGTCAATGTCATTCGCAACCAAGGAGTTAGTTAAGCTGGGCAAGGTCATCAAACATATTGTTGACATCTAAACAATACATCTATAAACATTATTCCCGTGAGCACGAAACTGCTACAACCGGGACCGCACTATGAAGCCATGCTTCAGCTTTTGCGCACGGCTGAGACGCTATGGAACTCCAGCCGCATCTTCTTCTCCCGCTGGGATCTCAGCCCCAGCCAGTTCAACGTCTTAAACCTGCTCCGGGCCAACGATACTGGCCTTTCCCAGACGGAACTGAGCGAAGCCCTGCTCACCCATCGCTCCAACGTCACCGGCCTGGTTGATCGGCTGGAAGAGCGCGGCCTGCTTGAGCGCCACAGTGTTCCCGGAGATCGCCGCGCGTATCGCGTGGTGCTCACGGAGACCGGTCGCAAACTGCTGCAAGATATCCTGCCCGTTTATTATCAGGCGGCGGAAGAGGTCTGGAGCCCGATGTCCACTAAACGAGCCAAGGAACTGGTGGCGGAACTGAACGCCATCAACGTTCAAGCAGAGATGATTGCCCAAAAGTACGGACAGAAATAAACCACTCAAACCGAAGGAAGGAGGCCACTATGCCCGCCCGCACTTGGAACAACTCGCAACTAGCCCTGTTGATCCCGCAATGGTTCAACACGCGACTCCAGAGCCTCCATTTCCTCGGTTCCGCAGTTTTGACCAAAGCAGAAGCCACCCTCTGGCTCTTGGCCGGCATACTGGGCTTTCATGCCGCCTATGTGACACCGGCCGCCGGCAGTTGGCTCTTGCTGACCTATCTCGCGCTGGTGCAACTGACCCGTCTGGAACCGGGTCGCAACAGCTTTCTCATCGGCTGCCTCCTGGGCTTCTCGCTCGTGGCTCCGCAACTGCATTTCTTCTTCAACATCTTCAGTTGGGCCGCCATTCCTTTATGGATCGTGCTGTCGTTCTGGTTCGGCCTGTTTCTCTGGCTGGGCTGCCAGTTGCGGCGGCAATTCCCGGCGTGGGCGTTTGTGCTGACACTGCCCATCGTCTGGCTCGGGATCGAGTATTTCCGGAGCGAACTCTACTACCTGCGTTTCTCCTGGCTGAACGCTGGCTTCACCATGGGTCTGCATCTGCCCAGCGGCCTGCTGCAAGTCTTCGGCGTGTATGGCTTAGGCTTTATGCTCATGCTTCTCGCCTGCTTGCTCTCCCTGCTCCGCCGCGAGGCGATGCTGGTCGTGACCGCGCTGGCCATGCTGGCCTTCAGCGCCTCCACCCGTGACTGGTCTCTGTCCTCCAAACTCTCCAAGCGCATCCCCATCCACTCTTTCGCGGTGGCAGGTGTGCAACTGGAATTCCCCACGGAAGGCGAAGTGATGCGCAGCCTAAATGAAGTGCTGGTAAAGCAACCCGAGGCCCAGCTCATCATGCTGAGTGAGTACGCCTTCGCCGGACCCGTGCCGGAAAAAGTCCGTGAATGGTGCAAGGTAAACCAGAAGTATCTCGTAGCTGGCGGCAAGGCACCCGCAGCCAATGGTGACTTCTATAACACCGCGTTCGTCATCGGGCCCAAAGGGGAAACCGTCTTCGAGCAAGTGAAACAAGTGCCTATCCAGTTCTTCGATGATGGCTTGCCCGCTGAAAAGCAAGCGCTGTGGGAATCGCCCTGGGGCCGCTTGGGTATATGCATCTGCTATGACCTGAGTTTTTCACGGGTGGTGGATGAACTCGTCCGCCAAGGTGCCCAAGGCATTCTCGTACCGACGATGGATGTGATGCATTGGGGCGAATATCAACATCAGCTTCATGCCCGCGTAGCCCCCTTGCGGGCGATGGAACACGGCGTGCCCATCTTTCGTGTAGCCAGCTCCGGCATCTCGCAACTGGTGGACAGCAAAGGCCGCGTGCTCGCCTCCGCCTCCATGCCCGGTGATGGTGAAATCCTGGGCGGTCGCATGACCGTGGTCACTCAAGGCTCACAACCCATAGACCGCCACCTCGCTCCCGCCGCCAGTGCCGCCACCCCTTTGATCGGCCTATTGGCCTTGATCATGCGGAAAAGAAAATCATCCAGTGCGGTCAAAAACCGCGAAAGCTGCTCGTCTATTAGCCCGAAATCTGCTCTTTAGTTCCTATTGTCATCACCATGAAAGCGTTTCTCCAATTCCTCGTCCGCTTGCTCTACCGCTTCCGGGCGTATGATACCGAGGTGCTCACCACACCCGGCCCGGTGCTGCTGCTGCCGAACCATATCTCGTGGCTGGACTGGCTCTTCCTCGCGGTGTGCCTGGATGACGATTGGAAATTCGTCACCTCGGCGAACACCGCGAAGACTTCGTGGCTGCACCACAAGGTGATGGTGAACAAACGCACTTTCCCCATCGACCCGAACTCACCCTATGCGGTGAAGCAGATGGCCGAACACCTGCAAAAAGGCGGCCGCCTCGTGCTCTTCCCGGAAGGCCGTCTCTCGCGCACGGGCAATCTGATGAAGCTGTTCGACGGCACCGGCTTCCTCATCTACAAGACCCACGCCAAGGTCATCACCTGCTATCTGCGCAAGGCACATCGTCTGCCGCTCTCGCCCCACTCCGGCTGGAAAGAGTGGTTTCCGGAAGTGACCGCGCATTTTAGCGGTGTGCATAACGCACCGAAGCTGGAGCATCTGAGCACGGCGGAAGCGCGGCGCATCGTCACGGACTGGTTGCGCGATCAACTGGTGACGCTGCAATTCAAGACAGAGATGGAATTTGGCGAGAAGAATCTGGTGCGCGCCATCGCCGAAACGGCAGCGGATGTACCGAACGAAATCGCCTTGGAAGACATCAACCGAACCCCGGTCACTTATCGCCGGCTGTTCGTCGGCGCTGATCTGATGGCCCAGCAGATGCGCCCGCTCCTGCCCGCTCAAACAGCGCGCGTCGGCGTCCTGCTGCCGAACATCGCCGCCACTCCGGTCGTCTGCCTCTCCCTCTGGTCGTTGGGTCATGTGCCTGCCGTGTTGAACTTCAGCACGGGCATCCCCGTCATGATCGCCTGCGCGCAATTGGCGGGCATGAAACAGATCATCACCTCCCGCGAGTTCTTGCGGAAAGCACGGCTGGACGTGGAACCGCTAAGCAAAGCGGGCACCCAGTTCCTCTACTTGGAGGATTTGCGCGCAGGCATCACCGGCAGCCAGAAACTCATCACGTTGCTGAAGCACATCCTCTGGCCGCGCCATGCCTTGACCTGTGTGCAGGATTATGAAGACACCGCCGTGATCCTCTTCACCAGCGGATCGGAAGGTGTGCCGAAAGGTGTGGAACTCACACATAAGAACATCCTCGCGAACATCCGCCAGATGCTCGCCATCACGGACTTGCAGGACAATGACCGCGTCTTCAATTGTCTCCCGATGTTCCACAGCTTCGGTCTCACGGTCGGCACCCTGCTGCCGCTGGTGCGTGGGCTTTATTCCTTTGTGTATCCTTCACCACTGCATTATCGCGTGGTACCCACCGCGCTTTACGATCGTGATTGCACGGTGTTCTTAAGCACCAACACCTTCCTGAATGGCTACGCCCGCAAGGCGCATGCGTATGACTTCCGCAGTATGCGTTATCTCTTCGCGGCCGCGGAGAAATTGCAGGAGACGACGGCGAAGACATGGTCGGAAAAATTTGGCGTGCGTATCCTGGAAGGTTACGGGGCCACGGAGTGCAGCCCGTGTGTGAGCGTGAACACGCCGCTGCAGCCGCGTAATGGCACGGTGGGCCGCTTGCTGCCGGGCATCGAATACAAACTCGAACCGGTGGAAGGCGTGGAAGATGGTGGCCGCCTGCATGTGCGTGGTCCAAACATCATGAAGGGCTACCTGAACACCGATGCGAACACGAAGTTCAAAGCGGAGGGCGGTTGGTATGACACCGGCGACATCGTGGCCGTGGATAGCGACGGCTTCCTCTCTGTGCGCGGCCGCATGAAACGCTTCGCCAAGATCAGCGGCGAGATGGTCAGCCTGACAGCGGTGGAAGACGCGCTGGCCGGCGCTTTCCCTCAATTCGGTCTGCGCTGCCAGATAGCCGTGGTCGCCGTGCCGGATGAAGAAAAGGGCGAGAAACTCATCGCCATCAGCAACGAACCCAAGCTCACGCTCGATGATCTGCGCAAAGTGATCAAGGAAAAGGGCCTGAGCAACCTCAACGTACCACGGGAAGTCAAAGCCGTCCGCGAGATCCCCAAACTGGGCACTGGCAAGGTGAACCATCGCGAATTGCAGAAGCTCGTCACCGAAGAATCGTCGGCGAAATAAGCCTGTATGAATCCTGACACCACGGAGACTGTGCCCGTCCCTCATGTCGTCACCAAACGGGCAGTGACAGGCTGGGTGCTGTATGATCTGGCGAACACCATCTTCGCGATGGGCGTGACCACGCTGCTCTTCCCGCTCTACGTGCGCGGCATCGTGGGCGCAGACAAAGTGGACGGTGTCTTCAGCAAGATCACCGCCATCTCCATGGGCACCATCTTCATCCTATCGCCATTGCTGGGGGCCATGACCGATCGTGCTCCGCGTCGCATGCCCTTCCTTCTGGTCAGTACTTTGATCTGCATCCTGCTGACGATGACCTTGGGCACCATCAGCCTGGCGATCTCCGCCACCTGCTACATCCTGGCGAACATCGCCTATCAGGCGGGCACACAATTCTACGACGCCCTGCTGCCGGAAGTGAGCAATGAATCCAATCGCGGGAAGATCGGCGGCATCGGTGTGGGCATCGGCTATCTCGGCTCTTACATCGCCGTGGCGGTGACAAGTATCGAGGCCCTGAACAATCCCACCAATTATCCGCTCCAGTTCACCATCATCGCCGTGCTGTTCCTGCTGTTCTCCATCCCGTGTCTGCTCTTTGTGAAAGAGCGCGGCAACCCGAAGCCCAAGCCCTTGGGCCTCCGTATGGCCATCGAGTCATTGCATCAGACATGGAACACGCTGAAAGACAGCAAACGCTATCCGGGCCTGGGAAGGTTCCTCATCGGACGCGTGTTCTATACCGACCCCATCAACACGGTGATGATCGTGATGGTGCTCTTCACCATGAACGTGGCGATGGGCAGCGGCCTCACTGAAGAGGCCGCCGATGGCAAATCCAAGGCCGTCATGGCCTTCGCCATCACCTTTGCCATCGCGGGTGGTTTCTTCTGGGGCCGCATGGCCGACAAGCTCGGGCCCAAGCGCACGCTGAACATCGTGCTGAGTTTTTGGATGGCGAATTTCGTCCTGGGATTTTGCATCGGCGTGTTCGCCCTGCCCCTGCCATTTCTCTACGTCCTCGCCGCCTCGGCCGGCTTCTCGCTCGGTGGTGTGTGGTCCGCCGACCGGCCATACATGCTGCGCCTGACGCCACCGGACCGCATCGGTGAATTCTACGGTCTCTACGGCATGGTTGGGCGCTTTTCGGCGATCACTGGTCCTATGGTCTGGGCGGCCTCGACTACTTTTCTAATCAACAAGATGGGTTACACCGCCTTGAAGAGCCAGGGCATCAGCATGCTCTTCCTGCTGGCTATGATGACTGTCGGCTATTTGATCCTGCAGAAGGTGGATGACAAGCCACGGGACTGGGAGGCACTCAAACGTGGCTGAGTCCGGCCAACTGGAAGAAGTGTTGCAGATACGGGTCCACGGTTCACCCGCACAACCGACCATCATCTATCTGCCGGGCACACATGGAGACTGGACGCTCGTCAGTGGATTAAGGAACCGTCTGCAACCGGATTTCTGTTTCGTAGAGTTCACCTACCCACGCACGACAAGTTGGTCACTGGAGGATTATGCAGCGCATATCCGGACGGCTCTGAGTGAACAAGGCATCGAGCGCGGCTGGTTGTTGGGTGAATCGTTCGGCTCACAAATCGGCTGGTTGCTGGCCAATCCAAGAGCGGATGGATTCCGATGTGAGGGTATCATTCTGGTGGGTGGTTTTGCCCGGCATCCTTTTCCTTGGGGTGTAGATCTCGCCATCTGGAGTTTCCATAAGCTGATCCGTTTACAGGCCACCATTGAGCGGGTAATGATGCTCTATGCCTGGTGGGTCAGGCATTTCTATGAAGCAACGCCCGAGGCTGAGATTTCAGTTCAGAACTTCATAGAACGGCGCACACAAAAAGATGGCCTGGCTGCGATACACCGATTGCGATTGCTCCGGGATAATCATCCCCAAGCCATCGTGGAACAGTTGCAGGATATTCCGGTTTTTAGCCTCAGCGGTTTTTGGGATGTCTTGGTGCCGTGGTATCTGGTCAACCCTTGCTTACGCCGTCATTGTCCCGGCTATCGTGAGGCCAAAGTCATCGGCACCGGCGATCACAATGTGCTCTTCTCTACACCAACGAAAAGCGCCCGAACCATCCGCGAATGGCTCGGGCGCGTTGCTTAAATCGTCTGGCTTAGAAGCTCAGGATGGCTGCGACGTGGCCGCGGGAATTATCCGGGCTATGCGGATTGAGCGGACCGGAGTCCATCAACTGCCAGCCGTAATCGAACCGGACCGAGAGGTTCGTGCGGAACTGGTAGCGCAAACCCACACCGGCAGACATCAATTGCACATGCGGATCTTCACCGATCAGCAGGTCGATATTCTGGGTCTGGCCCGCATCAAAGAAAGCCAGCAGTTTCAGATTATCCCCAGCCTTCTTGTTGATCAGCGTCAGGAAAGGGATGTTCGGCGAATGGATCTCGTTCACGAACAGGTAGCCGTTATCACCATTGGCCTCACGCTCATCATAACCGCGGGCACCCATGGAGCCACCGATGCCCAACTGTTCGCTGGTCGGGATGTTCTGCGAAGACAATTGACCGGTGGCCCGGAACAACCATGAGAAGTTGGCCGGCAACTTGGTCATACGCTCCAAAGTCAAGCGCGTGTAGATGTAGCTGGAATCAGCTTCAAAACCACGATAAGCACGGAATGCGGCATCATCGTTGTTGGAAGTGATGTCACCCGGACTCCAATAGGCATCCAACTTCAAGGCCGTGCTGCCCCATTTGTCATAGCATTCGCTCCGGTATTGGGCAGCGACTTGGAAGATGTCCAACTCTCCACCGAAGATGGTGAAACCATTGAACTCGAGCTGGTTGTCCAAACGCTTGAAATCCAAGCCGAAATTGACGAGATGGCTGAAATTGCCCTTGCGACCCAGCGGAATCTCATAGCGTCCGCTCATCTGATAGCTGGAACCTTCCTGCGTCAGGGCTGTGGTGTTGAAATCTGCCTCGGAGTCAGCATATCCGCCATAGAACGACAGCGTGTGACGCCAAGGCAGCGGAATCTCATAGCTGACAGAATGTGCCTGCAAGAGATCGAAATCGATATCCGTAGTATATTGGTAGCTCAACCGATGATCCAAGCCAAAGGCATTCAACCAATTGAAACCTGCAAAGAGGCGGTCTTCGCCAGCGATACGCGGACCATTATTTTCATACCCGACATAACCGCGGAGAGGGAAACGGTCTTTGACACGCAGAACGACATCAGATTCCCCAAGCTTTTCGCCCTGACGGAAAGATGCATCCACATGGCGGCCAGGATTGCGGTTCAACCAGTCGAGGTCGGTGAGCAGTTCCTGCGAATCAATGACGTCACCCGGCCGGAGGCTCAAATTCTTGGTGAAAAGCTCGGACTTGAAGTGTTTGTTGCCTTCTACTTCCACTTTGCCCAGTTTGCCTTCCAAGATGAATACTTGAACCACGCCGTTGCCGACCGATTCTTGCGCCGGCAATACCACATCCACCAGCGGACGGTTGTTTTTGCGGTAGAACAGCACTATCTCCCGCTGTAACCGGCCCAAGTTGTAGGTATTGATCGGCTGCCCCATCAATGGCTGGAGTGCCGCCTTGAACTTGGCACTGCGAAGCAGGTCCAGCTGGCTGCCAGGTCCCACGGACACCCCATCGGCTGAGACATCACCCTTGGCTTTGATCTCCTCACGGGAGCTCAAAATGGCAACGCCTTTCAGCGCCGGCCCTGGGTCCTGCGGTGAACCGGTCAGACCGGCGGTCGCTGGGTCTGCCTTGGGCGCGGCCGCGGCCGGGGTGGCTTCCGGCTTCTTGGGCTGCAACCGCTCGGATTGCGCCAAAGCTGGCGTGCTGCACAAAACCGCCAGCCCGACTCCCAGAAGCGTCTTAAGTGATTTGGGATACATATGCTATTCAGGAATCAACGATTCTTACGGGCATCTTCGATCGCTGCAAGGTCATAGCTTGTCAGGATCTTGTCCGTCGGCATCGCACCGATGAGTTTCTCGACGCGGTTGGTGGTCAACAGGACCGAGATATCCGAACTGACACTCTGTGCATCACCCGGATACTTGAACAGGTTCGGCACGTCGCGGCCGAAGATCTCTTCCATCGAGTAGATCTTGTTGTTCAGGTTGAACGAGGCCGGGGGCGCCGTGTAGATGAACACGAACGGCGAGTTCGGCAGCGAGTAGTAGAGTATGATGCCGGTATTGCCCGGATTCGCCCCAATGAACGTCGCCACGGCCTGGCCGTTGATCGTATCCACAGCGGAGACCGCCGCGTTGATCTGCACGTTACCGCCCAGAGCGGCGATGATCATGTCCACACCCGGGACCGTGCCCATAAGGGTCGTCGGGCCCCACGGCACTGGCGGATTCGGCAGACCGATTGTGATGTCACCCACCGTCGTGCTGGTCAGGACCGTATCCTGATTCACCGTCACGTTGTCATTGTAGAGCTGGAAGCCCGTGGTCGTCACCGCGCCACCGTTGATGGCCGTGATGTCCGTGGCCAGGCCGCTGTAAGGTGCGCCCGTGCTGTCCTGCGTCGTGATGGAGGTCAGCGGAGCGATGCCGCCCACCACCCCACCGAAGGTCGTCGTGCCCGTCGTATTCACGATCAGGTTCGAGGTCGGCACCGCGGCCCCATCATCGTCCAGCGTCTGGGCGAAGGTGATGTTGCCCGCCAGCAAGCTGGTCAGGACGGTATTGGCACCCAGCGTCGCCGGGTCGTTGTAGGTCTGGTTCGCCGTCGTGGTCACCACACCGCCGTTGATCGCCACGGTACCCGGGGCGTCCGTCGTGAGGCTGGTCAGCGGCGTGATGCCGCCCACCGGGGCGTTGAAGGTAGTGGCGCCAGCCGTATTGACCGTCACGTTGGCCGCGCCTGCCACTGCATCATCATCCAACGTTCCGTTGAAGGTGATGTTGCCTGCACCCGTGCTGGTGAACACCGTGTTCGCGCCCACCGTGGTTGGATCGTTGTAGGTCTGGAGGCCAGTCGTCGTGACTGCCGTACCATTTACCTGCGTGGCACCCGGAGCATCTGTCACCACGGAGACCAGCGGCGTGATGCCACCGACGACACCGTTGAAGACCGTGTTGCCCGCCGTGTTCACATTCAGCGTGAAGGCACCGTCCAGCGTCTGCATGAAGGTGATGTTGCCGGCCGCCGTGCTGGCCAGTGTCGTGTTCGCCCCGATCGTCGCCGGGTCGTTGTAGAGCTGGAAGCCCGTTGTGGTCACCCCGCCACCGTCGATGGAGACTGTGCCCGGAGCATCCGTGGTCAGGCTGACCAGCGGCGTGATGTTACCCACCAAGCCGTTGAAGTCCGTATTGCCCGCCGTGTTCACGAGGAGCGTGAAGGCGCCGTTGACCGTGCTGTTGAACGTCACGTTGCCCAGTGCAGCCGCACCTGTGCTCGTGATGATCGTGTTCGCACCCAAGTTCACCGGATCATTGTAGGTCTGCGTACCGAAGGTCAGCACACTGCCACCGTTGATCGAGGTCGAGCCCGGAGCATCCGTCGTCACACTGTTCAGCGGAGTGATGCCACCCACCGGACCACCGAAGGTCGTCGTGCCAGCCGTGTTCACCAGCAAGGTGAACGGACCGTCCAACGTCGTCACGAAGGTGATGTTACCGGCTGCGGTGCTGTTCAGCACCGTATTGGCCCCGATGGTTACCGGATCGTTGTAGAGCTGGAAGCCGGTCGTCGTGACCACGCCACCGTTGATCTGCGTCGCGCCATCTGCATCCGTTGTGATGCTGACCAGCGGCGTGATACCGCCAACGACACCGTTGAAGGTCGTCAACCCGCCACCATCACTGTTCACCACGAGGGCGAAGGCTCCGTTCAAGGTGTTGTTGAAGGTGATGCTGCCCGCACCGGCTTCATTGATCGTCAGGTTCGCCAGCAACAGTACCGGGTCATTGAAGAGTGCGCTTGCACCATTCAAGTTGATGGTCACCGCGTTGATATCGGTGCGACCGTCCAAGTTCGTCTCCAGGCGGGCCAGACGATCCAGCGTGCCGACCGCTCCGTTGAAGGTCGTGATGCCGCCACCCGTGCTGTTGATCAGCAGCGTGCGGAGCGCACCTTCCGAGGAGTCAAGCAGCGTCGCGAAGGTGATGTCATTGCCCGTCAGGATCGTGTTCGCACCCAGACGCACCGTGTCATTGTAGGTTTGGTCACCCGTGGTCGTCACCAAGCCGCCATTGATACGGGTAAGGTTCAAACCGCCCGATCCGTCTGTGGTGAGGCTGGCCAGCGGGAGGGAACCACCCACCGCACCACCGAACACCGTCAGCGGCGAGTTCACCAGCAAGGAGCGCGGTGAGCCGATGGCATCGCTGTCCACCGTCTGGGCGAAGTCCACGGTCGTCGTGCCGTTAAGCACCACGTTCTGCGAAAGCGTGACCTGGTCATTGAAATCCAGCGTCGCACCCGTGATGGCCGTCGTGTCGATCGTGGTCACACCAACCGCATCCGTGGTCAGCGTGCCCAGCGCACCGCCGCCCGCACCACCCACGATGCCGTGGAAGGCCGTCACCGGGGAGTTGACCGTCAAATCATTGGCTTCACCAGCCTGGCTGTTCACCGTGCTCGCGAAATCCACAGAAACCGTGCCGGTCACCGTCGCATCCACCGCGATCACGATGGCGTCATTGAAGTCCACGACCGCGGCGCTCAAGGCCGAAGTGTTGATCGTCGTCGTGCCCGCCGCATCCGTGGTCAACGTGCCCAGCGGCGTCGTGCCGCCCACCACACCGTTGAAGGTCGTGCTCGGAGAATTGATCGTCAGGTTATTCGCCTCACCAACGGCGCTGTTCACCGTCGAGGCGAAGTCGATCAAGGTCGTGGCCGTCAGCACTGTGCCGACATCTATGATGATCGCGTCGTTGAAGTCCATGGTCGCGGCGTTCATCGCGGCCGTGTCAATCGTCGTCGTTCCGGCCGCATCCGTCGCCAGCGTGCCCAGCGCACCACCCGCCGCACCACCCACCACACCGTGGAAGGCCGTTACCGGCGAGTTGATCGTGAGGTCGTTGGCTTCAGCCGCGGCGCTGTTCACCGTTCCGGCGAAGTCCACCGAGGTCGTGCCCGTAATGAGCAGATCCTGATCAACGATCACCGCATCATTGAAGTCCACGATAGCCGCTGTGATGGCCGTAGTGTCCAGCGTCGTGGTGCCCGGAGCATCCGTGCTCAAGGTGCCGAACGCCCCACCGGCAGCCCCACCCACGATGCCGTGGAAGGCCGTCACTGGCGAGTTGACCGTCAGGTCATTGGCTTCCGCGGCGGCACTGTTCACCGTCAAGGCGAAGTCGACCGAGGTGAGACCCGTCAACAACAGGTCTTGGTCAACCACCACCGCGTCGTTGAAGTCCACCACATTGGCCGTGACGGCTGTCGTATCAATCGTCGTCGTGCCTGCTGCATCCGTGCTCAACGTCCCCAGCGGCGAGGCGGCACCCACGATGCCGTGGAAGCCCGTCACCGGAGAGTTGATCGTCAGATTGTTGTTCTCCAACGCCACGCTGTTCACCGTGCTGGCGAAGTCCACTGAGGTCGTGCCGGTCAGTGTCGTATTCTGGTCGATGACCACCGCATCATTGAAGTCCAGCACCGCGGCCGACATCGCCGTCGTATCGATCGTCGTCGTGCCCGCTGCATCCGTCGTGATCGTGCCGAGCGGAGTCGTGCCACCCACGATGCCGTGGAAGCCCGTCACCGGCGAGTTCAACGTCAGGTTGTTAACTTCGGCCACCTGGCTGTTCACCGTGCCGGCGAAGTCGATGGAGGTCGTGCCATTCAGTGTGGTGCTCACATCGATGATGACCGCATCATTGAAGTCCAGCACCGCTGCCGTCATGGCGGTTGTGTCGATGGTCGTTGTCCCCGCTGCATCCGTGCTCAGCGTGCCGAGCGGGACCAGGGCACCCACGATGCCGTGGAAGGCGGTGGTCGGCGAGTTCACCGTCAGACTGTTCGCTTCCGCCGCCTGGCTGTTGATCGTGCTGGCGAAGTCCACCGAGGTGGTGCCCGTCACCGTCACGCTCTGGTTCAGCACGATGGCGTCATTGAAGTCCACCACTGCGGCGGTGATCGCCGTCGTATCAATCGTCGTGGTGCCGGCCGCATCCGTGTTCAGCGTGCCCAGCGTACCACCAGCCAGACCGCCCACCACCCCACCGAACAAGGTGGTCGGCGAGTTGACCGTCAGGTCGTTAGCTTCGGCCGCCGCACTGTTCACCAGCGAGGCAAACGTGACCGAGGTCGCACCTCGGACGGCTGTATCCGCTTCCAGCAACACTGACTGGTTGAAGTTCGCAACGGTGGCGTTGATGTGGTTGCCATTGGCGCCAGGCGCAGCGATGTTGATCGTGGTCACACCGGCACCCGCAGTGGTCCCATCCACCGTCAGTGTTCCGATTTGGTCAAGGAACGCCGCACTCGGCGAGACAGCACCGTTGAATCCAACAATCGGAGAGTTGATCGTCAGGTTGTTGCCTGCTTCCCCGCCACCCAGACCGGTCGAACCGATTGTCAGCGCGAAGTCCACACTGGTCTGGCCGACTAGGAGCACATTCGCCGCGTCGATGCCAATGGCGTCATCGAAGTTGAGCACATTGCCGGAGATCAGGGCCGTGTTGATAAAGGTCGCGGTACCGGTCGTATTTAACACGTCCACACCGGTTACGTTGCCATTGAACTGGGTGAATGCGGCACCAACAACTGTCGTCAGGTCAAAGTTCGCACCCGTAATCGTGCTGTTGAACCGGATCGAGCTGGTGCCAGTGACCGTCGTGTCGGCCGCCAGGATGACCGCGTCATCGAACTGGACCGCAACCGCATCGATTTGAGGCGTGTTGATGATTGCCGTGCCACCGCCGTTCACGATGAAGACCGCGAGATCAGCCGTGTTGCCCACCGTACCGTTGAAGCGGGTCACCCCGGCCGCCGTCACCGTCAGGTTGAATGTCCCGTTCAGGGTCGAGTTGAAGTTGACATCCGTACCGGCTGTTAGCACCGCATTCGCCGTGAGGGTCACCGGATCATTGAAGGTCTGCGCACCCGTGGTGGTGATATTAGCACCGATGGTGGTCGCACCTACCGCATCCGTCGTCAGACTCAGCAAGGCCGCCGGAGTTCCCACCGGCGCATTGAAGGCCGTTGTTCCCGCGGTGTTGACAATCAGTGCCTGCGCACCCGTCACCGTGGAATTGATTGTGATGTTGCCCGTCGCACCTGCGCCCGTGCTGGCGATCGTCACCGTGCCTTCGCTCAGGGTGAGCGTATCAGCGGCGGCATTGCCGATCGTGATCGCACCGGCCGAAGTGAATGTCAGGCCGTCGAGCACCACATTGCCGTTCAAGATCGTAGCGGTGCCCGCAGCCACGATGGTGACATCACCATCGAAGGTCACTGTGCCAGCCGCATTGTCCTGCAAGAGACCCGTTGCCGTGCGCAACGTGCTGCTGAAGGTCACCGCACCAGCACCAGCACCCAGAGTGATGGAGGCACCCGTGCCATCACCGATGGCCGTGTTGAAGCCGACCGGAGCCGCGAATGTCGTGGTCCCCGTGGAATTGATGATCAAGTCGAACGCGCCATCCGTAGAGGCATTCACCGTGGTCACGCCAGCAACCGCCAGCGTCACATTGCCCTCGCTCAAGGTCAGCGTGTCCGTGCCAGCATCACCGATGGTCACTGCACCAGCCGAGGTGAAGGTCAGGCCGTCGAGCAACACATTGCCGCTCAAGGTGGTCCCCGTGCCGGCCCCAAGGATATTCACATCCTCGTCAAAGGTCAGCAATCCGGCTGTTCCCGACTGTGTGATGCCCGTCGCCGTGCGCAGCGTGCTGTTGAACGTCACCGCGCCAGCACCCGCACCTATCGTCAGCGAGGCACCCGTGCCGTCACCGATCGCGATGGTCGCACCCACAGCGGCATTGAAGGCCGTGGTTCCCAGCGAGTTGATGATCAGGTCCTGACCGCCATCCACCAGGGCGTTAAACACCGTGGCTTCATCAATCACCAGCGTCACGTCACCCGAGGAAAGGGTCACCGTGTCCGTAGCAGCATTACCGAAGGTAACCCCGCGCGCGGAGTCGAACGTCATGCCATCCAGCACCACATTGCCATCAAACGTGCTGGCCGTGTCACCATTGGAGATCGTCACATTGTCGCGGAAGGTCACCAGACCGGCCGTGTTGTTCTGCGCCATGCCCGTCTGGGTGCGGACCGTGCTCTCAAACGTCACCGCACCGGCACCAGCACCGAACGTGATCGAAGCACCTGTGCCGTCACCGATCTCCGTCGCTGCCGTCGTGCCACCCACGGCAGCGTTGAAGGTCGTGTTACCCGTCGAGTTGATCACCAGATCCTGGTTGCCGTTCACGATTGCGTTCACCGTCGTCGTGCCCGAAATCACCAAGGTCACCGGTCCACCCGACAGCGTCACCACATCCGCCGCGCTGCTGCCGAAGACCACCCCGTCACCGCTCGTGAACGTCAGGCCGTCCAGCACCACGCTGTTGGCGAAATTGCTGTCCGTGTCGCCCGTGCCCGCGATCGTCACGTTGTCCCGGAACGTCACCGTGCCCGCCGCAGCCGCCTGGATGATTCCCGAGGCCGCGTTCACAGTGCTCTGGAACTCCGTCGCACCCGTCGAGTTGATCGTGATCGCCGCGCCCGTCCCGTCACCAATCGCCGCACCCGCCCCGACTGCACCCGTGAAGGTGCTGCTGCCTGTCACCGCCAAGATCAGATCGAAGTTTCCGTCCACCGTGCTGGAGGCCAGCAAACTGCCACCAGCCGTCAATGTCGTACCCGATCCCAACGTCACCGCGCCTGTGTAAGTCTGATTCAGCGCCGTGGTGATTGCCCCGGCGTTGATGGTGCTCGCGCCGGTCACCGTCAAGGCACCCGCGTTCACCACGTCATCCGCCGCGCTGCCGATGATGGCGATGCCCGTCACCGTAACTGCGTTCGCACCGGCGATGATGTCCTCATCGAACTGCACCGTTGTGCCCGTGAAGTTGACCGGCGTGTTAACCGTCACGTCGCCGTTGTAAGTCTGGGTCTCACCCGTCGTCGTCACCGTGCCACCGTTCACCGTGGTCGCCCCGGTGACCAAGATGGTGCCCGTGCTGACCGCATCGTTGGCCGCGTTGCCGAAGACCGCATTGCCGGTCACGGTCAAGTTGTTCGCCCCGCCGGTCACGTCCTCGTCGAACTGCACCGTCGCACCCGTGAAGTTCACGTCCGTGTTCAGCGTCACATCACCATTGTAGGTCTGGTTCTCGGCACCCGTGTTGACCGTGGCCGCGTTAACCGTGGTGGCCAAGGTCACCAGGATTGCACCTGTATTCACCGTGTCGGCTGCCGCGTCACCAAAGACCGCGTTGCCTGTGATGGTCAGATTGTTCGCCCCACCCGCCAGCGCCTGATTGAAGGTCACGGTCGAGCCCGTGAAGTTGATGTCTGTGGTGTAAGTCACCGCGTCATTGTAAACCTGTGTGCCCGACGTGCGCACCGAAGCACCGTTGATCGTCGTGGTGCCGGCCGCATCCGTCGTGATGCTCAAAAGCGCCGTGGTTGCACCCACGGTATCGGCCGCCGCATCACCAAAGGTGGTCACACCCGAGGCCGTCACCGTCAAGGCCGCCGGACCGTCCACCGTGCCATTGAAGGTCACATCCACACCTGTCAGTGTCACCGCCGCCACACCCAAGGTGACATTGTCATTGTAGGTCTGGTTCGCCGTCGTGGCCACACCGGCGCCATTGATGGCCGTTGTGCCACCCGCGTCAGTGGTCAAACTGGTAAGCGGAGTGGTGCCACCAACCAGACCGGCGAACGTCGTCGTGGCCGTGCTGTTGGCAGTCAAGTTCTGAGCACCATTGACGGTTTTCTCAAACGTGATCGTGCCTGCTGCCGCCGTCACCACGATGTTTCCACCAGCCAGCGTAACCGGCCCGTTGAAGCGGGCCGCATTGCCGCCCGTGGTCACCGTGATGCCATTGGCCGCGCCATCACCGGAGAAGTTTGGGGTCGCGTCGGCCATGCTCGCATCACCATCATCACCCAAGGTGATCCCGGTGGCGGTGATGTTGACTCCTTGCACCGCCGTCGTAGTGACGTCACCACGCAGAACCGTCGTGCCCGTGCCCGCAGTCTGCGTGAAGGAACCGGCGGCCAAGGTGGAATCCACATCCACATCACGCGCGCTGAGGATGCTCAACGAACTGATCGGCGCCGTGTTGCCGATCGCCCCGCGGAAGTCGATGTCACCTGTCGTGCCCGCATTGAGGATCAGCAGGGAACCAGTGGCGCCATTGCCATCGTCATTCGTCGTGAAGTCGAAGATGATGTCCGCACCCGCAGCCACACCACCACCCGCCGTTGTATCAAGGATCGAGTTGCCTGTCACCACGACGGCGTCCGTGAACTGGATTGCCGTGCCAGCGGTCGTGATGTTCGCCGCCAGGAAGGTGGTCGAGTCAGGCCCGTAGAACAGCACCCCTGCGCCATCCGCCGGGAACATGCCCACTCCTAAGCCGAAGGCATCCACCGTGATGGTCGCATTCGCCGCGTTGCGATCCTCTGCGAAGTTGTCCGCTGCCGCCTGGGCTTCCGCCAAGGTTGCCGTGCTGACGATGTTACCGATGACATTGATCGTGCCACCTGCTGCTGGAGCCTGGATACGCACCGGATCACGGAAGGTAGAACTGTCCACCGTGATCGGATTCGCACCGTCGAAACGGCCAATCGTGATCGCACTCCAGCCATCGGCCAAAGCAGCCAAGTCACTGTCGCTCAGGCTGAACGTAGCCGGCACATCCACTGTGGAACCGATGTTCATCGCCACCGCCGTGGAAAGCGGACGGAGGATCAGTTCCGCATTCGGGTTGGCCGGTGTACCCGCATTGCCAGCCATGACCGAGTTCGGCCCGCCAGCGAACGTGATGTCATCTGCCGTTACGGTCAGGTCGAAACCGTTGGCTTCCACCGTGCCCAACACGACCAAGCCGGCATTGAAGTAAACCTCGAAGTTGGAGGTCAGATCCAAGTTCTGGATGCCGGAAGGACCAGCGGAGATATCCAGGAATTCTAGCTGCACCAAGACACCAATCTCGGCCGTGCTGATATTGATCTGGTCGGCAAAGACCGTCAGGCCTTGCTGGTTATGCACATCGCCGTCCACCCGGTTCGCGAAGGTGACCGTGGCACCCGGCCCGGCACGCAGGATCACATCCGCATTCGCGGTGGAAACTTCGCTGAACGGAGCCAGCTTGACGTCGTCATTGTAAGTCTGGAAGCCAACGGTCCGTATGTTTGTGACCTTCGTCACCGCATCCAACTGGCCTGCCGTGGTCGGCGTTGTATGCGTCGCCGTGGAGTTGATGTGAGTCTCATCACCCGTATTGAAGGTGATATCCTTCACCGCACCGCTCGGCCCGAGCAACAATGTGCTCAGCGGAGCCGTGTTACCGATCAGACCATCGAAGCGTGTGATGCCCGTGGTGTTTATGATCAGATGGGCCTCGCCTGCTGTAGCATCATCGTTGATGGTGCTGCCAAAGCGGATCGTATTGCCACCCGTGCTAGTAAGCGTGGTGCGGCTGTTCAGATAACCGGCATTCGCTTCCGCCGCGGCCTGGGTCAAGAAGTTGCCCGCGCTGTCGTCACCGGCCGGCGTGCCATCTGGATCACCGATGGTAACCGGGTCCAGATAGGTCTGAGTCCCAGTCGTGGTCACTGCACCACCATTGATCTGGGTGGTGCCGTCCGCATCCGTGAAGACGGAGCCGAGCGCCACCGAGCTGGCGATCGCGCCATTGCCGACCGCGCCATTGAAGATAGTCGCGCCGGCCATCGTATCCACTGACAGCGTGAAGTTGCCCGTGGCACTGTCCACCGTACTGTTGAAGGTGATATTGCCCGCACCATCTTCATCGATGGCCGTATTCACCAGCAGTAGCACCGGGTCATTGAACGTGGCCGAAGCTCCGTTCAGGTTGATGTTGCCCGCACCCAGCCAAGTCTCACCATCCGCATTTGTGATGATGAATTCGAGACGATCAACACCACCGATCGTGTCCGTCCCCACGCCATCACCCAGCGTCGTGCGACCGCCACCGGAGGTATTCACTGTCAATCCGTTCAGTTCCGTCGCTTCGGAATTGATCGTCGATTCAAAAGTGGCCGCACCCGTGTTAATGACCACATCGGTCTTCAGAACAACCGCATCGCGATGCAACTGGAAGGTGGTCGTGTCGAACGTGCCGGTCAGTTCCGTATTGCCGCCCAAGATGCCGGAGGCAACACTGTCCGTCGTCAGACTGCTGAGATCTGCGACATCGCCCACAAAGGCACCGTTGAATTGCGTCAGGCCAGCCGTGTTGACCTCCAACGAACGAGGTGTACCAGCAGCATCACTGTTGATCGTGCCCGAGAAACTGATCGTCCCGGACGCCGTGCTGTTCATGATCGTATCCTGCTCCAGCACCACATTGCCGTTGTAGGTCTGGTTGTTGACCGTCGTGATGGTCACCGGCGTCGCAGTGGTCAGGTTGCTGTCCTCGATGTAGATGATGCCCGCATCGGAGGTCACCGTCAGGCTCGTCAACGTGCCACCCGTGGTCGCGTTGGAAGCATCGATAATGATGTCATTGATGTCCCGGATGTTCACATTCTGGCCAGCCAGAATGGTAACTAGGCCATCCCCAGCGGTGAGGCTCGTCGTGCCATTCACCGTCTGATCGAAGTCATTCGCCTCAGTCAACGTGATGTTGCCAGTCGCGCTCAACGTCGTTGTGCCCGGGATCAACAGTTCCACACCGGCGTTCTGCGTGATGCTGCCACCACCAGCCAGCAGGTTCAGGTCACCGCTGTCCGGTCCGGCGATATCTTTCAAGGTCAGATCAGCAGTGATGATGATGCCCGTCATCGTATGCTGAACCGTCAAGTCATTGATGGTCGCCGTGGCCGGCAAGGTCGGCCAAGTCGCCGTAGCGCTCACATTGCGCCACGTCACATCGCGCAAGGCATCTGCATTGGCTTCCGCAAAGGTCACCGCTCCAGAGACATCGTTGTTCAGACCCAGCAGGATGTCCGTCAGGTCCACCGTCGCCGGCGTCACCGTGACGCTCAACGTCGGCGTGGTGATGATGGCCGTCTGGGTCACATGACCATTAGCGAACAAGGTCAGCGAGGTTGTGGCCGTGGCACCAGCGATCTCCATAGCGGAGTCTTCAGTGACAGCCACCGTCGCACCATTCAAGGTCAAGCTGCCGAAGTTGATGTCATTACCAGCCTGGTCACCCAGCGTGATGTTGTTAGCACCTGCGTTGAAGTTCGCATTGCCCGTGATCGCCAGATCCGCGTTCGCGTCATCCGTGATCGCACCGTTGCTCACCAGGGTGAGGAAACCAGTCAACGTGCTGCTGCCCGTGAAGTCCGTTCCGCTGTCTTCCGTGATGGTCGCGTTCACGCCGTTCACCGTCAGGCTGCCAAAGTTCACATCGTTACCCGCCTGGTCGCCCAGCGTGATGCTGCTCGCCGTCGCCGTGAAGCTCGCCGCTCCCGTGATCGCCAGATCCGCGTTCGCATCGTCCGTGATGTCGCCCGCGCTGGTCAGCGTCAGCGCTCCCGTCAGCGTGCTGCTGCCCGTGAAGTCCGTCCCGCTGTCCTCCGTGATGGTCGCGTTCGCCCCGTTCACCGTCAACTGGCCGAAGTTCAGGTCGTTGGCCACCGCATCACCCAGGGTGATGCTGCTCGCCGTCGCCGTCAGGCTCCCGATCCCCGTCACCGACAGGTCCGCCGTCGCGTCATCCGTGATGTCGCCCGCGCTGGTCAGCGTCAGGAAGCCCGTCAACACGCTCGCTCCCGTGAACACCGTCCCGCTGTCCTCCGTCACCGTCGCGTTCACACCGTTCACCGTCAGGCTGCCAAAGTTCACATCGTTACCCGCCTGATCGCCCAGCGTGATGCTGCTCGCCGTCGCCGTGAAGCTCGCCGCTCCCGTGATCGCCAGATCCGCGTTCGCATCGTCCGTGATGTC
>JAEYXS010000007.1 GCA_023431185.1 Verrucomicrobiota bacterium
CCCTCACGAACACCACACCCCACCACCGCCGAAACCCAAGACTCCCTTCCCTTAGTTATTGGGAAGCCGACCCTCGGCCTTCGGCTGGCTCCATAAGGACTCATCACCTCCCCGCCAACGCAGGACATAACCATGCAAACGCATCGCCATGCTTAGTGACCTGGGATTTTTCGCCCTTTCCCATCCTGACCTGAAACTCCAGACCAGATACCTGAGACCGAGCCTTACCCCGTCCTTTACCAGCAGCGAGCTGCCAGCACCTGCACTTTCCCACACCCCCACCACTCAAACCACTACTATTTGTTGTCTAAGAGCGACATTCTCCCCAACCCCTTCCACCACAAGAAAATCCAAGCGAAGATTTTTACTTTTCCCTCAAAACCTCACCCGCCATTTTTAACTAACTCAAATTTTCACGCCAAAAACCTCCCCTGACTTGAGCCTTTGGACCTGAGGCCTGAGACCATCCCACCCCTCGGCTATCGCCTATTTGCGATTGGCTATGCCATCAGTCCCATACCATCAACCGCCGACAATCCCCCTCGACACCCCGCCAAACCTCACTAAATTGACTGCACTAAGGTGAAATCTTCCAAACCAACAACCGCCACGCCTAATCGTCATCTGCGGTCCTACTCTTGTTAGTCCGCTACACCATCAGACCATGATACGAGCGCTCACAATCCTATTGATTGCCACCGCCACTGCCTTCGCCGCCGACAAGCTGGTCAAGGAAGAGGTATCGTTGACACCCACCAACAAGCTCACCTTCGAGCACCCGGAGCGTTTTCACTACGACGTAGTCCAGCAGCCCGACGACGGATTTCGGACTGCATTGCGCTTACGGTGTTTCGGAGCGGACGGCATCAGCACACTGAGTTTCAAGCTTTTCGCCAGCAAGGATGACGGCGGCACGCTCAAGACGCAGACCGAGGTTGACGCCGCCGTGAAAAAGATGGGCGCAGGCTACGTGGACGGTTCAGTCGAAAAGACCAATGCGGTGCACCATATCAAGCACAAGACCGGCGCTGGGGCATACAGTGTTTTCACCGACGCTGACCTCGAAGGCGTTGCCCAGCTTCGGCCCGGCCAGTTCAGGCATATCACGCTCGGCCTCGTCAAAGTCGGCGACTTTGTTTTCACGGTTCGCGGCTACTCGAATGGCAAGGACGGGGACGACTACCGGGCGATGTTGACTGTCCTCGAAGGATTGAGCATCGAGAACAAGGTGGCAGAGGACAAACCGAAGAAGAACCCATGAAAGCGACGCGGCCTAACCATTTGCCGCAGCGAACGGCGGCAGACCGTCGCGGTTGCAATCGGC
This sequence comes from Verrucomicrobiota bacterium, assembly GCA_023431185.1. Taxonomy (GTDB): domain Bacteria; phylum Verrucomicrobiota; class Verrucomicrobiia; order Limisphaerales; family JAEYXS01; genus JAEYXS01. The sequence continues at coordinate 1,325 of JAEYXS010000007.1, forward strand.
ACGCTCCGTGGCCACCGTAGTTGAGCTATATTGACCGTTAGCCCCCTTATGGTACCGCGTAAAATTTTGCTCTGGAGCATCGCCTTGGCTGCGGTGCGCCTGTTCGCCTTCTATGTCATCTATGCGGACCAGAGCCACGATGCGCAATGGCAGCTTTCGTATCTTCCGTTGTGGGTCGCAGATTTTCCGGTCTCCGTTGGGTATATTGTGTGCCGCCTCCCCATCCCGCTCGCCGAGGCCGTCATCGGTCCGCTTTGGTGGTTCTTCGTCCCGATCATTGTTTGGAGTCTCTTTCACCGTAACAAAATCACAACCATCAACCCCAACGGACCGCCTGCATTGGTTATTCGACAGATGAAAAACATCGCACGCATTCGGGTTCCATCTGTGAAGTTTGCTTCGGAGAGACTTCATGGAAAGACGATTTACCGGGGCATTCATGAGTTTACCCATCAGGTGAGCCAACGGCTTCGGGACTGTTTGACCAGTGCAGGTGTTGGTTGCAGTGCCGTTCGGCGCAGCTTCAAGCCCATGGGCAGCTTTTTCCTTGCGAGCAGTCATTCAGGCACCTGCTCGGTCATAGTCTGTGTTGAGCGCGAAGTGTTGCCAATAGTAGAAATTACTATTTCGGCTGACCCCGTTGGCGACGCCGTGCAGGTTTGGACATGGTTCGAGCCCCTTTTCCGGAGAACTGTCGAGACCGAGTTCCCAAACTCCATCAAGTGGATGACCATTGATGAAGATCTTGCCAGCGGACCATCTGTCTAACAAGCCGCCCACTTTAATCACACCCTGGATGCCACAAACCTCGCGCCCGTTTGCGCCTGCTCATCTTACACCCCTCTCACTTTCTGTGGCGCAAACCCCCTCCCTGCGCTATCTGTAACCCATGACCGATGAGGTGTTACCACCCGCTGGCGATGAACCGCATCCGCTGATCGCGGAGCTGCTGGCCAACGTGTCCATCGACGAAGGCACGCTCAGCTACTTCCGTTCCCTCTTCAAGGAATCGGACCGCGGCGCCGTGCTCATCTCCGCCACGCGGCTGGAGGAGAAGCTCGAACAATTGCACCGCACCCACATCACGCAAAAGGTGGCCGAGCCTAAGAAAGTGCTCGAAGAACTCTTCCGCCCTTACGCGCCGCTCTCCTCCTTTTCCGCCAAGATCCAGCTCGCCTATGCCTATGGTCTGCTGGACGCCGACGATTACGCGGACCTCAACATCATCCGCAAGATCCGCAACGATGCCGCCCACACCTCCGTGGAGTTCTCCTTCACGCCCAACGAAGTCTGCCAGAAGATCACGCACCTCAAGGCTCCTGTGCGGATGATCCCCCTGCTCTCCTTGATGACGGACCTCTTCGCTGAACAGGAACTGGCCGAGCTCAAAGATCCGAAAGTGGCCCAAGCCCATCCGAAGCTCTACTACATCCTCACCTGCCTCGCCCTCGAGACCCGCATCGTCTCCCTGACCGCCAGCATGGGCCCGGCCGGACCTGCCTAAAGCGGATGCTGCGGGAGCCCGAACACCGCAGCACAATCACTGCGCCAATCAGTCCCCACGCCGACCAATCAACGCTCAATCTGTCACCGGCACTGGAAATGTTGCCTCCCTCTCCCCAAGGGAGAGGGCCAGGGTGAGGGGGAAGGCGATCTCCCTGAGCAAAACCCGCCACCGCTCGCCGCCATTCCCCCTCAAAGCCTCCCATTGATTTGCCTGTATTTTTTGGCAGACGACGTTTCAATCCCCTCACCGTGTTGTCGGCAGGCGACCGTCCTGACCGCACGGATCACTGAATGAATTGGGAAACGATAGACTGGCACGCACTCGACCGGCTCCGGCAGGCATATCTGTCCGGCTCGGCGGGCAGCGCGGATTACTGGCGCACCCACGGCGAGCTGGATTCCTACAATCAGACCTTTGCCCAACGCATCGGCTGGAAATGGGACTACGTGCTGGAAGACCTCAAGGCCCTCGGCTGGACACCACCGCCGGGTGAAGTCCTCGACTGGGGCTGCGGCAGTGGTGTGGCCGGTCGCGCCTTCCTTGAACATTTCGGCACTGACTCCGTGACCGGTCTGCGCGTGTGGGACCGTTCACCCCTCGCCATGGATTTCGCGGTGAAGACGGCGCGCAAGAAATTTCCTGCCATAAATATTCAACCTGGATTGCCTGAAAACCCAGACATCTTGCTGCTCAGCCATGTGCTCACGGAATTGAAGCCCGAGCAGATCGATGAACTGGCGAACTACGTGGCCAAGGCCGAAGCGGTCATCTGGGTGGAGCCGGGCACTTATGAGGCCAGCCTGACCTTGATCGCCGTGCGCGAACGCTTGCGGGCCAAGTTCAGTCTGGTGGCTCCCTGCCCACACGCGGAGCAATGCGGCATCCTCGCCCCCGGCAACGAACGCGATTGGTGCCATCACTTCGCCGAACCGCCGACCGCCATCTTCACCGATCCGGATTGGGGCAAGTTCGCGCACCTTATGGGCATCGACCTGCGCAGTCTGCCACTGAGCTATCTGGTCTTGGACAAACGACCGCGCCCGGCGCTGCCAGAGGATACGTATCGCGTACTGGGCCGCCCCCGCGTTTACAAAGCGCACGCGCTCATCCAGGCCTGCGATGCGTGCGGTGTGAGGAACTACGAACTGCACAAACGGGATTTTCCTGGTGTGTTCAAGAAGTTGAAGAAGGACATCTGCCCGCCGTTGCAACGATGGGAAGTTGCGGATGACCGCATAACCGCGGTCCAGGAAGCGGCCAGTGATGACCAGTCCCGGAACGAGGACGAGTCGGCGAGTTGAGCATGTCCACCCCGACCCGACCTTTGGTGACTGAAGTCGGCGAACCCCGCTGGGCGGAACCGGGCTTGTTGTTCGTTGTGATGGGCAATCTGGCGCCGCTCGTCGGCTTGCTCTTCTTCGGTTGGGAGACTTTCCCGCTCATGCTTCTGTTCTGGTGTGAGAATGTGCTCATCGGCCTTTTCAATGTGTTGCGCATGCTGGCAGCCCGGCCTCGGGACAAGCTGGCTTGGGCGGCCAAGGCTTTTCTGGTGCCGTTCTTCTGCATCCACTATGGCATGTTCACTTTGGTCCACGGGGTCTTCGTGATGGGCTTTTTTGGCGGGGCATTCCGGCAAGGGGCGAGTTTCCCCGGGCTGGAAGGGTTTGTACAGGCGATACTGGAGCACCAACTGGGCTGGGCGGTGCTGTTCATAGCCGGGGGTTATGCGGCCAGTTTCTTTTGGGATTATTTGCGCAGCGGCGAGTATGAACAGGCAAAGCTGCGGGACCTGATGCAGGAGCCCTATGGCCGGGTGGTCGTGCTGCACCTGACCATACTTGGCGGCGCGTTCCTGCTCGCCATGTTGCGCACACCCTCGGTGGTGCTGGTCCTGTTGGTGGTATTGAAAATGGCCTTGGACATCCGGCGTTACCGCAAGCGACAGCGACAAGTTGCGGATAAGCACCCCTGACGCGCCTCACATCTTCCCATGCCGCAGGATGGCGATGAGCAGCCAGAAGCCCATAAGTGCGGCGATCAGGTAACCGATCAACCCGATGATCGGGATGTCATGCCATTTGGGCGGGATATTCGCGTGAATGATGAGTGAAGAGCCGATGATGAGTGCCGCGAGCACGATGGAGAAGGATAGACGATTGCTGATGCGCTCCGCCGATTCCATCACCGGGTCCAGCCCTTCGTGACGGAAGACCATACGCGCCTCGCCCTTCTTCACCTGCGCCACGATGCGCCGCACCTCGGCGGGCAATTCCCGCACCATGTCCGCCATATCCAGACCAAAATTCGTGATCGCACCCACGAGCCGGTTCGGTTGCAGGCGGCTGAGCCGCGCCTTGCGGAGATACGGCGTCGCCTGCGCGATGATGTCATGCTCCGGGTTCAGCTTGCGCACGAGCGTTTCCATCAGGCCCAGCGCCTTCAACATCACGAAGACATCCGCCGGGATGTTCAAGCCGTGACGGCCCGTGAGCTGGAACAACTGCATGATGAGCTGGCCGAACGCCAGTTCCTTCACCGGCCGGTAGAAGTGCCGGTGCATGAACTCCGCCACATCCGTCTCCAGCTCAGGACGTGAAGGGTCCGCATCCGCGGAAGAGAGGCGCACGAGCGCATTCGCCACGCTGCCTTCGTCCTGACGGGCGATGCCCCAGACGAGGTCCGCCAGGTTCTCCCGTGTGCGTACGTCCATAAAGCCCATCATGCCGAAATCCAGGAAGCAAACGGTGTTGCCCGGCAAGATGTGGATGTTCGCCGGATGCGGGTCCGCATGGAAAAAGCCGTGCACAAAGATCTGCTTGAGCAACAGGTCGCCGATGCGTTCCGCGATTATTTTCCGGTCCGATGGCGCGATCTTCTCCGGCACCAATGCGGAAGCTTTGATGCCGTCGATGAACTCCATCGTCAGCACGCGCTCCGTCGTTGCCTCATGATAGACCCTGGGCACGTAGATGGTCTTGTCACTGTCGAACTGCCGCGCGAAGCGTTCCACATGGGCCGCCTCGCTGTTGAAATCTGTCTCCCGCTGCAAGGACTTCGCCATCTCCTGCACCAGCGCCGCCGGATGATGCACGCGCCAGCCATCGGCATGTTTTTCCGCGAAGGAAGCCAGTTGCTCAAGGATCTCCAGGTCCACCTTCACCGTCTCGCGCACTTCCGGCCGTTGCACTTTCACGACCACCACCGCGCCGTCATGCCATTCTGCCTTGTGGACCTGGGCGATGGAGGCGGAACCCAGCGGCAATTCCTCGATGCGCCGGTACAGCTTGCCGAGCGGTGCGTGCAACTCGGCCTCCATGATCTGCCGCACTTCGGAAAAAGGGATGGCGGGGACCTGGTCTTGTAATTTCGTCAGTTCTTTGACGAATTCCTCCGGCAGCACATCCGAGCGGGAGGCCAGCATCTGGCCGAGCTTGATGAACGTGGGGCCCAGTTCCTCCAGCGCCCGGCGCAGGCGCTCCGGCTGGGAAAGCTGGCTGATGGCCGGATCGTGCCGGTGCAGCCGCTTCAGCGGCGTGTCCAGCAATGTCGGCAGGTGAAGCCGCTCCAAGAGATCCTCATACCCATACTTGAGGAAGACCCCGGCGATCTCGCGCGCCCGTTGCAGGTGATGAAACGTGCGCCCAATGCTCTCCAATCTCCGAAACAGCATGGCCGCAATCTAAACCACAAACGGAAAATCAACCATTCCGAAATATCGGCGCTGGTTTGACCCGTCCGGGGCTCAAGGTTTCAAGGACACCGGCTTCACACCGCGCATGTACTTATGGCAGCTCACACAGCTCACCGTCATCTGCATGTAGGCCCCTGTGGCGGCATCGATATTCTTGTCCTTGCCCGCCTTCACGAGGGATTGGGCATGCCGGCGGAACTCCATGGTGAACAGCTCATACTCCGGCGTCTGCCGTGAATACCAGCCCGTGGCCTGGCTCAATTGCACCAGCTTCTGTGCGTTCGCCGTGATGCGTTCGTAGTCTTCCTTGGCGATGCCTTCCAGCACGCCTTGGGTATGCACGAGTTTCAGCCGCATCACTTCCTGGGTCGGCATGTCCGCCGCCTCCGCCACGCGCATGCCTGTTAGCAAGCCCAGCGCGGCCAGGAAACCGGCGATCAGTATCGGGAACAGCTTTTTCATAAAATCAAATGGTTGGGTGGCACCTGCCGGAATCGGCCCCGGCAGGCGGACCCAAGGCTTGTGCTCAAACCGCGAAGCCGAACCGGAAGCGTTCTTCCTCGGCCGTGAGCTTGAGGCATTTTTGGATTTGTCGGGCGGCGAGCTGGCTGCCCGCCGTCTTGATCATGCGGTCGAAGTCCACACGCGGCAGGTCCACCCCTTCATGGCGGATATGCTGGATGCTAAGCCCCCGCTGCAGCAGTTCCGTGAGGAACTCCTCGGCGGCCACCGGATCATCCGTCTGAAAATGGTGCGGCTGCTGATGCCGTCCGAACTCGACCAGATACTCGATGTGATATTTCGCGATCATACGTCCTCCTATCTTTGGTTTGTTACGGTGCGGACTGGTATGGCTTCCCGCACCTTGCGGGCCCAGTTCCGAAAAATGGTTTTGGCCGCCGGCAAGGCTTCCTCGTAGGCCAAGTGTTCAGTCACTGTCTGCTTGGCCGGCAACCAGCCAGGCTTGATCCACTCGGGATGAAACTCAATGTCAGCCGGCTCGGCATCGGCGGTGAGTTCCACCAGCATCTTTTCCCCCGCTTCATCGTAGTGCGCATCACTGTGGGCAGACACGTCGATCAACTGCCCGCGCCATTCGCAGGTGCCGACGATCTCGCTGCTGCTTACCACGCGTCTCATAACGAGATGACACTCGCCCGGGCTGGTCCTTTGCGCCCTCCGTTTCTTGCTCGGCATAAGGCATGGTTTGCCCGCGATGAAACCTGCTTTCCGTACTCTTTTTACAAGGGCAAATCCCCCAAGAGCAACGGCGTTCTGGTCTGGCCAGAACGCCGTTGTCGCATCATCAAATCCCGAGATTTCAGAACACTTCCACACGCAAGCCCGTGCGTTGTCGCACATGCTGCGCGATCTTGGAGAGCGTCCGCAGCGGCAGATGACCGCATTGGTCAGTATGCATGGGGCGGGTCGCCGAATAGATCTGCACCAGGGAAATCTTGGCACCGTCCGCCCGCAACTGCTCCAGCCTGGCCGAATAGGTCTCCACCTCTTCCCAAGCCGGACCGGCGCCGTTGATGGCCGGGAACAGGCTCTGGATGACGATGGGCCGCTGGCGGGCCAGCATGAGGATGTTGTGCAGGATGCGCTCCTGCGACATCTGCGGCCGGTTGACCCGCTCAAGATAGGCCTGCGTGCCACCGTCCAGCTTGCACCAAATCTCATCCTGGCTGTTGAAATACTTCAACCCGGCGATGACCGGTTCGCGGTCCAGCCCGGTGGCATTGGTCACCAGCACCAGCTTGAAGAAGGGGTGTCCGCTCATCGCCCGGATATGTACCACCGCCTCCACCACCTCCCGGAACTGGTCGCACAGCGTCGGCTCTCCATCGCCGCTCAGCGTGACATGGCGCAACGCCAGCAACTCGCGCGGGATGTTGCGAAAACAAGGCCGCTCCGCCACCTTGCCCGAGTGGACAAATTCCAAGGTGGCGCGCAACTCCTCGGCCATCTTGTCCACGTCCAGCTTGATGTTCGGCGGCGGCACCTGCCGGTCCACCTCGCAATAAACACAGTCGAAATTGCATTGCTGGTCCGGATTGAGGTTCAGCCCGATGGACAGGCCGCGTGCCCGCGGCGACACCACCAGATAGACGAACTGGTGATCCAGAAAATCCCGGGGATAGCCAAAGGCGGCTTCCAGATTGGTCGACGCTTTGGCTGACGGAATCGTCACAGGTTCGAGAAGGTCAATTGTGGATGAACTCATGTTCTTTTTCGCGCACGACCAGCACCGGACAAGGCGCCTGACGTACGACATTTTCGGCCACACTGCCCAGCAAGACCCGCTTCAGGCCGGTGTAACCATGGGTGGATATGATCAGCAGATCGGCCTTGATGTCCTTGGCCGTGGTGGAAATCTCATAGACCGCCGGTCCGACCCGGATCAGGGTGCCTTCCACCAGTCCGGCAGGAACTTTTTCCCGGGCGACAGAATCAAGCTTGGTCCGCGCTGCGGTGGTCAACTGGGCTTCCAGCTCGGGCAGGTCGATCGGCCCATACTCCCCCGCCATGTAGCTGACCAGCACGACATGCAACAAGGTGATCTTCGCATCGAACTGCCGGGCCAGGGCGATGGCGTAATCCAACGCCTTGTAAGATGCCTCAGAGAAATCCACGGGAACCAGTATCCGTTCGATGCTGGCAACCGGTCCGGCCGGTGGAGTCAGGTTGGTTGTCATAGGCTCAGCTAAAACTGTTTCGGTTTTGCTAGGGGCAGCCTAGGCCCTCCCCCGCCCGTCCTCCACACTACCCTTGGTTTAGACTGGCCTTATTTTGATGCGCGCCTTGCATGGAACATGCTTCTCGCACAAGCTGGAAACACATGCTGTTGCCCGCATTTGCCCTGACCTTGCTCCTGAGCGCCCTGCTGCTTTTCGCGGTGCAGCCGCTGGTGGCCAAACTGTTGCTGCCCCTCCTCGGAGGCGCACCGATGGTTTGGAATACCTGCATGGTCTTCTTCCAGGCCCTGCTCTTGGGCGGATATGGTTATGCCCATTGGCTGACCGGCCAAGGTTCGCTGCGCCGCCAGACATTGACGCATCTGGTATTGCTGTTTCTCGGACTGCTCTGTCTGCCCATGGCCTTGGGGCAGGATGTGGACCCTGGTGGCAAAACGCCGTTGCTCTGGTTGTTGGGCACTTTGTTCGGCCTCGTCGGTGTGCCCTTTCTGGTGCTGTCCGCCTCCGCGCCCCTGTTGCAAAGCTGGTTCAGCCGGTCCGGCCATCCGGCGGCCAAAGATCCTTACTTCCTCTACGCCGCGAGCAATGCGGGCAGTTTTCTCGCCTTGCTCGGGTACCCCTTGCTGGCGGAGCCGCTCCTGCGTTTGTCCCAACAAACCCTCGGCTGGAGCGCGGGCTATGGCTTGCTGGTGCTCTGTTTCGGAGCCGTGGCGCTCCTAAGCTGGCGCAATACCAGCATTGCGACTGTACCGCCCGAGACGCCGACCGTCGCCGCTCCCTCCCCCTCCGCAACCTCGGCCAAGCCCGGCTGGTCCCAACGCGGCATCTGGATCCTGCTCTCGCTGGTGCCTTCCAGCCTGATGCTCGGACTCACCACTTATTTGACCACGGACATCGCCAGCGTCCCGCTGCTCTGGACGCTGCCGCTCGCGCTGTACTTGCTGACCTTCATTTTGGTCTTCGCCAAGGTCGGGGACCGCCTCACGCCACTGGCAGCCCGTGCCCTGCCGGTCGCCGCCGTCACTGTCCTGTTCCTGCTGTTGGGCGAGATCAAGCACCCGGCGGGCTTGCTGGTCCCCCTGCACTTGCTCGTGTTTTTCATCATCACGCTCGCTCTGCATGGCCGGCTCGCCTCCCTGCGGCCGGCCCCGGAGCATCTCACGGAGTACTATCTTTGCATGTCCGTCGGCGGCGTGCTGGGCGGATTGCTGAACACCCTGGTGGCTCCGCTGGTCTTCAAATCGGTGGTCGAATACCCTTGGGCCATTGCCTTGGCCTGCCTGGTCGCCCCGCCACCGGAGGGGAAGCAGCCGGAGAAAAAACTCTCTCACCAGTTGGTCTGGCCTATGGTGGCCGGCATACTGACGGCCCTTGCGGCCAAATTTCTGCCCGGGCTGTCCAACCAATCGCATCAGGTGGCCATGTTCGTCATTTTCGGCCTGCCGCTCGTGGCCGCGTTTTTCCTATCGCGCCGGCCGCTGGTGTTCGGCCTGACTTTGGGTGCGATAATTTTTGGCGCATCCTTTTACACCGCCATCCACGGGCGGACCTTGCATGCGGAGCGGAATTTTTTTGGCGCCTTGCGCGTGACCATGGACCCGGAAGGCCGCATCCACCGTTTCTATCACGGGACGACGGTGCACGGCATCCAGTTCGTGGACCCCAAGCTCCAGGATGTCCCACTCTCGTATTACCACCAACTAGGCCCGGTCGGTGCCATCATGGAATTCTACGAGCGCCGTAAAACGGTGCGCCGGGTGGCCGTCATCGGCCTGGGTGCCGGTGCCCTGGCGGTTTATGCCAAGAATGATGAGGCATGGACCTTCTATGAGATCGACCCCGCCGTGTTGCGCATCGCCCAAGACACGAATTACTTCACCTATCTGGAACGCTGCGGCGCGAAACAGGTCAACCACAAGATCGGTGATGCCCGGCTGCTGCTGCGCACCGAACCTGATCGCCACTTCGACCTGATCGTCTGCGATGCGTTCAGTTCCGATGTCCCGCCCTTGCACCTCATCACCAAGGAAGCGCTGGCGGAGATCAAGGCGAAGCTCGCCCCCGGCGGCATGATCCTCTATAACATCTCCAGCCGCTTGCTCAATTTCCGGCCCGTATTAGGCAACATCGCCCAGGAACTGCGCTTGGAAGGATACAGCCTCAATGACGTCGTGAAACCGGATGACACGTTGCGTCATGGCCGGTACTCCGCGCATTGGGCCGTGCTGGCGGCGGACCCGCAGACCTTGCAGCCACTCAGGGGCAACAAATACTGGATCCCCTTGCAACCCGAACCGGACCAGCCCATCTGGTCGGATGATTATTACAACATCCTGGGCATCCTGGACTGGAAGTGAACCGCCGCGCGGTACGTTGAAGGCCGGTCCTACTTGACCGTCTTGAGGTCTTCCAATTCGGCCAGCGTCATCGTGCGGATGAGTTCCTCGAAGGTCACCGTATGTTTCCAGCCGAGCACGCTTTGTGCCTTGGCCGGATTCCCCTGCAGGTTCACCGATTCCGTTTTGCGCAACAACCGCGCATCCTGCCGCACATGATCGGCATGGGAAAGACCGGCGGCGGCAAACGCCAGCGTCACCACATCACTCACACTATGCAGGATGCCGGTGGCGAAGATATAATCGTCTGCTTCCTTGTGCTGCAAAGACAGCCACATGGCGTTCACATAGTCGGGTGCATAGCCCCAGTCGCGTTGTGCCGAGGTGTCACCGAGCACGAGTTCCTTTTGCAGACCCAGTTTGATCGCGGCAGCGGCACGACAGATCTTGCGCGTCACGAAGTTCTCCCCGCGCCGGGGTGATTCGTGGTTGTACATGATGCCGTTGCAGGCGAAGAGCCCGTAAGTCTGGCGATAGATGCCGACCATCTGCGTGGCAAAAGCTTTCGCGCAGCCATACGGGTTCACCGGATTGCGCGGCGTGTTCTCATCCTGCGGTGCTGCTTGGGGACGGCCAAATATCTCGCTGGTGGAAGCATGGAAGAGTTTCGGCGCCTTGGGCAGGTCCCGTACGATCTCCAACAGTCGCAAGGTGCCCATCGCCGTGGAATCACAGGTGGATTCGGGGATCTCAAAGCTCAGACCCACATGGCTCTGGCCCGCGAGATGATAGATCTCATCAGGTGCCACTTTCACCAGTACCCGGCGCAAGGTGGTGGGGTCATCCAGATCGGCGTAATGCAGGAAGAGGCGCTGATTGTTCACGGCGGCATCGCCGTGCAGATGCTTCAGGCGCGAGCGCTCCAGGCTGCTGGTACGGCGCACCACCCCGTGCACTTCGTAGCCTTTATCCAGCAACAGTTCCGTGAGATAGGAACCGTCCTGGCCGGTGATGCCGGTGATGAGCGCCTTGGGCATCAGCTTATTCCTCGTTCTTGCGGACGCGGCCGGCAAGTTGGTCTTCCAGCAGCTTGACATCGGATTCCGTCATCAGCCGGGCGAGTTCCGCAAACGTGGTCTTCGGCGCCCAGCCCAGCTTCTTCTTCGCCTTGCTGGCATCGCCGATGAGCAGATCCACTTCCGCCGGGCGGTAATAGCGCGGGTCGATCTCCACATACTTGCGCCAGTCCAGGCCGACGCAACCGAAGGCGACCTCCAGAAACTCCTGCACGGAATGCGTCTCGTTCGTAGCGATGACATAATCATCAGGCTCGTTCTGCTGCAGCATGAGCCACATGGCTTCCACGTATTCCTTGGCGTAACCCCAGTCGCGTTTGGCTTCGAGGTTGCCGAGGTAAAGCTTGTCCTGCAGCCCGGCCTTGATGTGAGCCACGGCGCGCGTGATCTTGCGGGTGACGAACGTCTCGCCGCGGCGGGGGGATTCGTGGTTGAAGAGGATGCCGTTGCTGGCATGCATGCCGTAGGATTCGCGGTAGTTCACCGTGATCCAGTAGGCATAGACCTTCGCACAACCATACGGGCTACGCGGGTAGAACGGCGTGGTCTCCTTCTGCGGCACTTCCTGCACCATGCCATACATCTCGGAGGAGGAGGCCTGGTAAAAGCGCGGATGGATGCCCACCTCGCGGATGGCTTCCAGCAAACGGATGACGCCGGTACCAGTGATATCCGTGGTGTATTCCGGGGCATCAAAGCTCACGCGCACATGGCTCTGCGCTGCGAGGTTATAGACCTCGTCCGGCTGGATCTTGCCGATCAGCCGGGAAAGCGCGCTGCCATCGGAGAGATCCCCGTAGTGCAGGAAAAGTTTGTGCTTGGGCGCATGCGGATCGGAATAGATGTGATCCAACCGCCCGGTATTGAAGGTGCTCGCCCGGCGGATGATGCCATGCACCTCGTAGCCCTTGGAGAGCAACAACTCGGCGAGGTAGGAACCGTCCTGCCCCGTGATACCCGTGATCAAAGCCTTTTTCGACATAGCGATAGCCGTCAGCATCGCGCAGAGGGCAAAAGCTAGGCAAGCCGGATTTCTTCCTTGGGAAGAAACGGGTATGGTCAGATTTTGGCCGCTGACCTAGGCACAAACCGCCGTCGCTTCAGTTCCTTTGGGCGCGCCGACGGGCAGTTCATCCGGAATTGGGGCGAAGTTGGCGATGACTTTCCACAGGTTGCTCAAATCTTTGTTCACATCGCCCGAAAGGCAGTCCGTGATGTCCCCGGCCACTTCGGGATGCTTCATCACCACGTCTTTGAAGGAGAAATTCGGGTTGTAGAAGGCATAGATCAGCTTGCGCATGTTCTCGATGCCCAGCCGCAGCCCCTTGGCATAGTCCGCGAAGCGTTCGGGCGAGAAATCCTTGTCCAGAATGGACTGGTGCACAGCATCCGCCGCCATCACGCCGCTCTTCAGGGCGAGCATCAGGCCGCTGCTGAACACGGGGTCCAGGAAGCAAAAGGCATCGCCCACGAGCAACAGGCCCGGGCTGCCACAATGGCGGGAGTGGAAGGTGTACTCGCTGGTGACGTAATAAGGTCCGGTCTGCTGGCCGACGGACAGGTGATCCTTGATCCAGAGATTCTCGCCCACTTCCCGGTCGAAGATGGCCTTCGGCTCCTTCACTCCGCCGCGAGTCAGATACTTGCCTTCGGCCACCACCCCCACGCTGACCATGTCATCGTGTTGTGGGATATGCCAGAACCAGCCTTTGTCCGGCACAAAAGCCACTGTGGTCTGGCCTTCATCGATACCGGGTTCACGCTTGGAACCTTTATAATAAGTCCACACGGCGACCTTGTTCAGATAGGGGTCGCGCATGCGCCAGCCATTGCGCACAGCGGCAAAGGCTTCCTTACCGGTGCAATCCAGCGTGATGGGCGCAAAGTATTCGACGACCTCGCCCGATTTTTTCTGCGCCTTCACGCCGATGACGCGCGCGCCGTCCTTCAGGAGTTCCTTCACAGTGATCTCCTCGATGACCTCCGCGCCCTTGTCGCGTGCGTGGTTGAGGAGCATCAGGTCGAATTCGCTGCGGAGCACCTGCCACGTCTGGGCGACGGTCTCCTTGTCATAGCGCGTGTAAAAATAGAACGGCTGGCTCGCCTTGCCGTTCGGCTGCACGAACATCACGCTGTACTTCTTCTGAAAACCGGATTCCTTCATCCGCGGGACGAGGCCCAGGCGCTCGAGCGGTTGGTAGGTGAAAGGGATGAGGGATTCGCCGACGTGGTAGCGCGGGAATTTCTCGCGTTCCAGCACGAGCACGCGATGCCCGTATTCCGCGAGGATGGCAGCCGCCGAAGCCCCGGAGGGTCCGCCACCGATGATCAAAGCGTCGTAGTTGTTACCGGATTTCATAAGGCGATCGTGCAGAATTTAATGCAGGAAAGAGATAGTGCAAATCAGGGCGGCAGGATCTCGACGATCTCCGCCAGCGGCAGTTGCTGCGGATTCCACAACGTGTTCCGCCGCCCATAAAGCCAGCGCTGGCCCGTGAGCTTGAAAGCGGTGTTGATGAAGTCATCTGACTCGATGCGCAGGAAAGCCTTCGGACGGCTGGTGTGGGTGACCTTGTATTCCGCCAGCAAAGTGCCCAGCGGGATAAGCTCGCCCAAGATCTGCGCACAAGCGGCAGAGGGAAACAGGCTGAGATTGATCTTGATGGCACCAAACTCGACAGGCTTGCCCTCTTCCGTAAGCAGAATCACCTCGCGGAAATAAAAATCACCGCGCTGCTGGCTGCGGATCACTTCCAGATGGATCTTCGATCCGTGGAACTGCTCCAGCGTGGGCGTCATGTCGTTCTGATGCACCAACAAGGTCTGATACGGCTCCGGCACATCCTTGCCCTCCACGGGCTCGATGCGCGGCAAAGGCCGGCCCGCCTGCGCGTAGAAATCATCCAGCGGATAGACGATCGGCTGGGCGGCAGAACTGGTCAGTTTATTGGCAGTGGAACTTGGCATTAGGCTTACGCGTAGCGCGTATTTTTGTGTTCCGGCAGGAAGAACTCTTGCAACAGCTTGTCCACTTGCAGGAGGGCTTCGCGGCTGAGGAGCAGCGTGTCGCCTTCTTGCGTGAGGAACCCCCAGTCTTTCAGGCGCTGGATGGGTTCGGCGAAGCGTTGCAGGACATCCACACCGAACTTCTTCTGATAGTATCCGGCCTCATTTCGGCCCAGCTTGAATTGCAGAATGAACTCGCGGATGAGGCGTTCATCGGGCGTGGGCGTAAGGGCGCGGAAGGTGGGCAGCTCGCCCTTGTTGATGCGCTCGATGTAGGTGCTGAACTCGTGGTGATTCTGGTAATGCACGCCGCCGATGTGGCCAAACGAAGCGACGCCGAGGGATAGCAGATCGGCACCGGCCCAGAGGCGATCGCGATAGATGAAAGTCGCCGTTTTCTTGTTCTTCACCGCAGTGTAAGCGCTGCCCACGGTGTAGCCGACCTTCTCGAGTTCTTTGAAAGCGTAATCCACCCAGCGACGTTTCGTTTCCCAATCGGCCACGGGTGCGACGAGTTTGCCCTCGGCCTTCATCTGCTGATAGATGGTCGTGTTGAAGGGGATCTCCATCTCGTAGATGGTCACGCTGTCGGGGGCCATCTCGATGGTCTTCCGGATGTTCTCCTTCCAGTTTTCTTCCGTCTCCTCGACCATGCCCGCGATAAGGTCGATGTTGATCTGCGGGAACCCAACTTCACGGGCGTAACCGTAAGCGCGATCAATCTCCTTCGCGCGATGTGCGCGGCCATTGATCTCCAGGATATGTTCGTCGAAATTCTCCACGCCGAGGCTCAGACGGGTGACGCCGAGGTCGCGGATGGCTTTCAGCTTGTGGTCGGTCAAAGTGCCGGGCTCGCATTCGAAGGAAAATTCTTCGAGGGCGTCCATGGGCAATAGACGGTTCATCTCGCCAAGCAGATACTTGAGCTGATCGACGCTCAGGTAGCTGGGCGTGCCGCCGCCGAAATAGAGGAAGCTGGGCTTGCGGCCGCCGATGAAGGGCTTGCTCGCGTAGATGGTCAATTCTTTGATGACGGCATCGATGTAATTGCGGATCTCGGAAGAGTCTTTGTCCGTGTAGACCTTGAAATAGCAGAAGTGGCAGCGCTTGCGGCAGAAGGGTACGTGCACATACACGCCGAGGTCGGTGTTCGGCTTCGGCGGCGTGGCCAGCGCGGTCTCCAAGTCGGGGATCAGCTCGGGCTTCCAGAAGGAAAACGGCGGATAATTCGAGACGAAATAATTGCCGGCGGTCGTCTGCGTCTGCAGCGGCGGAGCGGGCGTCTTCACTGGTTCAACCGTTGTCGTACTCATGCCAAAATCTTTCTACTTTTTGCCGAAGCAATACACATTTCCATCCTCACACCCGACCACCACGCGATTATCCACCACCGCTGGTGAACTGGTGACCGCCTGACCGATCTCGTAATTCCAAATCTCTTTGCCGTCCTTCAGCGAAACCAAATAGAGACGGCCGTCATCGGAGCCGACAATAATCTTGTCGCCGACGACCACGGGAGAGCTGTCCACCTTGCCGCGTGTGCCAAAGGTCCACACACCTTCGCCCGTGTCTTTCTTCACGCAGTGCAGGCGTTTGTCGCGTCCTCCGAAGATCACGAAATCCTTCGTGATGGCGGGTGAAGAGAAGTAGGCGAAGGCGCGGTCTTTGTAGCGCCAGAGAATCTTTTGGCCGGTCAGGTCGAAGCAGAGGAAAACATTTTCGTAATGGCCCACGTAGGCGCGACCACCGGTCACGGCAGCGGAACCGGCGATGTAAGCCTCCGCATCCATCTCCTTCACCTTTTTGCCATCGGCCACGGAGATGACGTGCAGCAGGGCATCGCATCCGCCGAAGACCGTAGCGCCATCGGAGACAGCAGGACAGCCATTGATGTAGTTGCCGGTCTCGTAATCCCACACCTTCTTGCCGGTGGTGGCGGAGACGCAATGGAGCTTGGTATCGTAACTGCCCGCGAGGATCCAGTTCTCCTTGCCATCAGCGGACTTGGTCCAATTTGGTGCGCCGAGAATCTTGTCTTCCGTGGCGTATTTCCAGGCCTGCTTGCCATCCGCGATATTCACCGCGTAAAGCGCATTGTCGCTGGAACCCACGTAAACTCTGCCATCCAACACCAATGGTGCAGCTTCGATCGTGCTTTCTGTCTGGAATTCCCAGAGGGATTTGCCATCCGCCAGCGACAGGGCGTGGAGCTTCATGTCATCCGAGCCGATAAAGACCTTGCCATCCACGACGGCCGGCGAGGATTTCACGGGTCCGCCGGTCTTGGCGGTCCAGAGCAGCTTCAGGTCGTTCGGCAGACTGGCCGGGCTGACCCCGGTGAGCTCGGGACTGCCCCGGAACATAGGCCAGGCATCTTTGGTCGGGCCAGGAGGGGTCACGGCATCGGCACGCAAAGAACCCAACGCCAGCGTTGCCAGCGTGCCGCCCAGGAAATGACGTCGGCTCAACATGGTTGCAATGGGCGAAGACACTTCCCCGGCGGGTTACCGGCGAGGGGCTTCTACCGGAAAGACTATCGGCGAGGTTGCGGACCTTGGCAAACAAAAATAATACGTATAGGTATTATTTGGGCGGCTACCGACCGGGATCGGGCATCCCTTCCCGGTTGTCGGCCCATGTTTAGGATTGTGCCG
This sequence comes from Verrucomicrobiota bacterium, assembly GCA_023431185.1. Lineage (GTDB taxonomy): Bacteria > Verrucomicrobiota > Verrucomicrobiia > Limisphaerales > JAEYXS01 > JAEYXS01. Next base: position 18,294 of record JAEYXS010000007.1, read on the forward strand.
GGCAGGTTTGGGGAGGCAGATTCATGGGCATGCTCCCGCGCAAAGCTTTGCCCGCCTGGCTCATGATTTGGCTGATGTGTTGCACGTGGGCCGACAGCAGCTACGCCGCCACGCCCAAGCCGAACGTGGTGTTCATCCTGTGTGACAACCT
>JAEYXS010000030.1 GCA_023431185.1 Verrucomicrobiota bacterium
ATGCGTGTAGATCTCCGTGGTGCTGATGTTCGCATGCCCCAGCAATTCCTGGATCACCCGCAAATCCGCCCCGTGCTCCAGCAGATGCGTCGCGAAACTATGCCGCAACATGTGCGGCGTGATGTTCCGCTCGATGCCCGCCAGCCGCACCCGCCGCTTCACCCGCCACCACATGCTCACCGAAGCGAAAGGTTTGCCGCGGCGATTGAGGAACACCGCTGCCGGTGATTTCGGCGTGACCAACTTCGGTCGCGCCGCATTCAAATACCGGTTGATCGCCTCGATCGCCACTTTGCCCACCGGCACCACGCGTTCCTTGTTCCCCTTGCCGATGACGTTGATGAACCCCGCCTCCAGATGCAGTTGCTCCAGCCGCAGATTGCGCAGCTCTGCGAGCCGCAATCCCGAAGCGTAAGCCAGCTCCAGCACCGCCTGATCGCACAGAGCCTCCGGGGTCTCCACCGGCAAAGGCTTGAGCAACTGGTCCACCTCCGCATTCGTCAGCGCCTTGGGCAATCTCTTCCAACGCCTTGGCAGCGACAGATTCTCCGCCACGTTCACCGGCAGGATTTTCTCGTTCTCTGCGAATTTATAGAAGGCCCGCAACGCCGCGATCTGCAAGTAGATGCTCTCCGAACTCATCCGCGCCGTGAGCTTCTTCGGCTGATCCTCGGGCACTCGCTCGCGTTCCGCTTCAAGGAAACCCATCAAACACTTCAGGTCCACCGAGCGCCAGTTGCTGATTCCCTGCGTCTCCGCCCACGCCGTGAATTTCCCCAGGAGTGCGGCATACGTCTTCGCCGTCTGCTCAGACTGCCCTTTCTCCAGGCGGAGATGCGTCAGGAAATCTTCGACGAGGTCATTCACAACTTCTTCCCCGTCAGCCGTTCATAGGCCTCCAGGTACTTCGCCTGCGATTTCATCACGATCTCGTTCGGCAACTCCGGCGCCGGCGGCGTCTTGTCCCAGTCCAGCGTCTCCAGGTAATCCCGCACGAACTGCTTGTCGAAGCTCGGTTGGCCTTTGCCCGGCTGATACTGGTCCGCGGGCCAGAACCGCGAAGAATCCGGCGTCAACACTTCATCGATGAGGATCAGTTCGCCATTGTAGATGCCGAACTCGAACTTCGTATCCGCGATGATGATGCCGCGTTGCCGCGCATAATCGCGGGCGAAGTTGTAGATCTTCAGGCTCAGATCCCGCGCTTTCTCCGCGATGTCCTTGCCCACGATCTTCACCGCCTCCTCGAACGAGATGTTCTCGTCATGCCCCGTCTCCGCCTTCGTCGCCGGCGTGAAAATCGGCTCCGGCAATTCCGAAGATTCCTTGAGCCCCGCAGGCAGCTTGATGCCGCACACCGTCTGGCTCGTCTTGTATTCCTTCCAGCCCGAGCCCGCCAGATACCCGCGCACCACACACTCGATCGCCAGCGGTTGCGACTTCTTCACGATCATGCTGCGCCGCGCCACCTTGTCCGCAAACGGTTGCAACACTGCCGGCAGCGGATCATCCGCCTTCGCCAGCCGATGGTTCGGCACCAACTTCTCCGTCTGGTCGAACCAAAAATGGGAGATCTGCGTGAGCACCTCGCCCTTGCGCGGGATGCCGTTGGGCATGATACAATCAAACGCCGAGATGCGATCCGACGCCACGAACAACAGGCTATCCCCGAGGTCGAACACCTCGCGCACCTTCCCGCTCTTCACCTTCTGGATGCCCGGCAAATCGATCTGCAACAACGTTTGATCACTCATCATCGCGCGGATGATGCGGTGTGCCCGTTAAAGTGCAAACCGAAATTCGGAGCGCCGGTCTCCGACCCGGCGAGTCTGCATTCCGTAGTGGGACAGGCGCCTTCGCCTGTCCAGTCTCCACCTCTGAACGTTTCCATCCCTCCTGTTCCCTTCCCCATTCCCAAACCCGCCATCTTCTGCTAAACACTTTCCGTGCCTTCAAACATCGTCCGATTTCACGTCCTGCTCGTATTGTTTCTGTTGAGCATTTCAAACGCCTTAGCCCAACCGACCACCACCAACCTCATCCACTCCCACCCCGGCAATCTCCCCATCCTCATCACCGCCCCGCACGGCGGCACCAATGTGTTAAAGGACGTCCTCACCCGCACCAATGGCACCTTGCTCCGCGATGACGGCACCTATGAACTCGCGCTCTTGGTGAATGAAGAACTCACCAAACTCACGAAAGGCAAGAAACCCTACCTCGTCGCCGCCCAGTTCCACCGCAAATACATTGATGTGAACCGCCCCGCCACCAACGCCTTCGAGAGCCCCGGCGCGAAACCCTATTACGAGACTTACCACAATCAGGTAAGCAACTACGTGGCCGCGATCCGCCAGCGCTTCGGTGGCGAAGGCCTCCTGATCGACCTCCACGGCCAGGCCCGCGATGCCGCCTCCATCTTTCGCGGCACCGGCAACGGCGTGACCGTCCTGCGCCTTATCCAGAAACAAGGCGAACCCGCCTTCACTGGAACCAACAGCATCCTCTGCCAGCTCACCCAGATGGGCTACAACGTCATCCCGAACAATACGCCTCCCGGCAAACCTCCTGAAGACCGCAGCTACAACGGCGGCTTCACCGTACGCACCTACGGCAGCCACAAAGACGAAGGCATCGACGCCCTCCAGCTCGAACTAGGAAGCCAGCTCCGCCGCGCCAACCGGAAGAAATTCGCCAAGGACCTCGCCAAAGCCATCTACGTGTTCCAACAGCAGTATCTGAAATTGGAGTAGTGATTAGATTCGGGGAGCGACGCAACACGAAGCCCGTGCTGCCGGATTCCAGCCGGCAGTTGAACGCGTCCGCCGAAGCACAGTGGAAACGTTTCCTCTTCCCCCATCCCGAAGGGATGCCAGCATGTAGTCGGTCGGCCCGCCCCGCGCCGAAAGGTCGGAGTTGAGCGAAGCACGAGCGACACCACCGGACCACGTCCTCTTCCAGCCCGCATCCTGAAGCGATGCCAGCGCCCTGAACGCCAACGGTGTTCCGTATCAAAGCCCAAGGTTGTTCCGCGCTGGCGGACCTACCTTGGGTAATCGCCGCCTGATTTCACGCTACCCCAACGGGGTTGCGTCAGCCTACCGCTTGACTCTCCGGAATGGTTAAAACCGGATTGACTCCGCTGGCTCTCAATTTACCGTTTACCACATAATCCAAGGCCTGATTCCCGATGAAGATACCAGCATTGAAGCCAAAACAGCGCGTGATGTTTTCATTTCTCCTGCTGGCCATGGCGGTCTTTGCCCTCTATGTCGCCAATCGGAAACCCGGCGGCTGGTGGAAGGGAGGAATCTGTTCATTCACTCTTATCGAGCAGGATGCTTCGGGAAGTGCTGGCATACTTGTCTCCAACGACCCTCATGCCACCACCAACAACCTTCCCGGCAGTATTCACTATGTGATAAGAGGCAAAGCTGCCGATGAGATCATTCTTATCCTGAACCGCTACGATGTCTGGCGTTGGAGGAATGAAACTGCGTTACCAAAACAGGATGCTGGCTTCCGTGTAGCGACGCTCGAATACCAAGGAAAAAAACAAATTTGGGCTTGGTATCCAAGCTCCGCGCAAACCTCCCACAAAAACCAGAGTGTCATCAATACCGCACTCAGAAACCTTAGGAAATATGGCACGCCCAATACTTCTGAGATGCAAAAGCAGTTTGGTGAGATCTGGCAAGTCATGCAGACGCAGACCAACGACGTAATCAAGGTCCGGTAAAACCCTTTGGAAGCAACTCACCCCTCGATAAACAACGCCGGTGACACCGCAAAACACCTTATCACCTTCGCGACATGTTCCGGCGTCAGCCCCCGCTCTCCTCAAAGAGTTCTATGGCGCGGCTGATTTGACCGCCGCCGCCTGGGCCGGCACCTCCGGCATCTTCGCCAGCGGATACAAGTCCAGCCTTCGGAAAAAGATCTCCGCGCCATTCGACTGTAACAGAATCTTGCCCCGGTTCGGCATCAGGCTCGTCGCCTCCACCGTTTGCTGCCCGTTCACCAGCACGCGCAACTTGTCCCCCACCGCGAACACTTCCAGCGTGTTCCACTCGCCCGTTTTGGCCTCCAACTCCCTGTCAGGCACGCCGATCTCCGTCCACGGCTTGGAATGATTGGTCGTTCCCACCATGAACCTGGCCCCGCTATGGATCACCACATTCCCCGTGCGCCCCGGCGCGATCTGCGCCTCGAAACCTCGCATCCACTCCTTGTCCTCACCCACCCCGTGGATGAACAGCCCGCTGCTGCCTGCCTTCTTTGAGCCCAAGCCGGTCTTCGCCTGGCCCCACTTGAACTCAGCCACCAATCGAAAATCCGAATGCTGCTCCCGCGTGGCCAGATAGCCCAAGGATTCACCCGAGATGCGCAACACCCCGTCCTCGATGGAAAACACCCCCTTAGGATCGAAAAATACACCCGCTCCCTCGATCCACGTATAAAACGCCTCCAGTCCCTTTGCCCCCAAGAGCTTCGTCCCCCCCGGCTCTGCATCCTTTTTCTCCGCCTCCTTCTCGGCCTCCGCATCAACCGCCTTCGGAGCACTGGGCGCCGTCTCTTTAGCTTTCGCCTCCACCGGCACAGGCGTGGTCCCTTGATTGGTGACCGCAGCGTTCTGGGCTGAAACCCTCAGCGGCCCGCCCAAGCATAGCCCCGCCAGCAACGTCATCACAGCACGTTGAACGATCACTTGTGTCTCTCTTGCCATGCTGCGGACATTCCTCCTGCGCTAGCATTTTGGCAATCCGATTCTGGCCTTACCTCGTCCTCGTTCTCGTCGTCGTCCTCGATCCCCCTCTTCCCCATTCGATGCTCGATGTTGGACGTTCGGTGTTCGATGTTTCCGCCCCCCGATTCTTCATTGTCCTTGTAACCCCACAGGCGCATAATCCCGTCCATCCTTTCTACAAAGATGAAACGCATTCTTATTTTGCTCAGCCTGCTGGTCGCTTGGTGCGCTCGGGCCGCCGACCGCCCCAACATCCTCTGGATCACCAGCGAGGATAACGGCCCGCACTTGGGCTGCTACGGCGACACCTACGCCACCACGCCCAACCTCGATGCCCTTGCCAAGAAGGGCATGATCTATCGCAAGGCTTGGTCCTCCGCCCCGGTATGCGCCCCCGCCCGCACCACCATCATCTCCGGCATGTACCCTACCTCTACCGGCTCCGAACACATGCGTAGCGAGGTGAACCTCCCTAAGGGTTTCCAGATGTATCCGCAATTCCTCCGCGCCGCAGGTTACTATTGCAGCAACAACAGCAAGGAAGACTACAACCTCGTGAAGCCCGGCCAGGTCTGGGACGACTCCTCCAACAAAGGCCACTGGAAAAACCGCGCGGCTGGTCAGCCTTTCTTCGCCATCTTCAATCACACCATCAGTCACGAGAGCCAGCTCCGCAAACGCCCGCACACCGCCGTGCATGATCCGGCCAAGGTCCGCGTCCCTGCCTATCACCCGGACACACCCGAAGTGCGTCAGGACTGGGCGCAATACTACGACAACCTCACCACCATGGACGATCTCGCGGGCAAGAACTTGAAAGAACTCGCCGAAGCCGGTCTCGCTGAGGACACCATCATCTTCTACTACGGCGATCACGGCTCCGGCATGCCGCGCAACAAACGCTGGCCCTACAACTCCGGTCTGAACGTGCCCCTCATCGTTTACTTCCCGCCCAAGTTCCAGCACCTCGCCCCGAAGGAATACAAGGCCGGCGGCGAAAGCGCACGCCTCGTCAGCTTCGTGGACCTCGCGCCCACGCTGCTCAGCCTCATCGGTGAAAAACCGCCCGCCTGGATGCAAGGCCAGCCTTTCGCGGGCAAGTTCGAAGCCCAGCCGAACTCCTACCTCTACGGCTTCCGCGGCCGTATGGATGAGCGCTACGACCTTGTCCGCACCGTGCGTGATGACCGCTACGTTTACCTGCGCCACTACATGCCGCACGTGCCCTACGGCCAATACCTCGACTACATGTTCCAGACTCCCACCACGCGCATCTGGAAACAGCTCTACAACGAAGGCAAACTGAATCCCGCCCAAGCCCGCTTCTGGCAGACCAAACCCAGCGAGGAACTCTACGACCTCCAGAACGATCGCGATGAAGTCAACAACCTCGCCACCTCCAAAGATCATCAGGACATCCTGAACCGGATGCGCAAGGCCCACGAAGACTGGGTCATGAAAACGCGCGATGTCGGCTTCCTGCCCGAAGGCGAACTCCACTCCCGCGCCAAAGATTCTTCTCCGTATGAAGTCGCGCAAAAGGATGCGACGTATCCGCTGCAGAAGATCCACGCCATGGCCAGCCTCGCCTCCTCGCTCAAGCCCGAAGCTCTGCCCGAACTCAAGCGTGGCCTGAAAGACAGCGACAGCGCCGTCCGCTGGTGGGCCGCCCAAGGCATCCTCATGCGTGGTGAAGCCGCCACCAAGCAATCACTGCCTGAGCTGCGTGCCGCGTTGAAAGACACCTCCTCCTACGTCCGCAGCGCCAGCGCCGAAGCCCTCGGCCGATACGGTGAAGCGAGCGACCTGAACCCCAGCCTCGCCGCCCTCCTCGCCAATGCCGATGGCCTCAAGACCAACTTCTACACCGCCCTCTATGCGTTGAACTGCCTCGACCACCTCGAAGGCAAAGCCAAAGGCAGCGTCGCCGCCATCAAAGCCCTGCCCAGCCAATTGCCCGGCTACCCCGGCAAATACGGCAGCTACATCCCGCGTCTGCAAGACCACATCCTGGAAAACCTCGGCGAAAAAGTCACCCGCGCCCCCGACTCCGAAGCCCCCGCCCCCAAAGCCAAGAAAAAGAAGAAGGCGGAATAGCAGACCGATCGTCATGCCCCAGCACACTTCACGCCTCGGAGCGCTAGCGCACGGCAGAGCTTGTCCAAAACGAAATCGTTGTCTTGATCAGCTATAAAATAACGCCCCGCTCGTAAACCTGTGATTCCCGAGTTCAACGCGAACACAGGCGAGTCAAAGTTTTTCACTGAACCTTCCAGATAATAATCGTAAACGTTACTGGCACTCTTGTTGGAATAGACACAATCATGAGTCGCCAACCAGCTCGAAAATGCAGCGCTGATTTTATGAAGCTGTGGAAAAGATTTTCGCAAGGGTGTGGCAAGAAAATGAACCTCACCAACTGTCCAAAGAGCACCTCTCCTCTCTTGAGGTAAATAAACGGAGACAACAGGAGATTGGCGCATGTCCACTTTACGATCTGAATCGTAAACCAAAGAACCAAACTCATGAAAATGGAGGACCATTGCACTTTCTGTCGGAATCTCATTGGGCGGCTGAGGCAACGCACGAAACCAAGCCATAACTTCAGATGGCGTTCCAGGCTGCTCGATGAACCTATACGTCGTACCCATATACGAAAAGACTATCGATCGTAGTCACTCGATGCGATACTTGAAACTATCAATCCCCACACTTGCCCGCCTCCAGAAATGGCGTAGCCTTCTCCCATGCCCGTTCTGTTTTATCTTTTGGCGCTGGTGCTTTGCACTGCTTCGTCTCATGCCCAGGAAAAAGCATCCACTCCCGCGTCCACCACCAACACCGCTCCCGCCCGTTATGAGCAGCGGCACCGCATGGTTCCCGGTGGCACCGGTCGTTATTACATGGAACGCGAGATCGCCCACGTCGTCTCTGGTAATGAAACCCTCAAATGGCTGGAACGCCCCGAGCGCGAGCAGGAGGAGGACACCAGCAACATGGTCAAGTTCCTGGAGCTGAAACCCGGCGAGAAAGCCGCTGACATCGGGGCTGGCACCGGTTACATCACCCGCCGTATGGCCGAAGCCGTCGGCCCCAAGGGCGCCGTCTATGCCGTGGAGATCAATGAGGAGATGCTCGAATTATTGCAGGCAGACATGCGCAAACGCGGCCACACCAACGTCATCTCCGTCCGGGGCACCGAGACCGATGCCAAGCTGCCCGCCAACACGCTCGATCTCATCGTGATGGTGGATGTCTATCACGAATTCACCCATCCCTATGAGATGATGGAGAACATGGTGAAAGCCTTGAAGCCCGGTGGCCGCCTAGTCTTCGTCGAGTTCAAGGCGGAAGACAAGGATGTGCCCATCTACCCGGCCCATAAGATGTCCGAAGCTCAGGTGAAAAAAGAAGCGCTCATCTTCCCCGACCTGGAATGGAGCAAGACCCACCCGACTCTCCCCTGGCAACACGTCATCATCTTCAAAAAGAAGGCCGCCATTAAATAGCGCGGGAAAATGTTCACCCCTTCTCCTCAAGGGAGAAGGCCGGGATGAGGGGGAAGGAACCTGCCCTGAACAAACTCAATTCCTCCATTCGCCACAAAACACCGGTGCAGGTTCAGGACATGGGTAACGGAGGTGGTTCAAGACATAGGTAACACTTCAAAGGCGAGGGCCGGAGCTTTTAGGCTTTGGTTCTATGCCATGGAAGAAAGTAGAACCTATGGAAGAACGG
>JAEYXS010000039.1 GCA_023431185.1 Verrucomicrobiota bacterium
AAGAAAAAGTCCGCTGTCTATGGTTATGGGAGTCCATTGATGGTTAAGGGAAGTGGCTGGCGGGGGTTTGGTGCGGGAGGTGTGGACTGGTGGCTAGAGTGCCGCAGAACAGGATGCTATCGCGGAGGGTCACACGGAACAAGCTGGATGGTAAGCCGCTTCGGGGAATGTTAAATTTTAAGTGCTAAGTTCTCAGTTGGGAATGGGACTTATAGGACCGATAGGCGGGTAGGCTTGAAGGCGGGCTGCCAAGGTTGGGGTGCCTTGGCGGCCGCTTTCAACTGCTTGCGGGTGAGGGGTGTCTGTAACGTTATTGGTGACGGTTGGGCAAAATAATACATGGGTGGGCTTAAATAGCTTGACCCCAAGGAATTAGCCGAATTACTGTATTTTCCAATTAGGCATAGTTCATGTTTGCGCAGATTAAAGGCCTGTTCTCCAACGACATCGGCATTGACCTTGGGACGGCGAACTCACTCGTTTATGTTCGCGACCAAGGCATAGTCCTGCGTGAGCCTTCCGTCGTCGCCATTGAGGCGGGGACCACTAATGTGCTGGCAGTGGGTGAGGAGGCCAAGCGGATGCTTGGACGTACTCCTGGGAATATCGTTGCCATTCGTCCGATGAAGGACGGTGTGATCGCGGATTTTGAGATCACGGAGGCGATGTTGCGGCACTTCATCCAAAAGGTTCACCATAGGAAATTGATCGCCCCCCGGGTGGTGGTGGCGGTGCCTTCGGGCATCACCGAAGTGGAAAAGCGGGCGGTGAAAGATTCCGCCACGCATGCCGGAGCGCGAGAGGTCTATCTGATCGAACAACCCATGGCGTCGGCCATCGGGGTAGGTCTGCCGGTGCATGAACCGGCGGGCAACATGATTGTGGATATCGGCGGCGGTACTTGCGAGATAGCGATCATCTCGCTGGCAGGTATCGTGTTCAGCCGCAGCTTGCGCGTCGGGGGAGATGAGTTTGACGAGACCATCATCGCCCACATGAAGCGTGCCTATAACTTGATGATCGGTGAACGCACCGCGGAGGAGATCAAGATCCGGATCGGATCGGCCTTTCCTCTGGAGCAGGAATTGACGCTGGAAGTCAAAGGCCGTGATCTGGCCGCAGGTCTGCCGAAAACGCTGACCATCCGCTCCGAAGAGATTCGCGAGGCACTGAAGGAACCTCTCAACAGTATTTTGGAATCAATCCGCATCACGCTGGAGCGCTGCCCGCCTGAATTGTCCGCCGACCTGGTGGACCGGGGCATCGTGATGGCGGGAGGCGGGGCGTTGCTGCGCGGCATCGACCGCATGGTGGCGCAGGAAACCGGCCTGCCGGTGCATATCGGCGAAAGCCCGCTAACGGCTGTCGCAGAAGGCACTGGCCGCGTCTTGCAGGAGCTTTCGTTCCTGAAGCGCGTGGCCTCCAGCCGCAGTTGATACCACGATAGTTAAGGAGACATTTCCCTCAGTCTGCGTTTGCCCCGAACAGTTTGTGACGGGTAAGACAGATGTTTAAACGGGCGCACTATGTGGCCATGTCGGCAGTACTACTTTTAGTACTGCTGCTGCTTAGTCTCCCGGACCAGGCGGCGGCACGGGTGAAGCTGGCCATCTCGGCGTTGTTCATCCCGCTCTTCGGCCTCACTCAGTCCACGCAGACCGCCACTGGAAAAGTCGCCGATGTGGCCTTGCCGCGCGGAGTATTGATCAACCAGATGGAACAGCTGCGGCAGGAGAATGACCGGTTGCGCGTGCTCCAGATGCAGGCGGATGCCATCAAGCTGGAGAACGACCGGCTGCGCCAGATGATCCAGATGAAGCCGCAGACGGCCTGGAAGCCCCGGCTGGCGAAGGTGGTCGGAAGGGATCCGGCGAACTGGTGGCGCACGGTGCAAATCGATCTGGGGAGCGCGGATGGCTTGCAGGTCAATCTGCCGGTGATGACATCGCAGGGCTTGGTCGGGCGCGTTTATGCCGTGGGCCAGCACCGGGCGCTGGTGGTATTGGTCGGCAGCGCGGAGTGCCGGGTGGCGGCGGTGGTGGACAAGACCCGGGAGAACGGCGTGGTGGGGCCATCGGCCTCAGTCGCCATCCTGGACCCGAATCTGGTGGAACTCAGTTACCTGACCCGGAGCAGCAAGCTGGAACCGGGCCAGCCGGTTTATACGAGCGGTTTGGGCGGGATCTTCCCGGCGGGCATCTTGATCGGCAGCATCGTGGACACCCAGACGGTCGAGCATGGGTTGTATGTGGAGGCACGCATCAAGCTGGCGGTGAACGTAAATCAATTGGAGGAAGTGTGGGTCTTGTTGCCCCCCGGCTCATGAACGCGATCACCCTCATCGTCATCATGGCAGGCACCTTTCTGGTGGTGTTCGCGCAATCCACGGTGGATTTTCTCCGCGTGTGGCTGGGGGCGCAGATCGATCTGTTGCCCGCGCTCATCGTGTATGCGGCACTGTCGGGCAGTCCGTTGCTGACGACCTTGATCGCGGTGTTTGGCGGGTTGTGGCTGGATTCGCTGTCATTCAATCCCTTGGGCGTGTCCATCGGGCCGCTGATGCTCACGGGCATGGTCTTGTTGCACTTCCGGGAACTGGTCTTGCGGGAGCAATTGTCAGCGCAGTTCATCATGGGTTTGGCGGCGGGCGCGGCGGTGCCGTTGATGGTGGTGCTGCTGCTGGTGACCTTGGGCAAGCAGCCCCTCATCGGCTGGGGGTCGCTCTGGCAATGGGTCGTGATGAGCGTCGGTTGCGGCGTGCTGACGCCGGTGGTGTTCCGGGTGTTCGATATGTGCGAGCACTGGCTGAGTTATCAGCCGTTGCCGGAAACGACGTTCACGCATAATCGCGAGATGAAACGGGGACGTCACTGAACATGTTGATCGTGGACCAACTGAAACGGGGTGATCCGAAGCTGCGCTGGCTCGCCATCGGTGTGCTGGTAGGCATGCTCGTGCTCGCCACCGGTCTGTGGTTCCTGCAGGTGGTGAACTACCAGAAATATGAGAAGAACTTGCTGACGCAGTCCTATCGCTCGGTGCGGTTGCCGGCGGTGCGTGGCCGTATCCTCGACCGGCAGGGAGTCATTCTCGCCGAGAGTCGGCCTTCTTATAATGTGAACCTGTATCTCGAGGAATTGCGCCCAGGATTCCAGGAGCAGTATCGCGTCCTGAAGACCAATGCCCTGGCCCGGCTCGAACAGGCGAACAAGGGATTGCCGAAAGAAAAACGGAAGAAGCTGACCCAAGCGGAGACGGATGCCATGCAAAGGCAGGCGCGGTTCCTGGTCGCAAACAACCTGGTCCGCCGGATTTCCCAGACACTGCAGATTCCGTTGGAATTGACGGAAAAAGATTTCCGTAAACATTACGAAGAGAAGCGTTCCCTGCCTCTGCCGGTGGTGGAAAATCTTTCGCCGGCACACGTTGCCCGGTTTGCCGAGAGTCTTTCGACCTTGCCCGGCGTGGATCTGCAGGTGCAGTCGTTGCGTTCGTATCCACTGGGCCAGACGGCCGCGCACATCCTGGGTTACATGACCAAGGCGGAGAAGGCTCCAGGCGAGGAAGAGGCGGTTGATTTCGATTACCGGCTGCCTGATTTCAAAGGTGTGGTCGGCATCGAAGGTTACTTCGATGAACAGTTACGCGGCGTGGCCGGAGCGAAGTCGATGCTGGTGAACAATCTGCTCTACCGCCAGGCGGAGAATGTCTGGCTGCCGCCCAAGCCCGGACAGGATGTGATCCTGACGATTGACGCCCAGATCCAGCAGGCGGCGGAAAAGGCCCTGCCGAGATTCGGCACCCGCGCGGCGGTGGTGGTCATGGATGTGTCGAATGGTGACATCCTGGCGATGGCATCCGCACCGACCTTTGATCCAAATGCATTTGTACCCAGCATCACCCATGCGGAATACGCCCGCCTGAACGATCCGGAAACCAAGCCGATGCTGAACCGCGCCTCCTTCGGCATCTACCAGCCGGGCTCCGCTTTCAAGATCGTGATAGCGCTCGCCGCCCTTGAGGCCGGGAAAATTGATCCGCGAGAGCAGTTTTTCAGCAAGGGTTTTTATCCGAAACCTGGCGGTGATCGCATGAACTGCACGGCCGGGGCGGGTTATTTTGACTTTCGCCGGGCCTTCATCCGGTCCTGTAATTGTTACTTTGCCGATCATGGCTTGCATACCGGACTCGATAACATTCTGCGTATGGGCAGCCAGTTCTGCTTTGGGGAAAGAACGGAACTGCCCACGCGCCAGGATTTGGGCGGGTACTTTCCCCTCGTGGGCACGCGCCGGAAGAACATGGGCGGCCTGTGGCGGGATGGGGATACGGCCAACCTGTGCATCGGACAGGGTGATATCGCCGTGACTCCGGTACAGATGACGGTGATGACGGCGGCTATCGCCAACGGTGGCAAGGTCTTCTGGCCCCGGCTGGTGGACCGGCTGGAATCCGAAGACAACGGTTTCCGTAAAACGACGGAGGTGACGCCAGTTGGCCGGCTCCGGAATGAATTGAAAGTCAGCCCGCAGAACTTGCGCCTGGTGCAGGAAGCCATGCGGGATGACGTTACCCCTGAGGGAACAGGCAAAGCCGCCGCCATACCCGGCTGGCAGATCTGCGGCAAGACTGGCACGGCTGATTCCAAGACGGCGAGGACCACCTGGTTTGTTTCTTATGCTCCCTTTGATTCTCCACGGTATGCCGTAGTGGCCATGGTGGAGAGCGGAGCTTCCGGCGGTGATACATGCGCACCCATCGCCCGCCGGGTTTACGAAGCCTTGCAGAGACGGGAACAGAGTTCACGCCTGACCGGACCCAATCTCGTGCTCAATGCCGACAACCCATAACTGATGTTCGGACAACCCACATTGAACACCCGCGAACCACGGCTGGACTGGCTAATGGTGGCGGGCCTGCTTGGCCTGATGGTGTTCGGGGTGCTGTTCATCTACAGTGCCACGATGTCGCGGGAAGGAGCGCAAAATCTGGCGCTCTGGGATCAGCTCTATTTCAAGCAGATCATTTGGTATGGAGCCGGTCTTACCCTCGCGGCGGTAGTTTGCCTGGTGGATTATCCCATCCTGACCCGTTGGTCATTGGTGGGATACTGGGCTTCCATCTTGTTGCTGCTGGCGCTCTACATTCCGGGCGTGGGCGTGGATAACGGCTGGGGTGCCAAGCGCTGGATCAAATTCCCGTTCTTCCAGATTCAGCCGTCGGAATTCGCGAAGATGGCCTTCATCCTTTTCATGGCACATTTCTTGAGCCGTCCTTTGGATGAACTGCGCACGCCGAAGGTGTTCCTCAAGGCCTTGGGGCTGATGATCCTGCCCTTTGTCTTGATCCTGAAGGAGCCGGACCTGGGCTCCGCGCTGGTTTTCATTCCGGTCGGCCTGGTCATGATGTTCGTGGCCGGTGTGCCGGTGCAATTTCTGCGACGATTGGTGGGCGGGGTGACAATCGTCGTGGCGTTGGTGATGGTGGATGTTTTGTTTGCCCCGAAAAATTTGCAGTTCATCAAACTCGAGGATTACCAGAAACAAAGGCTCCTCGTTTACTTTGGGCTGGATTTTGCCCCCCCGGGCGCGACTCCGCAGGAGCGCGAACGGTGGGAGCATGTCCGGCGACAAAAATCGTACAACATCGAACAGGCACTGATCTCTGTGGGATCAGGCGGTTTGACCGGAAAGGGCTGGCGTGAAGGCACGCAGAATGCCCTCGGTTACCTGCCGCGCGCCGTCGCCCATAACGACTTCATATTCTCTGTCCTTGCCGAGGAGAGCGGATTCGTGGGCAGCATGACGGTCCTGGCCCTGTACACTCTGGTGTTGTTTACTGGCATAAGAATCGCCAGCCAGGCACGCGATCGCCTGGGTAAAATCATGGCCAGCGGGGTGGTAGCCCTGCTGTTCAGCCATGTGTTCATCAATATCGGCATGAACATCCGCATCATGCCTGTCACGGGCATACCACTGCCGCTGTTAAGTTACGGCGGGTCTTCAGTGTTGTGTTCGCTGATCGCAGCAGGCTTGTTGCAGAACATCTATATTCACCGCAAATCGTATTGATATGAGTGACCGTAATTTTTCACGCCGGCGACGGCCAGGCATGCGCTTCCGCCCTTCGGGCGGTCCGCAAGTGCCCAAGCCCGACAAGCAGGCACAAGATGCCCGGGCCGCGGTCGTTGGGGAGACAATCTCCGATGAGCCGGTTTTCCAGCGTCATCGCAGCGAGACCGACATCGAGCGCGCCGAGAACATCGCGGCCGGCCTGCCTCCGGGCGGCCTGGCCGAGGGTGAAAATTCGGATGCCGATGCCCCCGCTACCGTACTCCCGCCGGACAATGAAAAACCTTTCGAGCCCGTGCGCATAGCTGACCCGAAACCGCGCAACTTGCTGGAGTCCATCAAACAGACGGCGGAGAAGGTCATCCGCAAGGTGCAGCGCTTCATCAAGCCGCCCGAGAAACGCATCCATAAGGAAGTGGTCATCAATTCCGAATCCCTGGAGACCCGCGTGGCGGTGCTGGAAGAAGGCAAACTGGAAGAGTTCACCATCGAGCGTACTTCGGAAGAGCGCCTCGTAGGCAGCGTCTTCAAAGGCAAGATCAAGAATCTGGAAGACGGACTCAAGGCCGCGTTCGTGGACATCGGCTTCGAGAAGAACGCCTTCCTGCACTACTGGGATATCGTTCCCAGCAACCTCGATTCGGGCGTGGAGTTGGTGGACCGCGGCAACAAGCGCCGCGAGAAACCCCGCATCACGCAGAAGGACATTCCGCGCCTCTATCCCGTGGGTAGCGAGATCATCATCCAGGTGACCAAGGGTCCCATCGGCACCAAAGGTCCGCGTGTCACCACGCATCTGGCCCTGCCGGGCCGGTACCTTGTGCTCCTGCCAAACTCCGATCAGAGCGGCATCTCGCGCAAGATCGAAGACCAGGAAGAACGCCAGCGCCTCAAGAAGATCCTGCGCGAGCTGACCATCCCTGAAGGCATGGGAGTCATCATCCGTACCGTGGGTGAACATCAGCAGAAGCGTTATTTCGTGCGCGATCTGGCCATGTTGCTCGATGAATGGAAGCTCATTCAGGAACGCATCAACAAGCAGCCCATGGCCACTTGTGTGTTCCAGGAGCCCGATCTCGTCGAACGCACCGTCCGCGACTTCCTCACGGAAGACGTGGAACGCATCGTCATCGACAATGCCAAGGAATACGATCGCATGCGCGAACTCATCGGCCGCATCTCGAAGCGCTCAATGGACAAGGTGAAGCTATACAGCGAATCCCAGTCCATCTTTGACCGGTTCGGCATCGCCCGCCAGTTGGAGAACGCCTTCTCGCGTCAGGTCCATTTGAAGAGCGGCGGTTACATCGTCATCGATGAGACCGAGGCTCTGGTGGCCATCGACGTGAACACCGGCAGCCACAAGGGCAGCAAGGATCAGGAAACGACCATCCTCAAGGTGAACCTGGAAGCTGCGGACGAGATCTGCCGTCAGTTGCGCCTGCGTAACATGGGAGGTCTCATCGTGCTGGATTTCATCGATATGAAGGGTCGGCGCGACCAGCAGATGGTTTACAACCGCATGCGTGACGGTCTACGCCGCGACAAGGCCAAGACGCACATCCTGCCCATCACCCAGCTCGGGTTGATGGAGATGACGCGCCAGCGCCATAGCGAGAGCGTACGCTCCGCCGTGTATGATGACTGCCCGTATTGCAAGGGCCGCGGCAAGGTGAAGAGCTCCGAGACCATGAGCGTGGAGATCCAACGCAAGCTGGGTGAGATCCTGAAGAAGCGTGGTCGCGATGAATCGGACTTCCAGCTCAAGATCGTGGTGCATCCGTCCGTGCTGCAACGTTTGCGCACGGAAGACGAGAAGCTGCTCATCGAAATGGAGAAGCGCTATTTCGGCAAGCTGGCCTTCCGGGCGGAACCGGCCTTCCATGCGGAAGAGTTCAAGATCCTGAACGGCATCAACAACGAGGAACTTGCCCACGTAGGTGGTTAAGTTCTGAACAAGTGAAGTTCAAAAGCCCCGGAGAGAAATCTCCGGGGCTTTTTGCTTTGGACCGCGGCTGTGTCCCCCGAGGACCCGCCGCAGCGCATGAAAATTTCGATGGTGCATAAAGTAGCGCAACCGCTGCGGCTGATTCCGCTTCACGGAACACAGCCGCGGTCCACTAGGACGTCTGCGTTCATGCCTGCGCCAGTTGCCCGCCCACTTTCTCCAACCACTCCAACGGCGGCACCGCGTAAGGCCGGAAGATTTCCAGATGCCCCGATTGCTCATTGTAGAACAGGGCGCGATGCAGACCGAGATTGGTGGCCTTCGCGGAATCGATGAGGCTCGCAGAATCGTTCGCGCTCATCTGGAAAAGCACGCGCATCTCGAATTCCGTCATCGCCTTGCGGCTGATGAACCGGCTCACATTGTTGAACGTGTCGCAGAAGACGACCAGGTGGATGCCTGTGGACGGACCTTGCGTGATGAGCTGGTCAAAGATCTTGCCCGGATTCGCCGGGGCGCTGTCATCCGTCGAGAAGCTGAAGTCTTCCTCGTAGCGCAGGCGTTTGTGTTTTTGCAGATCTTGGATGAAGACAAACGTCTCAGGCACCTCGGTGCCTCCGGTATCCTCCGTGCGCTGTTTCAAATCCAGTCCGAGCAGACGGAACTGCTCTTCGATTTCATTTCCGCGGGCGACGATCACTTCCTGCGGTAAGGCGCGGATGACGGCCTCCAGATGTGTTCTTTCGGGTGAGCCGGGCAGGGAGCTGTCGATGACGATGAGACGCACCTTGCCCGCCGGATACTGGGCGGCCAAAGCGATTAGCGAGACGGCGAGGATGGATTGCGTAGCTTCGGGTCGTTGGCCGACGATAAGCAGATTGCTGCCGCTTTGCCGCTGGAAGACCACTTCCGTGGCGCCCTTGATGGAGTTGGGGGCACCGAGCCAAATACTGGCCTGGTTTGGAACAGTATTGCGCTCGGTGGCGAGCAGCGGTGCCAGCCATTCGTTCTCTGTCACCGAGGCCGGTTCATTGCCTTCGAATACGATTGGTGCGGGCATCGCGCTGGGTTGTTGGGTGTTCAGCGCGATGACTTTGTCGAGATAGTGATCGCGTATGTCATCCGAGAGCCAGACAGTCTGGAACGGGCTGTTGCCTTCCATGGTGCCGGCGGTGTCATTGTAGATGCCTTCGCCGGGCCGGGTCAGCAGACGCGGGGCCGGATTGTTCTCATCCATGATGAGATAGGCATCGGCCTCATTACATTGCAGGGCGATGCGGATGACCATTTGTCCCATCGTGGTGCGGGCCAGCGTGTAAGCACCGCCCAAACTTTGCGAGCCGAGGATAGCGTGGATGCCGAAAGCACGGCCCTGACGCACGATGCGGTCCAGCAGCAACGCGGCTCCTTGCGATACGCGGTCATCCTCCACAAACAATTCCTGAAATTCATCGATCAACAGCAGCGAGCGGGGGATGGGTTCCGTGCCGCCCGCGCGTTTGTAACCCGCCACATCCTGCACCCCCAGCTTGCGGAACAGTTCGCCGCGCCGCCGCAATTCGTCATCCAGCTTTTGCAGTACGCTCAGGCCAAATTCCCGATCACTTTCAATGGCGATGACGCGGGCGTGCGGCAGTTTGCGCGTGGCGTAGCACTTGAATTCCACACCTTTCTTGAAGTCCACCAGGTAGAACTCCACCTGCTCGGGGCTGCACCAGAGCGATAGATTCGTGATGATGACATGGAACAGCGTCGATTTGCCGGAACCCGTTTTACCCGCGATGAGCGCGTGCTGGCGGGTGCCTTGGCCCATCGCCAGATACTGCAGCTTGGTGGCACCCGTGCGGCCGATGGGCACGCGCAGTTCCTTGGCGGTTTCCACGGTCCAGCACTCCGTATCCGGTGGCGTGACTTGTGAGAAGGGGACCTCGATGCGGTTCGAATTGATGCTGCACTGGCCGACGCGCTGGATGAATTCCGTGACGAAATCCGATGAGGGCGGACGGTCCAGCGTCAGCTTGGCCCCGGCACTGGCGAAATTGGAGAATGCAAATGCGCCGGACTTGCTGCTGAGACTCACACTGCTCTTGCGCAATTCATCGCCAAGAAAATCATGCGGGACCGGTTGCCGCTGATCCCAATGGATCAAGGTGAACACACCGCAGCGCGCGCCACTGGTGGCGATGCTGAGCAAGCGCCGGGCGGCCTGTTCCGTGAAGTTCGCCGGGAAACCGGAGACGACGAGGAAGTGATACTTCTCCGCGATGGTGCCGGCCTGCTCATTATATTCCGTGATGGTCTCGTACTCATTGCGCAGATACATCTGGATGACCTTCTCCATATGCTCGCTGAGTTCGTTCAGCTTCTTTTCGATCTGCTGCGGCTGGGTCCAGATGCGGCTGTTGATGAGATGCTCGCCGTAATCTGCCAGATGCATGATGCCGGCAAAGCTTTGCCCCAAGCCCACGGGGTCGATGATGGTGAAGCTGGCGCGGCCCGGTGGTGACTGTGCCAGCAACCGGAGCATGATGTTGTTCAACGACTCGATCGCTTCGGAGTCACCGGTCTGGGCTGTCTCGAACAGGACGGAGCCACCGTACGGGTAGGTCAGCGTCAGCGGCAGGGTGAAGCGGGCCGGACCGGGCAGGGGCAGGTTGGCTTCGGCGAGATTCACCTCGGCGAGTTTTTCTACATCGATTTCCAGGCTGGCGAATTGTGCGGCGGCCGCGAACTTTTCCGGTGGCTGCCAGCCGGGTGCCAAATGTTCAGGCCAGGCAGGAAAGGCCGCTTCAGTGGCGGTCTTATGAGCCTCCAGTTTCGCGTAAATGGGCTGGAGAATACTTTGCCAGCCGATGAGCACTTCCTGCCGCTGCCCTTCATACTCTGCGGTGAGCTGGCCCAGTTTTTGATCGCGATTTGCAGCCTGTCGCTGTTTGTTCTGCTCCGCTTCTTCCCGCAGCCGCAAAGCTTCAGCCTGGTGCTGGTGCTTCCGCGCTTGCAACTGCTTATGCAGCAGATGGTCGTTCCGGCGGGTGGCGTTGGCGTGGCGTTCGATGACGTTCTTGTCGAAGGATTCGCGCAATTTGGCCGCTTCCACCACGACCTTCGACCAATGGTCGTTCAAGGTGTTGGTGGTCGTGGTGCAGACGTCATGGATATGCTGCAGTTCCAGTTGATGATGCGTGGCCGCCTTAATGCTGACCGATTCAGCCAGCTTGCGTCCGCGCGCGATGGATTGCGCGATCTTCGTGGCCAGGGGGGTGGCTTTGCTCTGGCCGAGGAAGTAAAGCGCCACAGCAATCACGCCCAGACCAGCCGTCGAACCCAGGACGACCGGGGGCGTGGCCCACGGCCAACCAAAGTGTTTGCCCGCCATGAAAAGTCCGCCTCCTGCCAGCCCAATCAGGAACAGCAGCAGCGCCAATGGCAGACGGCGGAACAGGCCGGGAAGAAACGATTTTTGGAACTGTGCCAGTTCGCCCGTGGTGCGTTCGGTGAGTTCGCGTAGTTCCGTCAGTTCCTGTTCGTGCGTGGCTGTGGCATCGCTGTCTTTTGCGGGAGCGGGGATATCCAGTTGCTGCTGGAATTTTTTATAGGCGCCGAAGGCTTTTTGGACCGCGTAATCCAAGCCGCCAAAGATGGACTGTGCCTCGGCGATCTGGGTGCTGAGCGCAGCATAGGCCTGTTCTTCATTCGCCAGACCGGTCTCCTTTTTGCGCTCGGTCTGGAGCAGATCGCGCTGGAGCTGGTACTTTTGTTTGCCCTCGAAGTCGATCACTTCCTGCTGGCGTTGGGCATGGCTGGATTTCAGCGCCCGCGCGAGCCGTTTCTGGCGGGCGGCATGACGGGCTTCCAGGCGGTTCTTCTCCGTCTGAAAACGGGTGTTGGCGTCTTCCAATGCCCCGGCCAGCCGGGCCTCCAGGTCTTGGATTGTCGTCTCACTCTGGCGGCGGGAAGACCCGGTCTGAAAGCGGAAGTTCTGGTCCAGTTTCTGTACCCGTGCGGTGAAATCCCGCACCGTGCTTTGCAACTGGCCCAAAAGTTCCAGCGTCTCCGTTACCCGTAGATGTTTACTCACAGTCCTTCCTGACTTTCGTTAGCAGTTTGTCCAGTTTCTCGATCACCGACACGGCCATCGTGATATTAGACTGCAATGGTTCCAAGTAGTTCCGTTCAAATTCCTGGCTTTTGACATCATGCCAAGAATCCTTGGCCTGTGCCCAACTGACGGCAAGGTCCTTGGAGACTTTCATCAAGATGGCCTTGTCGGATTGGAGGTTCATACGGTGGGACTTCCAGGAGAATTATCCGCTGCCACAGTGCCTGCTGTCGCAGCTCCGTCGGAAGGCGGGCGCATGCGGGCGTATTCATCCAAGGTCTTGATGGCCTGGGTCAGGAACGCCACTGCCTCCGCCATGTCCGTGCCGAGCATGGTTCGAAGTTTATCCACCTGTTTGGCCAAGGGATCCACTTCGCTCTCGAACTGGCGGTTCCATTTCTTCAAGACGGTGAGCTTTTGCATCGTCTCGTCAAACTTCTGCTTGGCTTTGCGGACGGCCATCTGCCGGTCGAGCGAAGAGGGTTGCAGATTGGAGATGCGGGAGCTGAAGAGTTCCTGCTGGGCCATTTCGAGCGCCTTGGCCTGACGTTTAAGATCGCCTTCCAACTGCAGCCGCCGGTCGTTCTCCAGCCAGACGCGCGTGCGCATCACTTCATCGCCGACATTATCCACGGCACCGGTGAGCTTCTCCAGGCAGACGATCAACTGGCTCCGGAAGATTTCCAGACCTTCGACGGAAGTGACGCGGGCTTGCTGTGGCATGGTCAGCGTTGTGAGAGATAATCCTCGATGCGCTGGGCCTTGCGCAGCAGGTAAGGGGTGTGCTGGTTGGACACCTCGACGAATTTGCGCATCGCCTTCATGGTCTGCTGAAACTCCTCGGC
The DNA here is from genome assembly GCA_023431185.1 of Verrucomicrobiota bacterium. Lineage (GTDB taxonomy): Bacteria > Verrucomicrobiota > Verrucomicrobiia > Limisphaerales > JAEYXS01 > JAEYXS01. Next base: position 12,964 of record JAEYXS010000039.1, read on the forward strand.
GAACTTGTCGTGTTCCTGGTCCTGCCAGGTATCGCCCAAGGCCGCAAAGCGGGCATGGAGCGAGGCCATGCGGTTTTGCAGATCGGTGTTGAAGCGCTTGAGTTCTTCCGCGAACCGCCGGACTTCTGCCGGATCCATTATGGCCTGACTCATGATCTTATGCTCCGTTCTGGTTGCCGCACCTCGGCCGGCTATCACGACAAACACTTGAGACCGGTGGGTGCCATGATAGCCCGTGGTGCTGAGTTCTTGGAGAAATCTAACAGAACAATGCGGGGGTATCAAACACGGACGTGCTCATTTACCCCGAAAAATCGCGGGACAAACCCGGCGAGGTGTGCGAGGTATAGGGCCAGTCTGTTTACATGTCAGCGGGCGGTCCAGCCGCCGTCGATCAGGATGTCGGTGCCGGTTATGAACCCGGCGTCCTCCGAGCAAAGGAAGGCGGCCAAGGCCCCGATTTCTTCCACTTTCCCCCAGCGGTTCACCGGCAGGCTATTGAGAAATTGCTGGTTGAGCTCCGGATTCTGGATGATGACCTGGTTCATCTCGGTGGCGACGGGACCGGGGCTGATACCGTTCACCGTGATTTTGTGAGGCGCAAGTTCCAGTGCCAACGCTTTGGTGAAGCCGAGCAATCCTGCTTTGGAGGTGCAGTAGGCCACGCGGCCGGGCAGGGCGATGTGGCTCATCATGGAGGTGAGATTGATGATGCGGCCATAGTTCTGGCCGGTCATGTGCGGGATGAAGGCGTGGCACATGAGATAAACGCTGGTGAGATTGGCATTCATCACCTGATGCCATTCTTCAAGTGTATATTCCGTGAGGGGCTTGCGGATATTGATGCCCGCATTGTTGATGAGGATATTGATCCGGCCGAAGCGGGCGATGATGGCCTGTTCAGCGGCTTTCACCTGGGCGGGCAGGGTGACATCAGCGAGGAAATATTCTGCGCTGCCGCCGGCCTGCTTGATCTCATCCGCAGCGATTTTGAGTTTGGTCTCATCGCGGGCTACCAGGGCAAGGTGAGCGCCTTCCTTGGCGAGAGCGAGGGCCATGGCTTTGCCCAGGCCGCGACTGCCGCCGGTGATGAGGGCGACTTTTCCATTCAGTTTGCCAGCGGTCATAAATCAAAGCGTGTGTGTCTGAAGATGAGGATAAGGGATTACCAGCGGAGAGGCAGCAAAGAAAACAGCGCGTTCAGGCGCGGTCAACAGAGTCGGATTCAATCTTACGTCGTGCTGATGGGCTGCGACTCGGGTGTGACCTCGCCTTCCGGGACGCCGAACACGATCTCATCACCTTCGCGCGCCGCTTCCACGATGAGCGGGTCACCATGCATAGCCACAAGATTACGGGCCCATTCCACCATTCTGGTCACATGGGCATCATCATGGCCGGGATCATGATGGAACAGATAAAGGCGTTTCACGCCTGCGATAAGTGCAAGGCTGACCACGTCATCCAGACAGCCATGGCCCCAGCCGATGTGCCGCTGATACTCGGTGTCATCGTATTGGGAGTCGATGATGAGCACGTCCACATCCCGGATGAAATTGATGAGCTTTTCATCCATTTTGCGGGCGTAAGCGATCTCGGCACCGCTTTGTGTGGTGGCACCGCGCAAGCGCTGGTACGGCTCATTGTCCGGCAAGAAAGCCACGGAGCCGTGGCTGGTGTTCAGCCGGTAGCCGACACAGATGCCGGGGTGATTGGTGAACGCCGCCTCGGCCTGCACTTTGCCGATGGTGAAATTCATGTCGTGCAACTCGTCGAACACGATATTGCCGGGCATCTGCCGCAGGCTGACCGGGAAGTAGGGGCTTTCCATCTGCGAGGAGAGGATGCCTTGCAGGCCGGCTTGCGCCCCTTCATAACCGCAGATGCGGATCTGGTTCTTGGGGTTGTAGGCCGGGATGAAAAAGGGGAAGCCCTGGATGTGATCCCAGTGCGTATGCGAGATCATCAAAGTCACGCGGATAGGCTGGCCTTTGAATTCTTTGACCAGGGAAAGCCCCAGTGGCCGGATGCCAGAACCGGCATCCAGAATCATGATCTCGCCATCTGCCCGGACCTCGACACAGGTGGTGTTGCCACCGTAATGGACAGTGGATGGACCGGGAGTGGGGATGGAACCGCGCACGCCCCAGAACTTGATCCGCATACCCTCAGTATGGATCTGGATGGGTTCTTTGGGGATGTCCGGCGGCAACGGAGGCGGAGCGGCTGCTTTACGCTGCCAGGCGGGATCAAGGATTTGGTTCAGCAGGTAGAGAAACTTGTATTGCTCGACTGGTTTGACGAGGTATTCGTCAGCCCCGGCATCAATGGCGTTGGCCCGGTCAGCGGGATAGCCACGGCCGCTGGAGATGACGATGCGGGTGGTTTTCAGTTCGGCGTGATCGCGGACCAAGTGGCAAAGGCGAAAGCCATTGCAGCGGGGCATGAGGAGGTCGCAGATGACGACGAGCGGCTTCTTTTCCTGGATGACCTGCCAGCCGACAGCCCCGTTCTCCGCCTCGTAAACGTGCCAGCCCGCTTCCGTCAGCCACCCGCGCAAGGTGGTGCGGAGCTCCTGATCCTCATCTACGAGCAAGATGGTCTTCACGCAAGCAATGTCGTGCTGAACTGCATGTCGCCAAACTGATACCCCGATTTCCGGCCGGGGTGGCAGTTGCGTGACGGACAATTAATAGCTGGCCGGGAAGCACAGGGCAATGCGGGACTTGCACTGCCGGAAGGAATTTTAAAGGCGCAAATTTAACTGGCGGCGGCGACTGTCTTGGCAGCCACGGTGACCGGGGCGAGATCGTGTTCCAAGCCTTCGCGGGCCGCTTCAACCTGCAGAGTGCCTTCCTGGCGGCGGACGAGTTCACGGGCTTGGGCTTCCATGTGGCCGATATGCTCATCGTCGTGGCCGGGATCATGATGGAAGAGGAAGAGCTTCTTGACCCCGGCCGCCATGGCAAAGGCGACGGTGTCATCCACGCAGGTATGGCCCCAGCCGACATGGCGGGGGTATTCCGTGGCATCATACTGAGAGTCCATGATCAGCACTTCAGCACCGCGGATGAAATCGATGAGCTTCTGGTCCTGCTGCCGGGCGAATTCCAAGGCCTCAGCGTGTTCTTTTGGGCCTAATTTGCCTGGGGCTGCTTTTAGGCGGACGTAGGGCTCATTATCCGGGATGAAGACGATGGACCCCCGGCTGGTGATGAGCTTGTAGCCCACGCAGATGCCTGGATGATTCACGAACTTGGCCTGCACCTTCACTTTGCCGATGCTGAACTCGAGTTCCTTGAGCTCCAGGCACTCGATGTTGCCTGGCATCTCCTGCATGCTGATGGGGAAATAGGGGCTTTCCATCTGGCTGGAGAGGGTGGTCAGGAGGCCTTTGCGCGCGCCTTCATAACCCAAGATGCGCAACTGGTTCTTGGGGTTGTAAGCTGGAATGAAAAACGGAAAACCTTGGATATGGTCCCAATGGGTATGCGTCAGCAGGACCGTGGCGCGCATGGGTTGGGATTTAAACTCATTGATGAGTTTCAGGCCCAAGGGCCGGATGCCGGTGCCGGCATCCAGAATGATGATCTCGCCGTCAGCGCGGACCTCGATGCACGTGGTGTTGCCGCCGTAGTAAGCAGTGTCTGGTCCCGGAGTGGCGATGGAGCCACGCACGCCCCAGAAGCGGACCCGGATATGGTCTTCGGGCAGCATGGGGCGGGAATTGTCCGCACTGGCCGGCTTGGACAGCGCGCGTTTGGCGGCGCGACGACGGATAAACTCGGTCTCGGTGCCTGGCTGGGTCAGTGACTCCAGCAGAGCGAGCAAGCCGGCGGGCTGGATGGGTTTGACGATGAATTCGTCCGCCCCGGCTTCAAAAGCGTTCAACCGGTCTGTTGGGTAACTGCTGGCAGTGGTGACGATGATGCGGGGCTGGGGGAAGGCGTGGCCTTTTTCGCGGATGCTGCGGCAAACTTGGAAGCCATTGGACCGTGGCATCAGTAGGTCGCAAATGACGACTTGGGGCGCGCTTTCCTGGACTTGGCGTAGTCCTGATTCGCCGTCATCGGCTTCCAGGACCTTCCATCCTCCGTTGGTCAAAAGCAGCGACAGAGCGTGCCGGGTAACCCGGTCGTCATCTATCAGAAGCACGGTGTTCATGTAGATTTAAGACAGGAGTGTCCCAGTACTGGAGGGAAAAACAAGCCGTAATCTTGCACCGGATTTTGGCCTTAGAAACTGGGCCAGTGCGGTTTACGGTTGTCGGCCGGGCCGGGGACTGGTTAATTTGCCGGTATGCGCTGGTTAATACTGATGATTTCCCTGCTGGTGACGGGCGTTTTTAACGCGGAGGCGGGCAAGGCGCGCATCTCCAAGGTGCTGCCTCATCTGCTGGATGAAAAAGGCCGGCACACACTTTCTCCAAGTCTTTACGAGCGAGATGCTTATCAGGCGCATTTGCGCAAGCGACCGGAACTTTGCTCGGCCTTGCGCTTCGATATCAACTGGACGGGTATCAATCTGAAGCGTGACAGCTTGAAGCTGCGCTTGGAATTGCGCGTCAGCGGGGAGCCGAACAAAATTGTCATCGAAGAGCAGATCAAGCCCTTGGGGGTTTCCAGCAGTTGGAGCCAGTTGACGCTGAAGGGTGAGGAGTTCAAGAAGGCGGGCAAGCTCATCGCGTGGCGGGCAACCCTTTGGGAAGCCGATCAAGAAGTGGCCGAACTGAAGTCCTTCCTTTGGTAAGTCTTACTTTTTCCCGGTCAAGGGGGCCAGCAAACCCCGTGCAATCCCAGCCGTCAGTGTCATCCCGGCCCCGAATAGCAGGGACCGGGTAAGCGGGTTTAATGCGATCTCACGTTTGGAGTCCCGCATAAGGGCGAAAAATCCCCCCAGCTTGAGTCCCAAGGATTGCATTTCATTTTTATAATAGAGCAGGGCCGCTCCGCTGGTCATCGTCCCGATCAGCACCAGCAGCAGCAGGAAGGGCAGGTAGTTTCCCCGGCCGCGGAAGCGACCGGCGAGCAGGGCCGAAACAGGGATGCTCAGGGCCAGCAATCCAGCGGCCATGGCGAAGCTGATGTGGGCCAGCTCCCGGGCCTCATCATGGAATTTTACCATGAGGGCGACGGAATCGGATGTGATGAATCCAGCGGCTTCTTCGAAGTAGCGATAGCCCGCCCACCCACCGGCGGCGGTAATCAAAAAACAAAGCAGGATGAGAACGCTGCGCGGTAGCATCACTTGGCCAGAGAGTTCATAACGCCTTCTCCAGGCGTTCGGTCAGCGTTTTCAGGATCTGGACGCGGGCGAAGCGTTTGTCATTGCCGGGGATGATGGTCCAGGGGGCCACGCCGGTGCTGGTATGCGCCACCATGTCATTCACGGCCGCCTTGTAGATGTCCCACTTCTTGCGGTTGCGCCAGTCGTCATCCGTGATCTTGTAGCGCTTGTAGGGGACAAGCTCGCGTTTCTTGAAACGCTCGAGCTGTTCCTCCTTGCTGATATGGATCCAAAACTTGTGGAGCACAATGCCGTGCTCGGCGAGCTGCTCCTCGAAGTCGTTCAGTTCATGATAGGCCCGCATCCATTCTTCTGTATTGGCATAGCCTTCGACCCGTTCCACCAAAATGCGGCCATACCAGGAACGGTCGAAGATGGTGACCCGGCCATCCCGCGGGAGATGCCGCCAGAAACGCCAGAGATAATGCTGGGCGGACTCCTCATCCGTGGGGGCCGCCACCGGGATGATCTGGTAGAGTCGGGCGTCCATGGCTTCGGTCACCCGGCGGATGCTGCTGCCCTTGCCGGAAGCGTCCCAGCCTTCAAAGACGATGACATTGGAGATTTTTTTTTCGTGTGCCTCCCAGACGAGGCGATTCCACTCGCTCTGGTGCTTGGCCAGGCGCTTGCGGTATTTGCGGTCAGGTATCTCCTGTTCCAGATCCACCCGGTCGAGGATGGTCTTGTCGCCATTCGTGGTCGGCTTGACCTTGGGCAGGGGCTGCTTGCGGGAACGCTTTAGGGCCCGGCCCTCGATGACGCTTTCCAGCGCATCGGCCAGCAGGCGGCCAGCCGTCAAATCGCGGTGGCGGTTGTCCGTGCTCTCGATGATGTGCCAGGGGGCATGCTCGGTATCGGTGAGGCGGATGACGCGCTCGGCGGTTTTCTCAAACTTGCTGTAGAGCTTGTGGTGCTTCCAGTCCGTGGGCAGCACGCGCCAGTGGGTGTGCGGGTTTTTCTCCAGGTCGCTCAACCGCTGATACTGGGCTTTTTCGGACAGGTGGAGCCAAAGCTTCAGGAACACCGTGCCATCCTCGGCCAGCATGCGCTCGGTGGAACAGATTCGTTTCAGGGCAACATCCAGTTCCCCGGTATCCGTTTCCCCATAGACCTTGCGGATGATGGGGTCCGTATACCATGAGCCGAAGAAAATGCCGAGCCGGCCACGCGAAGGCATCGTGCGCCAGAAGCGCCAGAAGAAGGGGCGTTCACGCTCCTCATCGGATGGTGTCCCAAAAGCGTGCGTGTCCACGCCGCGGGGGTCCAACCACTCATTCAAACGGTGGACCACCTCGCCTTTGCCGGCCCCATCCACGCCCGAGATGATGATGACTACCTGGGACTGCGTCTGTTTCAGAGCCAGTTGCGCCTGTACCAGCCGGGAGCGGAGCTTCGGCAGCTCGGCCTCGTATTTTTCCTTGGGGATGGAACGGCCCAGTTCGGCGGCTTCAAACATGCGTTTCTGGTGGTCGAGGATTCGTTGTTTCGCAAGCGCATGATAGGGGTAAATACGGCTGGAACCAACAGGAAGTTTGTTAAAAAAACTTTTCAGGATGTTTGACACAAACGGACCCCGGGGCTAGGGTCTAAATGTAGTCGCAGCCATGAGCAGTGTCATCACAAACGAAGCCGTTGTCACCCTGACCTCCAGCGCGGTGGAGCAGATCAAGATCGTGCACCAGACCCAGCCGGAGAACGCAGGCAAACCCTTGCGTCTTTATGTGGAAGCGGGCGGATGCTCGGGGCTTCAATACGGCATGGTCTTCGATGAAGTGCGCGATGGGGATGCGGTCATCGAGCATGACGGAGTTTCCGTGGTGGTGGATGAATTCAGCTCGAATTACCTGCGCGGCAGCCAAGTAGATTTCAAAGACGAACTGACCGGGGGCGGCTTCAAGATCGTCAACCCGAATGCCCGCCAGAGCTGCGGTTGCGGGCGCTCTTTCGAAGCCTGAGCCGAGGACAAAACTCGCAGGCTAACTAATGGCCGTTCCGTGCGATGCGGAACGGCTTTTTCTTTTTGCAAACCTGACTGACTGCGGTGGAAGCTTGGTGACACAGTTCGCGCATCTCATGGAATCAGCATGCTGTTTTATTCGGCAACTGAGCCGATTGCTTGCGGTTGCTCCTGCCGCCGGTTGAACATGTAGTACAGCACCGGCACCGCCATGCGACTGATCAATAGCGAAGCGATTTCCCCCGCCATCAAAGCGATGGCGAGGCCTTGGAAGATGGGATCGGCCAGAATGACGGCCGCGCCGACGACCACCGCCAGCGCGGTGAGCAGCATGGGACGGAACCGCACGGCCCCGGCGTCCACCACGGCTTCCGCCAAGGGCATGCCTTCGCGGAGGCGTTGCTCGATGAAATCGACGAGGATGATGGAATTGCGTACGACAATGCCTGCGCCAGCCATGAAACCGATCATGGAAGTCGCGGTGAAGAACGCGCCCATCAGGCCATGCGCGGGCAGAATGCCGACGAGCGAGAAGGGGATCGCGATCATCACCACGAGCGGCGTGATGAAGGAACGGAACCAGCCCACCATGAGGATGTAGATGAGCACGAGCACGGCGGCAAAAGCGATGCCCAGATCGCGAAACACCTCGATGGTGATATGCCATTCGCCATCCCATTTCATGGCCGGCTGTGCATCGCTGAAGGGCATGCTGGCGTTCAGCACTTTCACGCCCGTGCCCGTGCCGCCGAACTTGGTGGCGTCCAGTGCGGCTAGCTTGCGGTTCATCTCCTGAATGGCATAAACCGGACTCTCCACCACGCCTGCGACGTCTCCGATCACATAGGTCACTGGCATGAGGTTCTTATGATAGATGCTCTTGTCTGCGATACCGTGCTCGATCTTCACCAGTTCCCGTAAGGAGACGAGCGGAACTCCGGTTGCTACGGAGCCTGGTTCAGGCAGGGCATTGCCATCCCCGCTCCGGACGCGGATCGCGAGGAGTTCTTCGGGCCGAGTGCGGGCCGAGCGAGGCAATTCCAATACCAGGTTCACGTCCTCTTTATCACCGGGCACGTGCAGGAGATCCACGGACTCGCCGCCCACCGCGATCTTAAAGGTCTGCGAAATCGTCTCCGCACTGATGCCATGCAAAGCAGCCTTTTCCTTGTCGATGACGAAGCGCGCCTTGGGTTGATCGGCCTCCATATACCAGTCCACATCCACGACGCCGGGGGTGCTTTGAAAGATCTTTCGGACTTCAGCGGCCAGTTCACGGCGGGCGTTTTCAGTAGGCCCATAGATTTCAGCCACGAGCGTTTGCAAGACGGGCGGACCGGGCGGCACCTCGGCGACTGCGACTCGCGCGCCGTATTTGGCGGCGAGGGCGGCAACTGCCGGGCGTACACGCTTGGCGATGTCATGGCTCTGGGCCTTGCGCTCATGCTTCGGCAGCAGATTCACCTGGATGTCCGCCACGTTCGCACCGCGCCGCATAAAGTAATGGCGCACCAGGCCGTTGAAATTGAAGGGCGAGGCGACGCCGGTGTAGATCTGGTAATCGGTCACTTCAGGTTCGATCTTGATGGCCTCCGCCATCTCTTTTGCGGCTCGGGCAGTCTGTTCCAGCGAACTGCCCTCGGGCATGTTCAGGATGATCTGGAACTCGGATTTGTTATCGAAGGGCAGCATCTTCACCTTCACCCAGCCGATACCGACGGTGGCCATGGAGGCGAGCAGCAAGGCCGTGATGCCCAGCAGGAACGCCCAGCGCCAGCCCGTATGGGACAGCAACGGTTGCATGATGCGGCGATACAGCCTGGTGAAGGCATCCTCTGGATGTTCCGAATGCAGGTGCGGTTTAGCATCGGCGTCTTCAGGTTCACCTTCGGTAAGCTGTGAATACTTCTTGCCCCAGCGCAGGATGCGGATAGAAGCCCAAGGCGTCACGATGAACGCGATGAGCAAAGACCAAAACATCGCCGCGCTGGCCCCCACCGGAATGGGCCGCATGTAGGGTCCCATCAAGCCGCCCACGAACGCCATGGGCAAGACCGCCGCAATGACGGCGAAGGTGGCGAGGATGGTGGGGTTGCCGACTTCACTGACCGCTTCCACCGCGATAGCCGACCACGCACGACCCTTGTTCTGCGGCAGATGAAAATGGCGCACGATGTTCTCCACCACCACAATGGCGTCATCCACCAGAATGCCGATGCTGAAGATGAGGGCGAACAGCGTGATGCGGTTCAGCGTGAAGCCATAGAGATAGAAAACCAGCAACGTGAGCGCGAGCGTTGCCGGGATGGCCACTGCCACGATGCCCGATTCCCGCCAGCCTAACGTCAACCAGATCAGGATGGACACACTGAACACCGCGATGCCCATGTGCAGCAGCAGTTCGTTGGATTTCTCGGCCGCTGTTTCGCCGTAGTGTCGGGTGATGGACACCGTGATATCGGAGGGAATGATTGTGCCTTTGAGCCCATCCACTTTCTTCAGGACATCCTCCGCCACAGCGATGGCATTGGCACCGGGCCGCTTGGCGATGGCCAGTGTGACGGCGGCTTCAGCGCCCGCCGATTGCTTGTCTCCGAAGAAGACGTAATTCGATGGTTCTTCGGCCCCGTCCACAATATCCGCCACTTCACGGAGATACACCGGCTTCCCATCAAAAACTCCAACCACCACATTGCGCACATCTTCCATTGTCTGAAGAAACGCGCCGGTCTCGATGATGATGGCCTGATTGCCCGAGGTGAGTTCACCAGAGCGGAACTGCCGGTTGGATTGCCGCAGCATCGGGATGATGCCGGCAGGGCTTAGGTTGCGGGCGGAGAGTTTGGCCGGATCGAGCAGCACACGCAGTTGTCGCCTGGCCCCGCCAATCATCGTCGTTTCCGCCACCAGCGGCACCTGTTTAACAGTCTCATCCACTTGCGCCATCACCCGCCGCAACATCAGATGATCATAACGCTGGCTGTGAAAGGTAAGCGCCAGGATCGGGACATCGTCGATGGACTTGGGCTTGATGAGCGGGAAGCTGACCCCATGCGGAATGCGATCGAAATTGGCGCGCAGCTTCTCGCTGATCTTCACCAGGCTCTGTTCCGGATCGGAACCTACCTTGAAACGGACGATCACCAAGGATTCGCCTTCGCGCGAAGTGGAATACAAATACTCCACGCCGGAGACTTCCCAGAGCAGTTTTTCCATTGGCCGGGTGGCGCGCTCCTCGACTTCCTTGGCCGAGAAGCCGGGCATCGCGACCAGCACATCGATCATCGGCACTTTGATCTGCGGCTCCTCTTCACGCGGAAGCATGAAGATGGCGAAAGCGCCCAGCAGCACCGAAGCCACGACGATAAGCGGCGTGAGCTTGGAATCGATGAAAGCGTGGGCGATGCGGCCTGCCAGCCCCAGCATTTGTTCCTCGGATTGTTTCGGCCCGTTCATAATATACGCCCTAGTACCTCACCGTGCAGTCACCGGCTGGCCATCCGCCAGTTTACTTAGCTCAGTAGTGGCGATGCGTTCTCCTGGCTCCAGTCCGGAGACGAGTTCCACTTCTTCGCCCAGTACGGCACCCGTCTTTACCAACCGCAGCCGGGCTTTGCCTTCTTGCAGGACGAACACGTATTCCAACTGGCCGCGCCGCAGCACCGCATTGGCGGGCACGCGCAATGATTTCACGAAAGCCAGTGGGATCGCTACCCGGCCAAACAGGCCGGCGCGCAAATCGCTCGCCGCAGGCAGGTCAAATTTCACGCGGATGGTCCGGCTGTTCATGTCGGCCACGGGAGATATTTCGGTGACGGTGCCGGTCACTTCTCGGTTGAGCGAAGGCAGATGGATCGGCATGGAAGCACCCGCTTTGATGTGCGAGAGCAAAGTCTCCGACACATCCGCCTCGAAGCGCAGCGACTGCGGGTCTTCGATCTCCACCAAGGGTTTTCCCGGGGCGGCCAGGTCACCGTTCTCCGCCAGCTTGCGGGTGACCACACCGGCAAAGGGAGCTGTGATCTTGGCATAGCCCAGCATCGTCTCCGCCTCGGCAACAGCTGCTCTGGTGACACGTTCACGCGCTTCCGTGGCGTCATATTCCTGCTGCGTCACGGCCTGCTGTTTCAAGAGGCTGCTCATGCGTTTCAGATCGCGCTGGGCCTGTTCGCGCTGGGCGAGTGCTTGCTCCAGGCGGGCTTGAATCTCTTCCACGTCCAGTTGGGCCAGCAAGGCTCCGGCATGGACCGAATCACCCGCCTGCACGGTGAGGTTCTGGATGCGCCCGCTGACCTTGGCTTCCACGGTCGTCTTGCGTTTGGCCCGCAACGTCCCGACGATTTCCTCGGTCACCGGATGCTCTTTCGCTTCTGCGGTGATCGCGGTCACGGTGGCCATTGGCAGGCTGGCTGCGGAGGTCTGGGCGGGCGCTTCCGGCTGGTTGCATCCGGCCAAAAGCATCAGTCCCGCCAGCAGCGTCAATTTTTCCAAAGCATGCTTCATAAGTCAGTTTCCTTGCTCCATCTGTGGCAGACCCAAGGCCCGGCGCAAGGCGGCCACGGCGATCCGGCGATCCGCCTGTGCTTCAGCCCGACGCACACGTGCGCCGGTCAAAGCTGCCTCGGCGTCGATCAGTTGCGTGGTCAATGCCAGTCCTTGTTCAAACCTGGCGCGGGTCAGTTCCACGCTTTCCGCCGCTTGCGCGATGGATTTCTCCGTCACCAGCAAGCGCTGGTCCGCATCCGTCAGGTTGAGCCGTGCCTGTTCCACTTCAAAATCGATGGCGAGGCGCAGTTTGCGTTCCATCTCGCTGAGGGCGGCTTGCTGTGATCTGGCTTCGTCCACTTTGCCGCGCGTAAGTTTCCCATCCCACAGATTCCATTGCGCCATCACACCGGTGGTGTAGCTCCGGCCATTGCCGCCGAAGCGGAAACCATAGTCCTGGTCCAGACTGGCGAAGGCGCTCACCTGCGGTTTGAAGCCAGAACGGGCGGCCTCCACTTGCGCGGCTGCGGCCCGTTGCTGGGCGTGCAAGGTTTTCATCTCCGGACGGTGGGCCGGTTGTTTGGCATCTGGCGGCAGGACCTCAGCCGGAGCATCCGCCACCTGGATATTGCCGCTTTCGATGCCCAGCAGATTGCGCAAGGCCCGCTCAGCCAAGGCCCGGCCATTGCCTGTGCGCAGGGCATCTTCGCGTGCCTGCGCCAGGCGCACTTCGATGTCCAGCACTTCGGCCTTCAAGATGGTCCCGGCATTGAAACGCTTCTGGGCAATCTGCAAATTTCCTTCGAGTGCATTCACGGAAGCATTGGCCGCCTGGATCAAAGCCCCGGCTTTTTGGATCTCATGAAAAGTGCGGGCCACGGCAAAGGCCAGTTCCTGTTGCACCACGAATGCATCCTGACTGGCGGCAGACGTGCCGGCTTGGGCGGATTCCCGCAAGGCAATATTTCGTCCGCCAGAATAGAGGGGATAGCTGAACACACTGCGGACATTGAAATTGTCCGCATCCGGCACGTCATTGAAGTTCAAGGCGGGACCAAAGGAACGCTGATTCAACGCCGCACCGAAGACGGATACCGGATTGTCCGTGCGGATATAACTGGACTGCAACTGGACCCGTGGCTGGAACGCCGCCTGTGCCTGCAAAAGAACCGCGTCCGATTGTCTGATCCGTTCCACGGCGATACGGGCGTCCGGGCTGTTGGTTTGGGCATGGTCCAACGCGGCTTTCAGCGTCCAGATGGTCGGGGCGCTTTCGGCGGCCATGAGACTGCCGCTGCCCCAGAGCAGCATCGCGAGCAGCAGTCCGGCAGTTTCATGTTTGTTTGTCATATTGCTTTTCCAATCCACGTCGATAACGAGTCGGTGGCATCCAAAAAGTTACATTTTTCAGAGTTTCTTTATCTCGGGCGATTTCTCAGCGATGCGCTGGGGCACTTCTGCTTGAACAGACATCCTTGACTATAGGCGGCGATGTCGGAGGTAACGATGACTTTTCACTCGCCCGCTGCTTTTCCGTGCTTGGCTTTCATTTCCGCGAACAACTTCTGACCGGCTTCATCCTCCGGTTCAAAGCCTGCTTCATGCAGCAGTTCCTGCAAGGAGGCGGCATCTTCCACCACGACTTTGCCTGGCAGGCAATCGGCACACTTCAACGCCTCCGCCGCCGTTTCAAACTGAGCGCAATGCCGTTGCACCGCTTTCGGCAGGGCAAGGTAGAGATAGAAGTGCAGCCACGTTCCGCGTTTGGTCAGCACAAAAGAACACTCCCGCATCCGAGGATCATCCGGAGCACTGCCATCCTGCACCAGCATGTAGGGGCCACGCCCTTCGAGGCGGTGTTCCAGCTTGCTCAGGTCGAGCATCCGGAAATCCGTGAAGTGGTTGGTGATGGTATGGGTTGCAATCATGCCTGTGCCTTTGGGACACCGTAGTGGCATCCGTGAGAGGTTGCTAACTGGATATTGATGAACCTGCGCCAAAATTTGCCCGGCTGTCACTGCTTGCCACCGCAGCAACTGCCAGCGCCATCCTTCGTCACGCCCAGTTTTTTGAGAATGGTTTCCGCCGGGCAAAAGCCGGTGAAAGCCGATTGAATCAGGTTGACGCCCACGAACACGGCCAGCAGCAGCCACCATGGACTCACAAAGTGAGTCAAAGCCACACTGATGAGGACCATAGTCCCGGCCAGCACCCGGATTGCATTTTCTGTTTTCATATATTCAAGAGGCCTTTCTAGCCTTCACGAAGATGGAGCCACGATTCGCGAAAAAGTTACAAAAGAGGCGTTGGCGGCAACATCAGGCTGGTTTTCGACAGCAAGCGCAGCTAACTACTGTGGCCACAGCGTCAATCGAGCATGTCTTTGACACCGCCAGACAAAACTGACCCAGATGCCGAACTGGTTCGTCGCGCCCAAGCGGGTGAGTTGGCGGCCTTCGAGGAGTTGGTGACCCGTTATGAACGGCAGGTTTACACCTTGGCCCGGCGGATTACCGGCCACGACCAGGATGCCGAAGATGTCACGCAACAGGCATTCACCAGTGCGATGGACAATCTGGCCGGTTTCCGGTCTGAGGCTTCGTTCAAAACTTGGCTGCTGCGCATCACGGCCAATGCCGCCATCAAAGTCCTCCGCAAGCGCAAGGGCCAGCCCACGGTGTCGCTGGAAGCCCAGACTGAGCCGCAGGAAGGCTATGATACTGTGCCGCATCCGGAGATCATCGCCGACTGGCGGCAATCCCCGCATGAACTGGTGGAAAAGCAGGAAACCATGCAGATGATCGAGGCGGCCTTGGAGGAGTTGGACGAGAAGCACCGGCTGGTCTTCCTTTTGCGGGATGTGCAGGGGCTGTCCATCGAGGAGACTTCTGTTGCTTTGGGAATCAGCCCGGCGAATGTCAAAGTGCGGCTCTTGCGTGCCCGGTTGCAGTTGCGCGAGCAACTCACGGCGGCCTTTGGCGATCTGGAACACCGGTTTGAACCACACCGACATGAATAAGAAACCTGTCCGTGTAACTTTTTCATCCCAAGCGGCTCAATCTTAGGGACGAGCTATGAACTGCGAAGAACTGCTGGCCATGCTGAATGATTATGTGGACGGGGACATCGATCCTGGCGTCTGCGAATCATTCGAGAAACATCTGTCGGGGTGCAATCCCTGCCAGGTGGTGGTGGACAACATCCGCAAGACCATCACGCTCTATAAGGACGGCCAGCCCTACGAGGTGCCCTTGGAATTTAAGCAGAAGCTCCATTCCAACCTCCGCGATCGCTGGGCGAGGCGAGGCAAGCATCATTAAGAAATCCATCTGGTTTTTGAATCGTTCGAATGAGACCAGTTTGACCGCTTGATTTAGAATTTCAGTTAAACAGCTGCTTTTCAAAATCACTGAGGCCAGACGGATTCAAAATCTGCGGAGATTTGCCAACACCAAGGAGGGATTGAAGATGGAGCCAGTTGTCGGGCTTGAACCGACGACCTGCTCATTACGAATGAGCTGCTCTACCACTGAGCTAAACTGGCGTCCAATAGCTGCTTAGAAATAGCGGTCAGCAGGGTGTGGGTGCAAGTGATTTTTCGCAATGGTGCAACGATTTTCCAAGGGTTGTGGGCCGGTGCTGGCAGGCGGCATGTCTTGCTTGCGGACAGAATTGGACAGGCATTGTGCAATCGCCCCGGGTGAATCGCAAATATCAGCGGTTAAGCGAGTTGGCATTGTCGATGCTAATGAATTGTCCGCCCGTTTACCACAAATGGGTGCGGTCGGACAAAGAGTCAATGAAACCTGAGCACCAGATGCCTGCAGCCAAACAGCCGATACCGGTGGTGTCGGCTGGCAAACGGGAGCCGTCGTTACTGAAGCTTCTGCGTATGCGGAACGATGTCGCCCGGAGGCAAAGGGTAACGGGTACGTTGGCGCACAACCACAACCTTATTCTTCCACAATCGTAATATGGCCTGGTTCAATCTGTTCAAGAAGTCTGAGAGTTCCTCCCAAGGGGTTGCGGCGGAGATTCCGGCTGATCCCGAGGGGCAATATCAACTTGGCTTTCGGTACGCCGCTGGTCGAGGGGTGCCCAAGGATGTGGTGATGGCTTATAAATGGCTCTCCATCGCCGCGGTTCATGGTCATGAGCAGGCAATCGAATTGAAGAACATGATCTCGGAGCGGATGACGCCGGATCAGGTCAGCGCGGCCGAGCGGCTGGCCACGGCACATGTGCCGCAGCGCGAGCCGGCGTTCTGATCGATCATGATATCGGCAGATTAGCGGAATCTTTAAAAAATAACTTGCGCCAGACAGAGCTGCTACTTATTGTGCGCGTCCCTTAACCGCGGGGTGGAGCAGCCCGGTAGCTCGTCAGGCTCATAACCTGAAGGTCCTAGGTTCAAATCCTAGCCCCGCAACCACTTTGAATCCCTCAGATGCAAATCTGAGGGATTTTTTGCGTTGTGATATGGAGAAGAGGTATCAGGTGTATGTGATCCGGAATGAGGCGGGCAGGCATTATATCGGCTTGTCCGCAGATGTGGTGCAGCGGTTGGTGGACCATAATACCGGCGTTTCCAAGTGGACGAAGCACCGTGGGCTGTGGCACTTGGTCTGGACGAGCGAAGAGATGACGCTGGGTGAGGCGCGCAAGCTGGAGAACTTACTGAAAGCCCAAAAGGGTGGGGAAGGGTTTTACCGGCTGACGGGTTTGATGCGGGGTGTCGGCTCATAATCCCGCAGGCGGGATCCTAGGTTCAAATCCTAGCCCCGCAACCACTTTGAATCTTTCAGATGCAAATCTGGGGGATTTTTTGCGTAGCGATATGGAGAAGAAGTATTAGGAGTGTGTGATCCGGAACGAATCGGGCAGGCAATATATCGGCCTGTCCGAGGATGTGGCGCAGCGGTTGGTGGACCATAACACTGGTGTTTCCAAGTGAGTTGGTGTGTTTTCACGTGGGAAAAATCTGCGTTTATAATTTGTTGAGATGTAGTGTATTGTGTCAAAAACGCGTTTTATATTAAAATTTTGCTAGCCAATTTGACGGTGTTGAGTTATTGTTTCTTTTGATGGGCAAGGAGTTGTTTAGTTCAATCGGTAAGGGGAGCGTGGTCATCAGCAAACGCGCGCAAGCCGCTATTCTCAAATACTTCACTCATGTGTGGTGTGCTTATTTGCAGAGAGAGGCCAGGGTTGTCACCATATCACTAGAGCGGTTTAAATAAAGTTGTAGCCGCAATGGGCGAACCAAGCGGCGGCATCCTGGGGTGTGACCGAGGCCAAGGCGGCGGCGATGGCGGCGACCAGCGCCTCCCAAGTGCGGGCTTCGGCACT
>JAEYXS010000043.1 GCA_023431185.1 Verrucomicrobiota bacterium
CTCCCGCACGGAGCGCCGGGCTGGCGGTTCTCTTTAATCACCTAAATGAATCCCATGAACATGCTTACCTTCTCTGTCCTTGAGCTGAAACTCGCCCTGAACGGGCTCGGCAAACTCATCAACCGTCACACCACCCTGCCCGTGCTGCAACATCTCCGGGTGATCCGGGATCAGGCCGGTCTGGTCTCGTTGCACGCCAACGAACTCGACAGTTCCCTGCGCTACCAGTTTCCCCAGCCCGTGGCCGGGCCGGTGGCGGACTTTCTCGTGCCGTTTGAACCGTTGAACCGCATCCTGCGTTCGAGCAAAGGCCAGATCTGCCTGCTGCCGGACAAGCAGCAGGTCATCGTGCGGACCTTCGTCGGTCAATCCCCGCTGGACCAGCGCTTGGATGCCGTCTCCGTGGAAGAGTGGCCCCCGGCCATCCGCTTCACGGCGTTGCCGGTCCCGTTTGCCAAGGCAGCCGTGCAGGCGGTCCGGGCGGCGATGGACTTCGCCAGTGAGGACGCCACGCGCATGGTGATCAACAGTGTGCATCTGGATGTCACCCATCCGGACGCCCATTACGTGGTCGGCACCAATGGCCGGGCCTTGTTCTCGGCTAACTCGTTCCAGTTCGCGCTGAAAGAGTCGGTGACCATTCCCACGCACAAGTTCTGGCTCTGGAATGGTCTGCCCGAAACGGATGGTACTCTGACGGTGCAACCTCCGGCGGACCGGGAGTTCGTCGGCTGGTTGCAGTTCCAGCTGGGACCGTGGACGTTCTGCACGAAACAGCGGGAGGGCAATTACCCCAACTGGCGGCAGGTCGTGCCGGTCAATCACCGGGTCGTCTTGGACTTTAGCCCGGAGGCGGTCACGGCCGCCTTGCTTGCGGTGCCCCAGCTGCCGGGTGGCGATGCCCAGAACAAACCCGTCCGGCTGAAGGTCACCCGGGAACAGGTGCTGTTCGAGGCCGGCGGCACGAGTCTGCCGATCCCCGGCGTGAGCATCGATGGTCCGCCCATGGCCATCAGCTTCAACCGGGAGTATCTGCTCCTGTGCTTCCGTCTCGGCCTCAGCACCATCCAACTCATCGATGACCTGTCGCCGTTGGTCTTCACCCAGGACGGCCAACGGGCGGTCGTGATGCCGCTTCGTACGGAGCCGGACTCACCCGCCAATGAACCCGAACCCGAAACCCGGCCGGAGGCAGCACCTGCCCCGGCCCCAACCCAAGAAGAACCCCAGCCCATGACCACGACTGCTGCTCCCACCACGGAAACCGAACCTCCCATCGTCGAGGCCTTGAAGCTTGTGGATGAGTTGCGGGAGGACTTGAAACAGGTCCTCCGCAACCTCAACCACACCTACGCCCTGCTCCGCCAGTTGGAGAAGGAGAAGAAGGCCACGGACAAGGAGATCGAATCCGTCCGGGCCAAGCTGCGCGAGATCCAATCCGTGAAGATCTAACTCCACGGGAGCCTGCCTGGTTGAACCCGGGCAGGCTCCTTAAACCTATGCTCCTGTTACCCCAAACCCTGGGGCAATGGATCGGCCTGTTCCTCGTGCTGATCCTCTTTGCCCTTCTGTTGAACCTGATCTGGCCCTTCGTGGTCGGGGCACTGGCCGCTTTCGGCGGCTGGTGTCTCTTCCAGCGTTGGCGTCAGTCGGGTCCCCCACCCAACCCTTAATCATGTCCTCACTACTACCACTGCTTACCCGCGAAGGGGTGTTGCTCAAGGCGAGCATCTCCTACTGGCGCGGCCACAAGAAACTTCAGGCCGAAGATCTCGGCCTCAAACGTCAGGATGTCTCCGACCGGCTCATCAGCCTCGGTCACAAGCGCCTGCTCCCCAAGGAATCCTTAGCTCCCCTGGCCCTCGTCGAATCCCGCACGCATGCCCTCATCGAGCACAACACGTTCCCGTTCCTCGGCGGTCTGGGCCACTTCCTGCCCAATGCCCGGATGCCGGAGGTGCTGGACCAGCTCCAGGAACTGGAGCGGCGGTTCTGGGCCGCCAAGGCCGAGTTCCTCCGGCAGTACGCCGAACTGCGCCAGCAGGCGGCCACGGAATGGGCGGCGATGGCTGGCAAGCTGGTCGCGCATCCCGAGCAACTGGTGGCCAGCATCGAGGCGTCGTTCCCCTACCCCCAGCACATGGACCGTTACTATGGGTTCAAGACCCACCTGTTCCAGATCCAGTTGCCGGAGAGTCTGGAGGCGGAACTGCTCACGACTGCCGAGCAGCAGGCCATCCTGCAATCCCGGCATCGGGCCGCCCGGGAAGCCGGGCAGCAGATCCGCCGGGAAGTGGAGCAGTTCGTGGGCGAATGTGTGGCCAGTCTGCGGGAGCAAACCGCCCAGCTCTGTGAGGAGATGCTGCACAGCATCCGCCACAGTGAAACGGGCGTGCATCAGAAGACGTTGAACCGGCTGGTGCGTTTCATCGACCAGTTCAAGCAGATGAACTTCGCCAATGACACCGAAATGGAACGCCAGCTGGACGCGGTCCGGCAGGAGTTGCTGGGCCGGACGGCCGAGGAATACCGCGACAGCAAGTATGCCCGGCAAAAGCTGGTGAACGGCCTCACGCAGTTGGCGCAGCAGGCCCGGGAACTGGCCCAGCAGGATGCCTCCGGGCTGGTCCAGCGGTTCGGTCAACTGGGCCACCGGAAGTTCCATCTGGCGGCTTGAAACCTCACAGGCGCACTGCCCGGTCACGGGCAGTGTGCTTTTACTTTAACCTGATATCTGCTGTCCGGGAGGGTAGGTTCCGTTATCCTCCCGGGCCGCACCACGAATGCATGAACCGTAAAACCAAATCTTCGGCCGGGCGGACCCGGTCGGCTTCGGTGCCCCAGTTTGTCCGCCAGCTGACGGATACCCTGGACTGCGCCACTTCCGAACTGCAACGGCTGCCGGACCGGCTGGCGGACGCGTTGGAACTCCAGCACATCCCGGATTATCTCACGCACCCCGACCCCGGCAATGGGACCAGTCTGGCGGTGCAGGGCTGTTCCCAAACTCATTCGTACACCTGCGGCGCGGTCGCCGCATGGATGGTGGTGCAGGCGATCTGGCCGCGCCGTCAGGCCCGGAGTTTTTACCGGACCATCGCTCCGCATCCGGAGACCGGGACTTCAACCACCCGCCTGATCGCCGCCTTGCGCCAGGCTCGCGTGGGGGTCAGCCGCAAGGAACCCAGTTATGCGGCCATCGTCGAGGCCATCGACGCGGGGTTCCCGCTCATCGCGTGCATCGACCGGCCGGGCGAGGAGTACGATCATTGGGTGGTGGTGTATGGCTATGGCCGCCGGCCCCGCACGGTCTATATCGCCGGAAACCGCTGGGAATGGCGGCGGGGACTCACGCCCAATGTCCTGCCTTACGGCGAGTTCCGCCGCCTGTGCACGGAAAAGCTGCTGGTGTGTTTTGGCCGGAGATAAGGGACGGGCTTGTCACCGCCCTGCCGTCGTCCGCTGGTCGGGCGGCGGCGGCGGTCTTGCCACTTCACCGGCACCGGGAAGATCCCGCATAGTCAGCTCAAACCTGTCAGCGGCCTCCTTCACGAACGAGGGACAGATCCCGACCGCGGCCATTTCTCCAGCAGCTTCCTATCGGTGATCATGGCGAGATCCGGGGCTGTGCTCCCGTCCGAATTCCTTGTCCTAGCGTCTTTCGGCGGGAGCTGATGGCGACCGTCCCCACTCCCATTCTTTGGCCGGCTCAATTCTCAGCTCAACCCCTGCAACTCCAAATTCTCTGACATCGTTATGGCCGACTACTACACCTACTTCAGCATCGTCCTGAAACTGCCTGACCTAGCAGCCCAGCAATACGCTTTGGCGCTGCATGCCAAGGCCGCATCACTCACCACCGGGGAAGAAGTCCCCGGTGAGATTCCCCAAGAACTGCATGCTCACCTCGACATGTGGTTCTTCGACACGGAGGCCGACGGCAACGAACTCGAACCCGCCATCTGGATTCATTCCGAGAACGGCGGCATCGATCCTGCCTGCGACTTCATCCAGCACCTCCTGCAAAAGTTCCACCCGCAAGGCTATGTCGCCTTTGAGTGGGCCAACGATTGCAGCCAGCCACGCACCGACGCTTATGGCGGCGGCGCGGCTTTCATCACCGCTGATTCGATCCAGTCCATGGGCACCTGGAACTGGATCGCCGAACAAACCCGACTGTGCCCTCCAACCCTCAAGCAAGCCAATGTCTGACACCTGCTACATGACGGTAAGTTGCCTGCGTAAACACATGGACCGCTTCACCGCGCTCGGTTTTCACCTCGACCACTATCGTGAAGATGATGGTGCCGAGGTAGTGGACCTGATCGATGAAGACGCCAACTACGGTCACGGCAATGAAATGCCCACTGACATCCCCTACACCGCCGAGCATGGCTCCGGCGGCAACTACGGCGCTCATCTGATCGCCTGTGACGGCTCCCGCTATGTGGATATCGAGGGCAGCTCCGATGGCTACATGGTCAGTTGGGATAACGAAGCCCAACAGCCCAGCGAAGCCTGTGTGGCAGCCATCCGCGAATATCTCGCGGTCGCGGCCACCGCCGAGGCCATCCTCACCGGCCAGCTTGTCTGAACCGTGAAAACCATCAGCGTCCGCCGCCTGGATCTGCAGTTCGCTGCGGACCAGATAACCAGCGGAACCAACGAAGCCCAAGCCGACCAGGCCATCGAAGCCGTCAACCTGGTCTTGCAACGGGAACCCTTTGGTCTCGGGGCTCAACTCCTCGTCTACCGCGAAGAGATTGAGATCGAGGCCACGGATCACCCCATCGACCAATAACCCTCAACTGTATGTCCCACTTCACCACCATCAACACCCAGATCAAAGACGTCACCGCCCTCCGGGCTGCCGTGAAGGAGATCGGTCTCGAACTGCTCGCCAACACGGAGGCACGTGGGTTCGCCTCGCTGAAAACCCATGGCACCTATGTCATCCGCCTGAAAGGCCCGTACGACATCGCCGTGAACCAACAGCCGGACGGCACCTTCGGTCTCACCACCGATTGGTTCGCCGGTTATGTCGAGCAGGAGGTCGGCCCGAACTTCGGCCGTCTCCTGCAATTGTACGCAGTCCACAAGACCACCCAGGAGGCCCGGAAGAAAGGTTTCCTGGTGCAACGTAAACCCCAACCCAACGGCTCCATCAAACTGGTCCTCCAAACCGTATGAAACCCTCCATCACGGTCGAAGTATCTCCCGCCGGAGAAATCCAGATCGAAGGTCACGGGTTCAAAGGCCCGGAGTGTGAGCAGGCAACCCGCTTCCTTGAACAGGCCTTGGGCATCGTTCGCGCGAAGGCCAGGAAGCCGGAGTTCCACCAGCGCCAGTGGAAAACCCAAAACATCCGCACATGATCGTGCTGACCTTTGATGAACAAGGAATCGGCCACGGTCTCTACACCGAGCTGATACCCCTGCAATCCATTGGCACGCTCCAGCTGGAGCGTGCCTCCACCATTGAGTTCAACCCCACCCGCCAGCTATGGGAGGTCCGCGACACAGCCAACCAGCTGCTGTATGCCGATCCCTCCCGGACGCTGTGCCTTCAGTGGGAAATCGAACACTTCAACCGATGAATCCGATCACCCGGGTCTGGACGTTCCCCTCGGACTCCCACCCGTCAACCGAATACCAGACGCTGCAGTACAGCGACGGGTCCACCTCTTGCAACTGCAAAGGCTGGACCCGTCGCACTGCCGCAGACGGTTCTCGTTCCTGCAAACACACCCGGCTGGTGGATCTGGGCCGGGCAGACCTTCATTGCTCTGCCTCCCACTCCTACCCGCCACAACCTGCTAAATCGAATGCCCAAACCAAAATCAAAACCATCCGCCTCGGTCAACGCCGTATCGTTGTCTGAGACCGCCCAGTCCATCATCTCTTATCTCCGGGCCGGTTATCCCGGCCTGTACATTGTCTCCCCGGAAGAACAGCGGGTGGAGGCGGAGTTCCAAGCCATTGCCAGCAATCTCAAGTTCACCCTCGCCGTCTGGTCCGTGGTGGACGGTTTGGTCGAGGTCGATTCCGGCCAATCCCGCAACTGCACCGACCCGTTGGAAGTGCTGGAGACGGTGGCGGAGCTGAAAGAGCAGTCCATTCTGCTGCTCAAAGACTTCCACCTGTTCCTCACCGACCCGAATCCCCTGCTCCTGCGCCGGTTCAAGGACGCGTTGCTGGCGGCCAAGACCCGGCAGACGCCCCTGATCCTCTTGGGTTGCCGGCTGTGTCTGCCGCCGGAACTGGAACGGGAGCTGACGGTGATCGAGTATCAGCTGCCGGGCAAGGAGGCGCTGCAATCGGTCTACCACGGCATCATGGATTCGGCTGGCCTCACCTCCGTATCGGTGGAGGAACAGGCAAAGGCCGTCGAAGCGGCCTGCGGTTTGACGACCATGGAAGCCGAGAACGCCTTTGCCTTGTCGGTGGTGAAGACGAAAACCATCTGTCCGATGGTGGTGGCAAAGGAGAAAGCGCAGGCGGTGAAGAAGAACGGTCTGTTGGAGATCGTGGAGACCACCGAATCGCTGGAAAGCATCGGTGGCTTGGATTGCCTGAAACAATGGCTTATTCAACGTCGGCAGGCTTTCACCCCCAAGGCTGCCCAGTATCGGCTGCCGGTTCCGAAAGGTCTGCTCATCATCGGCATTCCGGGCACCGGCAAGAGCCTCACGGCCAAAGCGACTGCTCAGGTGTTTGGCGTGCCGTTGTTGAAACTGGATGCTGGCCGGATCTTTGGAGGGCTGGTCGGTCAATCCGAGGCCAACCTGAGAACGGTGATCCAGACCGCCGAAGCAATCGTGCCCTGTTGCCTGTGGATCGATGAGTTGGAGAAAGCCTTCAGTGGGGTCCGTTCTGGCGCTACTGACGGTGGCACTTCCTCCCGGGTGTTTGGCTCGCTCATCAATTGGTTGCAGGAGAAGACCAAGCCGGTGTTTGTCGTCGCCACGGCCAATGACATCAGTCAGTTGCCGCCCGAGTTGCTGCGCAAAGGCCGGTTCGATGAGATCTTTTTCGTCGACCTTCCGCAGCACGAGGAAAGGGTGGCCATCTGGGAGATCGTCATCGCACGGGCAGGCCGGGCACCTGGGGAGTTCGACCTGGACCAGCTGGCCCGGGCCACGGAGGGTCTCACCGGAAGCGAGATCGAGGCGGTCTTTGCGGAGGCGCTCTTCGCCGCCTTCAGCCAGAGCCGCGAACCCCGCGAACTCGACATCGCCACGGTGCTCAACGGGTTCGTCCCGCTGGCCCGTACCATGGCTGAACCCATCCGGGGGTTGCGCACCTGGTCCACTGGTCGGGCTCGCCCGGCCACCTCCCCGGTCAGTTCTTCCGCAACGCGGAAGTTGGCGGTGTGAGAGATGACAAACCAAAACCAACCAACGCACTTGCTTTGAGCAGGACTCGTTGGTCTTATGAAAGGAGTTCAAAATGGCCCTATCCTATTACTTCACGATATCAGCAGCTGCGGAGACGGAATCGAATGACCTTGAGCAGTTTCTGCAAAAGGTCGAGGAAACAGCGAAGACTCTGGGGTTCAATCCCACCTCAGTCTTGAGCCTAAGCTTTGATACAGATCAAAGGCGGGAATTCGCTAGACGTTTGACGTCTGGATATCCACTCGAAGACCCGCTCTTGGCTGGCGTGGTAATTCCTGAAAACGGGCAACTCTGGAATCATGACCCCGTGATTGGTTCGTGTCGCTTGATTCCCACGAAGGCAATCGTGCTGATAATCACGGACAAAGTAGGCACCGAGATATGCTTGGGTTTTTTCAAGTATCCAGATTCAATCCGTGACATTCACGGCAAGGGAATCGCAGCCAGCGGCCTTAATGGCAAATGGATACAAAGGGATTTTTTGGACACTCCCGATCCTCGCTACAGAAAACTAATTCGCATGTTCGCCGACTCTGGATTTTTGGAATCCGAGAAGGATGAATATGCGTAGATTAGAGAGGGTTGGTGTGAAGCCGACCCTCTTTTTTTAGCTACCCACCAGCGCCCTGTGACGACGCCAGCCGACAATGCAGTTTGCACGCAATAGGCTCTCCGTGGCGATTTCGCTGGACTTGTTGCTTCGCCCGCGGATGCGGACATGACCTCCGAGCGCTTCGCCTTGGTGAAGACGTCAGGCATTGGCAGCTTGTCCGGACGACACCACAAGCGCAGTGCGGCGAGCCGTTTCGTCCGGCGTGTGCAAGGTCATCCTGTCGTAAAGACCCGCCCACTGCGCATCGCACGGATACAATTCCTCGTCGGCGAGTTCGCCGATTTCGTTACGGCGCCACGCCTCGGCAGCGAAGCTTTTAAGGGTGCGTGGCCAACCGCTGTCGGCATCCTCGAATCCGTCGGGATGCAGGCCGGGAAAGAGGTAGGCAAGCGAACACCACGCGCGAACGAAGTCGGGCTTGGGCATCTGCTCGAGCGGTGAGGCGAGTGCGAGGCGCATTTGCCGACCAGCAGCAAGCGGCGAATCGGGGATGTAGGTGTAAGTCTGCACGCGATTCAAGCTACCAAGCGAATTGGGCTTTGCCAGGATGAATTCACGGAAAGAGCTCCCGAACAATCTTCGCGATTTTGCGGGCGAGCAACGGCGGCACGGCGTTGCCCACCTGATGATACTGTTGCGTGCGCGGTCCCTCGAAAAAGTAATTGTCCGGGAAAGTTTGCAGGCGTGCGGCTTCCCGGACGGTGAGGCTTCGACACTGAGCAGGGTCGTAGTGGATATAGTAATGGCCGTCCTTGGAGATGTGGGAAACCACCGTCGTGGACGGGCGTGACGCGACCTGAACCCGGAACCTGTCGTTGAATTTTGTCGTTTTCAGTGCCTCACCAACATTCTTGTGAGCCGGGAGTAATTCCGGGGGGAACTCTTGGAGCAATGGAGAGCGGAGTGAGTCGCTGGTCGCGGCAAACACGGCCGCAAAAAAGTAGCGTCGCAGGTCTTCGGCGATATGGCCTCGGGTCTCGTGGTTGCACACACCGTCGAGGCGAGGGTCAACGAACCACGATGAAAGTTGTGCGGGGCCGGGTTTGCACGAAACGAATCGGCCTCCCTGTGGCAGGTTTGATTTCAGTCGTGCGAGGTAGCGCACGATCCCGCTGCCAAGAGCGCCGGTCTGTGCAGAATTGGCTGGGAGGCGGATTTTGGAAATCGCCTCAACGGCGGCGGCCCAGCTTTCGGCATCATCGTCCGTCGAGAGGCGGCTGCGCAACTGAGGCAGATCTCCGATGACTTCCTTCACGCTTACCATTGGTTTGGTGGTCAGCTTGGCCGGCTCGGGTTTGGCGTCGCCCCGGATGCCGAGGATGATGATTCGGTGTCTCGCTTGCGGGATGCCGTATTCCTCAGAGCGGACGATAAAGTCAGCAGGATCGAGACCTCCCGACAAATCCCGCTTTACCACTACGGAGTACAGCGTGTAGTGGAGATTCTTTCGGCGAGACTGGTCCTTCAATTCAGGAAACACGCGAAGGGGGTCCTCTAGGTCCTTTTGAATAAGCGGGAACATGGCCTGACCGCCTACATTGGCGGACAAGAGCCCCTTCACATTCTCCATGACAAACACCGTTGGCTGATGCTTGGCGATGATTCTGAGATACTCCCGATACAGAAAGTGGCGATGGTCCTTTTCGTATTCCGTTCGCCCTATCTTACCGATAATTCGAGAGCGCCCCACCAGCGAGTATGCCTGACAGGGAGGGCCGCCGATGAGCAGCCAGTTGTCCTTGTCGCGTCCCAAGGCCGAGGAAATCCTTCCACTTACCTCTTCCGGGTCGGTTTCTCCGAGCGTGGCCTGCCACGCTTCTTCCCTGGCCGCGCCGAATTGTTCCGGAAACTTCACTTGCAATTCGTCGCGCGTAGCCGTGCCCCGCAGATAGTTGTAGTACGACGTAGGAACATTCGCGGGATCAAACTGCCGGTAGAACGAGCGAAGCAAAAGCGTCTGGTGCGCGACCGGATCCATTTCGATGGACAGGCGTATTTTGAAAAGGTTTTCCTTCCCTTCACGTATTCCCGAAAATCCTTCACCCAAGCCGCCGGGGCCGGCGAAAATATCTATTACGGGAATTGGCATCTCTCGGATCGTTTGAGTTAATGGCACGCTGGGGAGGGAATGCGTCATCATTTCCTTGCAGCTACAACAGCGAGCAGCGCCCAGTCTTCGTCGGTGAGTTTGCCAAGCCCGCATCCCCCGATCCCAGCCTCCCTGATCCGGATCAGTCCTTTGGCCAAAATACGCGCTTGCTTGTCGGTGGGCTTTTTTCTGATTGGCGCATACTTAGCCATGGTGGCGGCAACGCCCGGATAGGCTGGATTCTTAGTTTGGTCCTCCAGTGCTTTGGCGATCTTTCGCCACTCCGCATCCGTGATTTGGAAGAACACCTCGGTCGCCTCGATCATCTCAGCCGATCGAAGGGTGTCCGCCACTGAAAAGCCGTCCCACTTTCCGTCGATGGTAACCAGATCCAACTCAATTGCCTCGTCGAGAACTGCCTTCCAGCAGTCGTCTTTCTTTGCAAACTCCGTGACGTTCTGTCTTTTTGCGGCTGCCTGCTCGCGGATGACTCTGTCGCAACCCTTCAATGCTATGCGAAGGGCCTTCAAAACGAGCGGCGGAAGCGTTTGGAGGCTCCAGATTTCGGAGAAAGGAAGGCGGCTCTTGGTTTTTGTTGATATAAGTGCCATCGCGTAAGCAACGATATTGGCCCGATAGGCTCCGATCTCAAGCTCCTTGCATGCCGCGACGCCCTCCCTGCGCAATATCAGGAGGCAGGCCAGACGGCGGAAGTCTTCCTCCGACGGCTCGACGGAAATGCCGCCATGGACCATGTCCTTTACAGCGGAAAGTTTGCGTATGAAGTGCCCGAAGCACTTCTGGCGTCCCAAGCTCACGACTTGCGGCTCCGCTTCCCAAGCCATAGCGGTGGTTGCAAGGTCGGTCTTGCCGAATCGTGAGCGCGGAGGACACTTCGCCTTGAACGCAGCCTTTTGGTGCGCACCGTTCTGCTTTCCAAGATCGACGTTGTATTGACCCCGGACTCGCTCAAAGTACCACCTGAGCGGCTGCCCGTTGGACTTGTCGTCCTTGGGGGCCTCAATTTTGCGCGATATGTCCTCCAGTTTAACCAGCCAAGGATTGTTGGATGCAAAATCGGCTTCTTGGACCTTGTTCTGGGAGTTGGCATAGAGAGATATCTTGGGAACTAGGTCTTCCAGATCCTGTGGCCTAACCACAGTGAGCTTCATCGCGACCTGGATTGGCTTCAGGTCACCGCTGCCTTCTAACCGAGTATGCATGAGGGCCGCGGTTGTCTGGCCACCGTTGACGATCTGGAAATCATCCGCCGCCAGAAGGCGGTACACCCCTGGGGCCTGGCGTTCCAAAGTGACCTTGCTGGCGGTTACAGCAATGCCGTTGTTGTAGGAGAGGAACCTTTCGGGCTCGGTTTTGATGGTATCGCGAATCCCCTTGTTGACCTTGCCAGTGAAGTTGAGGAACGCCCGGACGTTTTGCTGCAAAAGGCGAGTCCGATGCTCAAAGTAGAGATTCGCAAGACACTCGCCCGGGATCTTCCCCAGAAGGACAGCGCTTCCTGTTTCCAGGAGCTTCTGGTGATCGGCGTCTCCAAGGAGGCAATCGATACCGCCTGAATCCTGGAAACTTACTGCAAGGGTTTCATGACCGCTGTCGAGAGCGTTGCATATGCGTGTCGCATCCCACACCGACGTGTGGAAGACTGACTTGTCCGAACGTTTCCATCCTTCCTTCGAGAGTTCGCCCGTCGTCCAAACGCAGAGACAGATGCGGCTCTTGTCCTTCTTCGCGTACCTCTGCAACAACCGGCACATGTCGTTTGCGCGGTCAGACTCATCGAGCATCGGAAGGCTCCCTTCGCACGCAACGCTCGCGATGGTTTCGAGATCGGCAACGGCCCGCTCGAGATGCATCGAGGGGCAAGGCATCCTTTCCCAAGGGGCGTGAAGCTCCACCTTTTCGTGGCAGTCCACGAGATGGAAAATCGTGAGCACTTCGAGATCCTCATCCAGTTCGTATCCATGAGCGGTAACAGTTTTGCGACCGGCTTTCATCGAAAGAGGCGCCCATTCGGGCAGTGCAAAATGGCCGCACTCCGTGAGGACTTCGGCGATTGCCCGGAAGATGGCCTCTTCCCGATGCATCGGCTGTTCCAGATCAAAAGCGATGGTGGCGCTTTCACGCACTTGATCGATGGTGGACTTTGGAGCGTTCATATGGCGGCATTTCCTCCGGTGATGGGCGATGGCTTCGCGTGGCTGGCGATGGCGTTCAGATCAATTGCATATTTGACCGAACATATCGCGGGCGGGATTGCTCCCGGGGCGATTCTTGGAAAGGAGTCTGTAACGGCATAAAAAATGGCTTCGATGACCGCGTAACGGTCGGTATACGACTCCGATTGTGCGGCAAGAAATCCATAGTCTGCCAAGAGGGAGTAGTAGAGTTCCCTCTGCGAGGCATCCATCGATTTTGCGAGTGTTCCAGCCCATTCAGAGAGAGTGCGACCGGTCGTCTCGCTCTTCGAAATTTGAACCGCTGCGATCCAGATGGGGCATGTCTCATCTGCTACGATTTGGCTCGGGTCTGATATAAAAATGCGAGGCAACGAATCATTGCACCAGGTCTTGACCTCAATCCTGTGATTCGGAAGACGAAAATCGTGAAGTTCCCCTATGGGCCCCTTCCAAGCGTCGAGGCAGGAATCCACTCCTCTGGTTGCCAACAAGCAGCCCAGAACGAACAACTCTCCAATGAGTCCTCGTATTTCTTCATCTGACATTTTCCCGATACGATTCTGAAGAAACCTGCGCCAAAGGGCCAGCCGGCTGAGAATGGCCGCAAGCATTGCGTCGACGGTTTCCTCTCCCACAGCAGTGGAAGCAATATCGGCAGCCAGCTGGGCGAAAATGTCTCTTGCCTTCAGATCCACCAACATTAGCGGCAGACCGTATCCATCATCTAATTTAACGATGGGGTCGAATCTCACTCCCGCGTAGTGCCTGACCGGCCATTTTGCGGCGAACGACGCCTCGGGAATCTGCAGGAGCAAGCCTGGCATGCCGTCCGCAACCCGGATTACGGCGCTGAGAGTCAAGGGCCCGACAGTCAGTGCCTTTTGCAGAAAGCTTCGGCCCTCCGCCTGCGGCAGCTTGCTTTGGATTGTTGTCCATGCGGCCTCGAGTGTTGCGGCCGTGATTGCAGAGTGGCCTGACTTCATGGCGAGGGAATTTGATCTTCTTCTTCATCGCGCTTCAAATCGTCGGCAAGACTGCCGAATATCTCGCGCAGCTTCTGAGGTGTGCATACGTAGTCACAGCCATTGTCATAATTTGAAGCTGGAAGGCTGACGGCCATGCCGATAACCGGCGGGCCGTCCCATTCCTTTGCTGCTGAGCCATCGCTAGGAGCAGGAATCGTCGGAGTGATCGGATACAGGAGGAGCAATCCGCGCGAAGACGGCCTCTGGGCCCGGAACGCGGCCGCACGACT
This sequence comes from Verrucomicrobiota bacterium, assembly GCA_023431185.1. Lineage (GTDB taxonomy): Bacteria > Verrucomicrobiota > Verrucomicrobiia > Limisphaerales > JAEYXS01 > JAEYXS01. The sequence continues at coordinate 13,552 of JAEYXS010000043.1, forward strand.
CCGATAGTTGTCCTTAAGACCTTCCGCGGCTTCTTTCTGCGGCTGCGTTAGATCGAGGCTCTCATCAGCTCCCATGGCCACTCCTTGGAACGTGATGCGGTGTGGGTGAAGGGGTTGAGTAGGCGCTTCCGGAATTTTCATTAGCCTCTGGCGGCCAACCAATGTGAAGGGTTTCCCATCGATGACCGGAGCTCCCTTCACCTTTCCGATAATCACGACAGTCCATTTCCTCAAATCACCATGCTTTTGAACTGAGTCGATATATGTGTAGAGAAGGCTCTTGCCTTGGTCATTGGAAAGGCAGACGTGCGAATTGGCCGTGTATGCGGCCAAGAATGGTGCGATGACTTCCCAGTCAATTTCCTCCCATTTATGATTACCTTTTTTGTCCTCCGACGATGCACCTTTGATCTGTTCCATTGATTCAACGAGCTGCTTGAAAGCATCCAGATTACCCGCCAATGCCGTTTCGGGAATATCCAAGGAAGATACCAAGCTTTCGGCAAAATGGATGCGTACCGTTTCGCCGCGGCGCATCTTATTGAGCGCAGTTACAAGAAGATCAGCCCGTGGCTCTCGCACTTGAAGGCCGTAATCAATAGGAGTCCTTTTAAGATAGCACATTCTGCTGAATTCCCGGCGCAGCTCCTCGGTTGCAAGCGTGATGGTCCTGAAGTTCCTGACGATCGTTGAAGGGGCGTAGACTCTGCAGAGATGCGCGTAACCGGGCCGGTATCCGAACCACCGGCCCATCTGCATGAGGGTATCGTAGGCGCGCGCACCCCGGAGAAAGTAACTAACGGTCAAGCCCTCTAGGGTGAGCCCCCGACTTAGTCGATCTCCACCTACAGCTACGACAACCAATCCCTCGTTGTTATTACCAGCGAAGTCGAGGTTCTCCTTGGTTTCACTGTTCACACTCGCGAACTTTAACCTTCCAAGCGAAGAAATCACATTTGCTTCAACGTCCACCCAATCAGGAAGGACCGGCGGATCAAGTTTTTGTGATGGGTGGTCACAAAACATTGCGAAAGGTTCTGCAAAAATCCTATCCCAAATCTTCCGCAAATCGTTCCATAGGGCTTCGCGTCCGACTCCGCTTTCAAGCTCCGAATACAACCCATCCAAGTGGGCTTTGATCTGTGCCATTACCTGGGCCTGGACAGCATTAAAGCGGGTCACATGAATGAGCATGGAGCAGTGTGAGTTGTCCTGTCCGATTGCCGACCGTGCTGCAATCGACAGTACGAAGACTTTAAGGGCCTCGGCGAGTGTGGAAGGAATCTCTCCGCCAACCCGCTGGGTGCTTTTGTGCTTCGCAGGTAGCCAGGTCTCGGCGTCAGTAACTGGTTGCTCCATTGGCAGCGGAGCACGCGGCGGCAAGCCCAAGGACTCATCGCCTTGATGACCGAACACGACGTCGGGTCCGATGTAGTTTGACGGTGCTTCGAGTCCAATAATGAATGCCCGGGGGAAGAGGTCGGATCCGGGTTCGTCAATATTACGGCCATCGCTTTTTTGAACCCATTTGTCCTCCATGAAAATGTTTGCATATGGGGTGGCCGTATAGCCTACGAAAGCAACCTTGTCACAGGCCCAAAGAAGTTTGCGAATTAGCTCGTTGATGCGTGTCGGATCGGTGTCTGGATCAATCTTTGCGGTATTCACTGAGGAGTGGTCAGCCTCGTCATCGATGACAAGGGTCGGACACTTCAGTGTGGTATAGGGCGCCTTGCCTCCCCGGATTTTCTTCAGGAGATGTTTTAAGATGGAGACGTTTTTCTTGATCACAAGAACCACGGGAACCTCACCCAAGGCGACATTGATGGTTTTGTTGACTGCAGCCCCGAAATCACCCGCAACCGATGTCAGGGAAGAAATGTCCGGGGGGAGCTGGTCGGGTTTGCTGGTGCTTTTGAATTGTGACGCGAAGGTTGCGATTCCAAAAGGCTGAAATTGGTCTCGGCTGTTCCTCCCGGTAATGCACTCCTCAATTCGCTCCTGCGTCTGTTGCCTGAGATTCTCGTGAATGCCTGAAAGGATTACCACCAGCTTGTAGCCTGCATCGATTGCTTTCGCTGCGACAGCTGTGTAGTGCTGGGTCTTTCCAGATTGGACGTGGCCCACCACCATGCCTCTTCGGTCCCAGAGTCCTTCCCGGACCGGATCTCCTATCAGTTCAAGAACCCGATCACTGCTGCTGTGCAGTTCATCAATTACCTTAGACGGTCTGCGAAGCCTCTCTTTGAGATAGATTTGGAGCCAAGGCCACGAGCGCCATGCAGACCTGTCGTGTTTATCGAGCCACTCGCGGTAATCGTTGGGGTCAACAAGCTCTTGAGCCTTCCCAATGCTCGTCACAAGAATCCCAAGGGCTTGGGAAATGATCCATTCTCTGGCTCCGATGAGATGGCCCCATTGCTTCAAGAATTGGTCGATCATCGATTCAACGGCTGAACGATCTGGGACCATCTCAGGGCGCCTCGAAAACGACCGCAACACGATGTCTAGAACGTCTTCTTTGGTGAAATCAGGCATAGAAATGTCGCTTGGTGGCGAGTTTAGGGGTCGAGATGCTGGCTCAAGGACTCACGAAAGGAGTTGAATGGCTGGCACGCTAGTGCTGTTTCCTCGGCGTCGTCGGGCGGCATGCCTGTCTTGATCAGCACATCGATTGTAAGCCGCAGGGCGATCGCGAGTTGCTTCAGCTCCTCGGCGTTCGGCTCAGTAGCTAGTCCGTGGGTGCTCTTGGAGGGCTGCTGCAGGATGGCGGCGACCGGTAACAAGCGCTCGAACGTTTTCAGGAATGCGTCCGCGAATGACTTGCTGGAGACCGATTGCACCAGCGCTTCAACCAATGGGTGACTCCGGTTGATTCTAAACAATACTTCATGCTTGCCTGAAACCTGCTTCCAAAATGCATGATGCACGGCTTCCTCGCTGCTGTGTTCAACCTCTGGGGCCTCTTTGGCGCCGTGAAAACGGTAGGCTGACATAGCGCTCTTCCGAGCCGCAGCTGCAATCCTCTCAAGATCACCTTTCAGGGCGGATGGAGGACGCACACTAGACTTCATGACATTCAGGCCCCAGACGGCATCCAGGTCATTGGGCAGGTCAACCGAGATGCGTGCCAGCTTACAGTGCTCTTCGGGCCTAAAAAAACCCAGCCAGCCTCCGGGCACGATGAGCCGGTCTGAACGGTAAATGACGAATCCTTGATGAGCGCTCCAGCCGCGCGGGCCACCCAATCTATCGTGCTGGTCTTCAGTGAGCACTTTATAATGCGGCAAAATGAAGGTCCGGACAATGGCTCGGCCTTTTTCAAACAACTCGGTCGACTTAAGCCATTGTGCTTCATCGCCACGGCCAGTTAGCCCGAAAAGGTTCCAAGCTCGGATCTCAGAGGCTCCCAATTGAAGCTTTAAGGTTTTGCGTTCCAAAAACCTGTGAAACACAAGACCCAAATGGTCCTTAATCCTAGTGAAGAGAGCCGTCTTGTTCGCTTGGCGCTGCAATTCCGAATGCCCGTCGATTCGTAGTCGGTCGATCTTGGTGACCAAGACAATAGTGCCGGCTTGATTGCCTTTCGCGACGCCCAAGGCTGACCCCTCTAAAAGTTTTTCATCTTCCTGATCGACACCTTCAAGAAGCTCCCAGGACCCGCACTTATAAATGTGGTCCAAGTCCCATCGGGCGGCGCTGACACGGCGATTTTTGCGCGAGACCACGGTAAGCCGGCGGCCCAAAGAGACGGATGCTGTTTTTAGGCCGAGTCCGAATCTTCCCAAATCGTTAGGGTTCCTAGAAGAGAGCGGCCCTGCGCCCCCCCAACGCATAGCATTTACGAGCTCGGCTGCGTCCATTCCTTGTCCGTCGTCTTCGATCCTGAGCCACCCAATGTTTTCGAATCCCGCCGGTGATAATTCGACCTGCACATTGCGAGCATTTGCCGCAATGCTGTTGTCAACTAGGTCCGCGATCGCCGTGTGTGGCGAATACCCCATGCTCCGCATTGACTCAACCAGCGCGGAAGGGTGCGGGTTAAGTGAGTCCAGAAGCGCCGCTGGCAAGGCGTGTAGGGAATCATTCATGGCGCCCGGCCCATGAGGCGCACCACTCTTGCTCTTGGCTTTGGCTGTTCGGGATTTCGACATTAGATAGCCGAGCTTCGCGTAGTTTGCCTAGCGTGAATCATTCGAACGAAAACTTTTGGCCTCAAACCCTGCTGCTTTATCAAGACGTTTACTACTGACGACGATCCGCCCGTAGAGATGCAAACGGCCCTTCGGAGCAGACACAATCCAAACTCGGTCGCCTACTGCCCCACGTTTCAATTGAGCGCTCCAAATACAATCCACCGGTCTGCCATTCTTCAAGCCTTCTTCCACCTCAGTCGGTTCCCAATAAATCAGCCATTCGGACATAGGTTCCCAACAGTTGACGTTCTGCAGATTAGTAAATACGAAAATTACCGTGCAATCCAAAACGTACCATTTCTCTGATTCGTCTTCGAGTGAGACTTTTCGGAATCTTGCATTTGCAGTTGAGACTGCGTTCCAAAGCAACTGCCATCGACCGGGCGTCTGCTGCAACAACTAACTGCCCGTCGTTGGAGCCGTAGTCACCTTCCCATTTCGGGTCTTTGCTTTTAGGAATTCGCGTGCCCAGCGGCTCCCATCCATGCTGATTCGCACGTTTCAAGATGTCGCTCCATTGCCCAAGAGAGAGCGAGACGCAGCCACCCTTGCCCCTTAACTCCATTGTCATATGCGTTGGTAGTCTCTTGCCTGACGATTCCGTTTCATAACTATCCCACGTCTCTACATCCCATTTCCACTACAATCCCCGTCACTTTTCCTCAAGGGGTGTGACAGTGTTTGTCACATGGGGTATAGACTATTTTAAGCACACCAAACTGCCACTGATCTTTTGTGGCTACGGACCCCATTGATATTCGCTTAATACAGAGTCCTACGCAGATTGATCCTAAGCTGCCGACAGGTCAAAAGTCATGTATCCGATACAATCGGCATTCTTTACTCGCGGTCACCAACCGGTAGATACCCCCCGAGAGCTCAACCGCAACGCGCTGCAATTTTTTATCTGAATCTGCCGCAGACCGCACACGGCGAGTGCGTCTCACCGGTAAAACGCTATCCATTCTCAGGAAAAACTCGATCCGTCGGTCATGGAAATCGCTGTTGCGCTGTCGCGGAAACGGGAAAACTTGAGAATCCACCGATCCTCCATCGATCAGGAATTTCTTCATCCGCGCCGCAATCGCATCCCGGTCCCGGTTCTGCTGCGGGTCATACACCTGCCCATAACGAACCGTTACCATTCTGGGTGCTTCTTTCCACAGCTTTCGCCAGACCTCAAAAAGCTCCTGAAAAGCCAGGAAGGCCGGTTCATCGGCCGTGACGTACGGGTCATTGATGAGTACGCGCTCAACCTCCGCGTCCTTTAGAAAACCGAAATCCTCACCGAGATTACGCGGCGACCCGGGCGAGTATTCTTTTCTGAACAAGTTTGCCGGCGGTTGGACCGCTTCCAGCGGCAATGGCTGACTGGCCCTCTGAAGATCGGCCGCTTCCTCTGCTTGGATTCCTTTCCCTAAGAGCAGGTCATCACTTATCAGGCGATCCATTACGGCGGCATGACCGCCCAGGTCATAGATGCTAAAAGCGCCATCCTTGTGCTCGCCGAACAGACGCAGCTTGGCCGGCAGTTTGGCCCCCGGTTGCAAGCGGTACAGGATCAAACTCTCCTCGCTTATCACCGGCAGCAACCAGTCCGCCATAAAGGCCGCTTTAGGCTGACGGTAATCGCCGAAATCCGGAATGGTATGACAATATAGCCGGATCTGCTTTTGAGATTTGCCGTTGAGCCATTGCCTGAGAGTCGGCCATTCAGGAAAAAAGTAATCCAGATTGACCTCCGCCTTACCCTCAACGTTCATGGACCCTACGAAATTGCCCAAACTGGGGGCGATGATGGAGATTACCGAGGATTCTTCCAGCTTCTTCAAAACGGATGCTTTGGTAGTTTTCTGCAAGGCTGAGTCACCATGCCATACGATGGTCTCGTGACTCAGGAGGGTGAGGAGCCACTGGCGCGCATCATGCCGGCGGAACTGATCCCAGTAGATCTGGTTGGAGTAGGTGCAGACACAGTGGCTGCAACCATTGGAACAGTTGCGTGGACATTCCAGCACCCGGACAGCCCGTTTGAGCAAATCCTTGGCCGTAAACTTTTGAAAAACCATCTCCACATACCCCGCTCCTCCCGGTACCGAGTCGAAAAGAATGATCTCAGGCCCCGTGCTGTTGTGCCAACGGAAAGTGCCGCTGACCTCCCCCTCTTGAATATCCAAGATTTCGGCCAGGGCAATGCGGGTTGCTTCGGCCACTGTTCTGGCGATTTCGGCGCGAAATGTCTGCTGCTCTTCGGCGGGTAGGGTTACCGGGGAGTGGATACGGTGATCCACCCGTATCTGCAGCACATCGGTCCGAAATTGGTGAGCCAAATCCTGAGGGCGATATCGCTCCGGCCGCTCGCATACCGATCCCGAGTAGGGGTCGCGATGCGATGGCAGGTCAAAAGTGATGGCTTGCCCGCGTGGCACCACTTCGGTGTAACCACAACCGCAGCGTTTGAACCCATCGCCCTTACCCCGGTTGACCACGAGCATGGTTCCGTCCTTCGCCCCTTGCACCGCCCAAGAGACTCCCATTACTGCGGAATCCAAAAAATCCTCCTCCCGGGCAGAAGTCACCAATTGGGTTTCCATGGCTGCCGGCGGACGTACGCGCGTCATTCCCGGTTCCTCGCCTTTGCTTTCATGCACCGACGTCACGAAACTTCTCGGTTCGATGAACGTTCGAGGGATGCCCGGCATCTGGTGCTGGCATTTAGGGCAAGTCTGCGGCACTAGGTCGGGAGATTCTCCGATTTCGACATTCCGACAGGTCGGGCAGGCCTTGTAATAGCGGTCCGGCATGAAGTGCTTGGGATAAAAACCTATGCCCCGGGAAGTCCACACTCGTCCTTTGGCGACAACCTGGGCTCCGGGAGCATACTCGACGATCCCGATCCGGGCATCCCGATCCAAATCGATATCCTGTTCCCAAGGTCTGCCCTGCCCTTCCCCGCGGCCGGTTAAAATCTCCAGGGTGATATTGTTCACCGGGAAGCTATAAGTAGGAATCACGCCGAAGCGGCTCAAAAAACTGATCAAGGGCTGCATGGACCATTTAAGCGCCATCATCAGAAAACGTTGGGCCTTGCGCTGCAGCCTCAAATTGTCCCCGGCTCCAGCCCTGAGATCGTCATACTGTTGAAAGTAAAATTGATGACGTTGCCCGAATTCGGCCGCCACATCCATGAGCTCGGCCCGAAATTCCCCGGCCAAAACGGCCGGCTCACAGTGCAGGTCCCGCGCCTGACTCGGACTCAGACTCGGGGCCACCAGTTCCTCCATGGCGAATGCCTGCTGAGCGCTGTCCTGTCCCGCTGCACTGCCCAACCAGGCATCGAGTTGTTGAACAAAGAGGCGGTTCTCTTCCTCCCCGAAGCGGATTCGCGCCGAATCTTCCGGTTCGGGATTCTCAATGCTGCCCAAAATCTGACTCAGACCGAATAGCTGTCCGATTTGCAATGCACCACCACCCGACTCCGCGACCACATGCCGTAAGAATCCCGACAGCATGATGGAGTACTGGTGGCGGCGCAACAGGCGCTTGTTGTTCAGGTGAACGAAGGGAGTCCGGGGGTCTTTGGCCAAAAACTGCTCTGCTGCCTCGTAGACCACCTGGTCGAAACGGCGGTTCCGAGCATAAGTCACACTGGCTGGCGCCGCTTGGGCACGACGACCGGCCCGACCAGCCCGTTGCTGATAATTGCCGATGTCCGGAGGTACATTCCTCAACAACACACCTTCCAAGTCGCCCAGATCGATACCCATCTCCATCGTCGTCGAGCAACTAAGCAGATTGACTCGCCCCTCCTTAAATTCCTTCTCGATCTGTTCCCTGACTCCGCTGGACAGGGCCGCGGTGTGTTCACGGGCCACGGCACTGCTGAGTTCAGGCAAGCTCCAGTAAAGGTATTTGTAATGGTTGCGTAAAAGATCGGCCTCCCATGTCCCAAGCGAAACGGGCTTCATTTGTCCCTCACAACCAAATTGGGGGCAGGCAGACCCGATGTCCCGTGGGTAAACGAACCCGCAGTCGGCACAACGGAAAAGATTCTTTCCATCGGCCAGAGAAAACTTCAGCAGCCGGGTGTCGAGTACCATCCCAGGCTGGCCGGGGCGTTCCGGCACCAGCACTTCTGTATCGGCATCCGTGAGGCATGACCAGAATCGTTCCATCCATGCCTCCCACTGCGGCATCCCGAGTTTCTTCGAAAAAAATTGCCCCCAGCGGCTGGGATATGGCTGCCCATCGGCTCTTCTTTGAGGTATCAAACGGAACTTTACCCCTTCGATCGCGGCCAGCGAGTAACTGCGGCTCTCCTGATTATACGCCCCCCAGATAAACTCATCATCGGGAGCGGTACCCAAGGGCATTCTTATGGCCCGATGATGCCGGATATCGTCCAAAACCAATGACATCAAACCGCGTACCCGGCTTTGATGCAGATCAGTCAGCCCTCCCTCAGCCATGCTCTCCAGGCTATCCGGCCAGTCCATCGAATAGTCGACGATTACCAACCCAAGATCTTCCAGTGAGTTCTTAGCGCCGCCGGGAGTACAGAATTCCGCGAGCACCTTTCCACGTATGAGGATGTCCAAGTCATCGTTTTTAGGCTGTTCCCCGTCCCGATCCAGCATGCCTCTACGGATTTCCGGACGCTGAACCAGCTCATTCACCAATGTGTTAAGTGACAGCGATTCGCCCGGGTGTTCCTTCAGTATCTGAACAATGGCCCACCGGATCACGATTTCTTCATGGCGGCGCTGAAAACTCGGGGCAAAAAAGGCCGCGTCCTGCCGGTTGTCGCTGAACACAAGCAAGCCCTTGCCGCGGCCGGGAAGACGGTACGCTTCCGGTTTGTTCGCCGGGAGATGGGCATAGAGAACTTCGCCCACCACTTCAGACATCGCCTGGTCGCCGGGGTGGAAAGGCGTCACTATCTCCCACCGGTCGCGAGCCCCACAGGCGGGGCATTGACTCATCCACGCGTCCTGCTCCTCGTCCTCTGTGGGCTTCCTTAATTTTGCCCGGCAGGTATCCAGCCACTCGGCCGGCCGGTCATCAGGCAACAGCCGGTCCTTGATCTGACTGGTTCGGAAGTTGACAAAGCACTGGTGCATCGCGAGTTCTTCCTCACCCGCTTCGTCCTCCGTGCTAACTTCGTGCGGTTTGGGTTTCAACCAGAAGACCGCCCGTTGCCAGGAACCCTGCGATGGTCTGCGGCCTTTCAACAGCCCCAAGGCAGCCGACTCAAAGCCTTCGAAATAGATTTCTCCACACTTGCGGCAGGTCAGCAGCCGGAATCGCTCGCATTTCTTTTCCTCGTCATAGAACGTGCGCGAAAATTTCAGCTCGGAAAAACGATCCGGAGAGATCTCCGGTTTTTCCAGCAAGATCGTGGCATCCTCAATGCCCGTGGTGAAGAAATGATAGCGGGCTGGCAGAAGCGGATAACCTTCGGTATTTTCCCTAGCAAAGGAGGTCAATGCGACCAGGCCCTTGAGGGCCTGGCTGGCCGTCGTCGCGTTGTGTCCGGCGAAGAGTTCTTCCGCCAGCGCATGAAACTCAAGAAACTTGGAGGCAGCCAGCCGACGCGATGCCCGCTGCACATTGGGTTCGCCACACAGCAGCCGGCTTAGACCAGAGGCCAGGGACTCCCCCGGCGGAATAGTCAGGAGACCAAGCCCTCCGGACTCGGATCCCTCATTCCAAGAGACGGTCTGCCTGGCCATGTCAACCGACTTTGCCTTGAGCAACAACGTGTGGGCCTTGATCCATTGTTCCGGCGTAAGCGGCTCGAGCAAGTCTTGGCTGGAAAGCAGGTGATGCGCCTGTCGACGGGCTGTGATAGGAAGCTCAAAAGGCACTCCAAACAGGTCACCTGCGAATTTCTGGATCTTTGCTCCCCCTTCCTGACTTTGCGATAAACTCGCACTGGTCCCGATGCAATTGACCGTGAGCCCCCGGCAATAGCGGTTCTGCAATTTGCGAAGCAAAAGCGCCACTTCGGAAGCCTGCGTGCCTGTATAGCTGTGGATTTCGTCGAGCACGATGAAACGCAACGCATTCCCGGCGAAGAGAGAGGCATTCCTGGGCAGCAGCAAGAGGTGCTCGAGCATGGCATAATTGGTCACGAGCACATGGGGAGGGCGCTCCAACATTTCCGCCCGGCTCAGCCGCCAGTTCTCCGGTATATCATCGCCAAACAGTGATCTGAAATAAGGATCCTGCAGATAGCTTTCAACAAACCTGGCCCGGTTCCATCCGGGATTGGTCTGTCCGGTGTATCTGCCCACGGTGATACCGTAAGGCCTCAAGCGATTGACTAGCGTGGGCACCAGGCGGTGGTAAAGCTGGTCATTCGCCAAAGCATTTAGCGGGTATACCAGCAGGGCCCTTACACCTGCCTGCCCGTTCACATTCTCCTTCAAGAGCTGGTCGATAATCGGATAGAGAAAACATTCGGTCTTGCCCGAGCCCGTTCCCGTCGCGATCACGACGTTCTGCCGCTTCCCTGCGATGGCATGGATGGCCGTCTCCTGATGCTGATGCAGCGGCCGGGTATACTCTGCCGGCTTGAGCTGTCCGAAACCCTCGTGCAACAACCCGGCTGTGACCAATTCTTTCAGGGACCGACCTTTGGGAAAATCTGGTAATGCCTCGATGAAGGGGCCTTTCACCAGTTTGTCCGTTTGGGCAAGGGCCTGCTCGGCCTCTGCTCGGAGAAAAGGAAAACGCTCGCTGATCGGCAATGAGGTCAGCAAATAACGGCGAACTCGGGACTGCAACTCCTCTTGCAGTTTGATGGGATCGATTTCATTCATGTCTTGCTTGTGGCTTGAGGGCTGATTCCCAAAACAGCATATAAAAGGCAAAAAGCTCCGGAGAAAGGCTGAGCAGCAAACAAAAGCGGCGGATCCGGCGCTCCGTATCACTATCCCCGGATACCAGCAGCGATCTTAACCACCCCTTGTAGACGTCCCGGGAAATCAAACCTGCAGCCTTAAGCCTGGCCATCCCGGCGATCAACAACAGGATATCCGAGACACTTTGTACCAGTTCACACTCGGCCATGGCTAAGGGGACTTTAAGTTCGACAAAAGCGGGAATATTCAACTTTTCTTTCAAAGACTGCCCTACGGAATCGATCTGACGACTCATGGCCTGCAAATCCCCGACCATGCGATTAAGGGAACCTGTGGGGATGTTTTGCTGACGCACCTCTTCCAAGGGGCGAAAACGGCGGTTCAAGGAACGAATCGCGCTCAGAAAGTGACTGGCCGAAAGCAACCGATCGTCGGCAAGGCGGGACTGTTGGAAATCGAGCTCCTGAATCGCGTCGCCGAGGTGTTTGAAGTATTCTGCGAATTTGAAGCGCGAGAACTCTGACTCGGCATTGCGCGCAACCACATTAAAATTATCAAAATGGGTTAAAAAATCCTCAGCCAACTCACACCCGCTCCACGCATAGTCCCGCAGGGTCGCGGCTTGAGCGACTGAGCCGAGCTCGGAAAAATACCGGGCGACCATTCCGTTCTGGCGGGAAACCGAGGCGAATTCACCCCCATTCACAGAAAGCAATTTGGACTGGCAACCCATCACGAGGATGGAGTTAATGCTTAAGCCGGCGCTGCTGCGTCGCTCCAAGCCCGCCACCGCATTCGCCACAAAGGCCTGGAGGAGCCGTCCTTCTGATTTTGGATTGAAGCACCGCTGGCAAACGATGGTTAAGGTGAGCTCCAGCCAGCGGACTTGTGGCCAGACGGCCGAGGCATACTTGAAGAGGAGAGCCTGTTGCAAACGCTCCAGAATAGTCATCATATCCCCGGCATCGATCTCCAGCCAGGAAATGTCAAAATTACTTCCCCGCTGAAAGGAGCCACTAGCTGAGGCTATCAACTGGGACCAGCTCGAGATGGGGAGGGCCGGTTTAGCGGAAATGACCACCAGACGATTTTCGGAGAGGCCATGCACATCGGCGACCTTCATGGATTGCCATACATCCTGATCCTGGGTCTGACCGCGAAAATCGATGAAGTGAACACCTGGTAGTATCTCATCAAGCTTGGCCTCCAGGCGGATCACCCAATCATCTCCACCATCTTCGATGTTCCAAAATGCTGCTGTTTCACCCAGTCCGGATTCAGGAATACGACCACAAACCAACTCCAGCTCAGTTTTGACCGTCTCAATCGAATCGGCCGCAAAGTTTTGCCGGCTTATCTCCAATACTTTGACTTGAGATTTGCTGACCCGGAAAGATGCCTGATACACCAGAGTCCCCGGCGGACATTCAACTTTGAGGTCGCGAAACAAATTGGCCTTGACCAAGCGCACCAGCTGAACCCGCGTACCGGCTGGGTTCTCAGCCAACAGATTCACCTGCTCGCCAAACTGCGCGAGCAACACCGAGGCATTAAGGGCACAGCGGGGATGACCTGGCTTTAGAATCGCCAGCTGGATTGATCGGCAGGAGATCTGCCAAGGCAGTAAATCGCCCGATTCGATAAAGATCGTCTCCCGACTGGCGGGACTGATCTCGACAGAAGCCCCTATGCTGAGCGGCAGGCGCTCGATGTGCTCGGCACTCTGGCATCCCAGCCAAATACCAGGTTTTGCCAGTGTGAAAACCTGCTTGGGCTGCCGCATGGACAACGTCACCGCCGATCCTGCGTGGTTGGGAAGTAATCGCAGTCCTTCGGGAGACTGGACGAGCCCAGGTGACGATGCCAGATCGAGATTCTGGACTGGGCTCGCACACAGAAAGCCAAAAACCGAGCTGGTACTGTAAAATCCCTTCCAGTAAATGAATTTACGATGAAAAGAACGGGATCTGCCCTCCGCAGAAATCTGCAGCTCGAACACTCCAGCAGGCAAGCTGGCAACAAACGGACGCAGTAGGTTATCGGTCAATTCGTAGAAGAGATAAGCGTCGCGTTGGACCGGCAACACTGCTGCTGCTGTGATCGGCGGCGCATGGGAACTGACCAACAACTCGATGCGAAAGTTAAGCGACTGCTCATCCGCCCCTTCCACCGCGGGTGAAAAAGCGAGGACATTAAGCGTCTCACCAAAGAAAATCGACGCCCCCTCCAAAGTAGCCAATCGATTTCCGGACGGATCCTGAATGAGGATATCCGCCCCCAAACGTGGACGAATCGTGTAGTTACGGTCTCCCGTCGAAATCTCAAGGGTTTCCCGACCGGGAAAGATTTCAATGTGAGCCACCCTGAATCTACCCGCAGCTCGATAGGCGGAATCATCGTTTGTAACAAGGCCTTCTCCCAGCAACAGCTCATAATCTCCCAGCGGCAACTCGATCTCGGTGTGTTCCCCGGTAAGTAAGCGCCGCCCGTCCAGGGCACGGAAGAGAAAGAATGGCTCACGTTCATCCGGCGCGACTTTAACTGAGAATTTCTGGTTTTGGTAAGGTTGACGGAGATCCTCCAATTTAATGTGGATGATGCCAGTTCCGGGCAGATCAGCCACATCCAGTTCACGCTCGATCAAGGCGTTGTATGTACGCTGGTCAATACTCCAAAATGTACGATAATCGGCAATTTTTGCATTTTGCCGGGGAAGCACCAGAACCAGTTCACCAGTTTCTCTTCGGCAGCGAAGAAAAGGCGAACGGATGCTTTCAGCTCCACTCCTGCGCCGCGCTTCCCTCATTGGCTCACGCAAATGAGGAGGCAGCAAATCGAAGTCACCACTGCTAAAGGCCAGCAAAATGGATTTTGCCACAAGCGGCCCGACGTTACTTAGCAAGGTGCGCTGCAATCGTCGCTGACCGTCTGGCACCTTCTGGCTGATCACCTCAGCAAATCGCCTGACCTGCTCCTCATCCTCCAAATCCGGGCACACGTTCCGTTCCAAATAACTGGTCACGGCTGGTCCCAGATGCCGGACCCAATAAGGCAATATCCCGGCTTGGAATATGATCTGCCGCAGATTTCGGTCTGTATTGCCTTCCTCGGTGTCTGGTGGCATGGCCATTCCAAGCTTTCGGCATGCGTTCGCAAAGCAAGCCGCCATTCCAGCCCGCTCCTGACTGTTCAGGGTAAGGCCCAACTGTTCCCTGATGGGATCATAAAAATTTGCATCAGTAACTCCTCGCCCAACGGAGACGGCGATCGCATAGACTGCCGCCGCGGGGAAAAAACCGAAAACTTTTTGCAGTCGCCCGAAATCCCGCCCTAGGTAATCGCGGAGTTCGCCGATGCAGGCTTCCTGGACGGAAAGCTCGACTGGGAGCAAACCAAGAATGGTCGGCGATTGGCTCTGGCCGATTAAACGAATTAACAATCTATTTGTTTCAACAATGTTACCCATCGTTTACCCCCGTCCTCCACAGACACCCCCTGCAAAGTTTGCGAAGATGCTTTACTTGGCTGGCGACAAATTATGCCAAGTCCCAATCGCTCTAAGCAAGAAAGTCTTAAGGCTAGATTCAAAAAGTAAGCCACCCCCTCTGACAAAAAGTGTCACACCCCTAATTTATATTCTATGACAAGGCCGCAGAATAACCGAACGAATACAATCCCCGTCCCTTTTCCTCAAGGGGTGTGACAGTATTTGTCAGAGGGGTCCGTTTAAGGTTAACCAGCATGATCAACACCAAGCGACCACCCATCAGCTACCACTGCACCCACGCCCACCAGCAGGTCAGCAAGGTGATTGATTGGATGGAGGGCCTGGCTGGGGGCGGCAGGACCTTGCCAGCATCATGGAACGAGCTCACCCCTGCCCCACCCTACGTCCTGGCCGCCAATCAAACCGCTCTAAGTCTTGCAGTTAACTGTGGCAAACCTGTCCTCCTGGCCCACACTCAGTTGACCGGGTTTGAAGTGGTCCGGCGGCTCCTGCTGGAAGCCTCCTATCCTAACCCCAGTTACTTTGCGAACAGCTTCCTCTTGGATTCAGATTTCAGCCGGATCACCCAGTTGGCCAAACAGATCATCGACTCCCCCTTCCACCTCTGGGAACCGATGGAATTAAATGCTGAGGAACTGTATGAGTGGCTCGCGCTGTTCTGCGACGAAACCGGGGTGCAAACCGTGGTGATTGATGACCCCTTGATGTTCAGCGGCATGTCCGGCAACCAGTCCTGGGTGAAACTGGCCAACCACCTGAATGTGGAGATCCTGCTTTACCGTCCCATCGAAGCTTCCGGTTCACTGGGGATTTGACAATGACCTTCCCGGCTAAACACAATCCCGCCATGCCCAAGGTGCCCGAGTCAGTCAAATCACGGCCTCCACTGGAACGGATGTATCGCCTGTTTCATCTGATCCAGCAGGGTGAGTACCCGAATTGCACCCAACTGGCCAAGGAGTTTGAAGTCTCCACCCGCAGCATCAAACGCGATGTCGACTTCCTCAAATGCCGCTACCACCTCCCCATCGAGTATGACGCGGCCCGTTACGGCTATTATTTCACGGAACCAGTGAAGGAGTTCCCCAATGTGCCGATCACCGAAGCGGAGATATTTGCCCTTTTTGTCGCCCACAAAGCAGTCGCCCAATACCGGGGTACTCCGTTCGAGCAACCCTTGGACACCGCCTTTCGCAAACTGACTGCCCAACTTGGCACGCAAGCCCTCTACTCACTGGGGAATCTGGAACAAGCCCTCTCCTATCGTCCCTTTGCCCCCGAGGACATCGATTTGGAGATCTTCCAGGAACTGACCCGGGCCGCCCAGATGCAGCGGACGGTCGAGTTCGACTACAGGGGACTGGGCAAAGAACGGGCGCAGAGTCGCAAAGTCCAACCCTACCACGTCGCCTGTGTGGACAATCGCTGGTATCTGATCGGCTTTGATCTGGGCAGGAAAGGCATGCGGACGTTTGCGCTGACCCGGATGCGAAACCTCGTGGTAACCGAGAAACCTTTCACGCGGCCAGCCAAGTTCAATGCCAGCGAGTATCTCCAAGGCAGCTTTGGCATCTACAAGGGCGAGGAGAACTTCCAAGTGGTGGTCGAGTTTGATGCGTGGGCGGCTGATTTGATCCGGGAACGCCGATGGCATACCACGCAGCAGATAGCCGAACTGGATGGTGGCGAACTCCGGTTGACGATGCAGTTGAACAATCTGGCCGAGGTGGAACGGTGGGTCTTGAGCTGGGGTGAGCACGCTACCGTGGTCGAACCCAAGGAGCTAAAGAACCGGATTCAGCAGATCGCGCTCAAGATGTCGGCCAAATACACCCATCCAGCAAAGTCCAATTAGAATCAGGGCACACCTCGCACACTCAAAACGTACGGCAACAATATGTGGCTATTCACCAACTTCGGATTCTTCAGCGTGGTGCAGAAACCGGGCGACTCGCTGCTCACCATCCGGGCCAGAGCCGCTAGCGATCTGGACCGTCTCCGCACCGAGTATCTGCCCACACTATCACCCACGGTCACGGGCGGCGGCACCGACTACCCCTTTCGGGCCCAGACGGAACGTAAGGCACTGGGCGTGGCCATGCAGCAGATGGTCGCGGACCTGGATTACAGCAACTTCAAGAGTGAAGTGGCCAAACGGCTCGGACCTGAGCGTGCGCACGTCTATGGCAAGGTCTGGGAGGATCTGCTGGCCATCGAAAAGGAAAAGCCCAAGCCCATGGTTTCCAAACCCAAAGGAAAAGTGGCCTATGGCGGAGTCGTGTTGGACCAAGCCAACCGGGTGCTGTTACGGGAACCTTTGAACCATTATGGCGGTTATGTGTGGACCTTTGCGAAGGGAGGTCCAGACAAAGGTGAGACTCCCGAACAGACCGCCCTACGGGAAGTCCTGGAGGAAACCGGCGTGAAGGCCGAGATCATCCAGCCGATTCCGGGGGATTTTCCCGGCGATACCAGCACCACCATTTTCTTCTTGATGCGGCTGAAAGAAGACACCGGCAAGTTTCACCAGGAGACCGCCAGCGTGAGGTGGGTGAGCTTCGATGAAGCTTCCGGGCTGATCAACCAAACGACCTCCACCAAGGGGCGTAAGCGCGACTTGGAGGTCTTGGCCAAAGCGGCATTGTTGATCGCGGCTTCCTAGCGTTTTTCCCTATGCCTCGCGAGACTTTGTCACTTCCCCCTGCCCCGCTCGAGAATCGGCGTGGCTGCCTGCTGGGGCTGGCAGTAGGCGATGCTCTTGGCACCACCTTGGAGTTCACCCGCCCGGGAACTTTCAAGCCCTTGGAGGACATGATTGGCGGCGGTCCATTCCAATTGAAAGCAGGCGCGTGGACGGATGACACCTCGATGGCTTTGTGCTTGGCGGAAAGTCTGGCCATCTGCCACGGCTTCAATCCCACAGACCAGATGGAGCGTTATGTCCGCTGGTGGCGGCAAGGCCATCTCTCAAGCAACGGCACTTGCTTCGATATCGGCATCACCGTGCGCAGGGCTCTGGCGCGGTTCGTGGAAACCAAAGATCCGTATGCCGGCTCCACGTCACCGGATACGGCCGGAAACGGTTCGTTGATGCGGCTGGCCCCCGTCCCGATATTCTTCAGTCACGATCCCGCCAAGGCGATCTACTACTCGGCCGACAGTTCGCGAACCACTCATGGAGCCGTTGAAGCCGTCGATGCGTGCCGATACTTCGCTCATCTGGTCCTGGGAGCGATGCATCAAGTTCCCAAAGTTCAACTGCTGGCCCCCGGTTTTGCCAAGCTGTTCACGACCTGGGATCGTGCCCCCTTGGCACCCAAGATTGCCGGGATCGCAGCCGGTTCCTTCCGACAAAAGAATCCACCCGAAATAAAGGGTACTGGCTATGTGGTGGCTTCCCTGGAGGCAGCGCTGTGGGCATTCCATCGCAGCACCGACTTCCGCACGGGCGCCTTGCTGGCCGTCAACCTGGGCGATGATGCGGACACCACCGGAGCGATCTATGGCCAAATTGCCGGGGCCTACTATGGCGAGCATGGCATACCGAAGGATTGGCGGGACAAAGTCTGTGCCATCCCGTCATTTAATCAAGTGCTGGACCAACTGATGGCAGCGATACCCAATGCATCCTGAGGCCCGCCTCAGTCATAAGCGCCTGTCCAATGCATCCAGATCATCACCATGGCAGCAGTGTCCAGTTTACAGTAATTGAGCAGGAGCTGCCTCTGGACCTCCCTAAACTTCTGGTCTGATTTGCGCAAACCGAACATCATTTCCTGGTAGGTTCGGATTGCCCCGGTCCCCTCCCGGACCGCTTCCACCGTTTCCTCCTCGCCCTCCCCATCGAACGGCAACGGAGCCAGGGTTTTGTAGGGATCGATGATTTCCCCCGGCTTGAGATACCCGGAAAACCAGGCGTGATTCCGGACCGCGGCATCTTCGAACCATACGGCCGGCAGGACGTGCTTGATCGACAGGCTGCCGGCCATGCGGGGGTGAAAATAGTAATCCTTGCAGAGCCCGTACATATCCACCAGCGGTCCCGTGTCCCCGGAGATATGCTCCAGCCATACCGCCAAGTCCTTGTCCTTGACCCCATACTGAACCATCTGCCGCTGGATGTCCCTCAGCGCCGTCCTTTCAAAGGCGGACCAAACGAAGACCGTTCCCCTGGTCCCAATCGTCTCCTTCAAGGAACGGGCAAACTCAAAATTCGGGTAGGCGTCCTCGAGGTTGATCCATTCCGCATGCTCCAACTCCCCTCCCGGCTGGCGCAGGGTGTGGCAACTCCACTGAAAGGCCACCTGTTCGTAGGGCTTCATGCCCGGGTGGTAAGGGACAGCCACCCGGGAAGCCTCAAAGTCGATGAAATGCAGCGGATAAGCACATCCTTCCACCGTCTTCTTGAGTTCAGGATCAATGAACTCCCTGCCCTGCTTGGTCCATTCTATCTGGATGGACTGCCGTTCCCCTACCCTATTCCGGAGGTAGGAAGGCCTCACATCGGTCAGCCTGCACTGGCCATCTTCAATCATTTGCATGGCGATCGTCCCTCGTGGCCCCAAGGCATCCACACGGTAAAGGTCCAGCAGATGTGGCTGGGGCGCTGCCAACTCACCCCAGCACGCCTTAAAGCCATTCCGTTCCGTGGGTTCACTCTCCACCCGATACTCACACTTCTTGCATTTCACCCCGATCACCGGCGCGATTCGTTCTGGTGTCTTGCCGAGCAGGGACGAGGCATACGATTCTGCTTCCGCAGCCACCTCATCCGCCAGTTCTTCAAATTCAGCGCTCACTTCGATGATCTTCACGAACGGCTGTTGACGCAGGGCTTCCACATCCCCGAGAAAAGTGACTTTCGGACGTGAGTAAGTCTTCTCACCACTTCCCTGCGGGCGTGCCTCCAGCCGAAACCGCTCGAAGCTGGTCTCCACTGTGCAGGTCTCATCCTTGTCGACCAGACAAAGACAGGGGGTAACCTCAAAGTCTGGATACAATTCACGCAGGATGAGGGACTGGAAGGTCACATCTTCCAGATACGGACGCCAGCCGGAGCTGATACCTCCCCTGGCCCCACGAAAAGGAGAGGAGAGGCCATCGAGTCTTACCCCCTTGGCTTTGACCTCGATCAGCCGCAGTAGGTTGCCCTTTTTCTCCAGGATATCGATTCGGGCCATCCGTTTCCCCGAGATCACGGTGGCTTCAAAAAGGACGACCTCGTTTTGCTGCAACAATCGGGCGGTCGCTGCCGCCGAAGCTTCAGGGGTTTCGAAGGGGACCTCCACTCCGGACGGGAACATCAGCTTGGCAATCGTCTCGATCATGTAACCGCCATCCGCCAAAAACTCCAGATAGGGGTTATCATCCAAGTTCGACGGATACTTGAGCTTCTTGTAGTAAAGCTTCGTCGGACAAGTCTGCGCCACCTTGAAGTCTGACTTGGAGAGATACACCGTTGAAATCTAGTTTGCCCGGTTCAGTTGGCGAGTGAAAATGCCTGGATTTGCCTGACCGGTTACCGGTCGCCCAAAGTCTTCGCCGATTGGCGCGACAGAGCGACGGTATCCCGCCTTCACAACCCCAGCCTCCGTGCCACATCTTCATACCCGGGATCATCCGCATAGACCGATTCCCAATCCGCCCGTGCCTTCCGCGCTTCGCCCATCGCCTCATAGATCATCCCGCGCTCATACTGCAGCGCTCGTAGCAAAGGCTCCGTCCACCGGGACTTCTTCGCCAGCAATCCGTTCACCGTCTCCAGCGCAGCCATGTTCAAACCCAGCTTTCGCAGCGCCTCGGCCTTGTAGAGCAGCAGCGCGGCTTCCACCTCCGACCGCGAATCGATCCCTTTCGCCAGTTCCACCACCTGCTGGCAGGCTTCCTTGGTGCCCACCTCGTCCACCAGCAACTCGGCCCGGGACACCCGCACCACCACATCCTCCGGGGCCAGGGCATGCAGTTCGTTCAATACATCCACCGCCTCCTGAAACCGGCCACCGGCCTGATAGGCCTCCACCAACAGCAGGAGCAGCAACTTCATCCCAACCGTCCCCTTGGCCTTGATCTGCTTCGTCACCGGCACTTCGAAGGAACCGTTTACTCCGTACTTCGCGAAGTAGGCTCCCAAACCCACCGCCTGGTTCCGGGCCATCTCCAGGTAAATGATGGCCTGCGCATCCTCACCACTTTTCAGGGCCAGCACTCCGGCCAAGAACGCCCCATCCGCCAGATGAGCACTCTTTTGAAAGTGCTCTGCTGCTATGGCTGTGTCGCCTTGCACCATGGCTTTCATCCCGGCCACCAGTTCCTCCTCGTCATCGGGCGTGGTCAGTCGCTTGAAGAAGCCCAAAGTCAACCGTTCCTCCGTGCTTTGAACAGGCGGCGGCACATTGGCCGGCAGCATCGGCGCCTTACGCGTCGTTCCGCTCCGAGAGGTCGTGGTGTAATAAAGCCCGGTTCCGGGCAACCCCACCGTCTGCGTGACGCCCCTCGGTCCCACCGTCACCTTCGCCCCGCGCGGCCCCACGCTGACCGATGCGCCGGACTTGCTCAGGTTGATGGACACCCCGGGCAGCAACTTGATCCTTCGTGAAAAGCGAAAGCCCATAGACCTCCTTTATTGGTATTCGACAAATTCCATCCGGTCCACTCGGAACACCCGTTCCTGCCGCCGCCGATGACAGTATCCCATGACATAGACGTGGGGGAACTCCTCCAGCATGAAAACCAGTCCGGGCGAGATTCGACGGATTGCGCCCGGCGAACTGCCACCCATATAGGCGAACTCGAACTTTCCCCGCGCCTTCACTGCCTCGATCAACGCTTGCACCACGCTGTTTTCCGATTCCCGAACCGGCACCCGGGGCAGACTATGCCAAAACTCTAGGTCATCCTCGATGGGTGGTCCAAGTTCCGCGAAGCAGGCCGACACCCTTGGCCTGGCCACCGCCAGCTCCTGACCGACCGCCAAGCCCGGAACCAACCCACCCAGCGCTGCCAGAAATGCCTTTCGCGACAATCGCATGACGAAACGCTAGCACACACCCTATGACAAAGGCTGTCCTTGGGTATTACATTTTATGCGCAAAATCGCCTCTGCACTCAATCTCAGCATCTTCGAACACTAAGGAGAAATCACACGGTAGAATCTACGGGGATGCTGGGCGGCCGCTGCATCAATCAAGTCAGTCGACACTCCTAAGTTTGTGAAGGTGATCAAGTTGGCCCAGTTAATTAGATCGCTAGACACCTGGAGGAAATGAACATCCCCGAAAGCACCGTCCACACTCAACCTGAATGCCCCATCCTGATCGCGCTGAAAAATAGGCAAGGCCACGGGCGCACGTTGGCCATCCTCAGTCGTAAAAGACCAGACGGGGCTGGAATTGGTGGAAATTCCGTCCGTCACAAGCACTTGCCAGAAGTAAGTAGTCTTCGGCCGAAGTGCGTGAGGGATGAAGCTAATGTTGGTTGTCGCAAATGTCAGCCAGTTGGCCGTATTTGTGCCGAGCCGGACGTAATAACTGACTTGCTGACCGTCGATGTCACCACCCAGCCATTGTAGTATCGGAGAACTGTAGGCTACCCCTGAGGTGGATAATAAAGGAAAGGGAGCATTTACAACGTAGGGCGGCGAGTTCTCCCTTGCTATCTGAAAGGGGCCAAAAATAGACACACTTTGCAAGCCGCTCGAGTCCATTGCTCGACCGCGAAGCATGACCGAGCCGCCGATCATATTTGGGACCGCCCAGTTCAATGAGCCTGAGGAAAAAGTTGAATTTGTCAGATAGGTCCAAATACTTCCAGAATCCAAGGAATACTCAACCGATGTGCCAACCACGCCAACATTGTCGGTAGCACTCCATTCAATCGCCACGACTTGGTTGCCTGTAAGGGTAGTTCCAAACGACGGTTTTGAGATTCCGATAGATGGCGGCGTGCTGTCAATCAGCGTGAATACTCCAGAGTAACCAATCCCAACGTTCCCCGCTTGATCAGCGGCCGAAACCTTTATCTGAATCAAGGCATTCCCGAAATTGGGCATGCTCCATGAGTAAGACCCGGCATTTTGGAGTCCGGAAGCGATTGGCTTCCAGGTAGCACCATTGTTGGTGGTATACGTTAAAGTGATCCCGGCAATCGCCACATCATCAGCGGCACTCCACTGAATGTTTAGCGGAACACCTTTTTCGATCGCAGCACCCACGCTTGGAGTAACTCCTGTAACAGTTGGAGCATAGACATCGGAACTACGATCCAAGTCCGCGTCAGCGTAGTAGAGAGCATAAGTGCCATTGGTTGATGTCGCCCAAACAGAATGCGCGGAGGCCCCGTTTGGTGCCATTGCAGCTGCACTTGAAAAAGCCAACGGGGTTATGCTGTTCATGTTAATTTGGACCGGTGCCGTCCAACCTGTTCCCTTGTTTACTGAATGGTACAGTTTACCGATTCCATTGGTATTTCCATACCAAATTGCATGCGAGTAGCCGAATGCACCTTCTCCAACACAGTCGAGCATGGCAAACCCGCCAGTACCGATTAGCTGTGCAGCCCCCCAAGTCCCTCCATTCAAGGTTTTTGTAAACAGGGAAATCTTTCCGGTCTGTTCATTAAAATTGCTCCAGCCAACTCGAAGGTCTGAGTTGCTCGGTTTATCCAGCACAAAATATTCTTTCAACACGTCCGGTATCAGAACCTCGGTGAGCCCATCAGTATTCTTGATGAGCCGGGCCAATTCTTTATTTCCCTTCGTATGCACAATTTCAAAGTCGGTGGCTTGCCGAACAAACAATGTTGGCGTTCCACTTGTTTCGGAGGACATAATCACAGGCGTAGACCAAGATCCTCCGGCACTCTTGAATGAATAGGCGATCTCTGCCACCCCGACAGCGGTGTATCCACCTGAACCATTTGATTCGTACCTGCGCCCTTCCCGCCATACAGCATGCAATCCACCCAGAGAATCAACCGCGATATCTGGCTCAATTGAAAGCTGTTGGGGAAAACTCGCCGATAGGTTGTAAGGGGTTCCCCACGAAACACCCGATTGTGATGAAACGAAGACAGCAGAGTCGTTTCTTTGCGGCAAACCAGCGTCGGACATTACTGACCAAATCACATGAGCTTGATTTAGAGGATCAACTGCGATTTTCAAGCGATCTATGTTGTCCGGAACATCAGCCAATACCACCTCGGACGACCAAGTGGAACCGGAGCGCTTTCGATAGCAAATCTTCCTTGAACTTGTTGATGAAGCCCTTTTCACGTAAACGACGTGAACGTTGGAAGACGAATCAACCGCAATACTGGGCATGAAGAAACCTCCATCAGTCTGTCCAGCCAAAGGAACCCCTATCGCGATGGGTTTTTCCCATGGACTTGGCGGGAAGGATGAATCCCGGATGGAAAAGGCACCGTCCGAGAAATCTTCAACAACGGTACCGTTCATGTCCCTCATCCATATGCGAGCCTTGGTATTCGAGGTAGCGATTAGTGCTGAAACAGTAAACGTGTGAATGCCAGATTTGTTATTTCTTACGTCCGCATTCTCTAAGCCATAAATCCCGTCTGCGAGGCTAACATACATCAAATCGATGCCAACTGGAGCGCTTACGGTCCACTGGACAGGTAGACTCCCGCCCGATTGGAAGCTTTCCCCACCATTGGGGCTGATAACCCTTACTTGAGGCGCAGTACCATTGCCGACAGTGTAGCTTACCGAAGATTTGGCGTGCCAGTTGCCGGATGCATCTCGCGCAATAGCCTGAATTACCATCACTGCGCCAGTCTTGATTGAGGCAGGGACTGTCCACCCATGAGTGAGACCGCTTGAGGGGACTCCAGGCGGAACTACCCCCTCGGCGATGACCTCCCAAGTTGCCCCCGAGTTCGTCGACCAGTAGAAGTCCATCGATCGAATTCCAACATCATCGCTAGCAACATAGAGAATGGTCGAGGAGCGCCCCGATAGAACGCTCGCGCTTTGAAGGTAAAGTGTTGCAACTTCCGGAGCCTTTCCATCCACGTAATTGATGGCGAGGCTTTGGGTGTTGTTTTCAAAATCGCTCTCGCTGCGACCGAGCGATGCTGAATCTACCCAGGCATCGATGAAACTTTGCCCCGCGCTCAGTCCCGCCAAGGTAACTGTCTGCTGCAATTCCACCTCAGCACCAGGTGCTAGGACAGGGACCTCCATGCTGTTATGCTCGCTGATCTTGCGCTCCCTCCCCTCAGGGCTGCCTGAAAGGTAGAGATTTAACCAGCAAGTTTCCGAAGCAAAGGTTCCTTGATTCTTAACCTTTACCCGGACAGTGACGTTGGCCCCTGGTTGGATACTGCCATCAACCTCGATGTGGGAAGGAACGAGATCAGCATAAGAATGTTCCGTAGTGAAACGCCAAACATCACCTTCCGTGATTTTGTCACCCACTCGGGACCAAACCACCCAATAGTAAGTCGTTCCCGGCAACAATGGTTCACCGGGGGTATACTGCCGGTTCACCACTTGTCCAAATCCGGCCGCGAATCCCGGAGGATTCACGGTTCCCAGCTTGACCGCAAAATCGGGAGAACCCGTTGGATGTCCCCCTGTCCATGAAAGAGTGAATCCGTTTCGTGGAACATTCACGGCATTGTTTGGCGGATATGGGTTGGCAGGTTTGTCGGGAGCTTGGATAACCGTCCCGCTGCCATACACCCCAGTTACTTGGGCATTTTGCCCCGCCTCGATCACCAACCCGATTGGCTGCGGTGTGGAAAAGCCGTCAATCGGCTTAAACTCGACCACCCTGCTTCCTGCCGGAAGTTGGCTCACAAGCAGGCCGGGCATGCGCCAAGTTGATTCACCCAGAAACCGCCATTCCGCACCCAGCGCATTTCCCGGCTGTACGTTGACGGTCAGCGAGCCGCTGTTATCAACCGTAGTCCTCGTTAAATGGACAAATGCATAGGAAGTGTTACCAGCCTTATCCAAAATCGTAATGCCAATTATGTTCAGGCCTGGTTGCAGATTGATTGTCGGGGTAGTCCACGTCCCCGATACTAGGTTGCCATTCAAAGTGGCGCTTCCATTACTTGTGCTTGTCGCAGACCATTTGATTTCCTCCACGCCGCTCAATTCATCACTGTAATCGCCAGAAATCACCACCGAACTCTGTGCTGTATTGGAGAAGTTGGGAGTCGGTGACAGTACCCTTACGATCGGTGCTTTTGAGTCGGCTCCCAATAAAAGCGATGCGCGATTCCCTGAATTGCGATTTCCGAGACCATCCTCCAACCAGACATGCACCATTTTAGCTCCGGAAGTGAGAGGTACGTTTACCAGAAGTGGTTTATTGGCTGGAACCGGAAATGCGACTCCATCCCCGGAAGTAGTAGGGGCATTACCGACTTTCACCCAAGCCTTGGCGATTCCGGAGGCGTCTGCTGGATTCGTCCAGTCTAGCTGAACTTGGCCGGTCTTGGTCCAGTCCGAGGAGGTAGTATGGAGGCTTATCGGCGCAGAAGGTGCGGTGGCGTCAGCAGCAGCAAGCACCCAGAACTTAAAACGATCCGATTCTTTGTCTCCATTGATGACGACGACTTCCCATTCTCCGGCGGACGGACCTGTGCCCAAATCATACTTGATCTCGTTTGCGTTGATGTAGCGCGGAGAACTGATTGGAGGACGTTGAATTCCGCCCTCGTAGAACATCAACGTAGATGTTGGCTGAAAGCCAGAGCCCTTAATCGTTACCGTCTCTTTCTGATTTACCGGCTTGCCAGTGAACGATCTAGGCGAGACAAACTCAACAATCGGTTTCGGTGCAGACGTATCTAGTCGGAACTTCACCACATCGCTGTAGACGTGCCCGTTGTTGTTACTGACCTTGACAACGTAATCTCCCTCTTCCTGCGAAATGCCTAGGAGTCTGAAAGACGCCGTCGTGATTCCCGTGCTCACACCATCCTTGAACCAAAGATAGTTGGCATTCCCGACAGCCTTAACTTCCACTGTCACTGCTTGGCCTTGGGCAGAAGATGCGGGAAGTGATGGCTGCTGAAAGATGAATGGCAGATATAACTGAGTCTTAAAGAGACTTCGGTTCCAGCCATAGCTAGCCATATTGTAGTCAGGACCAAAAAAACGAGTATAATCAAGGCGTTTTGGGTATTTCGCCACAACCGAATCAGCATAAAATTCAATCGGGCCGCTATGACTATTGTATATAGTGAATTGTAGCGCGTATCCACCCCATGCCACCTGCAAATTATTACCACGCTCGCCCCAGTCAAAAATTTGGCTGCTAGCTCTCGTAAGAAATGAGCCGAAGTAGTCAGTCAGGAAGTCAACTGAGAAGTAGTTTTCCAAACTCACTATCCGCTGATTTCCACTGACAGAAACAATCTCGTTCATCGAAGTCTTCGAGAGCTGTGGCGTGTTGCCTGTTATCGCATCGGGGATGAATGGGTCGAGAAGGGTTATTTGAACGACTACATAGGGGTTCAATTGAAGCAGTCGCTTTGCAGCCTCGCGTGCCACCCATGAGCCGGCGCTATGAGCTATAAAGTGAACAAACCTTAGATTTTGAGCCTTCTCGTTAAGTTCACCTCCCAAGTTTTGCCCATGAAGAAATGCATTCGCAGCAGCTTCCACTGCATTTGCTGCTCCCTCATTTGATATTCCATCAAACTCCAAGATTCCACCCGTAGCAGCGTCTTTCTCCCAGTGGTACGGAACCACCTTCCAATCCGTTCCAGCTAACTCAAGCTTTAAAGCGTTCATCAAATAAAACCACTCATCATCAGAGAATTTGTCCTCTTTTGGAGTATCAGAGAATAGTCCTGGCGGGTTCCAGCCGTGAATAAGAATGACGGCTTTTCTTGTATCCCCATCCATCGGCTTGTTGCCTATCTCATCCATTAGGACCGTGGGGAAAGTTAGTTGCGCTTGACTCACCAAAGTCCCGAAGAGCATGGAAAACATTACCAGAAAGAGTAATTGACGCGTTTGCATGTTGGAGGAGTTTCCCATTAAATGAGGCTAGGCTTTAAGATCCTCATTGACAATTTCTTTTTCACCCTTTTACCGTCCCTTTCATGGCAGCAATCGCTTTTGATTTCTCGGCCTCCCCGTCCTCATCACCTTCAAACTGTATCCCCTGCCGTTCTCATATCCCTCGACCATCGCGCTTATCTCAAGTACCGGATAGCTCACCCCGCAGCGAGTTCGGCATACACGTCCGCTTTGCCAAGAAGGAGGAACAAGAGTCAGAGGTGTATTCCCGTGGCTGGACTTTCAGGAGCGCGGCGGGACCGGAAGCCAGCTCGGCAGTGGGAACGTGATTTTGATTCCCGTGGTGGGCGGAGCGAGTCCCACGCATACTGCCGTGGTAGATAAGAAACTGAAACCGCGCAAGGACAACCGCCCGGAAATCTTCTTTCATCCCAAGTGGAATGGCGTCTTTCAGAGGATCGATGGCGGATTGAAAATGCTCTTCGCCAAGGCCACCAGTGCCAAGGTCAAACCCCGGCTGGATTTTGAGGATTCCGGCAGAGCCCAAGCCGGTCAAGTGGTGGAAAGCAACTTCATCGACGCCTACTCGGAAGCCCTGCGAACGAGGAAATGAACCGCGCTTTTCTAGAGCGGTTTAAATAAAGTTGTAGCCGCAATGGGCGAACCAAGCGGCGGCATCCTGGGGTGTGACCGAGGCCAAGGCGGCGGCGATGGCGGCGACCAGCGCCTCCCAAGTGCGGGCTTCGGCACT
>JAEYXS010000055.1 GCA_023431185.1 Verrucomicrobiota bacterium
CCTGCTCGGCGAGAATCCCCAATCACTACTGCCGAGCTAGAGCTCGGCGCTCCATCTTACACCCCCAGCAGCTTCCGTTGCCACTGCATCATCTCGCTGGCGTTTTTCTCGGGATCACGGGCGAGGGCTTCGAGCGTGGCGCGGCTGGCGATGAGCGTGGGGTCCAGTTCCAGTTCGGCGGCGATCTTGTCGCGCTTCTCCTGATACTGCGCGGCGAGCTGTTTCTGCTCTTCCGTGGCGTAAACGAACTTATGGCGCGGCTTGTCCGGCCACTCGTTCTGCGGCACCGCGAGACCGCGTTGCACCGCATTGCGGATGCCGTCCCGCCGACGCGGATGCAGCTTGGGCGAGAGGAATCCTTCCCACGGCTCCTCATTGATCGCCGCGAACGCCACCGAGTTCATCGTATCGTGGCTCAGGATGAAATACGGCGGACGATTCGCCGCCGTCGCTTCCTTCTCGCGCCAGTAATACAGCTCCCGGATCACCGCCAGACCGCGACGCGGCAATTTGTTCGAGCCCTTCACCCGCCACACCGTGTCCGGGTCCGAATCGAACGGCTGCGAATAATCCACGATCATCCGCGCGCACCACTCCTCCAGCCACGCCAGGCGGCCCTTGGCCGACAGCACGTCCACGAAATGTTGCCGGAGCTGGAAGAGATACTTCGTATCGTTCCGCGCGTATTCCTCCATGCGCGGCGTCAGCGGGCGCTGGCCCCAATCCGCCTTCTGCGGCCCCTTGTCCAGCTCCACCCCGATGATCGTCCGCACCAGGTCCCCCAGCCCGAACTGCCGCATGCCCGAGAGCCGCGCCGCCAGCATCGTATCGAAGAGCCGCGCCGGGGTGAACTGATAGCAATGGCACAACATCTTCAGGTCGTAATCCGACCCGTGCAGGAGCAACTCCTTATCCGCCAAGACGTTCCAGAGCGGGTTCAAGTCCAGCTTGCTCAGGGGATCCACCAGGTCATCCGTGCCCGGCAGGCTGATCTGGATGAGACAGACCTTGGCCGGATAGGCGTGGAGACTGTCCGCCTCCGTATCCAGCGCGATGACCGCGTGGGGCCGGATGGCTTCGATCAACCGATTCAGATGTTCCGGGTTGTTAATCAATGACTTAGCTAAGACGAACGAACTGGTTAAACCTTCAAACGAACGAGTTCCGCGTTGCTGCTTTCGTGAATAACCGTCCGCCGCCCCCTACGCCACCACTTTTTCAGGAAAAATTCAGGCAGCCACCGAGTTAGACGCGAATTACGCCAATCAACGCGAATCCCCCTTAACCCACTGGTAAGGATGACTTGTGGAGGTCGAACTTCGACCGTCGTCCCTGACTAACCCCCTTCCCAATTAGCGACCATTCGCGAAATTCGCGTCAACCCGCCTTTTGCCCTCGTAAATCGTCCTTCTAAAATCGTAAATCGTCCCTTGAAGCCGCCTTCCCGCCCGATTCCATTGATGTGACACTCCGCGATTGCATCCTGTTTTGCGGCACTCTAGCAACCAGTCCACACCTCCCGAACCCGACCCTCGCCGGCGACTTCAATTAACCGACAAACGAACAAAGACTCACATTTCCCTCACTTCCAATATGGAAGCCGAACTTCGGCATGGAGGAGAGGGCTAGGGAGAGGAGGCGTTTTAAACCTCTTTTCCCATCTGTGTCTATCTGTGTCCATCTGTGGTTAAACAGAGAACTATGTCAAAGAACACCAATGAAACCACCCGACCCCTGCAAATGTACCGTTACCTCCTCCCTACGATTGGGAGTCCAGCTTTAGTATCCGTCCAGAACCAGGCTGGTTCCGCAACAGCTCATGGATTCCCCGGCCAGGCGTAAAATCCTACCCTGACCGACGTCCAGTTCGCCCTCCAGCTTACGGGCCCTGACCCAGACACCCGACACACTCACATATCCTAACGTTAACCCGGTAGGGCGGTGGTGCTCCGCCGCCCAAACCTCGCCCCCGTCTTTTGATGGCCTGCCCCGGCTCAAACTGACGAACCGGACCGCAGGTCCCGACCTTTAACAGTCGGGGTTCCATAAGGATGCCATTTTGATTCCAACGAATCAGTTGGCTTGAGGCTTGGTGTTTGTGGAGCTCTTCATTCTGACTTCAGAATTCTACATTCTCCTTGCCCTTCCTTTACCAGCAGCGAGCTGCCAGCACTTTTAAGACTACCACCAAAATCCGCCATCGCAATAATTTTTTCGCATACCGAAAAGCAAAACCCCTAATCCATTCCCACTCAAAAACTTGCAACTGAAAATATTCCCAACCAAAGCCTAAACAAGAAACCCAGAAGCCGCGGTCAATCACCCACTGAATTGATATCTTCCTGACTATCAACAAATTCCGACTACAACTCATTGCGTCAAAAATTTGGGGAAGAGAGCGAGAATGGGGAGATCACAGAAAAGTAAAATGGGGAATTACTAACCGGATAGGCATGTCGTCCGAATGAACACGAAGAGCACCCTCATATCACGCACAAGCAAGCAGAATAACCCAAAATCCCTTGAACGACATCTATTCCCAATCTACACTTAGGCTAACAGCTCCAAGGCAGTTGTTTCTATCATTACTACATTAAAGTGAATCCAATAGACGCATTCAACACGACGGCGGGAATACTCGGCCTAGGCACCTCCCTAGTTCAATGGTACCACGCTGAGGTGAAGGAACAAAAACAAGCCACTGTAGACGATTATTTAGAGTGGTTGCGCCGCGAAAACCACATTGAATTATTGACAGCAATCACAACCTCTATCGAGGAGCTTTCACAAGTCAAGGACGTTATCTCAATCTTGGCAAATGCGAACGCCAAAAACACCGGAGACATACTAAATTCAATAGCTACGGAAAGCCAAAATTTACGTGAACGGATAGATTCACTCTCTCAAACAATCAGCCAAGAAAAGAACATTAAGCTATTTTCCTTCGAGCAGCAAACAAAGGACTACAAAGAATTTGAGGATCTCTACTTGGGTAGAGTCAAACAGGAATACGGACGCATGCAAATGTTTGGCGTTAGAGACCTACGCGACATTAAACAGGAAATGAATATAGCTTATGTTTCCTTGAGTATTAAATGCCCAAGTAATCAAGACGACGATAACCTTTCTTCAAAAGCAGAAGCATTCATTCTTGAAAATCCATTGCTCACTATTAGAGGCCCGGCGGGTTCCGGGAAATCAACGCTGCTTAGTTGGATTGCACTGCAATGCTCCGAAGTCAGCAAAGATAACAATCCTTGGAATGGAGGTATTCCCTTTCTTCTACCATTAAGAAGATTAAAAAAGGAAGACAAGGGAAGCCCCAATTTGAACCTTTTAACGGAGTATAGCACTACGCCTAATTTGTGGCCCGTGACGCCACCGCAAGGATGGATTCATACGGTGTTACGTGGCAAACGAGGGGTTTTTTTGATTGACGGGATAGACGAACTCCCGGCTTCAGACCGTCCCCATTTTTGGACTTGGTTACGTGGACTTCTGCATTCCTACCCAGGAAATCGTGTCTACATAACATCACGCTTCTTTCCCGAATCAGGCTCTGATCAAGATTTATTGTGGTATCCACCTGGAGCTTTTGTAGATACACAGCTCCAAGAATTATCCAATAGCGATATCGCAATTTTAATCAAGAACTGGCACGATTCGGTCGCTGCGTTAATGGATGACGAACCAGACGAACAAGCTAGGCTAATGCTGGCCAAGGAAACTCTACCGACCAAACTCCAAGACAATCAAAACAGAGGCGTTTTGGAGCTATGCCGCACACCATTGTTATGCTCGCTTGTCTGCACGCTACATTGGAAAGAAGAAGGCTATCTTCCAAACAAGAGAATTGAACTATATGACAAGTGCTGCACGATGCTGATAGAGGAAAGAGACAAGAAGCGCGATATTCGACCGCCAGACGGCCCACTGCGCCACTTTGACATAGCAGATAAAGAGCTCATTTTGCAGCGCATGGCTATGACCATGATGCGCAATAAAACAAATGCCAAAACACGGGAGCACAATTTAGAAATATCCCGGCAAGAAGCCACTGACTGGATTAAACTGACTCTTCCGTTTTGCGATAACCCAGAAATCAGATCCGCACCTCCAAAGGATGTTTTAAATTATTTAATTGAACGCACGGGTTTATTGCGGGAACCGGGCAAAGACTATGTGGATTTCCCTCACAGGAGTTTCCAAGAGTATTTGGCAGCTTGCGCATTTGGCGCGGCAAATGAAGCCGGAGATCTCGTTAATCATGTATCGAATGATCAATGGCATGAGACCATTATCCTCTCCGCAGGCACAAAAACTGGTGGAGTACCATTTGGAAACTCACTAATCCAGAAGCTTCTCGATACAGCAGAGGCGCCCGGTTGCTTGCCTCATATCCGTCAGCAATGCTTTGCGTTGGCTGTGGCTTGCTTAGAGACTGCTAGGCAGGTATCTCCACATCTTAAAGAGCGCGCTTATGCGCATCTCTCAGAAATTGTTCCTCCAAAAGATTTTACAGAGGCCAGAAATGTTTCTGCAGCAGGTGAATCAATTCTGAAATACTTAACCTACAAAGAATGGAAAGGGGAAGGCGTCGAGGTTGTCGCATCATGTGTTCATGCGATTAGGTTGATAGGCACACAGAAAGCACGGGCACTCCTTCTTGGCAAGAAGGGCTACTGTAATGATCGGAGGGCGTTAGTCATGTGTGAAATTATAAAGTCTTCCTTAGTGAAGCCTTTAGAAATTGGCAGAATATCACGCTATATACTAGATGCCGATTACTCACCGTTACCCAACTCAGTTAAAGCCGAGATTCGCCATCTCGAACCGATTAACGTATTGACTGATGCCGAACGCATCAATTTGGATGGAATGATTAATCTACAATCGATTGCAACTTTATCTCAATTAAACAAGTTAAACAGCATCTCTTTAACTGATTGCCATTCACTCTCCGATTTAAACACCATTGCCGAGTTTGCAAATCTGCAATCTTTAAGAATCTCAGATGTTTATTATCGCGAGCAAAACTACTCTTTTTTCTCAGACTGCAAGCATTTGGAGCGAGCAATTGTTTTAAATCGTTTTAATTCAAACATTATCAATGATATTTTAGCCGCTAAGCAGCTTAACTCTTTGGAATTAGTATACCCACGCGATAAATTGAACATTCAGCTGTTTAATTCGTCAGCTGTTAATGATTTGACAATATCATTTAGCGGGGCCATGCCCAACCTGTCTCAACTAACTAAGATTGAATCCTTTTGCGTCGAAGCTCCAGGGAATTCCACCATTGATGGCTTAATCCCAGAAAACTGTCGCAAGTTGAGTTTGCGTTTTTGCACAAGCATAACCGATATACCGTTTACTGATTCCGTGGAGGATTTAAAAATTGCATACTGCACAAGCATCAAGAGTCTTTCCTCCCTGAAGCGGTTCAAACAACTTAAAAGGCTTGAAATCAGAGATTTGCTAGTCCAATCGTTCGATGATATTTTTGAGATTGATTCATTGGAACAACTTACCGTTAAGCACTGCACTAGATCAGCAATGTTTCCTTCCATCAAAATACCCGACAGGATAACAAAAATAGTTTTTAGCATACAGGACTTTGATCGTGATTTCTACAGACAATATTTTAAAATTACCCCAATTGGCTATAAGACCTTCGCTTTGGAAAGGTAAAGTTTTTGTTACTGAATCTAAAGCCTCTCTGGCCGCTAGGAAGTTATCCGCGTGTCTGTTAAGAAATGATGGTTAGTTGTTCTGTTTACCACATTCGCAAGGATACTTGGAACCATCTAGGGGTGTGCTGAAGGACCGGATGCCGAAGGGTAACCGGCTCCTCTCCCAGATCCGAGCTGATGGGGCAGAGCTGGGCATTTTTCGTTTAGTGACTGGCGAACAGGACAACAGGAGGGATCGGCGGAGTCACGCTGAAGAGTCTGAACAGAAGGCCACTTTGAGGGAATGATGAAAGGTGATACGTTAAAAGGTTAAAGCCGTTAAATGGTGAATCGTTTCACGTTGTAACGATTTAGCGATTTTAACGGAAAGCAACGTATTTCACTACGGTTCAAAGGCTTGCAATGGGGTGTTGCGCGTAGGGGAGGTGTCGAGTAGTGTAGCGGTCCATTTGATTTATGACGTTGACTGAAAAGCTGCTCGCCCGCGCCGCCGGTAAAGCCTCCGTGCAGGCGGGTGACAATATCTGGGTGAAGGCGGATGTCCTCATGACGCACGATGTGTGCGGCCCGGGGACCATCGGCGTGTTCAAACGTGAATTCGGCAAGGATGCCAAGGTCTGGGACCGCGAACGCGTGGTCATCATCCCGGATCACTACATCTTCACCTCGGATTCCAAGTCCAACCGCAACGTGGACATCCTCCGCGAGTTCTCCAAGGCGCAGGGATTGCCTTACTTCTACGACGTGATCGATGACCCGGATGGCGAATGGAAGTTCGACGCCGCGAAGGGGAACTTGAAGCGCCAGTACGGCAGCCAATACGCAGGCGTTTGCCACGCGGCGCTGCCGGCCAAGGGTCATACGCGTCCGGGCGAAGTGCTGTTCGGCACGGATTCGCACACGTGCATGGCGGGTGCCTTCAATGAGTTCGCGACGGGCATCGGCAACACGGACGCTGGGTTCGTGATGGGCACGGGCCGTCTGCTGATCAAGGTGCCGGAGACGATGCATTTCCGCCTGGAAGGCAAGATGCAGCCGGGCGTAATGGCGAAGGACATCATCTTGCACGTGATCGGCGAGATCGGTTTCGACGGCGCGACGTATCGCGCGATGCAATTCGATGGACCGGGCGTGGACAGCCTCTCGATGGATGACCGCATGACGATCGCGAACATGGCGATCGAGGCCGGTGGCAAGAACGCGATCTTCCCGTTCGACGCGCGCACGGCGGAGTACGTGGATGCGCGCACGAACTTGAACGGCACGAAGCAGCGTTACGATCCAGTCGAAGCGGACAAGGACCAGAAGTTCGTTTACGAACTGACGGTGGACTTGAGCAAGCTGGAGCCGACGGTGGCGTGCCATCCTGATCCGGGCCAACGCAAGAAGGCGAAGGAGATGGATATGAAGCTGGACCGCGCGTATGTGGGGTCCTGCACGGGCGGCAAGACGAGCGATTTCGTGGAGTTCGCCCGCGTGTTGCGCGGTCACAAGGTGAGCATCGATACGTTCGGTGTGCCCGCCACGCCGGACATCGTGCACGAGCTGCAGACGACGCGTTGGGGCGGCAAGACGATCTGGAACATCCTGGTGGACGCGGGTGTGCGCATGACGGAGAACGCCGGTTGCGCCGCGTGTCTGGGCGGTCCGGTGGATACGTTCGGCCGCATCAACCAGGCGGGCCTCAAGTGCATCAGCGCCACGAACCGCAACTTCCCCGGTCGCATGGGCGACAAGGAATCGCAAGTGTTCCTGGCCAGCCCCGCGACGGTCGCCGCAAGCGCCATCGCCGGCCGGATCACCGATCCGCGCGAGTATCTCACGAACTGAGTGGAACGAACCTTACCTCTCCCTCGCCCCTCGGAGGGGAGAGGGTCGGGGTGAGGGGTGCCCCAATAATTCAGCATATCCCGCGCTGGTAACGGCGCGGGATTTTTGTTTCCCTAGACTGGTTGGGCATGCCGCTTGCCCCGACATATGTGTCGGGGCTCCGCCGTTGCATCCCTCACTCAACGCCGATGACGAACAAGAACTCGAGAAACATTTCAATGCCCTCGGCAATACCAAGCCCCCTTTCCATCTGCGTTAATCTGCGCCCATCTGCGGTTAACTCTTGTTTCCGTGCATTCAGCGTATTCTGTGGTTAACTCAAAATCACCTTAATCGCATGCACCACACCCTCGCCGACATAATCCCCTACCTCCAGATGGCCATCGGCCCCGTGATCCTCATCTCCGGCGTCGGCATGCTCCTCCTCACGATGACCAATCGCTTCGGCCGCGTCATCGATCGATCGCGCATCCTCGCCCGAGAATCCGGCAACACCCCGCTGGAGAAACAAGCCGCCCTGCACGAGCAAGTCGCCATCCTCTACCGCCGCGCGAAACTCCTCCGCCTCGCCATCGGTCTGGCCTCCGGCGCCGCGCTGCTCGCCGGGTTGCTCATCATCTGCCTCTTCCTCGGCGCGTTGCTGGAGATCAAAGTCGTCTTCGCCGTGGAACTCCTCTTCGGCGGCAGCATGGTCTTCCTCATCGCCTCCCTCATCGTCTTCCTGCAAGACATCAACCTCTCCCTCCACGCCCTCACCCTCGAACTCAAAAGCAACAAACTCCTCGAATAGTGGAGCGCGGGACTGTGTCCCGCAGGAATATCCGCATGCTGAAAACGCGACGAATTATTTCACGGCACTCCCCTTCTTTCACATAGGCCCGCCGGTGCAACCGGCCTGTGGTTAAGAAATAATCTCCTTCACCACATGCCCATGCACATCCGTTAACCTGAAATCCCTCCCCCCGAACCGGTACGTCAACCGCTCATGATCCATCCCCAGCAGATGCAGCACCGTCGCATAGAGATCATAGATCTCCAATTTGTTCTCCACCGCATAATACCCCAGATCATCCGTCGCACCATACACCGTCCCGCCCTTGATGCCACCACCCGCCATCCACAAGCTGAACCCGAACGGATTATGATCCCGCCCATCGCTCCCCTGTGAGAACGGCGTACGACCGAACTCGCCTGAGAACAGGATCAACGTCTCCTCCAGCATCCCCCGCGCCTTCAGATCACGGATCAACGCCGCGATCGGCTGATCCACCTGCCGCGCCATCGCGCCGTGTCCTTCCAGAATCTTCCCGTGCTGATCCCACGGATTCGGCCCATTGCCCGCGCCCACACCGGCATTCAAGCAACTCAACTCCACGAACCGCACCCCGCGCTCGATCAATCGCCGCGCCACCAGACACTGCTTCCCATAACCCGCCACCAGTTTGTCCGGTGATTCCAGCCCATACATCCGCTTCGTCGCTTCCGTCTCGCCGCTCAGATCGCACAACTCCGGCACCGCCGCCTGCATGCGATACGCCGTCTCATAATTCCGGATCGCCGCCTCCACCGCCGCATCGCCTGACGATTGCGCGAACTTCTCATCCATCGACTTGATGAATCCCAATCGCTGCCGTTGCTGTCCATCCGTCTCCTTCGGCTTGATGTTGGCCAGCGCCGGATTTTCATCCACGCGGATGATGCTCGCCTGATGCTGCGCGGGCAGATACCCGTTGCTGAACAACCCCACGCCACCATGCGGCACAGTCGCTCCTCCGCTCTGCAACACAACGAACCCCGGTAAGTTCTGATTCTCACTCCCCAGTCCATACGCCACCCACGCCCCCGCGCTTGGATGCCCCATGAATGGAAACCCCGTGTGAAAGAAATAATTCCCCTGCGCGTGCTCGTTCACCTTGCTCGTCATCGAACGGACCACTGCCAGTTCATCCGCCAGCTCCGCGATGTTCGGGAACAGATCCGTCATCACGATGCCGCTCTGCCCGCGCGCCTTCGCCGCCCACGGACTTTGCATGATGTTCCCGTTGTTGTTGAACATCGTCGGCTTCACCGGCACCGGCATCGGCTGCCCATGCCGCTTGATCAACTCCGGCTTCGGATCGAACGAATCCACATGCGAGACCCCGCCGCTCATGTAACACAGGATGACATTCTTCGCCTTCGCCCGATAATGCGGCGCGTTCACTCCATTCGACGCAAACGCCTTGTCCGCCAGCAACGAACTCAGCGCCAGCGAACCAAACCCCAGCGAACAACGTCGCAGCATATCGCGCCGTGAGATTGCAGTGTGAAACATGCCTTTCATCATAACACCTTTCCTCAACGCACGTAGATAAATTCCTTCAGGTTGAACAACGACTGCGCGAAGTCCTGCCACACCGCCTCGCTCTTCAATCGTTCCGCCGCAGGCACATTTTGTTCTGTGCCCAACTGCACCAGATATTCGCGGCACTGCTGCACTTCTTGCTCCGAAGGCGTCCGCGCAAACGCCATCACGAACATGCGCTGGATGCGCTCATCCTCCGGCTCCCCACGCTGTATCATCGCACGCGCCCAGTCCCGCGCCAGCCCGATCACAAACGGATCGTTCAGCAACGCCAGCGATTGCGCCGGCACATTAGTCGTATCGCGACGCCCCAGCGTCGTGAACGGCTTAGGCGCATCGAACACTTCCAGGAAGGGATTCAGGTTGTTGCGCCGGATCACCAGATACACGCTGCGCCGTGGCGCATTGTTCCCCACCGGTACACCGAATTGCTTCGCCTCCAGTTTGCCCGCCACTGCCAGCAACGAATCACGGATATTCTCCGCATCGATCCGTCGCACGCGTGCATGCGAGAGCAAGTCATTCGCCGCATCTACCTGCTTCGCCTTCTCCGATGCCTCGCTGCTCTGTTGCCACGTCTGCGTAAGCAGGAGCGCCTTAACCATCTTCTTCGTGGACCAACCCTCGCGCACCAGTTGCAGCGCCAGATGATCCAGCAGTTCCGGATGCGTCGGTTGTTCGCCCAAGCGTCCAAAATTGTCCACCGTTCCCACGATCCCTTTGCCGAACAGGTGATACCAGATGCGATTCGCCATCACTCGCGCCGTGAGCGGATTCTTCGCATCCGCGATCGACTCCGCGAGTTGCAAGCGTCCGCTCGGTGCCACTTCCGCTGCCTGTTTGCCCAGACCGAACTCCGCCTTGCCCAGCACCTGCAAGAACCCACGTGGCACCGCCTCACCTGGCTTTAGATGATCCCCACGCGGCATGAAGGGCGCATCCAACCCCACCGCCTCAATGACACCCGGTGCTCTCCGCGCCACCGGCACCTCACCCTCCAGCTTGCGATACTGCGCCACCAACTCACTTGCGCGTCCGCCTAACTTCTCCACCTCATTCGGCAGCAATCCACGCCGCACGAAATAATCCAGCAACGCCCGTTGCGGCTCCGTCATGACCCCGCTCTTCCATGCTCCGATCGCTCTCGTCAAAGTCGCTTGATAATTCTTCAGCAACGCCTCCGCATCCTTCGGCACCGCCGCTTCACTCAAGGCCAACGCAGACATCACCTCATCCTTCGGGACTTCCTTCGCGTTATGAAACACCACCTTCTCCACCCCGAACCACGAACGCCCGTTCACCACGGAATCTTTCGGGGCGAGCGGCCTAGTCAGGTCCTCATACGTGCCAAATTCCAGATACGCCCACGAGCCCTTGCGATACGCCGTATCGATCTGCACCCAACCGGGCTCATCCTTCACCAGCACCGCCTTCGGATAGATCGGGTTCATTGGCAGCGGATAATTATCCACGATCACGCGCACCATCGCCCCGCCTCCGCCCAAGGCCTTCACACTGATATAATCTGTCTCGATCTTGAAGCGCGGCGAGGTGAACAACGCCCCATGCTTTTGCGTGAGCAGATGCGAATAAACGCCTGACGAATAAATTCCCCCCACCGTTTTTTCACCCGTCGCTTCCAATTCAAACTCTCCCTGCTTCGTCACACTCGCAGGCAAGTTCTGCCCTTCCCGAAACCACTGCGCATCATCACCAGCCGCCAAATCCCACTTCACTGAAAAGCTTTTTGCGTTCGTTTCCTTTCGCGCACCCAGCTCGCTCTTCTGCCTCTCTATCCATGCGCTCCATTTCTCCGCGAGCGCCTGCTCATCCAAGCCATTGAACTTCACCCAAGCATGTAGCGGATTGAATTCATTACGTCCCGCATCATCAAAAGCCCCTCTTACATCCGCCAGCTTCGCCGACTCTGCCGCCTGCTGTTGTTTCAATGCAGCCAATCGCTTCGAGTCTGCTTCATATGCCGCCTTCTCTGCCGGCTTCATCGCCGCCAACATCTCCGCATCACCAACACCACCCGGCCCCGCCGTAAAACTCGCCGCCACTTCGCTCGTCGTCAGCGCGCGATCATACACCCGCGCCTCTTCGATCTCTCCTTTCAAGAAAGCACTTCCACCACCCGTATGCCTGCGCCCCAGCAACACATGCGCTTTCCCCGCCTCAAACGTCGCTAACTCCGACTGTCTTTCCGCTAACGTGTAAGACGAACCATACGGCACCCCATTGCGATAAAACGTGATACGCCCATCCGCCGAATAAGTTAGCGCCACATGCACCACTTCATCAGGTTTCGCTGTCTCGGCGATACCGCCCAAGGTCATCGAACGTTTGAAATTATCACTGCCCGGCACCCAGTTGCGGCTTTCCTTCTCCGCGTACACGATCGCATCGAACACGCGTCCGCCGATGCTCTCCGTCGTCACCACACCGCCCGCCCGCTGCTCCAGATTGCTGAGATACACCCACGCTTCCATCGTCTTCTCACGCAGGTCCTGCTTCAGTGGCACACTCTCCATGAACGCCTCCGCACCATTCAGCACCAGCCGCCCATCCTTGATGACCGCACCACCACGCAACTCACCGTTTAAGTTGCCCCTCGCATCCTTCGCGTCCCCATCAAAAGTCCATTGTGCCAACGGCTGCACCAACATAGCTGCGGCTGCATTCTTTCCTCGCGACTCCAAAACCCTTGCACGCGCCACCGCTTCCAGCCCGCTCACCTTCTGCTCCAGCTCCTTCAACTTCGCTGGCACCGCTTGCACCCAGCCGTTCTGATTCTGCTTCAACTTGGCAGGCAATTCCTCCGCCACATACTTCGTCCACCGATCCGCCAGTGCTGACTTTATCTGTCCTTTGAGCGCCGCCAGCTCCACCTTGTTCTTATTCAGCACTTCGGGCGCATCCACCATCACCTGGGCCGGACGCGAACTCGCCAGCACACCATACATCGCGTAGAAATCCTTCTGGCTCACCGGATCAAACTTGTGATCGTGACACCGCGCACAGGACACCGTCAGTCCTTGGAACGCCTTCGTCACCACGTCGATCTGGTTGTCCACCGTCTTCACCTGCTCATC
Source organism: Verrucomicrobiota bacterium (assembly GCA_023431185.1). Lineage (GTDB taxonomy): Bacteria > Verrucomicrobiota > Verrucomicrobiia > Limisphaerales > JAEYXS01 > JAEYXS01. The sequence goes on from JAEYXS010000055.1 coordinate 12,963, forward strand.
CAGCGTGTCGATCGGCTGAAACCCATGCTCATTCAACCGCAGACTCGCGATACCGATGCGCGATTCATTCAAACCCTCTGCCGCATTGATACGCGGCTGCGCCAATAGATCGCCCGCGATGTGTTCCTTGATAAGCTGGTCGATGGGCACATCCGCATTCAGCGCGCGGATGAGATAATCCCGATACCGCCACGCCTCGCGGATCTCCGGATCACCCTCACTCCCATGCGTCTCCGCATAGCGCATCAGGTCCATCCAATGCCGCGCCCACTGCTCGCCGAAAGCGGGCGACGCCAGCAAGCGGTCCACCACCTTCTCAAACGCTTTTGGCGAAGTATCCGCAAGAAACGCGCTCACCTCTTCCGGCGTCGGCGGCAATCCTGTCAGCACAAACGTCGCGCGCCGGATCAACGTCCGCTTGTCCGCCGGCTTCGCCGGTGCCAATCCCTTTTCCTCCAGCTTCGCCAGAATGAACTTGTCCACCGGCTCGCTCGACCACTTAGCATCCTTCACCTTCGGCACGGAAGGTTCTTTCACCGGCTGAAAACTCCACCACTGCTTGCGCACTGCCAAAACCTCATCCCACGAACCTGCCGTCGCCTGCTCGCTCGGCGGATGGTCTCGCGGATCGGGCGCTCCCTTGTTCACCCACGCGATGAGATCTTCGATCGCCGCATCGCTAAGCTTCGCCCGCTTCTTCGGCATCTTCAGCTCGCTATGCGTATGCTGGATGGCTTGGATCAGCAGGCTTTCCTTTGCTTTCCCCGGGATGATGACCGGTCCCGATTCTCCGCCCTTCATCCACCCATCACGATGATCCAGCCGCAACCCGCCCTTCGGCTTCTGCGCCCCGTGACATTCGTAGCACTCCGACACTAATATCGGTCGTATCTTCTTTTCGAAAAACTCGTTGTCCGCCGCGCTCACCGCTGCACCACAAACCGCAGGCCACACCGCCCCCATGACCACCAAGGCCGTCGCCACCATCGGCAATATCTTGCTCGTGCTCATTCCCCAAACATTTCCACCATCATACAGCCGCTCCACCTTCACACACGTAGTCTGCTGGCTTGAGCTGATGAGGTCGGTGTTCGTCCCCACTTTAGCCAGTCTCCACCACGGTGCCAGTTCATATCTTCCAACAAAGTATCGCCCCCGTTACCGTCGTCGTCCTCGCCCCCACCTGCGATCTCCGGCGCTGGGCTTGGCAGGCCCGCCGGTGCTACCGGTTCTTCATTCTGCGATCTTCCTTATGACTTTCTCCCGGGCAAGCTTGCTCCACCGCCCGCCGCATCTGGCCGAACCACCAGTTCGCCTGAGAGATCCGCCGATACCGCCGGGACACCGGCCGGCATCCTGCTGTTTCCATCTTCAACTCGCTTTGTTCTGTCAGTTTCATAATGAACCTTTTTGTTAATGTTCTGCCTCCACTATGCCAAGGGGGGTAGGACATCCGCTGTCCATGGCCCCCTTTTCTGGAAAATATTTCCATGTCACTTAACCATTTGCAAATCAGACAGATACACCTATAAACACCTCCAAAAATTAAAATCCTTGGAAAATAATTTGCGCCCATTCGCGAAATTAGCGTCACTCCCTTTTCCCTCCACCTTTCGCGCCTTTAGCGGGCAAAAAAGAAACACGCCCGGCTCACTCAAACCAGGCGTGCTCTGCAACCAGACAAACCAACCCACTCACTAAAAACAATCGCTCAATCCTTCGCGAAGATCGTCCACATCCCCGTCTGCAATGCCAGGTTCACATTCGTGCTGCCCAGCGTCATCGCCGGATCCAGATGCTCCGCGTGACCGTCCACGAACACGTAGTTGTAACTCGCGTTGTGATGCGACTTAGGATCATTATACGTGTACGTGCCCAGATCATTGTAGCTGAAGTCCCGCACGTTGTTCGTCGTGCCCACCTCATGATGCTGGGTCGCGTTGTCGATCTTCGGGTAGCTGTAATGCCCCGCGATGTTGCCGATGTTGATGCGCTCCGAGGCCAAGATGGTGCTGTCGGGCGCCAGCACATGCCCCGTCATCACGAACGCCTGCCGCTGTGGCGGGATGGTGTCATTCGTGTTGAACGTGGAAGACACCGGCCCCGCGCTGTTATGCCCCCAGTACAGGCCTACCCCCGTCTTATCTGCCGGTGACACGCGCCAGAAGTTATGCAAGCCCTTGCCCGTCGTGCTCATGTTATGCGAAGCCATCGAGTACGTGCGCCGCGTCCCGCTGGTCACCCAAGAGGCGAGCGGTGCCTTGTCCGAGGGACAGCGGAAGAGGCGCGCGACATTGGCCGCCGGTGTCTGGTTGGCCCGCTTCTCCGCGTCGGTCAAAGCCCCGCCCACGTAATCACTGATCAGATCGTCGAACGTGAATTCGCCGCCCGTGTTCAGCCCGCGCATCGCCGTGTAGGTGATCTTCTCCTTGTTATCGCTCACGTACATGGCCTCGCCCACGCCGATCTGCTTGAGATTGCTCAGGCACTTCGTCGTGTTCGCCTTCATGCGCGCCTTGGCCAATGCCGGCAGCAGCATGCCCGCCAGGATCGCGATGATCGCGATCACCACCAACAGCTCGATCAGCGTGAAGGCCCGCAGCCGTGATTGCGAACCCGCCCTGAAACAAGGCAGCGTGACAGCCAGAAACCCTCCTTCTCCCCCTGTGGGAAGCCGAACTTCGGCAGGGGAGAAGGATTGAGGATGAGGGGTGCCCCATGTCGTGATCGGCACCGTCCAGGAAATCTTCTTTCCAAAACAGATTTTCATACAATCACCTTTGTTAGTTGCTCGCCAAGGTCACTTGCAGCCGGTTGTCCCAGACATATTTCATGCCCGGGGGCGGGGCTGGCAACGTGGTGAGAAATTTTTCATCCACCAGGATCTTCAGATCCTTGATGCTGTTGGCGGGCACCATGCGGTCCGCCACGTAAGATTGCAGCGCGGCCGTGAGGGCATTCAGATCTGCCTCGCCGCGTTCGTTGGTGACGGCACCCAGACCGAATTCCTGGCTGCCAGTACGTGTCGGCACTGCCTGGACAGCGCCGGATTCCGCGCCGGAAAGATCCGGCGGTGGGAGGACCATGGCTGAGTTCGAAGACGGCTTGATCAAGGTATTGAAGGCCACTTCGAGACTCACGGGAGCCGGCGGGGGTGTCAGTTCAGACACAGCATCCGGTTCGCTGCTGCATCCGATGGTCAGGCTTATCAGTAGAACGCCCGGCACAACTTTATAGGACGTTTTCATACAATATATGGTGGAACTATTGTCCCGCCGGGTGAATTAGCACCCGCCATGCCACAGCATGTAACCCTGTATTTAAAGCCGACTTAATGGCTCTTTTTTGCTCTCGACGGAAAAACTGACCAAGAAAGACCATTCCTCTTGAGCGAATTGCTGCAACCGGAAGCATATCCCTCGTCTGGCTTGGACATGAATGGATTGCTTGCTTCCCTATCCTCAGTTGATTATCAGTACTCCCACCTCAAGCCCGCCATCTAGTAAATCCTCCCGTGTTCTCCCTGCCTCCGTGGTTCTATGACGGAACACTTAATAATTCTCGTTACGTATTACGCATCACGCATTGCGCCGCTCATCCTGTCCATCTTGTAAATCCTGTCCCGAATTCCATTTCAAAAAATCCTGCCTGTGCAACTGGCTTCAATGTTTTCCTGTCCCCATCCGTGTATATCTGTGTTGATCTGTGGTTGAAAAATTCCCCTCCCTTCTCATCCGATTTTTTCTTACCGTTGCTGCATGTCACGCCTCGCCAACAAATGGGTTCTCATCACCGGCGCCTCCAGCGGCTTCGGTGCCGCCACCGCCAAAGCCTTCGCCGCGGAAGGCAGCAACGTCCTCCTTGGCGCCCGCCGCGTCGATCGCTTGGAAGAAGTCGCCGCCGAATGCCGCAAAGCAGGAGCGCCGAATGCCCTCGTCCACCCGCTCGACGTCATCAGCACCGATAGCGTGAACACCTTCGTGGCGTGGGCCAAATCGCACACCCCGCACATCGACATCCTCATCAACAACGCCGGCGGCGCGAAAGGCGCGGACACCGTGGCCGAGGGCAAGGACGCCGATTGGGAGTTCATGATGGAAACCAACGTCCTCGGCCTCCTCCGCATGACCCGCGCCGTGCTGCCCCTCATGCCCCATCACGCTGGCGCATACATCTTGAACATCGGCTCCATCGCCGGCCGCGTCGCCTATGAAGGCGGTTCCGCCTATTGCGGTGCCAAAGCCGCCGAACTCTCCATCACCCGTTCCCTGCGACTCGAACTCAACGGCACCGGCATCCGCGTTGGCAGCATCGATCCCGGCATCGCCGAGACCGAGTTCGCCCTCGTCCGCTTCAGCGGCGACACTGCCAAAGCCAAGAAAGTCTATGAGGGCACCGAACCCCTCGTCGCCGAAGACATCGCGGAAACACTCGTCTGGTGCGCCAGCCGTCCGCCTCACGTATGCATCGATGAAGTGCTCATCAAATGCACCGACCAGGCTGCCATCCACAAGATCTACCGCCGCCCCAGTCCGGCCAAGTAGGTGAAGTTTTCCAAAACTTTTTTCCGTTTCATACGTTTAACCCTATGAAACACCGGCCAGCTTGCCAACAAAACCAGCCCTCCGGGGCATGGTTGCAGGTCACCGGAAGTTTCAAGAAAATCGATCGAAAGTATCGTTATGAAGCATATCGTCATCACCACCGCGCTGGCCTTTGTGCTGGTCGGCTCTCTCACCACCTCCGCCCAGGCCCAGGAAGAAAAGAAAAAGAAGGAACGTCCGCCCATGACGGAAGAGCAAAAAGCCCTCATGAAGCAGATGACCGAGAAGTACGACGCGAACAAAGATGGTCGTATCGACCAGGATGAGCGCGCCAAGATCAGCCAGGAAGATAAGGACAAGATGGCCAAGGCCGGCCTCGGTGGCCGCGGCCCTGGTGGCAAAGGAAAGGGCGACGAAAAGAAGAAGGAATAACCACCTTAAACTGACCACCGCTACAGCAAGCGGCCTCCGATATTTACCCCGCTGGCGCGCAAGCCCAGCGGGTTTTCGTTTTCACAATCATCGATATGCCGCCACTCCTCCTGTCCCCCTCTGTGTTCTTCAGTGTTCCATCTGTGGCTAATAACTCCGTTGACTGCCCGCCGGTGCAACCGGCTACTTCCTCTTTATCCGCTTCCCCAGCGCCTCGCTCAGCACCTTCTTCTTCTCTTCCTTGATCGCCCGCGTCACTGCCTGACGCTGCTCCGGCGTGTAATCCGGATTCGCCATCGCCTTGGCCAATTCCGCTTCCGTGGTCTGGTTGATTTGTGCGATCAGCCTCGTATCCTCAGCGTTCAGCTCCAGCTTCTCCGCCATCTTCAACGCATCGCGATATGCCGGATCTTGTATCTTCTGAAAATCCGCCCACCGCTCCGCCGCGATCACTCCGTTCATATCCCCCAGCAACGCAAGATCCTTTTCCAGCGAAAACTTCTGCCCGTTGGCCGCTGCCTGTTCCTCGGCCGCCTTCAGTTTCTGATACAATGCCCGGAACTCCTGCTCGTTCGGCTCGAACCACGCCAGTTCGTTCCGCATCTTGTTCGCCAGCCCGGAAGTCCGCAATTCATACTCCAGCAACTCGCTCCCGTTCAGCACCCCCGCCAGCTCCATCTCATGCTGTTTGCGCAGGGCCGCCGCCTTCTGGTTCATCTCCTCTTTGGTCAGGTTCGCCGCCTTGCCTTCCTCGGCCAGCTTGCGGAACTCATCCTTGTACTTGCTATCCACCTCCTTCACCAGCGCCTGCTTCTCCTCGCTCAAGAAGGCCAGCCGCGCATCGCGTCCCACCCGTTCCTGATCCCACGAATACTTCGCCAGCTCGGACTTCAGATCAATGTTGAGCAAAGACCGGATCAAGTCATCCCGCTCCTTTTCCAAGGCCCGCCGGTCCTCCGATTTGCGCTCGTCCTTCTTGTCCTTCTTGCCTTCCGGCTCCCAATACTTCCACTGTTGCTCCACCGGATGCAGCGCCTTCCACTTCGCCGCGTACAGCTTGTTCACATCCGCGATGATCAGATCGCGGATGGTCTCTTCCGGGCAACCCGCCGCCCGCAAGTTCGCGATATATCTGATGTAATCCTCCGACTCAATAGTCCGCCAGTCCAGCTTGGCATACTGCGTGACCACCTCCGTCTCCCCGGGCACCACCACCGTCTCCGTCCGCGTCTTGACGATGGTCTTGGGCACCGGGGCCTCCACCTTGACCGGCGCCGGCACCGCCGGGCGGTTCAATACTACCACCGCCAACGCCGCATTCACCACCAGCGAACCCAGCAAAATGCCCGTCTTATTCATGTTTCAGGGACAACCACAGATTATCCACTATTAAGACGCCATTCCGCTAAAAAACGTTACGCCAAATCCGATTCCCCCTCCCATTTCCCCATCCATGTGATCTGTGCTTAATCTGTGGCTAAAACTCACTTCCCAAACCCGACCTTCTCCAGATCCTCCGCCAACGCCTTCTCCTGCACCGGCGTCAAAGACCGCAGCGGCAACCGCACCGCCCCGCAATCCAGCCCCAACAGCTTCATGATCGCCTTGCCCGCCGGCAACCCGCCATGCCGGATCATCACTCCAATGATATCATTCGCCTTCGCCTGTTCCGCTTCCGCCTTCGTCAGATCGCCCTGCCGATACGCCTCCAGCAACCGGTTAAAGATCGGCGCGATATAATTGTAAGTGCTTCCCACCGCGCCCTTCGCGCCTACCACTAAGCTGCCCAGCAACATCTCGTCGCGCCCGAACAGCACATCGAAACGCCCATTCTCCACCCGCACCGCATTCGCATAATCCATCAGGCTCTCATGCGTGAACTTGATCCCCGCAAGATTCGGGATGCGATCCTTAGCCGCTAGCAGGAAATCCGGCACCGGCAAACTCACTCCGGTCATGGACGGAATGTGATAATAATAGAACGGCAGATCCGGTGCCGCTGCCGCCACCATCGCACACGTATCCACTAGGTCGCGGATGTTCCCCGGCTTGAAAAAACTCGGTGACGTCAACGAGGTCGCCGCCGCGCCCATCTCCTGCGCGTGCTCCGCCAGCGCACATGAATCCGCCAGGCAGTTGTGCCCCGTATGCACGATCACCCTCACCGATGACGCTACCGATCTCACCCACTTCTCCGCCACCTGCTTACGCTCATCCACACTCAGCGACGGTCCTTCACCGGTCGTCCCGCAAACAAACGCTCCCGCCACCCCGTTCTCGGCCAGATGCCCCGCATAACGCGGAATCAACTCCAGATGCAAAGAACCATCTTCATTGAACGGTGTAAAAGGAGCCGCCACCAACCCACGCAATCTCTCAAACTTCATAGTGTTACTTTCTGATAAAAATTCTCACGCCGCCTTCACCGTATGCCGCGTCAATCCCTCCAGCGGCTTGGCCCGCGCCGGGATGAGCAAACTTGCCACCCATCCCACCACAAAGCACGTCACCAGACCCACCGCCGCATACCAGTAAAACGGCAGCTTCGTATGCTGCTGCACCAGGTAGAGCACCACCGCACTCGTCACCGCCCCGGTCAATGCCCCCGGCCCGTTCGCCCGCTTGGTGAAAATGCCCAGCGCGAACAACCCCGCCAGCCCGCTGCCCGCCAGTCCGATCAACCCGTTGTAGGCATCCCAGAGCGACTTCGTATCCGACTGCGACAGAAACAATGCCGCCACCGTGGCGAACACGCCGAATGCCGCTGTCAGGATGCGCGCCAGCCGCAGCTCACCCGCTTCATCCGATTTCCCGCCGAAGCGTTTGTAAAAATCCGTCATGATCGCCGTCACCACACTGTTCAGGCTGCCCGACACCGTTGATTGCGCCGCCGCAAACACACCGGCGATCACCAATCCCGCCACGCCCATCGGCAAGTTCTGCATGATGAACGCCGGGAAGATGGCGTCCGTGGTTTGCGCCGGGTCCAGCTTCTCCGGATGTGACTTGAAATAGACGAACAAAGCGGTGCCGATTGCGAAGAAGATCGCCGTAGAGGGGATCGCCAGGATTGCATTCGTCCAGATGGACTTCGCCGCCAATTTCTCATCCGATGTGGTCATGTACCGTTGCACCACTGCCTGATCGCTCGTGTAAGGCACCAAGTTGATGAATGTATAACCGACGATGATCGCCCAGAACGCATCCGTGGTCGTCCGCGGATCGAGACCGAGATTGAACATGTGAAACTTGTTGTCGCTCGCGGCCGTGGTCCAAAAACCGCTGAAACCTCCATCACCGCCAAAAACGATCAGCAGCAGGCTCACGATCGCCGCCCCTAGCAGAACGACTGTCTGCGCCACATCCGTCCACACCACCGCCTCCATGCCGCCCATCACCGTGTAGGCTACACAAAGCACCCCCATCAGGATGATGCACGTCTGCACATTCAGATCACTCACCGTCGCTAGTGCCAATGAAGGGAGGAGGAGTACGATCGCCTGCCGTCCCACCTGAAACAAAATGAAGGCCACGCTACCATACATCCGTGCGGCCAGATTGAACCGTCGCTCCAGATATTCGTAAGCCGAGGTGATGTTCAATTGCCGGAAGAACGGCAGGTAGAACGCGACGATGACCGGCACCAGCAGCAGGATCGGAAAATTAGCCCACGCGAAAACCCAGTCCGAAGAGTAAGCCTTGGCCGGGATGGCCATGAACGTGAGCGAGCTCAACATCGTGGCATAGATGCTCAAACCGGCCGCCCACCAAGGGATGCGCCCGCTTGCCTTGAAGTAATCTTCCGTATTCTTGTTCTTCCGCGTGCAGAACCACCCGATGCCCAGCATCGCCCCCAGATACCCGACCAATGTCGCATAGTTCACCGCCCCAAACGACGCCTTCCGCTGGATCACCTGTCCGCTCCACACCTCCGGCGAACGGAGGCCCGGCTGCTTCTCTCCGCTGACCACGATGAACTTTCCGCTCCATTCCACCACTGGCACCGTGACCTTCGAGAACGGCACCTCGCCCCGCGTCGTCCACGTATCTGTGATCGTGTGATAAGCGAGTACGTCGCGCGGAAACCCTTTGTGCTCGGTGGGTGCTACGCTGACCTGCGTCCCATCATCACCGCCCATCACCAGCAGATGCGCTTGCCCGATGGCTGGCGCGGGCGATGGAGCCGCCACCGAAACGCGCGGCAAATCTGCAATGCGTTTCCACCCCTTCCCCGGCGTGTAACGATACGCATCACGCAACCATTCCCGCGCTGGCTTCCCCTCCGCATCCGCCTTCAACCCTGCACCGCTTAAGAGAAAGAACGAGCCGTCCTGCACGCCTGCTGTCGCCAGCATTCGTCCTGAGCCCGGCAAAGGCTCCAACTCCTTCCACCCTGCGTCGAGCTTGGTCAGATCCAGTGCCCAGAGCGTATTCAGTGCTAGCGTAGAAGTCGGCGTCTCAATCCCACCCGCGATATAGATCGTGTTCTTGAGCAACGCCCCCGACATGTTCGCACATGCCTTGGGCAACGCGGGTAATGCCGTCGTCTTGAGCGTCCCATTCACCCATTCCAACCGGAACACTTCCGCGTGATGCCCGCCCGCATCACTCCCGCCGATGCAGATGATCCCCTCCTTCGTTGAGATGGTGACGCCATATCCCAACGGCCTCGGCAGCTTCCCGATGACCTTCCATTCACCATCCGGTTTCTCCAGCGCATACACCGTATCATACCAGATTTTCGTACCACCTTCCCACGGCCGCTTGTCCGGAAAATTCGCCCCACCCGCCACGATCAAGGCGCCATTATGCACCCCTGCAAACACCGAGGCGAAGCCCTCCTTGTCCGGGAGATTCGGCAGCTTGCTCCACGCCAGCACATCATTCGTTCCTTCCGCATGGAGAGTTGAAGAACTGCCCGTCAGGATGGCCATAAAAATCAGCAGTACACAGGCCGCCCGTCGCCATAGTGAAAAACCCGCACGCGCCACCGCGCGCGTAGCAGAAATGATATGGCAGAAACAGTCCGTCACGTGATTTGCCCAACCTAATAACACAAACCCGTCCAAACGAGAACCAAAGACTGGTCAAATCATCTAACCAGATAACTTCTCCTCATTTTCCCATCTGTGTGATCCGTGTTTAATCTGTGGCTATAAGAAAAAAACTGGCCGGAGTCCCCTCCGGCCAGTTTCGCTCAAATCATGTACGTTCGCCACTTACTCCAACGACTTGATCTTGATATTCCGATACCACACCGGCGCCTGCGCCTTGCCGTGCAGTCCTTGGAAACCGATTGGTCCCTTGCGCGCAAAATCCTTGAGGGCCTTCGGGAACTTGTTCGGCGTGCCATCCGGGTTCTTCTTCACTTCCGGCCAGTTATCCAGGTTTGCATCGATGATCGTCTCGCCATTAAGCACCACCGTCACCTTGCTGCCCTTGCACGTGATCGTATAGCGGTTCCATTCACCCACCGGTTTCGCCGCGCTCTTGGACGGCGGCATCGCATCATAGAGCGCGCCCACCATGCCATACTTGGAGCCATCCGCACCCGCATGCACCTGGATCTCCAGCGCCGCCAGCACATTCTTCGTATCCCCCGAGCGCAGGAATACGCCACTGTTCGCTTCCTCCGCCACCTTGAATTCCAGATCGAGAATGAAATCGCCGTAGGAATCCTTCGTCCACAGCGTGTTATGATGCTTCGCCACCAGCACACCATTCTCCACCATCCAATGCTCGCCACCCACGGCATTGGAGAGGTCGGACTTCAAAAGGTCCTGCCACTTGGCGGTGTCCGGATGCCCCTTGGCATCGGCGGCTGGCAACGATGAGGTGAAAACGAGTGCCAGCCCCAACAAAACCGGGGCCAGAGCGTTCTTAAAGAGAATGCGGATCATGTACTGAGACTCGCATGTTCCCGCCCGCCCTCAAGCGGAAAATAGGCACGCATTCCCTCGGCAACACAGGTGTCCCTTCGCACCTCAACCGTATTTTTTGGCTCACGCCGTTTGCGGCATCTCCCCCCTCTTTCATATTGCACTTCATCTTACTGGTTCGTGCGCGTTCAGCAGGAAAATGGGGCCACCGTCAGATGTGTTGGCGCGAGTCCGTCTCTCAACCGGATTCATCCTGCCATAAGATTTCAGTATCCTCCCGCTTGTGCGTTTGCCCAACTGTGGCACTCTTTCCCCGGAGAACTTGTTATGAGCGCAAAAAAGATCCTGATGATCACTGGCGATTTCGTCGAAGACTACGAGAACATGGTCCCCTTCCAGGCGTTGCAGATGGTTGGCCACACCGTCCACGCCGTCTGCCCTGGCAAGAAAGCAGGCGAGCAGGTCCGCACCGCCATCCACGACTTCGAGGGCGACCAGACCTACAGCGAGAAACCTGGCCACAACTTCACTCTCAACGCCACCTTCGCCGAGATCAAAGCTGCCGACTACGACGCCCTCCTCATCCCCGGCGGCCGCGCTCCCGAGTATCTCCGCCTGAACTCCGAGGTGCTGGACCTGGTCCGCCACTTTGCCAACGCCAACAAGCCCATCGCCGCCGTCTGCCATGGGGTGCAACTCCTCACCGCTGCCGGTGTCGTCAAAGGTCGCAAATGCGCCGCCTACTACGCCTGCGGCCCCGAAGTGACCTTGGCCGGCGGTGATTTCCGAAACATCGAAGTAGACGGTGCCTACGTTGATGGCAACCTCGTGACTGCCCCCGCCTGGCCCGCCCACCCCGCCTGGCTCGCCAAGTTCCTCGAAGTCTTAGGCACCAGAATCACGCTGTGACTTCAGTGGAGCGTGGGTTGTCCTCAACCCGCAGCAACGTCCAAAGACAACGGTCGCCATTGAATAATCAATTGCTTGAGCACTTGCACGCTGCTCTTCCGTGGCCGCCCCATTTCACTTCTCCGCGATACAATACAAACTCTGATGACCGCGCAGAAAAAGCTCCTTTCCCACCGCCGCCGGTGACGCATCGATCCGGTCATCCAGCTTGTTCGTCGCCAGCACCTCCAGCTTCGCGCTGTTCTTCAAGACCAGCGCCCCGCCATCCCGCCCGATTACGTACACCTTGTCCGCCACCCCCAGCGGCGAAGCGTAGATCCCGTTCACGCCCGTCAAACGTTCCTCCACGTAATGCGGCGTACCCTTGATGGCATCGAAGCACGAGATGAAAGCATCGTTCACCTTGTGGAAATACAACTTGTCCCCATACAGCAACGGCGACGGCACATACGGCGTGCCGCGATCAAACTTCCACGCGATGGCCTCCGTCCCAGTCAGATCACCCGTCTTGCCCAGCTTGATCGCGTGCAAGGCGCTGCCACGGAAACCGCTCATCACATACACCATCCCATGCCCGGCCACCGGCGAAGGAATCACGTTCACCGTCTGCCCGCCGCTCTCCCAAACTACGTCACCCGTCTTCAGATCATACGCCCGCACCTTCGTCGTCGCGTTCACGATCGCCTGCGGTTTGCCGTTCACCTCGAGGATCAATGGCGTCGCCCACGAAGTCACTTCCGGGCGGTCTTTCCGCCACAGCTCCTTGCCCGTGTGCTTGTCCAACGCCACGATGAATGAATTCGCCTCCTGGTCCCAAGTCTGCACCAGCACATCCCCGTGGAGCGCCGTGGAACTCCCCTCACCAAAACCGTTACGCGTCGTCATGTTCCCCAGATCCACCTCCCATTTCACATTGCCGTCCATATCTAGGCAATAAGTCCCGCGCGAACCGAAAGTGAGGTAGAGATGCTTCCCATCCGTGACCGGCGAGGCCGAGGCGAAACCATGATCCCGATGATGCCCCTCATGCGGCACCTCCTCGCGTACCGTCTTCTGCCAGATCGTCTTGCCGTTGGAACGATCCAGGCAAAGCACCACAAATTGATATTTGTCCGTCGGCTTTTCCGAACCGAACCCTCCTCCGCCACCGCGCTTGCCCTTCTGCCCCGGTCCACCCGGAGGCGGCCCGCCCGGACCACCCGGTCCCGGCCCCTTCGGCTGCGCCACTTGCGCTGCCGGCACCGGACTGGGTAATGCGGCCGTCGGGCTGAGGCTCTTGATCGCCGTCAGGAGAAATACTTTATTTCCCCAGATGATTGGCGTAGATGTGCCGAAGCCCGGCGTCTTCACCTTCCACTTCACATTCTTGCCCTCGGCCCATTCTATCGGTGGAGTCGCCTTAGGGGCCACGCCATCTGCATTCGGCCCCCGCCACTGATGCCAGTTCTGCTCGATCTCCGCCTTCGTCGCCGCGAAGAGAGAGTCAGCGCCAAACGCCATCAGACCAAAGGCCAGCAATGAATGAAGTGGGGATTTCATAAGCATAGTTGTCAGAAATTAAACGCCTCGAAACAAGAAAAGTTGCACCAGGAGTTGAGTGTGCAATCCACCGGAGCGTTCAAAAGTTAAGAGATAAAATTTCATCCTCCCAGACTGGCGAACTCCTCACCCCTTCGCTATAGTGCCTCTAACCCCAACCAGTTATGAAATCTAACGGCAAAGCAGTCCGGTCCGAGGTGGCCAAATTCGTCCGCGGTCTGGTTCGTCGCAATCCCGGCGAGACCGAATTCCATCAAGCCGTCCAAGAGGTCGTGGAATCGGTCATGCCCTGCGTCCTCGATAATAAAAAATATCGGGACGCACAGATCCTCGAGCGCATGACTGAGCCGGACCGCATCATCATCTTCCGCGTCACCTGGGAGGATGATCAGGGGAACTTCCGGGCAAACCGTGCCTGGCGTGTGCAGTTCAACAACTCCATCGGGCCCTACAAAGGCGGCATGCGTTTCCACCCCAGCGTCACCTTGAGCGTGCTGAAGTTCCTCGGCTTCGAGCAGGTGTATAAGAACAGCCTCACCGGTCTGCCGATGGGCGGCGGCAAGGGCGGCTCCAATTTCAATCCAAAGGGCAAGAGCGAGCACGAGGTCATGCGCTTTTGCCAGTCCCTGATGATTGAACTGCACCGTCACATCGGCGAAGACACCGATGTGCCCGCTGGCGACATTGGCGTGGGCCGACGCGAGATCAGCTACATGTTCGGCCAGTACAAACGTCTCGCCAACCGTTTCACCGGCACGCTGACCGGCAAGGGCCTCTCCTTCGGCGGCAGCCTCATCCGCACGGAAGCCACCGGTTACGGTGCCGTCTATTTCATGCAGAACATGCTCGCCGTGCGTGGGGAAAGTATCGCTGGCAAGACGGCCGTCGTCTCCGGCTCGGGCAACGTCGCGCTCTATTGCATCCAGAAACTCATGCAGGAAGGCGCTAAAGTCGTCACCGCTTCGGACTCCCGCGGATTCATCCACGACCCGCAAGGCATCACGCCCGAGAAATTCACCTGGCTGAAGGAACTTAAGGAGGTCAAACGCGGTCGCATCCACGAATACGCCGAAAGATTTCCCGAAGCGAAATTCTACGAAAGCCAGACCCCGTGGGGCATCGCCTGCGACCTCGCCTTCCCCTGCGCCACGCAGAACGAACTCCACGGCGACGATGCCAGGCAACTCATCAGCAATGGTGTAAAAGCCGTCGCCGAAGGCGCGAACATGCCCAGCACCCTCGAAGCCACGCGCCTCTTTCTGGAGAACAAAGTCAGCTTCGCCCCCGGCAAAGCAGCCAACGCCGGCGGTGTGGCCGTCTCCGGCTTGGAACAAAGCCAGAACGCCATCCGCATCGCCTGGAGCCGGGATGAAGTGGACGCCCGCCTCAAGGACATCATGAAGGGCGTGCACGACCGCAGCCGTCAATACGGCGACGACGGCAAAGGCTACGTGAACTATGTCCAAGGCGCGAACATCGCCGGCTTCGTGAAAGTGGCCGACGCGATGCTGGCTTACGGCGCAGTATAAGCTCCGTCTGAATCCGAAAACAGCAAAGCGTTGGGCTGTTAACAACCCAACGCTTTCAACATTTGTCCACCGCCAGTCCCCGGGCGTGGAAGATTGTTGCTTACGGCAGCATCTTCGCCCGGTAGAACCGCGTGCCCGGCCCGGCTGGCTCGGAGAAATAGCTGCCCGCCCTGCCGGAAGCGTTGGTGAACACCGGACTCCAGTTGATCAAATCACTGGAGACTTCAACGACATAACCTTGGCCGGGAGTGAAGAACAACTGCACCGAACCGGCCGCCCCCGTGCCCGAGGAAAGCAGTTGCAAGCCGCCCGAGCCAGCAGCTCCGCTGTTGAACGTCAGCACCATTCCCTCACCAGCCAGCACCTCAAAGCTGTCACTGTCGCCAGTGTGGTTGAATCCGTCATCCGCCCGGAGCGTTACCAGATCAGCCGTCGCCGGCATGGTGATCTGGCCATTCCATACGCCATTCACAAACACACCCGACTCCGTGGGCAGGACCGAAACTGGCTGTGAGTTTCCATAAACCGCATAGCGGAGGTCCACAAAGGGAATCCGCTGCAGCGCCGTCATGGGGAAGAAATCACCAGGGGTCTGGAACCCACCATCCACTGTCCCGTGGGCAAACACGGTCGTCGGGAGATAGCGGGTGTAGTAACCCGAAGTCAGGACACCTACCCGGTAGGTCGTGCCCGCCTCCAATATCACGGGCGTATCCAGCTCCGTTTCCCGCCACGAGCCCGGCGTACTCGTCACATTCTTGCTGGCGATCAGCTGGCCGTCATTCTTCCAGATGGATACCTTCGTGCCGCTATAGTGGCGCACATGCGTCACTAGGAGCCGCTGATTCGGGGTAAAGGCATACCCGGCTGTGCGAAAACCTCCGGCCAGCACGTTATGCGCAGGCGCTCCCAGCAGGTTATGCAGCCCTTCATCTGGCGAGGCCGCCAAAGCCGTCAGGTTTACGATGCCTGAGTAACTGGTCACCACATCACCAAACCGGTCCCGCGCCGTGACCGTCACCGGGAAAGGCTGGTTGACGGTCTGTTGAAACGGGATGGCGCTCCAGGTGAAGTGGTTCAAATGCCCCGGCAAACCATCATCATTCACGATCGTGCCCAGGCCTTCGCCGTCTGCGATGGTCGCATTGACCGCTGCGGACAATAACATCCGCATATACTTGTCCCCTTCGATGGTCGCATTGCCATACACCACTACCGCGACACATTGCGTGGACGTCCCCGAAGGGAATACCAAGATACCGTCGCGGGCGGCATAGCTGCCCGGCGCCAGCGCACTCCCGTCTGCCGTGGCGAACTTCACCGAGATGGTGCGGCTGCTGGTCCCGGAAAGACTGAGCTCAAACTCCATATAACGGGTCCCGCTGTCACCTTCCACCGTACTGGTATCGTGGATGGTGATGCGGGGCAGCGGGTCATCATTCACGATGGTGCCCGTCGCCCGGTTCCTGAGCAAAGTGGCATGCACCGGACTGCTCAAGGTGACGCTCAAAGTCTCATTGAGTTCATTCACTACATCGCCCAGCACCTGGATCGTGATGGTCTGGCTGGTCGAGCCCGGCGGGAAGATGACCGTGCCGGAGGCAGAGATGAAGTCCGTGCCGGATTTGGCCGAACCGCTCGCAGTAACGTAGTTCGCCGTGACCGTATGGAGGCTGGCGAACGGCATGGTCACGGTGAACGTCATATGAGTGATCCCCTCATTGCCTTCGGCGACGCTGACATCGGCAATCGTCAGCAAGGTCGGAGTGTTCTCGCCCGTCGCATTCAAGATTGTGCCGGTGCCCACCCCGTTCTCAATCGTCGCATTGACCGGCATGCTCAAGTTCACCACAAATGTCTCCGCATCTTCCTGCAAGGTTTCCCCGTTCACCACTACGGCTACCGTCCGGCTCGTGACCCCCGGGGGGAAAGTCACAAAGCCGTTCTTGGCCGCATAATCCGAACCCGCCAGGGCCGTGCCGTTGGCCGTGGCAAACCGCACGCTCACCGTCTGGCCGCTGGGTTCTGAGAGCGACACGGTAAAGACCGCATTCACCGAACCGGCGCTCGGTTCCAGCACGGTCACACTGTCGATGAAGAGCTGGGCCGTGACCGGGTCATCATTCACGATGGTTCCCGTGGCCTTGCTGACCAGCAGCACGCCCGTACCGAATTCATGCATTGACGGACCAGCTAGAAAGAAGTCCACATTGTTGCTCAGGTTGACAAAGAAAGTCTCGTTCGCTTCGTTGACCAGGTCGCCATTGATGCTGACATCGATTGTTTTGGTTGTCTGCCCGGGCTCAAAGAAAAGCAACCCGTTGGCCGGGATGTAATCGTTATCCGCCGCCTTGGCGGTCCCGTCCGCCGTGGCATAGCTGATCACCACGGGATATTCACTCGCCGCCGCCAAAGTCACCTCGAACTGGGCGGTGGTGATCCCTTCGTCCCCCTCAGTCACAGAAGTGTTATGGATCGTCACAGCCGGACGCGGGTTATCCAGAATGGTGCCGGTCGCCTCCCCGTCTGCGATCGTGGCAAACAACGGCGAGGTTAGCTGCACCAGGAAAGTCTCCGTGGCCTCCACCAAGGCATCGCTCTTCACTGTGATGGAGACCGGCCGGCTCAACTGCCCTGCCGGAATGGTGACCAGCCCGGCAGCAGAAACAAAATCACTGCCGGCAATGGCCGTGCCATTCACCGTGGCGAACCTCACCCCGACCGTCTGACCGCTGACCTCCGTCAGGCAGACCTGGAAGGTGGCCGTGGCCGTCCCGGAATCGCTCTCCGTGACCGTGACGTCGAAGATGTTGATCTGAGCCGTCACCGGATCGTCATTGAGGATGGTGCCCATGCCCCGGTCATCCCCCAGCACCGCATTGACCGGATTGCTCAAGACCAGTGAAAACCTCTCATTCGCCTCGTTCAGCAGATCTCCGTTGACGGTCACGGCAACCGTCCTCTGCAGCTCGCCCGGCTCGAATTCAAGGACGCCGTTGAGCGCTGCAAAATCTGTCCCCTGCAACGCCGAACCGTTTACCGTGCGGTAATTGACCCGCACCACGCTCGCACTCGGGCAGGAGAGCATGATGGTAAACTCGGCATTCACAGAGCCGGAATTCCCTTCCGTGACTGTGACATCGCTGACCGAGGCGAACACCGTCATGACCGTATCCGCATCGTCATCGATGATGGTTCCGGTGGCCGGTGGCCCTGAAAAACTTGCCCCGACCGGGTTCGTCAGGCGGATCTGGAAGGTTTCGTCACCTTCCGCCACCGTATCACCCAGAATCGGCACCAGTATCTGGCGGGTGGTCGTTCCCGGTGGGAACGTCAGCAAACCACTGGTGGCAGTGTAATCAATACCGGCCAGTGCCGAGCCATTCACCGTGTTGTAACTGACCCGGACCGTTGTCCCGATGGCCGTCTGCAAACCGACTTCGGTCTCGGCCAGCTCCACTTGGAAAACCATGTTCCTCGTGCCGTCATTACCCTCCACTACCGAACCGTTGCTGATGGTCAGCGGCGGCGGCGGCACGGAAGATTCCAGGGAAAAAACAAAGACCGTGGTGTCCAGCGCCGAATCCGATGTGTCAGCCACAATGAAAGTGAGCTTGTTATTGACGGAACCCGGTGCCACCAAAGCCGTGAACTGCATGATGACAGTCCCCTGCGGACTCAGCACCCCGTCCAGTTCCGTGCCGGCAATGGCACTCATCTCCGGATGGTTGATGTTCACCGGCTTGCCGCTGGCCAAGGCGATGTTCTGGCCGTTCAGGTAGATGCCGAAACCGTCGATATATTGTGAATTGACATATTCCGCATACTCCTCCGACCCAAATACCACATAAAACGAGATGAAATTCTTGTCCGAAGTGACGTCAAATTCGATATCTAGCTGGGTGACGTCAAAATGGTTGAAATTCGAGGTGGCCGTGCCGGTGATCGGATCCAGCAAGGTTTCCTGATCCCCGGTGGCCGAAACACCATACCCGGTGGTGCGGCTGCCAGTCGTATTGGGGCCCGATTGGTAGTCGGTCACATTGCCGGTGCTGAGCACAATACCCGGCTGATTCAACCCGTACCCGTTAACATCACCCTCAACACCGAGAAAATAAAGGCCAGTCGAGGCTGCGCCTTCAAGGGAATGCCCTTGCAAACTGGCCTGCCGGATGGTCAGACCGGAATTTTCCCCTGGCGTCAACGCGGCGGCAAGCGCACTGGGAACCGTGTTGCGCTCGATGATGATCGGCCCGGAAGCAGGTTGGGCGTCAGCTCGCGTCAGCACCAAAAACAAAACCAAAGCCAGCGGGAGGAGGTGTCTGATTGCTTTCATAGTAAAAAATGTGTTCCGGTACCAATCAAGCTGGCACCTAACTATTTGTCGCATTATGTCGGGCAAAGAACCGCCCGCTTATTGCCGTTTGCTTTGAATTTTTTGTCGGGAAAAGAAAACGCCCGATTTAGTCCAAGATGCAGACGAAACCGCCCAAATACAAGCCAATTAACCTCCAAAGAAGCCAAAATACCTGCCCTTTCTTGCTATCAGAACGAC
Organism: Verrucomicrobiota bacterium; assembly: GCA_023431185.1. Taxonomy (GTDB): domain Bacteria; phylum Verrucomicrobiota; class Verrucomicrobiia; order Limisphaerales; family JAEYXS01; genus JAEYXS01. Next base: position 32,350 of record JAEYXS010000055.1, read on the forward strand.
CCTCTCCGCATCTTTCAGGAAGTCACAAACCGGCCAACTATCGGAGTCTGCCCCACTCCCCTAAAAGCGGCCTAATCCACCCTAGGGAGACGGGGTCATAAGACCCTGAAACCAGAATCACTCATTATTTGTGAAGATGGCCTGCAGGGTATTAAGGTCATGCCGGGCTGTGAATTGCAGGAAAGTCTCCCCTTCCTGACGGCGACGCAGATAACCCTTCAGAATCTTTTCCATCAGCGGCTTAAGGTCATCGAAGGAGATGCCTTGGAAGATCTGGCGCCCCACCGTCTGCTGCTTGCCGAAGCCGCCGCCGATGCACACGTGATACCCCTCCACCGTCTCACCAGACACCTTAACCTTCGCACCGAGCAATCCGATATCGCCCATGTAATGTTGCGCGCAGGAGTTCGGGCAGCCGGTCAGGTGCACATTCACCGGCACATCCAGCTTCACACGCTTGTCCAGATACTCCATCAGTTCCAGCGCGTGACCTTTGGTGTTCGCCCCCGCGAACTTGCAGTAGCTGTTGCCCGTGCACGCGATGAAACCGCTCTTCAGATTCGATTGCTGCCAGCCGAAGCCCATGCCCACGAGCGCCTTCTTCAACGACTCCACATAAGCATCCGGCACGTTCGGGATGATGAGATTCTGCCAGACAGTCATGCGCACTTCACCCGAGCCGTAAGCATCCGCGAGTTCCGCGATGCGCAGCATCTGTTTCGGCGTGATCTGACCGACGGGAATCACCACGCCCACCCAGTTCAAGCCCGCTTGCTTCTGCGGATACACACCGATGTGCGGATGTGCCGGACCAGCTGCCTTCACCGGAGCTGCTTCCAGCTTCGGTGCACGCAGCAAGGTATAACCCAACAGCTTCTCCGTCTCCGCGAGATACTGCTCCAGCGTCCACGTCTCGAGCAAATGCTTCAGGCGCGCCTTCTTGCGATCACCGCGATTACCATTCGCGATGAATACACGCAGCATGGCCGAAGTCGCCTTCACCACTTCCTCTGGCTTCGCATAGATTCCAAGATCCTTGGCGAAAGCTTTGTGACCCGTCGCACCACCCAAGGCGCAGCGGAAATAAACACCCGCCTTCACTTCACCGCTGTCTTGCTCCACGCGCACCGCCGTCCAGCCGATGTCGTTCGTGTCCTCCACGCTGCTGATGAGGCCGCCGCCGTTGAACGCGATGTTGAACTTGCGCGGCAGGTCGTAGAACTCGCGGGTGTTCAGGATCACCTGCCCCATCTCATGCGTGAGCGGCAGCGTCTCGATGATCTCATTCGGGTCCAGGCCGCTTGTCGGATCGCACGTCAGGTTGCGGATGTTATCCGCACCGGAACCACGCGTGTGCAGGCCCACGCCTTGAATGCGGCGCAAGACTTCCGGCGCATTCTTCGGCTCGATCAAACGGATCTGGAGATTCGCCCGTGTGGTGATCTGCACATAGCCCGTGGTCAGATCCTTCGCCAAATTAGCGATCTCACGCAATTGAAACGTCTTCAATTGGCCGCCCGGGATGCGCAAACGCGCCATGAAGGCTTCCTTGTTCGGCGTGAGATAGAACAGGCCGTGCCACTTGAAGCGGAACGTGTTCTCCTTGTCCGGGGCCTGGTTCGCCGCCGCGTGTTGCAGCAGGAGCGGATACGCATCTAGCGGAAATAGCTCGTGCTTGATGCGCTCCTCCGGGATGAGGTCTTCCAGGTTCGGCTTCGCGGGACCAGACGGTTGCGCCGCCGGATTCGGCATGAGGTCGCCGAAGGAAACCCCGCGGTTCTTCAGACCGGAGAAAAAGCCGTCGAGATACGCGGTCTGCTCGTTCGAGAGCTTTTGGCCGGAAATCTCTTTGATGGGAACAGTGGAGTTGCTCATAGGTGTTCCTGGTAAATCTTAATACACGTCGCGTTGATAACGCTTGTCTGACTTCAACTTGGCCACGTAATCCGCCGCCGCTTCTTTTGTTAGGCCACCGAACTTCTCGGCCACTTCATGCAGCGCAGCATCCACGTCTTTCGCCATGCGCTTGGCGTCACCGCACACGTAGAAGTGCGCACCTTCTTCCAGCCACTTCCACAGCTCTGCGCCGTTTTCCAACATGCGCGTCTGCACATAGATCTTCTCCTTCTGATCGCGGCTGAACGCCAGGTCCAGACGCGTAAGCGAACCTTCGGCCTGCATCGCGGTCAGCTCCTCTTCGTAGAGGAAATCCGTGGCGCGCGCTTGATCACCGAAGAAGAGCCAGTTCTTACCCTTGGCACCCGTCGCCTTGCGCTCCTCGAGAAACGCGCGGAACGGTGCGATACCTGTGCCCGGCCCTACCATGATAACGGGCTTGTTCGTATCTTCTGGCAGGCGGAAGCCGTGACTCGTCTGGATGAAGACCGGCACCGCCGTGTCATTCAGGATCACACGATCCGCCAGCCAGCAAGAGGCCACACCCTTCTTGCTGCGGCCATTGTGTTCATAACGCACCGCACCAATGGTCAGATGAACCTCACCCGGATGCGCTTTGGGCGAGGAGGAGATGGAGTAAAGGCGCGGCTGTAGCTTGCGAAGGAAGCCAGTGAATTCCGTGACGGTGAACTTGGCACCCGCACAGGCACGCAGCACATCCACGATGTCCTTGCCCCAGAGCCACGCGTCCAAATCCTTCTTCTTGTCCGCCGCCAGCAAGCCGATCAATTCGGCATTATTCGCTTTCTCCACTGCCGCCTTGATAAATGACGGTGGTGCTTGAGTGATCACATACGTGCTGACGAGTGCTTCGTGCAACGTGCTGTCCTTGCCGTTGGCGTCCTTCACTTGCTCGTCGCCATTGAAGTTCAATGCGGCGAGCAGCTCTTCCACCAGCACAGGATCGTTCTTCGGCATCACGCCCAGCGCATCACCCGCCTCGTAGCTCAAGCCGGAACCTTCCAGCACGATCTCGAAATGACGCGTGTCCTTCGCAGAACCCGCCTTGTTCAGGCGGCGGTTCGTCTTGAGCAATGCCGGGAACGGGTTGTTGCGCGACCATTTCGCCGTATCTTTGGCATGGGCAGGATCGGTGACGACTTCCGTAGGAGCTGCAGCTGGCAGTGCAGGCGCTGCCGTGGCGCTCTCCAGCACCGGCCAGACACCTTCAGTCCACGCCTTCGCCGCCGCTTCGTAATCCACATCGCATTCGCCGCGAGGGACCAAGCGCTTGGCCCCCAAAGCTTCCAGCCGTTCATCGAACTTTTTGCCAGCACCGCAGAAGTCGCTGTAGTTCTTATCGCCTAAACCCAGCACGGCGTAAGAAAGATTCTCCAGCTTCGGCGCCGTCTCAGCGCTCAGCGCCGCCCAAAAGTTCACCGCGTTATCCGGCGCATCGCCATCGCCCCAGGTGCTGGTGATGATGACGAACTTCGATTCCTTCGCGAGATCGGCGGGCGAGATCTTGTTTAGCTCGCTGATCTTCGGCAGGAAACCGCGCTTCTCCGCCTCTTTGCCAAGCTTCTTGGCCAGGCCTTCGGCGGAACCGGTCTGTGAGCCGAAGCCGATCAAGAGCGGTTGCTTCGGCTTAGCTTCCACGGGTGTGCCCGCCGGCATCGGCGCACCACTAGCGAGCAGGCCTGCGAGGTAACCATTGAGCCACGCACGTTGTTCCGGCGTGAAGGGAGCGTTTTCAGGGAGTGTAGGAATCAAGTTCATGCTACTGCCTTTGCCCAACCGATTTCGGGAGCGGAATAAATGGAGAGGAATACTGCATCTTCGGTGCCTTCGTTCACGGCACCATGGATTTCATTGTGACTGGCCACATCGAGTTCACCCGCACGGATGACCCTGCGTTCACCATTGCCCATGAGGTAAGTCAGTTCACCGCGCATCATCACCCACGTGTCCTGCCCGCTTGGATGCGTATGCGTCGGCACCTTCTGGCCGGGCCGCACGCACCACACCGCGATGCGCGAATGCGGTGTCACCACAATCTCTTTCACCACCGCCGCCTTATCCGAGAAGCGGACGAACTGATTAACGTTGAAGATGCGGTTACTCATGGTCAGGCACAGAGATGGTTTCGAGATAAGCTGGACCGCCAGCAGAGATCGCTTCCACGCGCACAGCGCAGTGCTTGTAGCTGGGCTGGCGCGAATAGGGATCAAACTCCGCCTTAGTGAGCCGGTTCGTCACGCCATAGTGCATGGGAATGAACACCTGCCCGGGTTGCACCGACGTGGTGATAAACGCCGTGCATTGGACACGCCCACGACGGGAAATTACCGCCACTGTGGAATTAGGCGTGATACCCAGCCGTGCCGCATCGACCGGATTCAGTTCCACGTAAGCGTTCGCAGGATAGAGCGTTTGCAGTACAGCGGATTTGCCCGTGCGCGTTTGCGTATGCCACTGCGCCGAAGTCCCACGGCCCGTGAGCAAAATAAAAGGATACTCGGGCGTCGCAGGCTCGGCCACTGGTCGGGGAGGTTCAAAAAGGAAGCGTGCCTTGCCATCCGGCGTGAAGTAATGCCCGTCAGCGAACAAACGACGCTCGGCAAGGTGCGAAGTTTGAGGTGCGAAGTGCGAACCTCCCCCAGTTCCATTCGTCCCTCGCCCCTCTCCCCTCGCCCCTTCCGGGAGCGGCCATTGGATGCCGCCACTCTCATCGAGATGCGCGTAATCACGGATACCGGTGATATCGCAGGGCCGGTTCGCCGAAAAACGTTTCAGGATCTGGAACGCTGCTTCTGGCGAGGTCCATTCCCGAAACAAATCCTCGCAGCCCCAATAGTGAGCGATGAGGCGGAAGATATTGAAATCACTCAGGGCCAGTCCCGGAGCCACGGAGACTTTCTTCACCAGACCGAAACGGCGCTCGCTGTTGATGAACGTCCCTTCCTTCTCGCCCCAACCGGCAGCGGGCAAAACCATATGTGCCTGCTGCGCGGTCTCCGTGGTAGCATACATGTCCTGCACCACGAGGAAATCGAGCTTGCTCGCCAGTTCGCGGAAATTCCGCTGGTTCACCCAGGAGTGCGAAGTGTTCGTGGCGATGACCCACAGGCCTTTGATCTTGCCCTGCGCGATGCCGTCCACGATCTGGTCATAGGCCCAGGAGTTCTTTTGCGGAATACGCTCTTCTGGAATCTGAAGCAGACTTGCTATATCCGCACGGTCTTCCGCCTTCAGGAAATCACGGCCACCCGGCAAGCCCGTGACATTGGCGAAGAGACGCGAGCCCATCGCATTACATTGGCCGGTAACGGAATTGGCTCCGGTGCCCGGACGCCCCATGTTGCCGGTCATCAGCGCGAGGTTGATGATGGCTTGGGCGGTGCGCGTGGCTTCGTGGCTTTGGTTCACCCCCATCGTCCACCAGAATGAGACGGCCTTGCCCTTGCCGATGCTCTCGGCACAGTGATAAAGCTCACCCACCGTCAGACCCGTCTCCGCCGCCACCTTGTCCGGTGTGAACTGGCGGACGAACTCGGCGAAATCATGGAAACCAGTCGTGTGATGCGTGATGTAAGCGAGTTTGATCCAGTGATTCTGGATCAGGAGATTCGCCAGCCCGTAGAGCAGCGTGAGATCGGACTTGGGTTGCAATGCCAGATGCTGCGTGGCCGCCGCCGCTGTCTCCGTGCGGCGGGGATCGATGACGATGATCTGGGGCTTGTGCTTGTTCCGGAGCACCCGCTGCCACATGATGGGATGCGCGATACAGAGATTCGAGCCGATGAATACCAACACATCAGACTCTTCGAAATCCGCGTACGTGTATGGCGGCGCGTCGAAACCGAAGCTCTGCTTGTAAGCCACGTGCGAGGTGGCCATGCATTGGCGCGTATTGGAATCGCAATGCAGACCACCCATGCCGAACTTGAAGAGCGTGCCAAGGAAGGCCATCTCCTCCGTGCATATCTGGCCGGTGCTGAGGAAGGCGACACTCTCGTTGCCGTGCTGCGCCATGATATCCTTGAAACGGCTCGTGAAGAGCTTCATCGCCTCATCCCACGTGGCGGGATGAAGTTCGCCGCGCTCATCGCGGATAAGCGGGCTGGTGGCCCGATCGGACGCGTAAAGCGGTGTGAGCGCCTCCCAACCTTTCGGACAGGCCATGCCAAGATTCACGGGATAACCGCTGCTCGGGCTCAGGTTCACGGCCGCGCCATCCTTCAGATGGATGTCCAGCGAGCAGCCCGTGGAACAGAACCCGCAAACACTGCGCGTGGTGGCGTCCGGTTTCAACCGGGCCGGCACGTTGCCCAACCCGAATTCACCGGGCCGCAACAGCAGTTCGGCAGTCAAAGGACCGTGCCACTGGCGCAGAAGTGTATTGGGCTGTTCGTTCATAATCCTCCCGGCATCTTGCGTGCGACTTCGGCAACGAAATAAAGATGGCGCTCCAGCAGTTCACCCAGCAGGCAGAAACCGAAAACCAACGCCGCCATGCCCGCCAACGGCGTACCGGACAAGAGCAATAGTAACGGCATTACCAGGCCACCGATTGCAGCGAGTGTTAGACGGCCCCGGAAGATCTCACTGAGCGGGCGCAACAGATGAAGACGTGCGGATTTGCTCAACGGCGCATCCGGCGTGTGCTGATGGCTGGCAAAGATGGAGCATTCCACAGCCAGCTTCAGGGCCATGAGCAATCCCGTCATCGCGACCAGCACCATCCGGTCGCTGCCAGCAGGCATAAATATCATGATGCCAGTCCAGCCGAGCAGCAGCGCGGTGAGACCAAACTTGGGGAAGCTTAAAGACGCCTTCCAGAAAGGCCGCCGGGTATCCACATAGATCATCGCGGAGCAGAAAACCGCCACCAGACCGACCCCGGCCGCAATCCAAGCGGTCCACGACTGCAAGAGCACGGCGTGCAAGCCCAGCGCACCAACGAATTTGCCGAAGACGATCAGCTCACGGCTCAGCCAGGATTTCCGCCAGCCCAGAAAACCGCGCCAAGCCTTAAGCGGCTGGCCGAGGTGCAAGGTGCCCGCGACCATGCCGATCACCGAGATGATCAGGGCGAAGATTGTCTGTGATCGGTTTGCCAGGCCATTGATTGCTTCAAACAAACTCATGCCCACGCCAGCTTGTGTCAGCACCAGCATGATGGTGAGGGGCAGATGCGCTTTGCCCGGGCGCACTTCATGGCTGTCGCCAGAGACCAGTTCAGCCACCGGTTGACGGGAGCGATAACGCGTCGTCGGCACCGTGATGGCCGCATCCGGTGAGCTAGGGAGAAATCTTGGAATGACAGGCGCCACCGCATGAATGTTGAAGGAATGGCCATTGGTCACATGCCCATTCAAAGGGGATGACGTTTTCTCCGCTTTGGAAAGCAGGAGCATATCGTTCTTCTTGCGATAGCCGGTGATGATCTCCGCCTTGTCCACCACGGCGATGCGAATAGCTTCGTTTGGACAAGCTTGCACGCAAGCCGGAGCTTCACCCACGCCGAGACGGTTCGCGCACATGTCGCACTTGCGCACGATTCCCAGACGTTCCGAATACTTCGGCACGTCGTAGGGACACTTCATCACGCAGTACTGGCAGCCGATGCATTGGTCGTCCAGATGCCGCACGATGCCCGTCAGCGGGTCCTTGTCGTAAGCGAGCACCGGGCAGCCGTTCAGACAGCCCGGATCAGCACAATGATGACAGGCGGTCGTGACGTGCTTGTGAAATGACTTGGGTTGCAGGATGGAGACTTCATCCGGCTCCTCCTTGACCGGTGGCGGGACCAACAGACCAACCCCGCGCCATGTTTCATTCTCATCCAGCCCGTTCAATGAGTGGCAGGCTGTCACGCATGCCTTGCAGCCGGAGCAGACGTCCAAATCCACATCAAAAGCGTATTGCTCTCCCGGACCCGGCGGCTGCGCGGGCAACAGGCTTCGGTAATGCGCCTCCATGGCGGGCCCACTGCGCCCCTCGTGCCAGTTGGCAAACCGCTCGACAGCAGTAAGCGACCGTTGCTCGGCGAGCAACTGGTCGATCAACGTCATTTTCGGTTCTTCAGCCACAGTGATCATGGTCAGCGCATAGGCGCTACCCTTCTTTCAGCATGCCGAGGGCCTAAGCCTCAAATCACTCCGTTCATATTTTTGTAAAATTACATGAATTTTGTTCATATATAGCCAATCTGCCTGATAGGCATGAATTTGAGGGGCAAAGAGGGGTAAAAAGCGGGAATAACCTAATGTGCCAGATGGAGTTGGAATGTTTAAATGGCCATTAAATGACTGTTGTTTTTCGTCCATCCTGACCAGCTTGCACAGTACTGCCAGATACACTTCCGCCCGTTCAGCCGACAGGGCCAAACGGGCGGAGTGGGCGTTTCCGGATGCACGCCGGATCCGCGCGGAGGAACCGCAGACCGAAAGGCTTAGAAGCTGAAATTCGTCTGCACGTAAACGTAGTTCGCGTCCTTCGAACCGAAGGCCGCGCCGCTCAGCGATTGCTTCACGTAATCACCGCGGAAGAAGTGGCAGTAGGCCGCTTCCACCGTGATGTGCGGGGAGACCGCATAGGTCACCACGAGATCCAGTTCCGAGCCCACATAGCTGCTGTAGGTCGGATTGATGCCGTAGCCTGTACCACCAGGGGTGGCCGCGATGCCGCCACGACGGGCACCCGTCACGGCGTAGAAGTTGTCACTCGTGTCCGCGAGCCAGAAAAACTGGCCTTCGAGCAGGACCGTCAGGCGAGGCAGCGGCTTGATGGAGGTCTGCAGACGGACGTTATGGATGTTCTGGAGCGAGACGAAATCCATGAACCCGTAGAACTTGTGGTTCGTGGGGAAAAGGTTCTCGAATGTCTCGTGTTTGCCATCCGTAGCGTTACCGTCACCCGAGGCAAAATTGTATTCCAAACCGAGCCGCGGCGTCATGGCCATGTCCGCGAAGGTGTAACCGCCACCGGCGAAGATCGCATAAGCCTCATGGCTTAAGCTGCTCGTTGCAGCGGGCAGCGCCGGATCATTGAAATGACCGAACTGCCCCATAAGCTCGTAGGTATAATCCCAGTTGCCGATGTCGCCGGGATTCGACTTGCCGCGGATACCAATGGTGTAGATGTCGCGCGCCGAGGGCGTAGGCACCAGTCCGCCCAGTTGCAGAGTCGGTGATTTGGCGTTGGCGTTGCGTGAGAGGAAGTAGATGTCCGTGCTCTGCTTCGGCACTTTCTTGGTGGTCGCGTAGATACCGGAGAAGGTCTCGTATTCGTTCGAGACGTTGAAATTGTTGTCGTCCGGAACCACCAGGCGGCTGGTGAACATGTCCGCGGCGAACCACGGATTCTGCCAGCGAAGCTTGGCGGCATCGAAGGTGCGGCCGATATTGTTCCACGCGAAGGCACCGACGAGGCGCTCATCACCGTAGGACAACTCCTGGCGACCAATCTTCAAGGAGACCGGAAACTCCTTGTGGTTGCCGATGGTCACGAATGCCTGATGCAAATCGATCGGACCGTCGGATTCAGGATTCGGATTGCGGTCGTCCCCGGTGCTGCTGCTGTGGCGGCCTTCCACCATGGCGCTGAACCATTCGCCGGTGTAGCCGACGCGGGGACGCACGCGGGTGAGCAGATAGGAATTATCCACATCAGCACCCGTCGCCCGGAAGTCCAAGGAACCAGGTGCGCCGGCGATGACGATGTTGTCTTTCACCTCATAACGGAGGCGAACTTGAGCCCCGATATCCCAGGCGGCCATGTAAGGATCATCTTTGCGCAGGTAGTCATTGAGAAAGCCCTGGCTCGGGCGCACCGGTGCGGTGACAGTGTAATCACCGGCATACAAGGAACTGGCGGCAGCCAGGACAAAGGCGCTGGTGAGGAGTGTGGTCGTGTGTTTCATGCTGGCGTTTTCTGGGGGGTTGGGTTCAGACGGAGTGAACTAAAGCTTCTTTGGAGACGGGAGAATTGACGGGCGGCGTCACCGTTGTCTTCTGGGCAGGCGGTTGCGCCGGAGTGGAAGCGGGCGGTGGCGCGGAGTGCGCCGCCTGCTTGTGCTTGTTCTTGTGCGCGTGAATCTCGAGGAACTCGATGAGGCGTTCGCGCAACGGGTAGTAATCCGGATGCTCCATCACGGCTTTGCGCTCGCGCGGACGGGGGAAATTCACTTCGATGATATCGCCCACTTCTGCTTCCGGCCCATCCGTCATGCACACGATACGATCGCTCAGGAAGAGCGCCTCATCCACGTCATGCGTGACCATGAGCGCGGTCTTCTTATCTCGGCGCCAAAGCTCAATGAGCACCTGCTGCAACTCGTAACGCGTGAGCGAGTCGAGCATGCCGAAGGGTTCATCCAGCAGCAGCATCTTAGGCGAGAGCGCAAAGGCGCGGGCGATGCCCACACGTTGACGCATGCCTTGCGAAAGTTCAGCGGGCTTCTTGTGCATCGAATCACCCAGACCGACGACTGTGAGATAATACTCCACGATCTGGTCGCGCTCTTCCTTGTCAGCCGTGTAGAAGACCTGGTCCACACCCAGCTTCACGTTCTCGAACGCGGTCATCCAAGGCAACAGGCAGGGCGATTGGAACACCACCCCGCGATCTGGAGCAGCGCCAATCAGCTCTTTGCCGGCGAGAATGATACCGCCTCCGGTGATGTCGTTCAGACCGGCGAGCATCGAGAGCACGGTGGACTTGCCGCAGCCCGAATGGCCGATGAGCGTGATGAACTCGCCCTTCTTGATGTTGAGGTTGAAATCCTTGACGACGGCCACCGGCCCTTTGGGCGTCGGATAGATCTTCGTCAGATTGGAAAGCTGCACATAGTCGCTCATACTTCGACCTCCACTTTCTCGACTTTCACTTCACTGCGGCGACGAGGCCGGGGCTTGGGACCAAACAGTTCGCGGGTGATGGACAGATCCTCGGGCTCGATGTCCGGCAGGACCAGCTTCTTGGTCACGGCGGCAGTGCGCTGCTGGCGGGAGCTCAAAAGGAAATCAACGACCTCACGGCGGATGCGCTTGAACACCGGGTCATGATTGATGGCCTTGCGGTCACGCGGACGCTCGATGTCCACCTGGAAGGAAGGTCCGAGTGTGGCATTCGGTCCGGCGGTCAGCGGGATAATGCGGTCGGCGAGGTAGATGCCCTCATCCGGATCGTTCGTGATGAGTACCACCGTCTTCTTGTTCTCCTGCCAGATGCGGGAAATCTCATCCTGCAACGTGGCGCGGGTCAGCGCGTCCAGAGCACCGAGTGGTTCATCCAGCAAAAGGATTTGCGGGTCCATCGCGAGCGCACGGGCCACGCTCACGCGCTGGCGCATACCGCCGGAAAGTTCGCTGGGCTTCTTATCGCGCGCCGGAGTGAGATTTACCATGCCGATGTAACGCTCCACGTGCTGCTGCTTCTTGGCAGCCGCCCAGTTGGGGAAAACCTGATCCACGGCCAGATAGATGTTTTCGTAAACGCTCAACCACGGCAGCAGCGAGTAGTTCTGGAATACCACACCGCGATCCGGACCGGGTTCTTTGATCTCCAGATCGTTCAGCGTCACCGTGCCGGTATCAGGATGGATGAGCCCCGCGATCATGTTCATCAAGGTGCTCTTGCCGGCGCCGGAGTAACCGACGATGGCCACGAACTCGCCCTTCTCGATGCTCAGGTTCAAATCCTTGAGCACCTCGTTGCGCTGGCCCTTGGCACCGAAGCCCTTGTTGACGTTTTTTAGTTCAAGAAATGCCATGGCATTCAGAGTTAAGGATTTTTGCCTTAAGCGGTCTTGAAACGGCGTTCCACCACGCTCATCAGACGGTCGAGGACGAACCCGACCACACCGATCATGAGGATGCAGAGGATGATCTGCTCGTAGATGAGCGCATTATACTGCTGCCAGAGGAAGCCGCCTACACCCGGACGGCCGGTGAGCATCTCGGCGGCCACGATCACGAGCCACGCGATACCCAGGCTCAGGCGGAAACCGGTGAACATGTAAGGCAGCGTGGCCGGGATCATCACCTTGGTGAGCGTCTTCCAGCGGGAGAGTTTCAAGACCTTGGCGACGTTCAAGTAATCTTGCGGGATGGCGCGCACGCCCACCGCCGTGTTCAACACGGTCGGCCACATGGCGCAGATGGCGATGGTGAAGAGCGCCGCGAGGTCACTCGCATTCTTGCCCGCACCGAGGAAGAGCACCATGCCGAGCGGCAACCACGCGAGCGGCGAGACCGGGCGCAGCACCTGGATGATCGGGTCAGCCATCTTGGTGAAGGATTTCGACAGCCCCAGGAAGAACCCAAGCGGCGTGCCGATGAGGAGCGCGATGAAGTAGCCCTTGGCCACCAAGATCAGCGAGAGCCAGGTGAAACGCAGGATGCCCTGGTCCAACTCGCCGCGATGCGCGAACGGCTCCATCACGTAGGGCTTGCTGGATTCCCACGTCTCTTTGACGTTAGGCAGCGCAGCGATGGCACCGACACGTTCTTCCGAGATGACATTACCTTCGGCGTCCTTGACGACCACCTTCTTGCCCGCAAGCAAGTGCCAGCCACCGACCACGATCAAGGCACCGATCAAGGGCAGGATCAACCAGTCCAGTTTGAATGATTTCATAGATTCTAAAGAGTTAAAGTCAGCGGGAGGATTCAGCGTTCAGGGATTCACCATGGGAGACAACGGACGGACAGGTTTGCCTCCCGTCATTCTCCGACTGCTTCTCCACCCAGGTGGCGGCAGCGGAAACAAGCGCCACACTGGAGGTGACCAGCGGAGAGATAATCGTTTTGAAAAGGGTCAGGCCGGTGGCCTGATGATGATACCAGACATCCCCTTGATTGAGGACGGCCTGCAAGACCCCCACCGGCAAACCAACCTTCAGGACGCGCATCCAAACGGTGCGCTGACGCATCGCTGCGAGCCAGAGGTTACGGTTGCCGGTGGAGGGTTTCATATTCTTATCACAGTTTCGGTTTCGGATCAGCCTTTGGCATTGTTCACGGCGAAGCCCTTGGCATATGCTTCGAGGTCACCCTTCGGATCGAACTTCACACCGTCGAACATCTCCCAGCCGGAGTCGTCCTGGGCGCGATCAGTCACGCCGATCTCCTTCATCGCCTCGGTGTAGATGTCGCTGCGCATGACCTGCTTGGCGACGCCATCGTAATCCGGCTTGCCGGTGACCATGCCCCAGCGGCGGAACTGCGTGAGCCACCATTTGGCGTAAGACGGCTGCGGGTAGTTGCAGTTGCGCTTGCTGAAGTGCATGTAGAACTCGTCCTGCATCGTACGGCCGTCACCGTAATCCATCTTGCCCTGGAGACGACCAAGGATGGTGTCCTTGTCGCAGTTGATGAAGTTCGGCTTGCTGACGATGTCACATTGTTCTGGACGGTTGTTGAGATCGTCGAGCCAGACGCTGGTGTCATGCAGGCCTTTGAGCACGGCCTTCACAGTCTTGGGATTCTTGGCCGCGAAGTCAGCAGTGAAGGCGCAGACCTTCTCCGGGTGATCCTTCCAGATGTCTTGCGTGGTGACGGATGTGAAACCGATCTTGTCCGCGATGGAACGGGCGTTCCACGGCTCACCCACGCAGAAGCCATCCATCTTGCCGATCTTCATGTTGGCGACCATCTGTGCGGGCGGGATGGTGAGCAGAGAGATGTCCTTGTCAGGATTGATGCCACCGGCGGCGAGGTAGTAGCGCATCCACATGGCGTGCGTGCCGGGCGGGAACGTCATGGCGAAAGACATCGGCTCACCGAGTTTCTTGGCCTTGTCCACGAAGGGCTTCAAAGCCTTGGGATCAGCGCCCACCTTGCCTTTGAACTCGGCCTTAAGCGTGATGGCCTGGCCGTTGCGGTTCACAAGCCACGGAATGATCATCGGCTTTTTCGGTGAACCAAGCAGACCCATGGTGGAGGCGATGGGCATGCCGATGAGCATGTGCGTCATCTGGTTGTCACCGCTGGAGAGCGAGTCACGGATGGCGGCCCAGTTGGCACCCTTGGCGATGGTGACGTTCACGCCGTACTTCTTGAAGAAGCCCTTTTCAGAGCCGACTACAAAAGGTGAACAATCCGTCAGCGCGATGATACCGCAGCGAAGATTCGCGGTTTCAGGAGCGTCACTGGCATAGGTGCTGCCGACCCAGCCCTTGGGCAGACCGGAGAAGAGCGCGCCCAAGGTAAGGCCCTTGGCCGACACGCCGAGGAACTTGCGGCGGCTGAGATTGGTGTTGGTTGGCTTCTGTTTCATGGATTCGTTTTCTGGATGGGGTTATTTGGATCGGACGGCCTTGAGGAGTAAACGGCGACGGGCAAAGCAATCCACGGCTGTTTCCAGCGCAGACTTCTCCGCCCCGCACTCGGAAGCCGCCAGCAGGAGGATGTGCGACCAGCCGCTGGAGCGGCTTTTGCGCACATTCAAACCGGCTGACACTGTTGACTTCGCGGTCACCATGCCGAGCAATCAAGCTCCTGCTGTGCCAGCCGGGACAAGATGTGTTGATTAACGCGCTGATTTCTATTTCTCGAATTGATGAATCGAATTCATTGATGTTCCAGATGGCTTGGGAACAAGGGGCTAAGTATCCGCGAACTCAGTGAAGCTTGATTCCAACCAATAAAATCAAGGGGACTATGCAGGTCAGATTTAGCCAGCACGCCCAAAGCACATGGCGAAAAATAAGCAAAGGCGGCATTAACAGTCAGCAGAGCTGTTGAAATGGGAACAGCAGCATGCACTCAAAAACAGGAGCTGGCGAAACGAAGTGGTGCGGGGAAATACATCACGAAACGTAGTAACCATCGAATATCAAACTGCTACGGCTGGTCCTCCGTGGACACAGCCGCAGTCTGCGCTAGACCACGAGCGGCTGGTTGCCCGCATTGGCGATCGATAGCGGGCGACGGCATTCGGCAAATAACTGGTGCCCTTCTTCGTAGAGGTCCTGCCGGAAGACCTTCCCCGCCGTGCCGCGCACGATGCCATCTGGCTGCGTGGCCATGCCGCTGTGGATGAGGTGATTGATGACCCACGCGGCCTTGTCGAGCGAGGGCTCGTTCGCGCCGTGCTTGTGGAACACAAGGAAATCATCGGAGGCACGCGTACGGCCGTAACCGCAATCGAACGTGGTGGTCAGGCTCTGGCGCAGGTTCTGCGCGGGCACATTCAGATACGCCGGGCGGGAGAGGATGTTCACGAGTTCATCACGATGCTCGGGATTATCGCAGTAATCGCAGGCTTCCAGCATGGCGGCGACGAGGCGGGTGTGTTCGTCGGCGTGATGGTCCAGAAACTCTTTCCGCACCATGAGGACTTTCTCGGGATGATTCGGGGCGAGTTCCGCGCTGGTGGTCACGCACCAGCCGATGCCCGCCCGCACAGCAACGGAGTTCCAAGGTTCACCGACGCAGTAACCATCCAAGTTACCCGCGCGGAGATTGGCGAACATCTGGGGTGGCGGCACGACAACGATGTGCACATCCTTATCCGGATCGATGCGGCCGCTGCGCAGCCACTGGCGCAGGAGGAAATTGTGCGAGGAAAAAGGATAGACGACGCCAAAGGTGTAGGTGCGCTCGCCGCGATCGCGGTCTATCACCTGCTTAAGGGTGCGAGCATCGCGCACGCCCCGGTCGTAGAGGTCCTTGGAAAGCGTGATGGCGTTGCCGTGCAGATTCAGTACCAGCGCGGTGGAGCATTCGCAGACGATGGAGCCCAGGCCGAGGGTCGCAGCGAAGGGCATGCCGGCGACGGCGTGCGCGGCGTCCAACTCGCCGTAGATGACCTTGTCCCGGATGGTCGCCCAACCGGGCTCCCGGGACAGCTCGACGTTCAGGTCATACCGGGCGAAGAAACCCTTCTCCTGTGCAACCAGGAAAGGGGCGCAATCGATGAGTGGCACGTAGCCGATCTTGAGCCGCCGGATATTGCGCTGGGAGCGGTTACGGATGTTCATAGACGGTGGTTCAAATTGCCCATCGTCATTTTATAGAGCCTCTGGCGTGCCATTTCCCGAAAGTTGGCCCAATGAATGCTCTGAATTGTTTCGATGAAGAGTATGAACCAGTTTCATCCATGAATCAGCCGCTCGATAGCCGCCAATTAAGGGCCTTTGTGACCCTTGCCAGAACGGGAAGCTTCACGCTTGCCGCCAAAGAACTGTTCCTTTCCCAATCGGCCGTGAGCCATTCCATGAAGGCTCTGGAGAACGATGTAGGGTGTCGCCTTTTTGACAGGGTGGGCAAAAAGGTATCACTAACGCTCGCAGGTGAACAACTTTTGCAGTATGCGGAAAAAATTCTGCAGGAGATGTCCAGCGCCCGGGATTCGCTTGAAAACTTGGGCAAATGGGGCCGGAGCCGCCTGCGGTTGGGAGCCAGCACCACGGCGTGCCAGTATGTGCTGCCCTCCGTACTGCGGGAGTTCAAAGAGAGCTTCCCGGACTGCATCGTGACGATTGAGCCGGGGGATTCTCCGACCCTCGTGGATTTGGTGCGGAATCATCGCGTGGATCTAGCGCTGACGCTGGAGCCGAAACTGGATGATCAACTGGCGTTTCACCCGCTCTTCGATGATGAGTTGATGTTCCTGGTAAGCCCGCTGCATCCGTGGGCGGTGAAGGGCCAGGTGAACCGCGCGGAGATCCCGAAGCAGAACTACATCCTCTACAACCGGAACAGCTACACTTTCTCCGTGGTGGAGGAATACTTCACGCAGGAGGGTTTCGACCTGAAGACATTCATGCAGCTCGGCAGCATGGAGGCGATCAAGGAACTGGTGAAGCTGGGCCTGGGCGTCAGCGTGCTGGCCCCGTGGATCGCACAGAAGGAATTGCAGGAACGCTCACTCGTCGCCCTGCCCTTGGGTCGTCGTAAGTTGAAACGCAACTGGGGTGTGCTGCACTGGAAGAGCCGTCACTTGAGCCTCGCGGAACAGACGTTCCTCGGGCTCTGCGAATCGGTGACCGAAGAATTGTCACGGAAGATCGCCATCACGGAAGCCGTCGGTGAAGCCGCTTAAGTTCCTCATAGCCAGCGCAATAAAGGGCGAATCTTTACGGTTGTCTCAGGCATTTCACGGCCTATCTTGAGGGGTGATGACCCTGGACGCAAAGTCGTACCATAAGCCATGGGCGTATTGTGCCACCTGGCTGCTCTGCTGGTTGCTTATTTGCACCAGCAGCCTCCGAGCGGACGAGTATGATGACCTGCGGCAGAAGTGGTTCGATACGATCGTGGGTGCGGGCTACGACCCCATCGATCCGGTCATCGCTCCCAAGCTGACGAGTATCGCCAATTCGGCCAACGCGAGTTGGGCGAGCATGGATAAATCCCCTACCCGCACGTACCTCTGGAGCGACCTGGCCAGCACCACGGTTTCCTCGCACATCACCAGCAACTATGGCCGGTTGCGGGCGATGGCCTTGGGCTACGCCACGCCGGGTTCTTCGCTCCAAGGTAACGCCAACCTGCTGGCCGACCTCTTGAGCGCCTTGGACTGGATGCATGCCAACCGTTACAACGCCACCAAGACCATTTACGACAACTGGTGGGATTTCGAGATCGGCACGCCGATGCATCTGGGGGATATCGCGGTGCTGCTTTACGGCCAGCTCAGCCCCACCCAGATTTCGAATTACATGGGGGCGGTGGATAAGTTCACGCCCTCCGCGACCACGCAGGCACCGGGCGGAACGACGGGCACGTTCACGGGGGCGAACCGCATGTGGAAGATCCGGGTGGTGGCGGTACGTGGTGCGGTGGTGAAGGATGGGGCCAAGCTGGTCGCGGCTCGGGATGCTTTCAGCAATCTCTTTCCCTATGTGACGAGTGGTGATGGTTTTTATACGGACGGCTCCTTTTTGCAGCATACCACGCACCCTTACACGGCGGGTTACGGGGCGAGCCTGATAGCGACCATCGCCCCCGTGATGAATCTGCTGGCGGGTTCCACCTGGGAGGTCACTGACCCCTTGAAGGACAACCTGTATCGCTGGGTGTTCGATTCGTTTGAGCCGATCATTTATCGCGGGGCGGCCTGGGACCTGGTTCGCGGGCGGGAGGCGGGGCGTTCTGGTGCCAGTGCACAGGCCACGGGACATTCGATGATTGATTCCATCATGCAGGTGGCGCAGTTCGCACCGCCAGCCGACGCGGCGCGGATGAAGAGCATGATCAAGGAATGGGCGCTGAGCGATACGGTGCGGGATTTCGTGGCCAACCGACCCTTGCCCACGGTGAAGATGGCGCAGAGCCTGATGAATGATGCGGGCATCATCCGGCGGGGAGAGTTGATCAAGCACTTCACTTTTCCGGAGATGGACCGCGTGGTGCATCTGGGAGCGGGTTACGGCTTCGGACTGAGCATGAGTTCCACGCGCATAGCGAATTTTGAATCTATCAACGGGGAAAATCTGAAGGGCTGGTACACGGGTGATGGCATGACGATCCTCTACAACTCCGATCTGCTTCAGTTCGGTGATAACTATTGGGCGACGATCGATGCCTATCGTCTGCCCGGGGTAACGGTGGATGTGACGAAGAGCAAGCTGCCGCATCAGACGGCGTCCATCGGACCGCGCGCCCAAGGGCAGAACACGCTCTCACCGCATAACTGGGTGGGTGGTGCGACGCTAGACAAGTTCGGCGCGGCGGGCATGCAGTTCAAGGGCGTGGGAGTGACGCTGACGGGCAAGAAATCGTGGTTCATGTTCGATGACGAAATCGTCTGCCTGGGCGCAGGCATCACGAGCACGGATGGACGCCCCATCGAGACAACGGTGGAGAACCGCAAGATTTCCAGCACGGGCGCAAACGCGTTCACGGTGAATGATACGAAGCTATCGTCCTCATTGGGATGGAGCGATATCTTAAGCGGCACCTCCTGGGCACATCTCGCAGGACATATCGGCGGCGATGACATAGGTTATTATTTTCCGGAAGCCACGGAGATCATAGCGGTAAGGGAGGCACGGACTGGGGCCACCTCGGACATCGATGACGGAGGATCCACCACGCCGATCACGAGGAATTATCTGCGGATGACACTGGATCACGGGTCGAACCCTTTGGACGCCACCTACCAATACGTGCTGCTGCCTGGACGCTCGGCAAGGCACACGAAAACATACGCCCAACACCCCCAGATCACGGTGTTGACGAACACCGCGAATGTGCAAGCGGTGCGCGAAACGACGCTGGGCATCACGGCGGCGAACTTCTGGACGGATACGACCCAGACAGCGGGTGGCATCACGGCGAACAAGAAGTGCTCGGTACTCGTGTGTGAGGACGGAGCATTCATTGACGTGGCCGTGAGTGACCCGACGCAGGCGAATACCGGAACCATCACTCTGCAGATCGACAAGGTCGGCTCGATCATCAGCGCCGATCCTGGCATCAGCATAAACGCCTTCTCCCACACGATCTCCATGACGATCAATGTGAACGGTTCGAATGGGAAGACGTTCAAAGCACGTTTTTATCGAGGCGAACCACAGCTCGTGACCATCCCCGCCGAGGCGGACACTTACACGTATGACAACGATGCCAACAAGGATTCGAATTACGGCAACGCATCCAACCTGGTCGTCAAGAAGAGCGGTGCCGGGTTCAACCGCGAGGCTTACGTTCGTTTTAACATCCCCGATGTCGGCGGCATCCTGTTCAGCTTGTCGATGGATCTCTACTGCCTGCAGGCGAGCTCGCCCGGAGTGCATGGAGTTTACCTGGTGCCGGATACCACATGGTCGGAAACAGCGGTCACCTGGAACAACGCCCCCGCAGCAACAGGTCCCGCATTGGCGACTTGGACCCCGGTCGCGGCAGCCACCCTGGTCTTCGGTTTCGGCAAGACCATCACCAATACCGGGCCCATATCTTTCAAGATTTTGGCCACCACGCAGACGGCGGATGGTTATGTGTCTTACGCCTCAAGCGAAAACAGCCTGGCCTCAAACGGACCTCACCTCACCTTGGCCGTGGGACACACTCCACCTGAAATCAAAATCACGAGCCCAAAAGATGGAGCGTATCATCCCCAAGCCGGCCCGGTAACGATCACGACAGAGGTCACGGCAACGGACGGAGCGATAACCGAGGTGAAGTTTTACAACGGGGCCAACTTATTGGGCGTGGATAACAACGGAGCGCCTTATGAATTGGCGACGACGTTGCCGGGCGGGCAGCATCAACTCACGGCGGTGGCGAGAGATGCGAACGGACTGAGCCGCACAAGCCTGGTGCATCATGTGGAGATCGCGTATGCGCCGACGGCGAATAACACGACGGTGACGACACCACAGAGCACAGTGGTAGACGTGGACTTGCGCACGCTGGTGAACGATGTCGAGACCCCGACGGCGCAACTGCGCTTCAAGGTGAGTGCGCCGCAGAATGGCACGGTGACGTTGCTGGCGGATGGTTACACGGCCAGGTTCACCCCGACGGCGGGTTACAACGGTCCGGCAAACTTCACCTACACGGTGCTGGACAAGTCTTACGATGGGCGGGCGCTGTTCCTCTACGATTTCCAGACGGGCAACACCACGGATACGACGGGGCAAGGTCGTGACGCGACGGAGACGGTCGTGGGCACGGGCAGCGTGAGCTACACCTCAGATGTGCCGACCATCTTCGCACCACAGGCGGGGCAGAGTGTTTACCTGACGGAGAATGGCACGGCGGGAGCGGCGCGGCTGGAGCGGGCGCTCACGACGACGGAGCTGGATCTGAAGAATGCGGATTGGACAATCGGTGGCTGGTTCAAACGCGCGGGCACGGCGAACCTCGATCTCATCTTGCAACTCGGTGAATCGGGCGGTTACGGGAACAACGCGATGACGTTGGGTTACTACGGCACGGGCAATACGTTGGAGCTGCGCAATTACAATGGCGCGACGCAGGACGTGGGCATCACAAAGGCGAATGTGACGGCGGGTGTGTGGCATCATTTCGCCATCGTGCGGAATGGCGGCACGTTGAGCTTGTATGTGGATGGCACGCTGGCGGGAAGTGATAACGCGTTCGCGTTCAGTTTCGATAACAGCAAGACGGTGCGGTATGGCGGGGTGAGTCTGCCCACGAGCAGTGCGATGTGGGATCGGTGGTGGAAAGGGTCGCTGGCCGATCTGGCGATGTTCAACACGGCGCTCAGCGCGAGCGACGTGACGAAACTGGGCGGATCGCCCACGGCTTATTTCGCGGGGCAATCAGGGACGAATACAGTGAACATCAGCGTGCTCAGCCCGTTGGAGAGCTGGCGCATCGCGAACTTTGGTTCCGCGAGTAACAACGATGCGGCAGACCCGGATGGAGACGGTTACACGAATGCACAGGAGTATGTGCTGGGGACGAATCCGCAAACGGGTAATACGGAACGGATGACACCGACAGCCACAGGCGGGATGGTGAATTTCAGCTTCACGGCGATGAAGGCCGAAGGGGTGGCGTACGCGGGGTTGACGCGGCGTTACACGGTGGAATACGCGACTGCATTCGGGAACCCGACGGTTTGGGCGGGGGTGACGGGCTACGTTGATATCGTGGGGAACAATCAGACGGTGGCGGTGAGTTTGCCGGTGAATGGCGGGGGAAAGTTTTATCGGGTGAAGGTGGTGTTGGGGCCTTGAAGGATGCTAACCGCAGATGGACGCAGATAAGCGCAGATGGGGCAAAGCAGCTAACATCAGAGATGATACTCGGTCCCATCACGGACCAAGATGATACGCTCCGCACCGGAACGCTCCGGTCTATTGCTGATGGCCAGCCAGCGATTGAACTCCGCCTGATTAGCCACCTCCACACGAACGATCATCACACGATCGCTCCATAGAAGATTGATCCGGTTCCGCGCGTCGGGGTTTTTAGGAAAAGAAAGCGCCAAAGTCGTAAAACTTTCACTGCGCAGGTATCTGCCCATTGCCCCTTGCTGGTATTCGCGATGGATAACAAAAACGAGTGCGGCAACGGTGATTGCCACAAACCACTTAAAGAATCTGGCTGGCGGATAGATCATGCTCCAAAAAGTTGGTGCGCGAGAAAGGACTTGAACCTTCACCCCTTACGGGACCAGATCCTAAGTCTGGTAGTTGCTGCACTGAGAGACTTTTTTGTGCGTTGGTAGAGAGCAACTTAGATTTTTCACGTTCTTATAGGCATGTGCATGTGCCACTTTTTGTGCCAGTGTTAGCCTATGAAAACGAATGTAACCCGCTGCTGTCCAGAATCTTCCAATCCAGAGAAGAGTATCGAGAAAACGGTCAAGAATCGCTTCTTCAAGGTCATTGATGGACGTAAACAACCTGTCCGGGGTCTCTGGGTCAGGAACGGACGTTACTACGCGAGGTTAGCTGTTGAAGACGAGAGGACTGGCAAAAAGTCAGTTAAACGTATCCTGATTGAAGACGCGACAACCGTGCCACAAGCAGTCGAGGCACTGAAGGTGCTCCAAGTAAAGCGTAAGGCCAAGGATCTGCCCGTCACCAAGCGTACCCCAAAGTTCAACGAATACGTGGACAGTTACCTGAATTTTTACAAAACGGTCAAAGACGCAAAACGTGAGTCCACTATGGAGACCGAAAGCGGCTTGCTCAAGCAGTGGGTGAAACATTTAGGCGAGACTCGCCTGAGTCAAATCAACAAGCGCATGATTCTCGCCTTCATCGAGGAAAGGCAAGGGGCTGGGTGGAGCGGG
Organism: Verrucomicrobiota bacterium; assembly: GCA_023431185.1. GTDB lineage: Bacteria > Verrucomicrobiota > Verrucomicrobiia > Limisphaerales > JAEYXS01 > JAEYXS01. The sequence continues at coordinate 54,973 of JAEYXS010000055.1, forward strand.
CGAACCGTAAATCTTAGCATGACTGTGCTAAGGAACGTCTTGAAGAAAGCAATTGATGAGGAATGGCTCAAGCGCTTGCCCACGGAGAACATGCGCCCCTTGAAATGGACCCCTCGTAAGCGCAGCTTACTATCAGCAAATGAGATGGAGCGCCTGTGTGAAAAAGCCCTCACCACTTCAAAGAACGGACAGCAGTTGGCAGACTACCTCAGGCTCATGTCTTACTGTGGTTCAAGGATGACGGAGACCTTGCATCTCAAATGGTCTGATGTGGCATGGGAAACCCGTCAAATCACCATTGGATCAGATGGACTCACCAAGAACAACAAGGCAAGGCGCGTCGATTTTAACGCCAAACTGGAAGCACACCTCAAGGACATGTTCTCACGGAAAGCCCCCGACTCTGATTGGCTTTTCCCCTCCCCTTTACGCGGCGACCAAGACAGGGCTGCGAAGTCTTTCAGGGAAAGTCTGCTGCTCGCCAGGAAAGCCGCTAAACTGCCCCATGTTGGTTTCCATGACTGTCGCCATTTGTTCATCAGTTACTGCGTCATGTCAGGCATCGATTTTATGACGATTGCTCGCTGGGTCGGCCATCAAGACGGAGGGGTTCTGATTGGAAAGGTTTACGGACATCTCAGCAACGAACATACCCAGCTTCAAGCACAGCGGGTTGTTTTTGGGCCATCAAGCATCTTAGCAGCGGCCTAGCTTAGCCTTACGCAATAAGTGCCATCAGAAAACGCCTTACCAATGGCCGTTTTGTTTTTGGGGTAGTAAATCTCTCGTCTAGCTTGGCAGCCAGAGATTCAAGGAACTCTTGCTCACCAGCGTAGTGTTTGAGCCATTTCAGCACTTTCTTTCCATTTTCGTCATGCGCTTCTGGCACTACTTCGTAAGCCATCCCTGAAATCGGCCCCCTCTTGAAAATTGGCTTTCCGTAAAAGAACAAAAAAGCGTAGACCTCCTTTAGCACCAAATCTTCAATCATTCGATGACGTTTTCTAGTGCCGGCGCCTCTCACAGGCATGGGAAAACGATCTAAAATATTGTCAACTTCATGTTTCTTGCTGCGATGCTGCTTACAAAGTACGCAACGGTATCGCAGCATAGTTTTGGTGTTGCTATGCCTTGGGCCTTTCGACTCCATTCTTCCTCCACAGACCTCGCAGCGCACACCCCCTCCCTTATTGCAAACTGAGCGTAGACTCAATTTTAAAATCATTTTAAAGGGGAATTACCTCAAAAAGGCCCGACTTGCCGAACTTAGCCATAAAAACTGAAATTTTTCACGGTTCCTTTATGTGTGCGGGTAAACCACCTGCAACTGCACTTCTCTACTGAGAGATGCAGGCTCTAAACCAGAAGCATTGCTATGAACAGGTTTTGCAGTCTCGCCAAGTTCCAGAAGGAAATTGGAGTCAGTTACCAGACCTTGTGGCGTTGGCGCCAACGGGGATGGCTGAAAACAATCACCATTGCTGGCAACCCATACGTCACGAACGAAGCCATTCAGGAGTTTCTTAGGCGTGCCGAAGCTGGGGACTTCAAAATCCCCACCACTTACGCTGCCAAGACCCAACTCAAGCAAGAGGAACCCTAAAACTAACAACATGAACGCAAAGATCAAAAGTCCGTTGAAATGGCCGACTGAAAAAATCAGGACGCCAGTTGATAAAATCCGTATGGCTCGGTTCCACAATTGGAGCTCAGAGGAAGCTCAATCCAAGCTTGAGGCTGAGCTTCGCAAAGCAAAAGCCACTGACGTAACCATCACATACAATGCCAGCTCTCGCTCCAAGGACGAAGGGGTTGCAGTTTTCTTCAACCACAAAGGACGCCCCGTAGTGCTTGCCTGTGACAAATGGAAAACCATCGCAGAAAACTTATGGGCGATTGCTTGCCACATCCACGCGCTTCGTGGTCAAGAACGGTGGGGTGTTGGCACCATGGAAAGCGCTCTCGCAGGTCATCTGCTTTTGCCCCAATCCTCAGAAGGAAAGTCTTGTTGGGAGATTCTTGGAGTGGAGCAAGGGGCTGAAGTTGATCAGATCCGCTCAGCTTATCGCAATAAGGCAAAGGAATGCCACCCTGACAGGGGTGGTTCTGACGAGTCTATGATGCTGCTCAATCAGGCTCTTGAACAGGCCATCGAGAATTCAAAAGGCTAGCAAGTGCAGCAGGGGGAGGGCCTGTACGAACAACGCTTCCCCCTGCTTTTCTCAACTCCTCAACCTAATAGTATCTCTACTAATATCTTCATGCCTCTTCCAGATCACCTGAACTGGTCCAATCTCGCTGAGCTTACAAGCAACCAGTTTTGCCTGTCAGACGAGCAAAGGTTCTTTTTGTTGAACACAACGAATCGCATCCGCCTGTTCCCGCATAGGTTTAATCGCAACCAAGGCTACCCTGAGACAGCAGGACTTATCCTGATGTCTGACTGGAATCACAGGCAGAGGTTTTGCCTCTGCTCAAATCGCAAATCCATCTGCAAGCTGTGGAAGTTTTGCCATTACTGCCGCCACCTCTACCGCATGAGGCTCATGCATACCTTTCTGCCTCACTTCAGCGCTGGCAACTGGTACTTTCTTACCATCAGCTTTGATGGCCAACTGAGCTTTGAATCGCCATTATTGGACGATCCGACAAATTACTGGGCCGCTTGTGGTCATGCGATCCATGAAATGGTTGAAAGCCGCCAAGTTATAGGGGCAATCAAGGTCGAGGAACTGAGCATCTGCTCTTTCAACCCCTTAACTGTCTTGCCTCATTGCCATATTCTCCTGTTCACCGAGCAAATCAGTCCATCTTTCATCGATGAGACCAATGCTTTGGTTGAGTCATATCGCCCTGTTGAGTTCAATCCAGACCTTGAGACTTGGGAGGTATTTCAAGACGGGCGAATCCATCATCCTGTCACGACGCGATTGGCCCGCCTTGAGGCTCAGGAGAATCTAGCCAAAACCATCTCATATCTGATTAAGCCCATCGACGTTGTAACGCCCTACAGGGCCAGCTTGGAAGCCTGCGAGGGTGCCCCTGAAACAGTCAGGCAACTGAACCAAAACGTCTGCGAATTCTTTCTCAGTTACAGCGAGACCACGCACAGTCGTCGCCAACTCCAATACTTTGGCACCTTAGACGCCCGCCGCCGCTCAAGGTTTGTTGGGGTGAGTCCAGCATGTCGCGAGGCACCAGCCAACAGGTCGCTTGTGAGGGAGTTGCTCAGGAGTTATCCGACGAATGTTTTGTTGGAAGATGAGGCAAATGAGTAGCTTGAGAGCCGCCCGCTACTTGTCACTCAATCCATGCTTCCAATGACAGGAAAAAATCATGGCGAAAAGCAGGTGCTTCTTGCTACGTTCTAACCTGCAAAGCTTATGTAAACAAAAACGTCGAACAATTTAGCGTAGCAAAGGCTACGGTCTCGCTAAGAAACCGCGAATTTCATTTGTCCAGAGACCAGCCCAGGTACGCGCCTAATCGGGCGCGGCTTGGTATCTTCCTCTGGACAGGCGCTTCGCGGTGCCTTTAGCGGGGATGCGCCAGGTTCGCGCTCCTGCTTTTTGACCGCATTGCACGCTAAGAAAGGCTGTAATCTTGAATATCAAAAGAATCATCGTCGCTACAGTCGCAGGCGTTGTCAGTCTGCCAGCGATGGCAGCTTCAGTAAGCGGTTACGGACAATCAGTGTTCTTATCGCCTGTTTCAGCCAATAGCTATGGTATTCCAGTCGTGATGAATTTCACCACTTCTGATGGACGCACAGATGTCTCTCCTCTTCGCCAGACAATTTCTGGCGGTTACCTTTACAGTGGTGAACTTAGGCCGAAAATAGGCGGAGGTGGAATCTACGAAACAGACTTCATAACAGTTAAAGTGAGCGATGGATCTACTGCTGAATATGGCAGCCTAGAGATCAGCCTTCCAGTCACTGACTCAGATGCCAATGGACTACCAGATTTCGCGCAGCAAGACATGTCATGCAACATATCCACAACAGGTGTAGCAAAAACCGATTTCAGTTCAGTCCCCCCCGCACAATCGCGAAACGTGCTAATCACGATGAATCGAAATAGCGGTTCCAAATCTGGCACTTACACGGTTAAAGACCAAGCGACCGGTGGCAGCACCATTAATTTCTCAGGAAGTTGGGAGATCAACACCTTCTCAGGAAGCATGGCTTACGACCGAGGAAGCCAAAACCTCGCCTCTTTTGCTATCCAAAGATTTAACTCCAGAAGTGGTACGGTCAGGACTTTTACGGGGGCAACGGTGTTCACGGTGGACAGTGAAAACCAACTGACTTTCCCTCAGTTCCATGTCACAGATACCAGTGACGGTTCTGTTTACACAATCGGCGGGACCATCCTGACTCGCTCCGGCAACAAGTATTCCGGTTCAATTGCTTTCACAGATGGCGATCTTAGCACGACGTGGAACGACTACACCAGTTGGCAAGTTGAGATTGCCGACGCCAGCGACATTGATGGTGATGGGGTGCCTGATTTGTCAGACACAGCCTACGCAAATGCCCCATCTTCAAACAAAGTGCTCTCACTCGATGGTAGCAATAGCTATGTGAAGGTGGCTAATTCCACCTCATTGCATTCGGCAACAGAGTTGACCTTGGAAGCTTGGGTTTATCCCGAGAGCGCTCCCGCCAATCAAAGCCAGTATTTCATCAGCAAGGGAGATGGAGGATCGGTCACCTCTGATCGCAGCTACCATATCAACTGGAAACCTGTCACCACAGCCTCACCGGGCTTTAACGTCGAAATGTTCTTCAATCAAAACAACTATGCCTATGTCATTGTACCAGCAGCAGAGAGAAAATGGGTCCACATTGCGCTGACGTTCAACAGTTCAGACGGAGTGATGAAGTTTTACACAAACGGAGTTCTGGCAGCCCAACAAACGAAAGATTCTTCCAACGGGCCTCTTCTAGGGCAAACCATTCGCCAGAGCAGCAAGGATTTGGTTTTTGGCAACCTCTTGGCTCCGCCAGCATCAGGCAAGTATGCCAAAGGGTATCTAGATGAAGTGCGAATTTGGGGGGTGTCCAAAGACAAAGATGGAATCCTGCTCACGATGCAAAGCAGACTTTCCGGCAATGAACCAAATCTTTTAGCTTACTGGAACTTTGATGCGGGAATCCTCACCGACGTTTCTGGAAATGGCCACGAAGGATTGTCATACGGAAATGCCGTAATCAATCTGATTTCCGGTAACAACGAGGTCCACGCTGCGCGTATCAAATCCGTCATTCGCAATGCAAACGGCACGGCACTACTGTCAATCAACCTAGCGACCAATCTGCCACATACAGTCTTGGCATCCCCTAACCTTCAAGACTGGACAATGGTAACGAACATCGTAGCCACTAGCTCGCCTTTTGAAGTCACAGACCCATACTCAACCAACAGTCCGGTTAGATTCTACCAACTGACATCGCCCTGAAAGACGTGATTTTGCATACAAGTGAGAGTCTCATCCGCAAAACCGACCCGCGAAACACAAGCAGTTTCAAGTAAGGCATTTGTGCAGCAAAACCCATTTGACGGTTCTGAGTGGCAGGTATTACAGCCGTTGCGCTCAATTCAGTGCACGAGACATATTCCAACTTGATGGGCATGGGTAGATGAGACGCCGAGGCATGATTCCAATCCTCCCAACAGGCCAGATAAAGGCTGCGCGAAAACAGCATCCATAACGAGCCGCGGAAACCTCATCCGCTTTTACTGGCACACCGTATTCCTTGGTGATTTGCATGATTTTCTCAGCCACTAGTTTGGATAGTCCATCATTTGCGATACTTGGCAATTCAGCCATCTGAGATTCGCTCATTTGTGGTGAAAACGCGATGCCACCTTTAAGCCTCACCTCCCAAAGATGATGATACTTGCACTTCTTAACACTTATCACCCGCAATCCATTCCGCTGGAACCCCAAGCTGAGCCAATTGTGGAAAAAGTAACGACTGGGAAGAAAATACAGCAAACGTTCAGGCATGGATTAGCCTACAGTTCCAGTTAAGCCATGCACAGCGACGATGGAACATGAACTCCAAGCCTTAACGAAAAAACTCAACTCTTAGGTCAACAAGACGTTTGCTTGACTGAGGGCACGTCAGCCTTGAATCTGGCAAAGGTTGGGCATGTGGCGGAATGGCAGACGCGCTGGACTTAGGATCCAGTGGAGAAATCCGTGCAGGTTCAAGTCCTGTCGTGCCCACCATCTCACTTTCTTTCCACCAATGAGCACGGGCAGCAGTTTGCTGCCTAAACCAGCCAGAACGCGTTTCTGATGCTAAGAATGCCATCCTGAGCGAGCTTCCTTGGCTATGTGTGCCACTTTTTGTGCCAGTTATGACATCAAGGTGATTCCTCCGTTCCTAGGCTTACCAGACAACACTTCACACAATGTTTACAGGCCAATGCTCGAAAGCTTATGGAAGCATTTGGAAGGGTTTGAAAATGGCAAAAACGAAATCCTAAGTCTGGCGTGTCTGCCATTTCACCACTCGCGCAACCTTGATAATCAAGCACTTAGGAGTGTCTGACTGTGATTTTCTTGCAGTTGTGACACTGATTGTGACACTTTTGCGTTCATGAAACCCGCTGCAACCGCCAGCCCAGGTTTGCAACCCGATGGCACAACTGTCGAATCACAGGGCGGAGCCTACCAAAGTGTGCTGGACCGACGCAAGCGGCCGATACGCGGACTTTGCTGCCGCAACGGGCGCTTCTACGCCCGCCTCAGCATCGAAGACCCCGCCACCGGGCGCAAGGCCGTCCGGCGCGTGCCGCTGGCAGCCGAAACCGTGGCCTAGGCCACCGCGGAACTGCGGACCCTGCAAACCCGGCGTCAGGACCAGGCCCTCCCCGCCCTGCGCCGCGCCCCCAAGTTCAACGAGTACGCGGACCAGTATCTCGCCTATTTTGAAACCGTGAAAGGGGCCAAACGGAAGCGCACGATCGAAACGGAAACCGGGCACCTCAACCAGTGGAAAGCCCATCTGGGCGAAACCCGGCTCAACCAGATCAGCCGGGCCATGATCAACGATTTCATCACCAAACGGAAAGCCCCCAAGATTGGCAAAGACAACAAGGAAAAGACCATCAGCAACCGGACCATCAACCTCGCCATCGTCTGCCTCCGCAACGTGCTGAAAAAGGCCCTGGAGGAAGGCTGGATCAAGGCGCTGCCCACCGAGAACATGCGACCGCTGAAGTACACCGCCCGGAAGCGGCAGCTGTTCACGCTGGCCGACATGGAAAAGATCTGCGGGCAGGCGCTGGAGACCTCCAAGAACGGGCAGGAGTTCGCCGACTATCTCCGTTTGATGGCGTATTGCGGCTCCCGCATGACGGAGACGCTCGCCCTGAAATGGGCGGATGTGGACTGGCAGCAGAAGCAGTTGACGATCGGTGCCGACGGGCAGAGCAAGAACCACCAGGCGCGGGTGGTGGACTTCAACCCCAAACTCGAAGCGCACTTACGGGAGATGAAGCAGCGGAAGGCGCCGGATACGGCCTGGCTTTTTCCGTCACCGCAGCGCGGCAACAAGGACCGTCCCAGCAAGACCTTCCGGGAAACTTTGCTGATGGCCCGGAAGGCGGCCGGCCTGGAAGGCTTCGGTTTTCATGACTGCCGGCACTTCTTCATCTCGATGTGCGTCATGTCCGGGATCGATTTCATGACCATCGCCCGCTGGGTGGGCCATCAGGACGGGGGAATTCTGATCGGCAAGGTCTATGGACACCTGTCCAACGAACACGCGCAACGGCAAGCACAGCGGATCAAATTTGGTCCGACTTGAAGGAAAGCATCGTTTCCACATGCTTTGTCTTGCGTGAAATCGGAGCGGCCCCGAATAGGGACTCTACCGCTTGAGCAAGGATCCAAAGACTCGCCGAGCTCAACACCTTAACGAAACGGCTACTCCATGAACTGCGTGACTCAGCTAACACTGGCGCAACTGCCCTACACAAAGGGGTTCCAAATAATGCTTGAAGCATTACCACGGGGGATTATAACGAATTTACTATCCCACTTACTCAGGAATAATGAGCGGACAAGAAACACTTCCTGATTGTCAACGAACAGAGCTTAACTAAATCCAAGCCATGAAATCCAAACTGACCAGAAAAAAGCCGACTTTTCCCACTATACAGAGCCAGATCTTGCGACCCAAGTTGGCCAGTAAGAATTTATACAAGGAGTATTTTTCACAAGAATCGGTGAAGGTCAGATTGGCGCAATGCGAATTGGAGTTTGAGTTTGGCCGGGCTTTCATCCCGCTGGGCGACCCGTCCAATTCAAAGAAAGTCAAGATGGCAGAGGAATTTATGAAATTTTTCCCTGACTGGCCCGGTCAAGATTGGAAGGAAATCGAGGAAAAGCAAAAACACAATTTCTTGCTCTTTTGCTATCCCCCACCCATTGGGAAGCAGGAGGAAAAGGCAACCCCTGTGAACCCCAATCGCCCAAGGCGGGCCATCCGTGAGGAGATCTGGATTGACCTCTGTTATGAGAACACGGAGCTTTGCGAAGCTTTTGCTTCCCTGCTGGGCCAAATGAGACAAGATTCCAGCGCCCTCGCGCGACAATCCCGATCCGTAGGTCGTGGGGCTACTCTTGCTCAGGTAAATGACCGGTTGGCATACTTACAGAATGTTCGCCACAGCCTTGCCGGACCTCGATTCCAAATACAACCGAAGCGTTTGCTAAGGTCATACCGGGAAACACTTGCTCAACTGCGTGATTTCTGGCGCGCTTGGCGAGTTGGGCATTTCTTTACCAGAGAGATTACATATGGTTATGGCAACCCAGCAATGCGGGCGTTTGAGAATCCAGAGTTAGTAGAGCAAATTGACAAAGCCCTATTAGTAGAAACCAAAGAGCTCAGGCTAACTGAAGCAAAAGAACGGGCAGCAAAATACCTCCTATCAGGCGGTGTTTAGCATACAATTCTACGACATCACCTTGAGTCGGCGGTGGTTTTTGGAACTCAGGGCATCCGATATGGCAGATCCGGCGACAGATGAATAAGATGCGGGCGATTGAGTCCATGGTTTGACGGGATATACGTCCAGGGCGAGCACGCCCCGATTCCTGCAGCGAGACTGCTCACAGTGATGCTGCATATGGCCCTCTACTGGGTACATAACGAGCTTCTTTTCTGCGAACAACCACAGGACTGCCTTTCGTTCCGATGGATCTTGAGATGTGTTTTCTCAGGAGTTTTTTGTAACAATGGTGTTCTAAATGAGGTTCTAGGAACTGGCGCGAAAAGCCGACTCAGCCAGCGACTAACTCTTGATGGAGGAACGGATGCTAATTGCAGTGGTGTCCTTCATCGCAAGTTTTGCGCCCCCCGGACGGAACAGTGTCAGACTGTGGAGAATGCCGCAGCCAGCAGATTGGCTGCCAATCTTGCCCGACTTACTAAACTGAATGCTGTCGTGATCCCTGCAAGATTCTGCCATCCTTTCAGAACACAAAAGCCCGTCGGGCTTGACCGTCCAAAAGAACATCTGGCTTGCCCTGTTCAGAAAATTCAATGGAGAGCCTAATTGGCCGGTCGAGGCGCGTCGCCATGAGGAGAAAAGTTTGCAGTTAGCGTGATTGGGTGCGGCACTTTAAAAATGTTTTCCCAACCTGAAGCCGCGGAACCGTGAAAAGCAGCTTCGAGCGTCAAGTCCATCAACTCCTCTCTCACACGTCCGCTTTGACGGCCGTGCATGCTCGTCGCCTTGAGTTAAGTTGCCGTCATGCAACGAAATGAACCAGAAATTCAGCGGCTGGCACCGGCTGAAACTTTCCAGGCGAATCTCGGCATCAGTCGCACAACCTTGTGGCGGTGGCGTAAATACGGGTGGATTGTGACCGTCCAAATTGCTGGCCGACACTACATCTCTGACTGCGAACTCGCGCGCTTCCACCGAAGGGCTGCAAGCGGCGAATTTTCAACCTCGCACCTCAAAACCGAAAGCAAACAAGTATGAAAGAAAGCAACGAAAATCGGGTCAAACTTGCCATTGCACATCAACCGACCGCCTCGAACCGCGCTCTGGCACGAGAACTCGGCGTGTCGGAAGCTACCGTGCGCCGATACCGGCGAAGGACTGGTGCCTGCGAGCAACCCGAGCCGCGAACCGGCCTCGACGGCAAGAAATATGGTTTAAAACGACGCCAGGTCAAACTTCATGACAAACTGCTGGCGCTGAACATCACGGCTTGCGCTGAGATCCTCAGCCAATCCCCCAATGAAAAACTGCGACTCGTGAACACCTTCCAACTGTTAATTAATATCTGCAAATCAACCCGAGAGTAAAATGAAAAAAACGAACCGCATCAACGTCCCGCAACTGATCAATGAGTTGTCTGCCGAGAACGCGGAAGCCGCTGCGGCGCTCGTACTGAGCCTTGTGGCAGGCCTCGTTCGAAAACACCCGGAGGTTGCAAAGCCAATGCTGACGCAACTGATTGGGCAACTGACTATGCTGCAACATTCGCCAGAGAAAACAGACTTGGGGGCCAAGTATGATTAGCCGCCATCAACATCTTGAGGCCAGATTTGTTCAAGACAAGCACGGCATCTGGCGGCGTCGTTTCCAGAAGCGCGAACTGGCTGACACCATCGATAGTTTCTTTGCTCGTACTCGGTTTGCGCAACAACGAAGTTTGTATGGCACAGCCTGCCTTATATGGCAAGGTGCCCGTGACAAACGGGGTTACGGTGTCCTAAGTGTCGCCGGAAAGCGACTCCTGGCGCATCGGGTCGCCTTCGTGATGGCGTATGGAAAAATCCCCAAGCCATTGGTCCGTCACTTATGTGATAACACCTCTTGCGTAAACCCTTTACATTTGGCTGCCGGGACAGCGCTTGACAATCACAACGACGCAAAAAAAGCTAATCGCACGGCAAAGGGTGAAAGCAGCGGCCGGTATAAACATCCAGAGGCTTACCCGGTTGGAGATGCGTGTCCGAACAGCAAGTTGACCTCGATAGCAGTCATGGAAATCCATCGGCTCTACCGGACCCGCTTGAAAGACACCGTGGAACTTAGCATTGATTACGGCGTTTCCGTCACCACCATCAACTCGGCCCTGCACGGCCGGAGTTGGAACATTGAGTTTGAGGCTGCCAGGCAAATTTATCCCAGTATGGAGATGCACCACCGCAAAAATCTCGGCAAAAAGCGCTGGAAATTTGACGCGGCTAAGGCTGCGCAGATACGCGCCAAAAAAGAAGCTGGGATGTCCGTGAACTCAATAGCCAACGAATTTGTACTGAGTGTCTCCTCGATTTATAAGGCTCTCCGCATGTATCCCAAAGACAAATGATCGAGGTGCGTCACGACGCACCTTACCAAATCGGTCCGGGTTCAGGAAAAACTGACTTGGTTCACACCGGCTGGAGCAATCCAGCCGGTCTTTCGTTTTCGAGTTCCCCAAACCTCCCGAGGAAATTAGGTTCGGTGTAGATCCACACCTGACCATCAGGAACGATGTTCCTCTTGATGGTGAAGATGTGGGGGATACCGAAGACCTTCGACTCGGTAAGCGCCGGCAAACCCTGTTGGAACAGGGCCTGGGACATGTCGCCACCGACCTCGGTGCGATCGAAGTCCAGGAACGCCAGTGCGGTGATACGGTTCATCAGCACGACGCCGTTGTTCAGGTTCTGCTTCTGCAGCGGTTCCAGAATACGACGGTAGGTCGTGCGGGTGATCACGTTGTTCACGACGAAGTTCTGCTGCACGCCAGACAGACCGACGCCGTTGGACGGACCCACCACTTCCTCGCACAAGCCGACGAAGTTTGCGTCTTCTTCGGTCTCGATGCTGTTGAGGGAGTTGTTGGTCGTCACCTGACGCAGGTCATGCTTGTAGGTGCGCAGCTCGTTGATGTTCTTCGTCCAGTTCGGGGTGGTGATCGGGTAGAACACCAGTTCGTATTTGTCGCCAAAGTAGAACTGGGTGTCCGCCGCACCGCCGAACGTGATGGTCGCCGCGCCCTTCGACTTGGCTTCCATGTCGCAGATCATCAACGGCAGGTCGTGTTCGAGCACGCGAGTGAGCATGTCGTCCGTGATCGTCTCGGGCGGCAGGATGCGACGGCAGAAGCCGTTTTCCCGCAACTCGCGACGGATCATGTCCGTGCCTTTGCTTGAGGCGTACTTGTTGAGGCCATCGCCGCCCTTGTCCAGCTCGGCCAGAATCGTCGAATTGATCTCGGAGATATCTTCTACCTCCGGAGCAGTATTCACAGGAGTCATAATTTGATAGTTCCTTCCTGGTAGCTGGATTAGGCGGTGCGGTTAGGCTGCCATCCGGTGATGAGGGTCAGGACATTGATCTTACCGTCGCCGTCCTTCGCCACGCCACTTTCATAGCTTGCCACGTCCACCACGCCACGGGTGACTTTGCCGATGATATCCACATCTTCGTTGTAGCCCGACACCACATCCAACTTGCCGGCGTCGCCAGCGGTCATGGCCTTGAGACCATTACCATTGTTGTAGGTCGATTCTTCGTCGAAGTGTGCCGTTTCGACTTCGTAAATCCCGGCGCATGAGAGCCCGAGGAGTTTGCCGGAGCCGCGAACATCCGTGTCCAAGGTCTGGTCATTCATCGAGAGGAAGGGTTCTTTCCCTTTCGGGCAGCCCTTCACCCACTCGCCATTGCTGTCGAGTGAGATGACCATACCGGACAGGATACCTTCCGCAGCTTTCGGCTTAGCACCGGGACAGGTGCGACCAGACGCACCTGTTGGTGGGACGTCAGCCCGGAATGAGGTGGTCCGCAGGTGCGTCACGACGCAGCTGCCGAGATGAAAGACAGGTGTGGCCCTTCGGAGGGGCGGCAGGTGCGTCAGGACGCACCTCAAGCGTCGGGGAACAGGTCGCTGATCCGACAGTTGAGCTTGGTGAGCAAAGTTTCGAGGGTTTCCAGCGTAACATTCTGTTCACCGAGTTCGAGGCGGTGAAGGGTGGAACTGGAGAGGCCGAGTTTTTTGGCGAACTGGGCATACGTCAGGTCGCCACGCCGACGGCGCAGATAGGCACCGAGCTGAAGTCTGAGTTTGCCATGCACGGGGAAACCATGCGGCGGATTCTATCCCACATGTGGGATATTTAGGCTTGCTTCCCTGTCTGCCTACCTGCCAACATGGAACGATATTACAGGACTTCAGGCAGGCATTGTCCGCTCTGGTGCGGCCTTCAAGACGGACAGGATATGCCGGAAGAAAGAATCCCATGAAAAAACAATACTTCATCTACGCGATTGTGGCTGGAGCTCTGCTTGTGACGCTCTATAGCTTTAAGCCTGTCACGCCTCCTAAAGAAGTGCCTTACGTGCCCAACTGGACCCCGCCGCCGCCGCCGCCGCCCAAACCTGACATGAGAAAAATCGGGTATAATCTCGGTAAAGACCACGGTTCGATAAACTTCATTGGCGAACTTTACGGCCCGACCCGGCTTTCCCCCTCGGAATTAAGATACTACGCCGAATTGATTCTGGAAAATGCAAAACCAAACCTTTACAGGGACAATCCCGCCCTCAAGAGCAATTACTCCTACCTCTGGGACAAGGAAAAGAGTGAACTTATAAGTAGTTACTGCCGGGGTTACGCGGATGGCTTTCATGACCGCTACGGCCGGGCGTTCTAAGGCAATATCCGGTTTGTGAGTTCGCAAGCCTTACGCACAAAACTTAGTGACAAAAATCAGCCGCCGACCTGGTAAATTCCATGACTGACAAATCGGGAAAAGGCCAAAAAATATGACAACAAAAGAAAAGTTACTCGGAACGAGCTTGGTGATTATCACCTTGGCATCCGTGACGTACGCCATCCATACCTCCAGGAAGGTTTCCCGCCCGGCTTCCTTGAACATACCGGTCACGGTGCACATAACTCAACCCAAGCAGGGGGGATATGGTCTCGGCGAGACCCCCGGTTTTGACACAATTACGCCCGGGCAGGCCAGCCAGTTGCGCCAAGCTGGAAGCACATATGGGGTGTCCGACAAGGAGTTGGAACAGCTCAGAGTGCAAGCCATACATCAAGGAATGTATCCGGAGGATATGCCGGGCGGGAGAAACTACCGGGATCAAAAGCGGGAACAGAGCCGCAAAGCCTCAGGTTATTACGACTAGCCATCGGGCCAGCCTGCTCACCGCGATTCAGCAATTGCTCCGGCAACGAAACCGGGTTTCGTGCTATAAGCTTATGACGAAGCCACCTTTATGTGGCTGTCCGGCAGGTGCAAGTCACCGCCGCAAACTTCAACCTTCACCCCGAAGGAGCAATTCCGTTTCATTATGATCGCATCAATCCCTGGCCTGCTGGCCATCGCGGAATGGATCTGGGCCTTGGCCGTGGGCATACTGGCCACCCTCATCTGGCTGGGACGTTCCGGCCGGCAACCCCCGCCCGGCCCCGTCCCGGCCCCGCCGCCACCCAATCTCACCGTGGCCTTCCAGTCCGCCATCCCGACCCTGACCCAGGAACTCAACCTAGAAGTGGCCACCGCCAAATATGTCGAGAAACTGGTGCTGGAGGACGCCGGCTTCTGGGGCACCAACCGCGTGGAAATCGAGGTCCCCGTCACCTACCGTTACCACATCTGCCTGCGGGACCCGTGGCAGCTCGACGACCACGGCCACACCCTGATCGTGGCTTCCCCGCGACTGCGCGCGGCCCAGCCCCCGGCCCTCCACACGGACCAGCTCAACATCAAGATGGAACGGGGCGGGTTCCGGTTTTCGCCCACCGAACTCCGGGAGCAGGCATTGCAACAGCTGACCCCCATGTTGAATGGTCTCGCCGAGGACGAGCGACGCGTGGCCCTGATCCGGGAGACCGCCCGGGCCGCCGCCAAAACCTTCGTGCGCCAATGGCTGATGCGCGAGGGCGAGTGGGCCCGGCGTTTCCACTCCATCGAACTTGAGTTCGGCACCGTACCGGTCGCCCCGCCCGGTCAGCCCACCCTGCCGCAGAGTTTCGGCAACCAAAACCAAAGCTAGCTTTCCCTGACTCCCCGTCTGGCCCGGTTCATCTCTGGATGAGCCGGGCCTTTTCGTTTTCACCCCCAACCCAGAAAGGAAAAGATCCCTATGGCTATCATCCTGGAAGCCAACTACTCGAAGAAGATCGGCCTCGCCGGTTACAGTTCCCATCAGTTCAGCGTCACTTTGAAGCAGGAGATCACCGACGCCTCCAAGGTGCAGGCCGAGAGCGACCGGCTCTACGCCCTGCTCCAAGAGTCCGTGGACCGCTCCATCCAACAGGTCGGTTTCCTGCCCGATGCGGTCAATGGCAGCGCCAAATCGAACGGTAATGGACACGTTCAGGCCACCCCCTCCGCGCCCCGCCATCGTCCCCCGGTGCATGACTGGAAATGCACCATCGCCCAGAAAGAACTCATCCTCAAAATCGTGGACGAGCATCAGCTCGACCCGAGCGAACTCGAAGTCCTGGCCCAGAAGCGTTTCCGCAAGGGCGTCAAGGAACTCAACAAGCTGGAAGCCTCCGGCTTGATCACCGAACTGCTCGAACAGTATCCGGGCAAGAACCAGCCGAGGTCCCGATGATTGCCCCGCTTGAAAAACCCCTCCCGCCGGTCGATCCCATCCCGGAACTGGTCGCCACCGTCTCCGCCAGCCGTCTGGGCTGCTGGCTGACGTGCCGCCTGAAGTATTACTTCCGCTACGTCCTGAAACTCAAACCGACCACCACGGCCGCCCAATACGTCGGTTCCCGGGTCCATGGCGTGCTCCAGCACTGGAATCTGGCCCGGTGGCGGCAGCAACCCCATGACGTGGACACCCTGAAAACGGTGTATGAACGGGAATGGCAGGTGAAGCAGAAGCAGGAGCCCGTGCGGTGGGAGCCCGACGAGGAACCGGTGGAGAAAGCCACCGGCTGGTCCTTGCTGGACCTCTACCTCAAGGAAACACCCATCCCCGCCAGCGAACTGCCGGTGGGAGTGGAACTGAAACTGGAGGCGGACCTGTCCCGATTCGGCTTGCCCCGGCTCATCGGCATCCTCGATCTGGTCCGGCAAGGCGGCCGGATCGTGGACTACAAGACGGCCGGGCAGACCCCGAACACGGAGAAGTCCGCGCACCTGCATGAGCTCCAACTCACCAGCTACTCGGTCCTGTACCGGGAGAACACGGAAAGCCGGGAATCCGCCCTCGAACTGCACACCTTGGTGAAGACCAAGCAGCCCAAGCTCATCGTGCAGGAACTGCCCCCGGCGACCGAGCACATGAAGACCCGGTTGTTCCGGATCATGGACTCGTATCAGCACGGGGTGGCACGGGAAGACTTCGTACCTTCCCCCAGTCCGATGTCGTGTGGCGGCTGCGACTACTTCAAGGCCTGCCGGAAATGGAGCTGATATGGACGAACCATACCTGTCCGACCTGTTACAGGCTCTGAAGCCGGCGTTGACCAGCCAGAAGCGGGGCCGAGAGCTGCTGGACCGTTTCTGGCGGAACAAAGCGGCTGTCGTCTGGACGACCGCCCACGTGCACCGGGCGGCCAATGAAAACCGCACCGTGCTGACGGAAGCAGATGCCCAGCTCATCCTGCAAACCTTCATCCGCCAGCACAACCACCAGTATGGCCTGCGCTGGTCGGAGCTGGTGGAGCGCATCCAGGAGAGCGGCCGGGGCCGGGACATTCGTCCGGCGGAACTCCGGCAGTTGGTCAAACACGACCAACTCACCATTGATCCACCATGAAAACACCCGAGTCTGAGCGCACGCTCAAGATCGAGGCCAATGGCGACCCCTGGAAAGGACTCATCAAACCGAAGATCCGGCTGACGGGCCGCTGGCTGGAACGGGCGGGGTTTCAGCCGGGCCAGCGGGTGCAGGTGATCTGCGTGGCTCCCGGCGTGCTGGAGTTGCGCTCTTCCGAAGCCCCGCCTCCTGAAACCTGCCCCCCTGAGCTGATCCGGTGATCCGGTTCCCGAACCGACCGCTGGGATCATCGCCTTATCGTCACCCGGTTCCGTCCTGCACGTGAACCGGGCTTTTTCACCCTAACTCTCGAACCAAACAAAAACTCCTGGCCAGACCATCTGCATGGTGGTCCGGCCTATTCAATGCAGTCTAAGCAGTTTAGCTTTTATGATTTCCGCCACATCCAATTTTCGAAGCACTCCTTTTCCCGCGCCTACTACCAGCACTTTCCCATCAGCCGAAAAATTCACACTGGGAGTCAGACTTCCGGCCGTATCCCATCTAGCCTGTCCTAGAATGGTCATTTCGGGTAAACCCCACAGAACCAGACCGTCACTTACCCCGGCGGCCAAGCGCTTACCATCAGGGGAGAAAGCCAAGCTGTCGCTATTGTAGAAATAGCTGCCATTCGACAGCTTCAGTTTCCCGATCTGCGTCCATTGGCCAGTTTCCCAAAGATGGATTTCCCCGATTACCGAAATGGCGATCATGGTTTCTTCCGGGTGAATAGCAATCGCCAGCGGTGTGTATTTCTGTCGCAGCGTCTTGAGCTCCTTTCCGTTGCTTGGATTCCAAATCTTGATCTCTCCCTGATAGGTCGCCCCCACCAGAAAGGTTCCGTTCGCCGAGTAAAGCAAATGGCTGACATCCTCATTTCTTTTGCCGATTCGATGAACCAGCATCCCATTACTCGTTCGCTGGATCTCAACACCTCGGTCAGAATCAACCGCGATGGTTTCTCCGTCCGGGGAAAAAGCGACAACCCCAACTGCATGCGGTTTCTCGGCCAAGTTGCGCACCTTTGAGCCATCCGGCATCGCCCAAAGAGCGGGGATAATACCCCGGCCTCCCAATGCCAGAAGTTTACCATCCTTGGAGATGGAGATCGTAGCATCGCTGCCGCTCATGCGCCCACCCCAAGTATTAAGCAGGTGAAAATCTTCAAACCGAAGCAGTTTTAGCTCCCCAAAGCTGCTCAGCACAACCACCTGCTGCTGGTCTGGTGTGATACGGACCTGGCCGATGGTGCCGTTAGCAAAGAGTGTGTGAGCGTTCAACTGATGCCTGGCGAGCCTCTTATTGAACCATTCCTTCAGCTCACTCTTGGACGTATTTCGGGCAAGCCAGTCGCGGTTGAACCAAATCCCTTTGCGGGACACGTCCACTCCAACCTCGTCCAACAGCTTTAGCGCCATCACCGTTTCATTCGCGCCGATCAAACGGTCCGAATTTGGATTCGCAGGAAGACCAGATAGGGTTTTCTTGAGTACACCCAGATCATTGTAATGTGGGTCGTCAGTTACTATCCAGACGGCCGCTTGCACCACCGCGAAATCAAGGTCTTGCCCGGCGACTGCCTTCGCCACCAGTGCCAGTTCCGGTTTATCACTCTTGGGCCTGAAGCTGAAAACATCCTTACCTCCCGGAATGGCACGGTGTAATTTGGCACAAGCCACACGGACCGTAATTGTGAAGGGGCTATCCGTCGAAAGCTTAAATTTGACATGCTCCAGCAAGACCATGTCCTGCACTCTTCCCCCGGAAGCAAGGAACATCGAACCCGGATGCAATTCAATCTCGACATCCGCTTTCTCAAGCCTCTGCACAGTCACGACCAATCCCTCAATGTCTTTGCCGGCAAACGAGGCTTTCACCAAGCCCCGGTCGATCGCCTCACTCAATTCGACCACCGAACCGGAAGCATTGCCCTGCCCCATCAGCACCCACTGGAACGCCATTAAGGCGATGAGCAGTGCAAGCTTCTTCATTTGAACTCGATGGTCACAAATACGGTGTTGCTTAATGGTTTGGCCTTGGCCAGGTCACCCCGGCCTTCTACCAGTTGCAGCATCGCCAGACCTTTCCCGGACAACTTCTGTTTGCCACCGGCGATCACAAAACTAACCTTTTCACCCATCTTGGTCTCGCGTTCCAAAGAGTAATACTCCCCTGATAATTTTTCCCGGTCCTCGTATTTAAGCAAAATCGCCGAGCGTGCCCGATAGGAATGATTTTTCACACCAGGTGCTGTCTTCACCTGCAAAGTGACGCCCAGCAGATAAAGGAAGTCACCACCTTGGCCCTCATGCACACGCTCTTGGTCCACCCAGATGTAGTAGCGGTGACCTTCGGCGAAAGCCTTCTCTGCCTCCTTCGCCGGGTCGACTGGAACAGGTGTGGATTGTGGCAGGATACCTGCCGGTGGGGGCTGAGCTTTCGCAACCGGGGGCGAAACTTGCGGGACAGATTTAACACCTGAAGTGGCAGTATTAGAGGCTGCCGGTGGACGGCCACTTTTCGATTTCGCCAGATACTCTTTGAATCCATCTTTGAAAGCCAGCAGCGGTTTGGCATCTGCCATTGCGGTGAGCTTGTGCCAATTCAAAGTTTGTGGCACGCCCACCTCAAATGCCCCGACGTATCCACCTTTTTCTGAGATTGTCAGTTTGGTTAATTCACCGGGCACTTTGCCCAAAATACCTTCAAGTTTCCCCTCGGCCAGATTCCATACTGGCAACCCGGTCGTACCAGTCACCAACCGCTTGCTGTCAGGGGTGAACAAAACCTGAAATAGGGTCCTGGGAGGCACCACCAGGCCGTCATCCAGACCAATAGAGGACTGCAATTCAAAGTCAGTAGCACGCAGCAATTTGATACCGTCTGTCCCATACAATGCGATGTGTTTCCCGTCCGGGCTTACTTTCATATTCGTCCCTTTGGGCAACCAATCACGTGGGATGTCTAAAGACCTTAGCACTTCCCCACTCTCAATGCTTCGGGCAATCAAAGTATTGCTGCCCAGTGGAGAGAGCGAATAGATGACCAAGCCATCAGGCGAGATGGCAATCTGACGCGGGCTGACTCTGGTCACATCAAATGTCTTTTCCATGCGCTTGGCCTCGATGTTCCAAACCTCGATACTCGCCTTGCCCGGCAGGTCACATACAAAAACAACTCTCGAACCGTCTGGTGTAAAGTCCGCGATCTTGGCCATTCTTGCCGGACCGTCAGTCGAAAATCGTGAACTTACCGGCAGGAGGGTAATTGGTGCTTTCTTCGCCAATGAATAGACCGTGACCCCCTGCCCGTTCCAATAGGCAAACTTGTCATCCGCACTCCAAATCAGTCCGAATTCATGACCCTGCATGTTATTGAATGCCTTATCCCAGTTATCCAGGAATGGCGCATCCCCGCCTCTCCGCAAGTCATAGATCTTGACGGAAAGCCCGGCACCTTGCTGTTCCGTAAATAGCCCCCATCTGCCGTTAGGACTGACAGAGTTGAAGGCATGGTTCCTTGCCGGGATCTTCCAGCCTTGGCTCTTTGGCATGTCCTCGGCAGCGTTCAGATGCCCTCCAGCCAGAACGGATGACAGGAAACCCACCCAGACAAGCAACCGCTTTATGGGGATCGGAAGATGGAACGAGGCAGAAGCACAAAGCCTCGATACGACAGCGTCGTAACGATTTTTCATAAGTTAGGGCAGCTCTTTTGTAGTAACTGCCTTTTAAGGTTATTCAAGCTTTTCCGCTGAGCCCACGTTCAGCCACTCCCTTTCTCTGCTCGCCTAGGAAATGAGCAGGGTTATTCGCGAACAATCCTCAACTACAAACAAAAACTCATGAACGCAGTCCTCCCTGAACTGAAATCCGTCAGTCTCTATTACCGTGAAGGCAGCAGTGACAAGGAATACCACGTCCGCCTCGAAGAATCCGGTTCCGGCTTCCTCGTCAACTTCGCCTATGGCCGGCGCGGTTCCACCCTCGCCACGGGAACTAAAACGTCCTCGCCGGTCTCGTTTGAGGTCGCTCAGCGACTCTTTGACAAACTGGTGAAAGAGAAGAAGGCCAAGGGCTACACCGAAGGTGAATCCGGCACGCCATATCAACGATCCGACGACGAGGAAAACCACGAAGGCTTGCGGCCCCAGTTGTTGAACCCCGTCGCGGAAGCCGACGTCGAACGGCTCCTTGCTGACCCGAACTGGTTCATGCAGGAGAAGCTCGATGGTCGCCGGACCCTCCTCGAAAAGGATGGTTCACACATCATCCCCTGCAACAAAAAGGGGTTCGCCATCAGCGCGCCCGTCACCCTCCTCGCCTCCGCCCAGCGTCTGAATTACAACTGTGCATTGGATGGCGAGTGCATCGGAGATTACCTCTACGTGTTCGACCTGCTGGAACTGGACGGGGAAGACCTCCGGCCCCAGCCATTTGAGCAACGGTATATCGCCCTGCTGAACCTCATCGCCGGTTCGCACACGCGACATATCCAGATCGTGCAGTGCTTCACCACCGCCAAGGACAAGCAAGCCTGGTTTCGTGAACTGCAACGAAAGCGGGCTGAAGGCGTGGTGTTCAAAGACAAACGGGCACCTTACACCGCGGGTCGTCCGCATAGTGGTGGCACGCAGTTGAAGCACAAGTTCATCGCGTCGCTGTCGGCGGTGGTCACCGCCCTCAATCCGCAGCGCAGCGTCACCGTCGCGCTGCTGGACCTGACGACCGGCTGGCATCCCATCGGTAACGTCACCATCCCGGCCAACCACCCGGTTCCGGCCGTGGGCACGGTAGTCGAGGTCCAATACCTGTACGCGTTCACCCAGAGCCGCAAGCTGTTCCAGCCGGTCTATCTGGGCGAACGCCGGGATGTGGAACAGACCGAGTGCCTCATCACCCAGCTCAAGTTCAAAGCCGACGACGAAGGCTGAACTGGACGCTGGTCAACCTCCGCCTCCCGCAAGGGAGGCATTCTCCCCGTAAACCTCAAACCCATTCCCGCCGGCCCGGCTCTCCCGCACGG
>JAEYXS010000060.1 GCA_023431185.1 Verrucomicrobiota bacterium
CTGGCGGACCCTCACGCCGCTCTCCTTTTCTCTCCACCACACCGCTCCCTCATTTCTTGAACCGCTCCAACTTCAGCGGAAATCATCCGGTTGAATTCTCCCTCTTGCGCCCCAGCCCTTCTCCCCACACAGTAGCCGGACGATCATGGTGACTGAGAATGACATTTTGAGCGCGTTGAAGGCCGTGAAGTATCCCGGCTATTCACGCGATATCGTTTCGTTTGGCCTCGTGAAGCAGGTGGCCGTGAGCAATGGCGCGATCCACGTGGCCATGCAACTCACCGGCAACAACGCCGACGCGGCCCAGCAGATCAAGACCGAGGCCACGAAGATCCTGCAGGCGCTGCCGGACATCCGCATGGTGCATGTGGATGTGCGCCCTGCACAGGGGGCATCACCCACCGGCGCTCCCGGAGGCAACGTCGCCGCCGGACCGAACAAGGTGCCCGGCATCAAGCGCATCGTCGCCGTGGCCAGCGGCAAGGGCGGCGTGGGTAAATCCACTTGTTCCGCCAATCTCGCCTGCGCGCTCGCCAAGCTCGGCTTGGATGTCGGTCTGCTCGATTGCGACATTTACGGGCCAAGCATCCCGCTCATGATGGGTGTGCATGAACGCCCCATAGTCAGCCCGGATGAAAAACTCGTCCCGCTCTACAATCACGGTGTGAAGCTCATGAGCATGGGCTTTTTGCTGGACCCCGATCAGCCGGTCATCTGGCGTGGGCCGATGATCCAGAAAACCATCCAACAATTCTTCAGCCAGGTGGACTGGGGCAATCTGGATTACCTGCTCGTCGATCTGCCCCCCGGCACCGGCGATGCCCAATTGTCCCTTTGCCAGACCGCCCCGCTCGATGGTGGCGTCATCGTCACTACTCCGCAGGAAGCCTCGCTGGGTGTCGTGCGAAAAGGCATAGCGATGTTCCAAAAAGTGAATGTCCCGCTCTTGGGCATCATCGAGAACATGAGTTACTTCACCACGCCGAACGGCGAGCGCGTGGAGATCTTCGGCCACGGTGGCGGTCGCGGTGAAGCCGCGCGGCTGGACATCCCTTTCCTCGGCGAAATCCCCATTTTCACGGAAATCCGTGAGGGCGGCGACCAGGGATTGCCCGTGGCCGTGTCGCTCTCAGACAAGCCGCCTGGCCAGGCGTTCATCGAAGCCGCCAAGAAACTGCACGCGCAATTGGGCTAAGCGGGTTAAGCGTTGATTTGCAAGGACTAGCGAACGGCTCTACGTACCTGTACCCTGCCTAAATTCAGGGTTGTCATCGGGCGGGACAGTGTTACATTCGCTCAACAATTCGACGCGTATTTTTTACAGCGTATGTCCACCGAGACAAAGACCGCCACGGGCGGGAACGATTTGCTGAAGAACTCGTCGCTTTATCGCGAGTTCCAGGCAGAGCGGGAAGAGATTCTGCGGCACAAGTGGATCGAGTCCGAGAAAGCGGGCTACGATATCGGGTTTGAACGGGCCTTGACGGACTGGATCATCCACCATCGGTCCAAGTGGCGAAAAGCCCGTCAATCCCAAGCCGCCTAGAGTCTCCTGAGCGAGAATTTTTCCTTTAAGGCGGTCCTGTGAGGCTGCCAAGGAACAACCATGAATTTTGCCCACCATTTCGCGGGTCTGCCATCACATGGCAGGCCCGTTTCGTTTTTATATGTCTGAACGGATCACCATCCTGAACCCGGCGGCGCTCCAGCGCACGCTCAGCCGCATGGCCCATGAGATCGCGGAAAAGAACGACGCCAGCACCGACCTGATCATCGTTGGAGTGCAACGCGGAGGCGTGTATCTCGCCCAGCGACTCGCCGCTTTGCTCGAACCGATCTGCGGCCACCCCGTTCCGCATGGCGTGCTCGATGTGAATTTTTACCGTGACGACCTCGACACCAATCACTCACCCGACGTCCAGCCCACCCAGATCCCCGCCGACATCACCGGCAAGGTCGTGGTGCTCGTGGATGACGTGCTCTTCAGCGGCCGCACCACGCGCGCCGCGATGGATGCGCTCAAGGATTTGGGTCGTCCCCGCCGCATCCAGCTCGCCGTCCTCGTGGATCGCGGCCATCGCGAACTGCCCATCAAGGCGGACTTCGTCGGCAAGAGCATTCCCACCGCCCGCAATGAAAACGTGGATGTGAAACTGAAAGAAGACAACGGTGACGACACCGTTTACCTGGAACGCCTATGAGCTGGACCAAACGTCATCTGCTGGACATCGAATCGCTCACCGCGCACGAGATCAACACGATCCTCGACACTGCCACCGCGTTCAAGGCCGTCGGTGAACGCGCTATCAAGAAAGTCCCCGCCCTGCGCGGCAAGACGGTGGTGAACCTCTTCGTCGAGCCCTCCACGCGCACGCGCATCAGCTTCGAGCTGGCTGCGCAACGTCTCTCCGCCGATGTCATCAATTTTTCCGCCGAAGCTTCCTCGCTCAAAAAAGGCGAGACGCTGAAAGACACGGCCCGTAACCTCGAAGCCTTGAATGCGGACATCATCATCATCCGCCACAGCGCCACCGGTGCCCCGCATTTTCTCTCGCGCTTCCTGAAATCCAGCGTGGTGAACGCCGGTGATGGCGCCCACGAACATCCCACGCAAGCTTTGCTCGACACCTTCACCATCCGTGAGAAGAAGGGGAAGATCGAGGGCCTGAACGTCACCATCCTCGGTGACATCCTCTACAGCCGCGTCGCCCGCTCGAACATCTGGGCACTGCTAAAACTCGGCGCCAACGTGACGCTCTGCGGACCTTCCACTCTCGTCCCGAAAGTGTTCGAGCAGATGGGCTGCAAAGTGACGTGGAATCTCGATGAAGCCGTGCGCGATGCGGATGTGGTGAACCTCCTGCGCATCCAGCACGAACGCCAGCGCAAGGCCATGTTCCCGAGCATCGGCGAATACACGAGCCTCTTCGGCATCAACAAGGCCCGCTTCAAGCGCCTGAAGCCGGACGTGATGATCATGCACCCCGGCCCCATCAATCGCGGCGTGGAGATCGACAGCCAGGTAGCCGATTGCGACCAATCCGTCATCCTCCAACAAGTAACGAACGGCCTCGCCGTCCGCATGGCCGTGCTGTTCCTGGTGAACGGCGGCAAAGGCCCGCAAGAAGTGGCGCCTACTCCGTAGCCGTCCCGCCTGCAGGATCAGGAGCTGACTGAGCGTGTGAACGCGATTGGAGCGCGGGCTTTAGCCCGCCTAAATATCCACCAACCCGGGTGTATGAAAATGGTTTTGGCTGGAAACGTTTTTCCAGAGCCCTTCGAACATCTCGTGCCATCTGACAGTTCTCACATTTAGGCGGCATAAATGCCGCGCTCCTTTCGACACGTAGCCGTCCCGCATGCTGGATCAGTCCACGCAGGCCAAAAGAAAACCAGCTAGCGCCGACTAATGTCGGCGGCTACGATGATCACAGCCGCTTCGCCAGCTCCGCCTGGCTGTGATTGAACACTTCCTGATGCAGCGAACCGCCGTGTGAATCCATCGTCACGACCACGGGGAAACGTTCCACTTCCAGTTCCCAGATTGCTTCCGGTGAACCGAATTTCTCCAGGAAATAAACATTCCGCACGGACTTGATGCACTCGGCCAACACCTGCGCTGCACCGCCAATGGCATGCAGATAGACGCAACCGTATTCTTTGTTCGCCGCGAGCGTGCGATCGCCCATGCCGCCCTTGCCGATGACGCCGCGTAGTCCGAAATCCTTGATGATATGCCCCTGATAAGGCTCCTCGCGGATGGATGTCGTTGGGCCAGCCGCCGTCACCTTCCACTTGCCTTGCTCGTCTTTGATCACCACGGGGCCGCAGTGATAGATGATGCCGTCCTTGAAGCTGACGCCCTCCGGCAACGTGCCGCCTTCATGCAGATACTTGTGCACGGCATCGCGCCCCGTATAGAGGATGCCGGTGATCTCCACGGCATCGCCCACTTTGAGCGCGCGAATCTTTTCTTCGGTAAAAGGTGCGGTGAGATGAGTCATAAGCCTGTTAATAGAGCCACTTCTCGATTTTCGCCTCGTTGGAAAGGATCACGCCTTGGCGCCGGTAAGCCCAGCACATGTAGCTGATGCTCACGAAGAACGATGCTGGCAAACGGTTCGCCGCGCAGATCTTCACACCCAGCAAGGTCGTCTTGCCGCCGAAGCCCATCGGCCCGATGCCCAGTTCATTCGCCGTCTTCAGGATGTCCTGCTCCAGCGCATCCAGTTCCGGATTCGGATTGCGATCTTCGATCGTCCGCAGGAACTGCTGCTTGCTGAATTCATAACCCGTCGCGCGATCACCGCCGATGCACACGCCCAAGATACCCGGACCGCAGCCTTTACCTTGCGCTTGCAACACCGCATCAAGGATCACCTTGCGGCAACCATCCAGATCACGATTCGCCTTTAGCTTCTCGCTCGGGAGTGAGTATTGCGCGCCGACATTCTCGCAGCCGCCACCTTTGAGCATGAGCGAGACCTTGACCTCGTTGGAGCGATGCTGATGACAATGCACCGTCGGAGCGCCGGGGCCTACATTCGTGCCGTCATTTTTACCCGTAAGTGAATCCACCGAGTTCTGGCGGAGATACCCTTTCTTCGTAGCCAAGGTCACCGCCTGACGCGCCGTCTCTTCAAAAGTGATCTGGTCGTAGCCGACCGGGCATTCCACGTAGAATATGATACTACCCGTGTCCTGGCAGATAGGCTGGGACTTCTGCTTCGCCAGCTTGATGTTCGCCTCGATGATCTTGAAGGCCGATTCCGCGATCGTCCCTTTCTTCTCATTCTCCAGCGACGTCAAAATGGCTTTCTGCACGTCATCAGGGATCTCTGCCGAGGTGCGGCGGATCAGCTCTACCAAAGAATCCAGTAAGGCGCTCATAAGGTCCGGTCAAACTAGGATGCTCGCCGGACGGTGTCAACGCGAGGGGCGGCCTCAGATTGCTGTAGCCCTAAGTCTCCTCGGGCTCCAACGGTCCGTTGTGGAGGATATTCCTTACATTCACCAGCAGCCGCTGTGCGGTGAAGGGTTTGTGCATGATCGGCGACACGCCCAACCGGCGTAACTCCTCCACCTTGCTGGTCATGGAAGCGCCCGAAGCCAGTCCGCTGCAGGCGATGATCTTCACTTTTGGTGCCAGCTTGCGCAGGCCGCGGACCAGTGCCACGCCATCCATGAAGGGCATCATGATATCCGTCACCACCAGATGCACCTTGCTCTGGTTCTGGGCCACCAAGGCCATCGCCTCCGTGCCATCCGAGGCGGTCAATACCCGGTAGCCGTTCCGGATCAGGATGTCCTTGGCCACCTCGGTGATCGCCGGTTCATCATCCACCACCAGCACCAGCTCGCCCTGGCCTTGCGGCAGGGCGGTTTGTTCCTTGGTCTCAGTCGCTGGCGCGGCGTCCTTCACTGCGGGCAGGTAGATGAGAAATTCCGCGCCTTTGCCCGGTTCGCTGAGGATGCGCAGATAGCCGTGATGGCTCTTCACAATGCCCATCACGGTGGACAGCCCCAACCCGGTGCCCTTGCCCTGCTCCTTGGTGGTGAAGAAAGGTTCAAAGATCCTTTCATGCAGCTCCGGCGGGATGCCCATGCCGGTATCCTTCACGGAGATCACCACATAATCACCATCGGCGATCTGGATGCCTACTTCGCTCTGCAAGTCTTTGACCGTCTCATTCCGTGCCACCATGCTGAGCGTGCCACCGTCCGGCATGGCATCGCGGGCGTTGATGCACAGGTTCAGCAGCACCTGATGCAACTGGGTCGGATCGCCACTGACATTCCAGAGGTTTATGGGGACGTCGGTGCTCACGCGGATGTTCCGCGGAAAAGCTTCCTGCGCCACCCGCCCCATGTCCTTGATCAGATGCTTCGGCGCCACCAACAGCCGCTCGCCTTTGATGCCCCGGGCAAACGTCAGCACCTGGCGCACGATGTCCGCCCCGCGTTGCGCGGAATCCTGCAAACTCCGCAATATGTCACTGGTCTCCGCGTCAGGATGGATATCCTTGAGCAGCTCGATGGACATGAGGATGGGAGCCAGCACGTTGTTCAAGTCATGGGCGATGCCGCCCGCCAGCATCCCGATGCCCTCCATGCGCTGGGCCCGCAGATATTGCGCCTCCATCTGCTTGCGTTGCGAGATGTCCTGCTTGATGGCGATGAAGTTCGTAATTTTGCCTGCCGCGTCACGCACCGGGGTGATGGTCATCTCCTCGTCATAGAGCGTGCCATCTTTGCGCCGGTTGACCAGTTCACCCCGCCACACTTGTCCGGAAGCAATGGTCTGCCACATCTGCTGGTAAAAATCCGTATCTTGGCGACCGGATTTGAGCACTTGCGGCGTCAGCCCCGTGACTTCCTCAGTGGCATAACCGGTCAACGTGGCGAAAGCTGGATTGGCCCATAATATCTTGCCGGTCGCGTCCGTGATCACGATGCCGTTCGCCGCTGCGTTCAGCGCGGACTCTTGCAACAACAGATGCTTCTTTACTTTCTTCAGCTCGGTGATGTCCAGAACCGCACCGATGATACCTAGTGGCTGGCCATCCTGACCGGTCAGGATAGCTTTGTGGAAGATGGCGTCGCGTAGTTCGCCCGTCGCATTGTGCACCTTGCACTCATAAGCCTGGATGCCGCCCTTTGACAGCAACTCCTGATCTTTTTGCTCATGGATCTTCGCCAGCTCGGGCGGGGCAAGGTCGGTCACCCGCTTGCCCCGGCCATCCTCCTGCTTCATCGCCATGAATTTTTCACACGCCAGATTCCATTCCAGATAGCGCCCCGCAAGGTCCTTGGTAAAAATCGGCACCGGAATGGTGCTCATGAGTGTTTGCTGGAAGCGCAGTTGATTCTCCAGTTGCTCCTCGATTTTCAGCCGTTCCGAGATGTCGATGCCGACACCCAAGATGCAAGGGCGGCCATCCAGCTCGATGCGCCGTCCGTGGAAATGATACGGAATCGCTGAACCGGCCAAGGTCAGCAGCCGTGCGGCCACCTGGTCTTCCCCTTTCTCAAAAACACCCCCGATCGCCTCCACCACCCGGGCGTGATCCTCTGGATGCAACATTTCCAGGCAGTTGCGCCCTTTGACCTGTTCAGCCGTGCGGCCCGTGACGCGCTCCAGTTGCGGATTCCACAACCGCATCAGACCGTCCCGCTCCAGCACATAAAAGATGCCCGGCAGCACATCCATGGTCCATTTTGAGAAATCACGTTCCTGCCGGAGCTGCTGCTCCATCTGCTTCCGCTCCGTGATATCTTGAAATACTCCCAGCACGCCGAACACCTCACCATCCGGCCGCAGCAAGGGCGTCTTGGAGGTCTCCAGCCAGCGTTGTGGACCATCCGCCAGCGTGATGGGCTCGATGATGTTATACTTGGCTTTCTTCGAGGCGATCACCTGCTGGTCATCCGCCACATAGCCCTTGCCTTCTCGCGGTCCCCAAGGCAGCTCAAAATCAGTCTTGCCCACGAGCTGTTCTGGATCTTTGAAGCCGGCCGCCTGCGCAAAGACCCGGTTGCAGCCCAGGTACCGGCTGTCCCGGTCCTTCCAAAACACGGCTTGGGGCACCGAGTTAAGGATGCCTTCCAGCATGGCGCGCTGTTCGCGCAAAATATGATCGGCTTTCTTCTGCGCATCGATGTTCTGCTGTGTCCCCACTGCCCGCAAAGGCTTGCCTTCGGCATCCCTATCGAACACACACCCGCTGTCCAGCACCCAGAGCCACTCACCCGATTTGGTTTTCAACCGGTGCTCGGCTTTGTAGATCTCAGAGCGGCCCTCAAGATGCATTTGCAGCACCTTCATCACATTGGGCAAATCCTCGGGATGAATCAGGTTTTCCCAAGTTTTAACATTCGGTTCCAAGTCCTCCAGGCGGTAACCCAGCATCTCGGTCAGCCGCCGGTTGAAAATCACATGACCGGTCTGGATGTTCCAATCCCAAGTGCCCAATTCCGCCCCGCGCAAGGCCAGATGATAACGCTCCCGCGATTCCCGCAGTTCTGCTTCCGCCTTTTTGCGCTCGGAAATGTTGCGGAAATAGCCACCGGCATACTCCTTGCCCCGGTGCTGGATGTAGTTGGCGGAGATCTCCACTGGCACAACCCGCCCGTCCGCCAGATGATGCTCGCTCTCAAAAATGGCGAAGCGGGTCACCTTCAGTTTTTCCCAATTCGATTGCCCGCGTGCTTTCGCGTAAGCCGGGTCCCAGTCCCGGACCCGCAAGGTCAGCAGTTTTTCCCGGCTGACACCGAAATGCCGGACCGCCGCCTCATTGACATAGACCATCCGGAAATCATCCGCCGGGTCCAGGACATACACGGGATCGTTGGACAGTTCGTTAAGCTGCTTGACGAACTGCAACTCTTCCAAGGTTCGCTCGCGGCGGACCAGTTCGCGCTGGAGCAGCCACTTGAACATGATCAGCCCGGTGATGGTGACGAAAACCAAGCCCTTGATGGTGTCCAGGAAACCGTGGCTCCGCCAGCTTTCGGAGAGCAGGAAATTGACGGCGTAATCACTCAGCAATATCCAAGCATACCCGATCAACAGGTAGATGCTCAGCAGTCGGTTCGCGGCAGCAGCAGGTGGACTTTCTTTCTTAGGCGTCTGCGGTTCCATGTGTCTCTGGCTGTACTTAACTTGGGAATGGAACTGCTTTAGCCCCATCCCAAGGGTCAGCTAGGGTGACCATGTCATCCAGGGCCTCAAGGTGCCAACCGGATTTTGCGCCTTACCAATGCAAGTTTGCATCAGTATCTCCGTAGTCTCTGGTAGCACCTTGCGAAATGGCTAGAGGATATTCGCCGCCAGTTCGGCCAACTCGGAGCGCTCGCCCTTCTGCAGTTCTATATGCGCCGCAATGGCATGCGGCCGGAACCGGCTCACGATGTAGTTGAATCCGTTAGAGGCGGAATCCACATACGGGTTGTCGATCTGGTAGGGATCGCCCGTGAGGATGATCTTCGTCCCTTCGCCCGCGCGCGTGATGATGGTCTTCACCTCCAGCGGGGTCAGATTCTGCGCCTCATCGATGATCATGAACTGGTTCGCGATGCTGCGTCCACGGATGAAGCTCAGTGCTTCCACCACGATGGAGCCGGAACGCATCAGGTCACCGCTGCGGCGATGCTCATTGCCCATGTTCAAGTCGCTGAGCAGTTCGAGCGCATCATGGATGGGCTGCATCCAGGGATTCAGCTTCTCTTCCAGTGTGCCGGGCAGGAAGCCGATCTCCTTGCCCATCGAGATGGTCGGCCGCGCGACGATCACGCGGCGGAACTCGCGATCCATGATGGTACGCTTGAGCCCTGCGGCCATGGCCATGAGCGTCTTGCCGGTGCCGGCCTTGCCCATCAGGGTAACGATCTTGATGCGGTCATCCAGCAGTGCATCGAAGGCGAAATGTTGCTCGCGGTTGCGCGGCTTGATGCCCCAGACGCCCTCCCGGACATCGATGATGGGCACAAGTTTCTTGCCCGTGGGGTCCACCTTGGTCAGCGCCGTGCGCTTGGGGTTCGTCTCATCGATGAGCGTGCAGTACTCGCTCGGGCTGTAACGCATCGAGGCATCCAGCTCCAGCTCCTCGTTCGCGCGGAACTTCGCCATGACCTCGGGCGAGACCGCCTTCTCCGTCATGCCCGTATAAAGCTCGGAGATGTTGACGCGGTCCGTCTCGTAATCTTCCGCCGGCAGGCCGCTGGCATCGGCCTTGATGCGCAGGTTGATGTCCTTGGTGACCAGCACCGTATGGATGTTCTTGTCCGCCGCCTGCACATCCAGGGCGCAGGAGACGATCTTGCTGTCCACCGTGTTGCTGATGGCGGGCCGGCCATGGCCGTTGCCATTGTTATCTTTGAAGACGATGCGCAGCCGTCCGCCGTTGGGCAGCTTGACCCCTTCACTCAGGCTGCCGGACTCCCGGAAGCCGTCCATCATGCGCGAGACCATGCGCGCGTGCTGGCCGAGTTCGGAAGATTCGCGCTTGAAGCGGTCAATCTCTTCGATCACCTCGATGGGGACGAAGACATTGTTCTCCTGAAAGTTCAGGAGGGAGTTGGGGTCGTGAAGGAGGACGTTGGTGTCGAGGATGTAGTTTTTCACTTAGACAATTCCGCCAGTTTGATTTTGGCCATCCGCTTATACCACGCCGAGAGCTGGGCATGCTCGGCGGGCAAACGGTAATGGCCGGAGTAGAGATAGTTTCCGAGCATGCCGAACAGGTCGAAGTCGGCGAAGCGCGGCCGGTTATCCAACAGGTAGGGACGGTCGAGCAGCATCTGCTCGAACGGGGCGAGCTTGGCACCGAGTTCGGCCACCAGCAGTTTCTGCTGGGCCCGCCACAGATCCAGGCAGCCGCGGCCGAACTTGCGTTCCTTGTGCCGCTGGAAACCAAGCTGGCTGGCGACGGGGACGAATTCCCGGTAGTAAACGTCGTTCAATTTGAAGCCGAGGCCTTCGACCTCGTTTTCAATGTACCGCCAGACGATGCTCTGCAAACCGCGCAGTTCGCGCGGGAAGAGGCCGAGTTCAAACTTGTTGTCGAGGTACTTGGCGATGACCTGGGAATCATCCTGCGTCTCGAAGAGCACCTGGCGTCCATCCTTCAGGACCGGCACCTGGTAATAGCGCTGCTTGGTGAGCTTCCAGATGAGGGAGCGGTCATGGTAAGGGACGTTGACGTTCTTGAAGGGAACTTTGCCAAACTCAAGGATGCGGCGCTGGACGATCACGAACGGGCTGTATTCGAATCCGTAAAGTTGTATCATAGGTGCGGTAGGCGGCCGTACTGGGGCGTAAGTCCTTTCCATGTGTCCCGAAAGCTCGGCACCAGGAAACGGCACAGGTTAAAGCAGGCGGATAAGCCGTGAGCACGAACACCGGAGGAAATGCGGGGACCAATCGCCCGAACCAAGGGGGTGATGGACAGAAAGTGCGCCTTCAGCTTTGGCAAGCTTTGGTTGGCAGAAACCCGGCTTAACGGCACGAGCGAAATCTAGGAGCGACATCCATTGCTGACAAGCGGAACTTTAGTGACAATTTCGCGACGGCTAAAGCTCCCGCCCCACACGTCACTCCACCCAGCTCATCCTTACTTGATCCCCGCGAGCCGTTCTTTCCAGATCTTGTAGAGTGACACCGTCGCGTGGACGTCCCGCAGGCAATACTCGGCGATCTCGCGGTGCTGGCCCGCCTGCATCATGGTGCTCACGTCCATGCCGGTCACGCCGTGGGCCTTGGGCGAATCGATGCCGAAGGCCTTGCAATAGAAATCCAGGTTGAACTTGCGGGCCGCCCCTTCACGTCCGCTGACATTGTAGAAGGTAAGCTGCTCCGCCAGATCGCAATGTGGCTCCACCTGATACCGGTAGCCAAGCCAGTTCTTCTTTGAGATAGGCACATTCAGCACCGCTGAGCGCAGATACATGAACGGGACGTCAAAACCGCGGCCGTTGAAGGTGACGATGGAGTCATAATGCTTCGCTACGTCCCAAAAAGCGGTGAGCAGCTCGGATTCGTCGGCGAAAGGCACGAATTCGACCGGCCCGGACTCACCCGCATCCTCCTCGTAGTCATCCGCGAGAAAAAGCACCTGTCCGCGCTGCGAATCCGCATTCAACATGGCGATGCAGACCACTTGCGCGGTCAACGGCCACAGGCTGAACATGCGCTCAATCTCAGTCTTGCGCTGGGCGCGCGCCGCTTCATCGGGGATTTTCTCAGCTTCGCGAAAAAGATATTCGATCTGCACGTCGTCGAAGTGTTCGAGGCCGAGGGCGGAGGTTTCGATGTCGAAGATGAGAGTAGCCATGATGTGTGCGCTAGTGCCGGGCGGAAGGATGACAGGGTCTGAAAACGAAAGGAAGTCCTGTCAGATGTTTCTGAGCAGGACTTCCCTCTGAATCTTAACTCAAAGCAAGAAGCGTTACTTCTTCTTTGCAGCTTTCTTAGCAGCGGGTTTCTTCGCAGCTTTCTTTGCAGCTTTCTTAGCGGCCACGGAAATCACCCCCCATCGGCATCGGATAAAATCCGGAGAAAAAATGTTCTGTCTGTTGCTTTGTCACGCGTTTGTAACTGGGTCTGTGAGGCTGTCTATGGTGTAGTTCATAGTCTGCTGAAAATTTTTTGCAAACTTTTTTGCGTTCGACGTTGAAATATTTTCGCGCAAACTGTCGCGCACGATGTCACGCGAAACGAAGTTAACACCGATGATGGCCCAGTACCGCCGCATCAAAAGTGAACTGCCTCCTGATGCGTTGCTGCTGTTTCGTCTCGGTGATTTCTACGAAATGTTTTTTGAGGATGCGCAGGTCGGGGCGCAACTTCTGAATGTCGCTTTGACGAAACGCGGTGAAGTTCCGATGTGCGGCATCCCTTTTCACGCCGCGAACAACTACATCTCCCGCATCCTTAAAGCAGGTCGCAAGATCGCCATCTGTGATCAAGTCGAAGAGGCGAAGCCCGGTCAGCTCGTGCGGCGTGAAGTGACGCAGATACTCAGTCCCGGCACGCATTTTGATGAGCGCATGCTCACTGCCGAGCGGAACAATTACCTCGCCGCCATCTATCGCAGCGGCAAAAGCATCGGTCTCGCCATCGTCGATCTCACCACCGGCGACTTCAAAGCGACCGAACTGAGCAGTGAAGCGGCGTTGTTGAGCGAACTCGAACGTCTGCGGCCCGCCGAGATCATCCATCCGACAGAGGACGGAGGGTTGAACGAGCTCTTGCCCGGCACTTTGGCGGTAGTGAGCGGCTATGACGGCTGGGTTTTCGCCACGGAGACGGCGCAATTCACCGTGCGCGAGCATTTCAAGGTGGCGTCGCTCGATGGTTTTGGACTCAAAGGGCGGAATGCGGCCACGGGCGCCGCTGGGGCCATCCTGCACTACCTCACGCAGCATCTGCGGCGCGATGTCTCCCATCTCACCCGCCTTTCCTGTTACGAATGCGGTGATTACCTCACATTGGACGCCATCTCGCTGCGCAATCTCGAGATTTTGGAACCCTTGCATAAGGACGCGCCGCGCGATGCCTCGCTCTTCGGTGCGTTGAACCGCACGGTGACGCCCATGGGCGCGCGCCGGCTGCGCGATTGGCTCACGCAACCGCTTGCTTCCGTCGCCGCCATCCATTGGCGGCAGGATGCGGTCGAAACCTTCATGCGCAGCGGACGTTCCTTGGAAGAACTGCGCACTAGCCTCAAGGAAGTGCGTGATCTGGAGCGCACCATCGGCCGTTTGAGCCTCGGCAGTGGCAATGGCCGTGATCTGCAAGCCCTGCGGCTGGCTCTCGCACAGGTCCCAGGCTTGCGCAGCCTTTTGGAGCAGGTGACGGTGAACGCCAAGGCCTCCACTGCCGAACTGAAGCTGCCTTCCGACACCGAAACCATCCGCAAATCCGGTGCGGCGCATCTTTTGGGCGAGCTCAGCACCCGTTTGAGCGATCTGCCCGACGTGGTGGACGAGATCACCCGCGCGATCGTCGATGAACCGCCGCTCGCGGTGAAGGAAGGCGGACTCATCCGCGATGGTTTCGATCCGAATCTCGACGAATTGCGCTCCGCGACGCGGGACGGCAAGGATTGGATCGCCAAATTGCAGCAGGATGAGATCGAACGCACGGGCATACCCTCGCTCAAGGTGCGGTTCAACTCGGTTTTCGGCTACTACATCGAGATCACCAAGTCGAACCTCGACAAAGTGCCCGCCGATTACATCCGCAAGCAGACCATTGCGAACGGCGAACGCTTCATCACGCCTGCTTTGAAGGAGATGGAGGGCAAGATTCTCGGCGCAGAAGAGCGCAGCACGAAATTGGAGTATGAAATCTTCCTCAAAGTGCGGGAAGCCGTCATTGCGCGCCTGCCGGAAATCCAAGAGACCGCCCGCGCGCTCGCACAAGTGGATGTGCTGTCCTCTTTTGCCGAAACTGCGCGCCTTTACAAGCATGTGCGGCCGGAAGTGGGCAGCGAAGGCGTGCTAAGCATCCGCGATGGGCGGCATCCGGTGCTGGATCAGGCGGTCACGGAAGAACGTTTCGTGCCGAATGACACGGAACTGAGCAACACGACACAGCAGATCGCGCTCATCACCGGGCCAAACATGGCCGGTAAGAGCACGTTCATCCGCCAGGTGGCCCTGCTGACGCTCATGGCGCATACCGGCTCCTTCATCCCGGCGGCTTCGGCACGCATTGATCTCGTGGACCGTATCTTCACGCGCATCGGTGCCAGTGATGACATCGCGCGCGGGCAATCCACCTTCATGGTGGAGATGAGCGAGACGGCGAACATCCTGAACAACGCCACCGCCCGCAGCCTCATCATCCTAGATGAGATCGGGCGCGGCACGAGCACCTTTGATGGTTTGAGCCTCGCCTGGTCCATCGTGGAGCATCTGCACAACCAGTCCGGCGCCAAGACCCTCTTCGCCACGCATTATCACGAACTCACCGAACTGGCGGGCCGTCTGCCGCGCGTGAAGAACTACAACGTGGCCGTGCGCGAGTGGAACGACCAGATCATCTTCCTGCGCAAGATCGTAGAGGGCGGCACGGACAAGAGCTACGGTATTCAAGTGGCGCGGCTCGCGGGCGTGCCCAAGTCCGTCATCGAACGGGCGAAGCAGATCTTGGTGAACCTGGAAGACTCTGAGCTGACACCGGAGGGCAACGTGCGCCACGTCACGCGCAAGAATCAGGACCGGGAGAAGCTGAAACAGCTCGAACCACCACCGCAGTTGGATCTGTTTGGGTGATTTGCAGTTCAATGAACACGAAAATCAAGCGAACCTATCATCCGAATGGTCAATTGATGGCCGAGCTGACGCTTGTTAACGGAGTGGCAAACGGGTTGTCCCGTCGTTGGCATTCAAACGGCATGTTGGCCATGGAAGCTACACTCAATGACGGGCTACTCGATGGGGTGGTTAAAAATTGGATGCCAGATGGGAAATTTTTAGGGTCGTACGAGATGCAATGCGGCACCAGGGTAAGCCTGGTCTGGTATCCGGATGGAAGGCTGCAAAGTGAGGTTTCCGTTATTCGCGGAGTGATATGCGGGCGTCAGCGGGCTTGGTATGAGGATGGAGAATTTGCAAAACAAGTGTTCTGGATCTTCGGCAAGAAAGTTTCCAAAAAGAAATACTTGGAAGCATGCAAAAAAGACGCATCCCTCCCCCGATATGCTGACGCAGATTGAACGGTCGCCGGTGGATTCGTTCGGCTGAACGAGGGATTCAATTGAAGGCTGGTCATGCCATGTATGATGAAGTAGTTTAAAGGAGTTATGGGACAAAATGTTACCATCAAGTCACCTTCTGGATTTGATTCTGCCTTGGCCACAGTTGAAACCTTGGCTTTGGAGGATCAGGAAGCACTGGTTGAAGTATTGAACCGTCGTATTGCCGATGCCAGACGCCGGACTCTTGTCCGGGAAGTTGCTTCAGCGAGAAAGCATTATCAGGCAGGGAAAGTTCGCCGCGGTAGCGCCAAAGATTTGATGGCTGAACTCCGGCGCTCATGAAACTGGTTTGGTCCTCACAATTTAGCCGCGCAATCAAACGGCTAAACCGATCTAATCCAGCCCTATTGGATGATTTGGCACAGTTGCTCGAACTTCTTGAAAATGAACCATTTCATCCCAGCCTTCGGACGCACAAGCTGAAAGGTGAATTGAAAAACTGCTGGGCTTGCTCGGGAGGATATGATTTTCGGGTCGTTTTTGAGTTTCACAAGAACGCCAAGACCAAAGAGCAGGAAATACTGCTGCTATCCGCCGGTACTCACGATCAGGTTTATTGAACTGAGCCTGTAACAGTCTCCGCGTTTACGCCTCCGCCCGCAAGATCTCCAAGGGCGGATGATTCGCCACGCCGCGATTCGTCAGCCAGCCGATGACGACCGTCAACGTGGGCAAAATCACCAGCGTCAGCATCACGGACAGCCAGTCGATCACCCACGTCATCTTAAAGACCCACCACGCCAGCGCGGCATTGGCCGCAAGCGCGAGGGCACAGGCCGTCAGCGCCGCCAAGGCCCCCAGGCAGAGGTACTCTACGAACTGGATCTGCTGCACTTGCTGTCGTGATGCACCCAAGGTGCGCAGCAGCACACTCTCCTGCACCCGCTGGAAGCGCGCCGCCAGCAATGTGCCCGCCAGCACGATGATCCCCGTGGCCACGGTGAACAGCGCCATGAAGCGGATGACCGAAGAGACCTTCGTGAAGATGTCATCCATCGTATGCAAGATCAGCGTCAGGTCGATGATGGAGACATTCGCGTACTGCTTGAGGATCTCGCGCTGCATCTTGGCGGATGCTTCCGGTGTGGGCACGTACGTGGCGGTGATGTAAAAGCCCGGCGCGTCCTCCAGCACGCCCAGCGGGAACACCACAAAAAAGTTCGGTTCCAAGCGGCGCCATTCCACCTTGCGCAAGGCCACCACCTGGCACTTCATGGGCAGGCCCTGCACATCGAAGATGAGTTCATCACCCAAATCGAGGCGCATGTCCTTGGCGATGCCCTCTTCCACGGAGATGGGCACCAGCTTCGCCGCCTCAAATTTCTTCGGCGGCCATTGGCCAGCCACCAACTCTTCACTATCGTTGATGTCATTCCGATAAGTGGACCGGTATTCGCGCCGCATCGTCCAGGTGGGGATCGGTGATTTGTCATCCTTCAAGATGTTTTCCACGGAAGTTCCCTTGATGCTGGTCAGCCGCATGTTCACCACGGGAACCTGTTCCATGACTTTCAGCCCTTGTTTCTCCAGCGTCTCCTGCACGCCGGCACGCTGATCAGCCTGGATGTCGAAGAGGATCGCATTCGGACGCTCGGCAGCATCTTCCGGCAACAATCCGTGCAACAAGGAGTGCTCAGTGAGCCGCAACGTCAGCAGCAAGAACGCCCCCAAGCCCAGCGACAACAGCAAGATGAGCGTGCGATTGTTGGGCCGGTGCAGGCTCGCAAGCCCTTGGCGCCAGACGAACGGCAGACGGATCTGCCCGGCCTTGCGCGCCAGCCGACGCAACCCTTGCGCGACCAAGGCCAGCAAGCCGATGGCCACGGCCAGTCCGCCGGCCATGCCGAGACCGATACGCCAGTCGTGGCTCTGCATCACGCTGAAACCGATGACGCCCGCGCACAAGAGCGTGATGACGAGCCATTGCGCGGCATCCAGCTTCACGGGTGTGTCCTCCCAGTTGCGGCGCAAGGCCGCCAGCGGCGGGATGAGCCTCACCGGCAGCAAGGGCAGCAGCGCGAACAGGCCGCAGAAGCTCAAACCGAAAAACGCCGCACGCAACAAAGCACCCCACGAGAACTGGAACGTGACCGGGAACGGCAGAAAATCGCGGACGATATCGGGCAATACTTTTTGCACCGCCACCCCGGCGAAGGCGCCGCCCAAGGCGCAGATCAGGCCGATGACCAGCGCCTGCACCAGATAGATGGCCATGGTGCGGCCGGCTTCCACCCCGAGGCAACGCAAGGTGGCGACCGTGGCGAGCTTGTGCCGGATGTGCAGTTGCAACGCCGTGCCCACCGCAATGCCGCCGAGCAGGAGAGCGATGAAGCCGGACAGGTTCAGGAAGTTATAGAGGTTCGTCATGGACTGGCCGAGCTCTTCGCGCCGTTCCTTCACGGTATCGACACCCAGACGCATCGAAACCAGCTCCGGCTCCACCTGTTCCACCAGCTCATCCACGTTCACCGTCTCGGGGAAACGAAAACTCACGCGGAAACGGGCCAGACTTTCCGGACGCAGCAGCATGGTGTGCTGCAAATCCTGCACGGAGATGTAAACACGCGGTGCAAACGCTCCGAACGCCATCGTCTCCCCGGGCACCTGTCGCAGCTTGCCCGCGATCACGCCCGTCCAGCGGCCCAGCTTGATGGGGTCGCCCACCTGCGCGTTGTATTGCGCCAGCAGACTCTCCTCCACCAATACGCCACCGCGACGAAAGGTGTCCTTCGCTGAGGGCGGTTCCGTGGTCAGTTCACCATAGTAGGGAAAGGCATCCGGCACCGCACGCAATTGGATGAGCCGGCCATCGTTGCTTTTGGGAAAGGAGATCATCGCCGACAAGTAGGCGCTCTCACTCATCTCGCCCTTGAAAGACTGAAACAATTTGACCTGCTGCTCCGAGAAGGGCCGGCGGCTGGTGACGATCATATCCGCCCCCAGGAGCGAGCGAGACTGGTCATTGATGGCCTGCCGCAAATTCTCACCGAACGCCGTGACACCCGCGATGGCCGCCACCCCCACCAGCATGGCGAGCGCGAAGAACAGCAGGCGCCCGCGGCTGGTGCGGCTGTCCCGCCACGCCATGCGCCAGACGAAGGGATCGAACCACGGCGAACGGGACGGACGGCTGGAGGGTTCGTCAGCCATCAAGCCTCCACCCTCCGGCCATTGCGCAGGCGGATCACGGTCTGCGCGCGCCGGGCGAGCTCGAGATCATGTGTCACCAGCACCAGCGCGGTGCCCGCCGCTTCGTTCAGTTCAAACAGCATGGAGACAATCCGCTCGCTGGTTTCGCCATCGAGATTGCCCGTGGGTTCATCGGCGAAAAGAATCTGCGGCCGGTTGATGAAGGCCCGCGCCAGCGCGACGCGTTGCTGTTCACCACCGGAGAGTTGCGTGGGATAATGATGCAGACGGTCGGCGAGACCGACACGACCGAGCAATTCCACCGCGAGCCCATGCACTTGCCCGTCGCCGGCAAGCTCCTTGGGCACCATCACATTTTCCAAGGCCGTGAGCGTGGGGATGAGCTGAAAATTCTGGAACACGAAACCGACGTGATCACGCCGCACACGCGCACGTTCATCTTCCGTGAGCTTGCCAAGGTCATGTCCCGCCAGATGTACGCTGCCATTCGTCGGTTGATCCAGCCCCGCGCAGAGCCCGAGTAACGTCGTCTTGCCGCTGCCCGATGGCCCGACGATCGCACATGTCGCCGCCGCAGGCAGGGCAAACGTGATGTCCTGCAACACCGCGAGGGTATGACCGCCCCCGTGAAATTCCTTCCCGAGCTGTTTGGTTTCCAAAATGGCTGACATGTGCTGCCTGTTCATTCCATGAGTTTGCCGCCGGGTCAAACGTCAACCTGCGTTGACACGGGAGCAAAGGTCGTGTTCGTTACGGTCAATGGCACGCATTTATCCCATTCGCGCCGGGGCTTGGACCCTGCTGCTGGCCGTTCTGTTCATGCTGTCGGTGGGAAATATTCCGGCGACGGAAAAGAACGTCACCCCCAAGAATCTGCTCATCCTCGGCGACAGCCTGGCCGCCGGATATGGCATCAATCGCGAAGAAGCCTTCCCCGCGCTCCTGCAGAAGAAGATCGAGACGGCCAAACTCCCTTACCGCATTGTAAATGGTGGTGTCAGTGGTGACACTACGGCAGGCGGCCTGCGGCGCATCGACTGGATGCTGAAACAGCCGGTGGATGTGCTCATCGTGGAGCTGGGTGGCAACGACGGCTTGCGCGGCATCCCGCCCGCCGAGACCAAGAAGAACCTGCAAGGCATCATCGACAAGGCGAAGCAGAAGTATCCGCAAGTGCGTGTGGTCATCGCCGGGATGCAGATGCCGCCGAACATGGGTGAGGATTACACGAAAGCCTTCGCCGAAGTCTTCCCCGCCGTGGCCAAGGCGAACCAGGCTACGCTTATCCCGTTCCTGCTGGAAGGCGTCGGCGGCCAGGCGGACCTGAACCAGCCCGACGGCATTCACCCCACCCCCAAAGGCCATGAAGTGGTGGCCGAGAACGTCTGGAAAGTGCTCGCACCCGTGCTAAAATAGGAGCGATTTCCCGGAATGGGCCCGGGCATTTTTCAGGCGTGTTGCCGCGTGGCACGTTGTAACGTGCTGAACGGCAATAACGGTAACGATTGCGTGACAGCCGTTGACTTCTGTTTTTGCCTTATGCTACGTTCCGCGCCGTCAATACGGGTAGTGAGTTCATATGAGTTCATACCTAGACCAGCAAGTGTTAGTGCTGAACCGCCTGTGGCAGGCAGTCAATGTCTGCAGCGCGCGTCGCGCCCTTGCTCTTCTCTTTCAAGGTCAGGCGCAGGTCGTTTTTGGCGATCAAGATGGAGCCTTTGAAACCTACAATTTCCCCCAGTGGAAGGACTTTTCCGAGCAGGAGCCGCACGAGGAAAGCGTCCATACCATCTCCTTCCGCATCCGCGTCCCGCGCGTGATCATGCTGCTGGTGTTCGACCGCCTGCCCAAGCAGGAGGTGAAGTTCACCCGCCACAACATCTTCGAGCGCGACCACAACACCTGCCAGTACTGCGACAAGCAGATGGATAGAAGGGATTTGAATCTTGATCATGTCATCCCGCGCGACCGTGGGGGACCGACGACCTGGGAGAACA
Source organism: Verrucomicrobiota bacterium (assembly GCA_023431185.1). Taxonomy (GTDB): domain Bacteria; phylum Verrucomicrobiota; class Verrucomicrobiia; order Limisphaerales; family JAEYXS01; genus JAEYXS01. The sequence goes on from JAEYXS010000060.1 coordinate 20,411, forward strand.
TCGTGTGCTCCTGCATCCCGTGCAATACGCGCAAGGCGAACCGCACGCCTGCTGAAGCTGGCATCAAGTTGAAGCGCAAGCCGACGAAGCCCAAGTGGCGTCCCTTTGTGCAGTTCAATTTCAGCGCCCGCTGCCACGATGACTGGAAACACTTCCTCGACGTGGCCTACTGGAACGTGGAATTGAAGGACTGAGCAACGCGTTACGCTTATCTTTAACAGACTGAAGGGCATCCCTGCGGATGCCCTTCTGCTTTTATGTAATTCAATGCTTTGCAGCTTACGCCGTCTTCCGCGCTTCCTCGATGAGTTCCCAGAACTTGGGGTTGTCTTGCAGCGCCTCGTCCTCGCCCGTCGGCAACTTGGACCGGAACAGGAAATCTTTGAGCGAATTCTTGCTCAGGATGCGGTGGACCACCACGCCCAAGTCATGCCGCTCAAAATAGACCCGGTAATCGCCCAACCGGAAGCGGTGCAAGGTCTTGCCCTCGCGCTCCAGCTTGCCGAACGTCTCCAATTCCGTGCTGATGCACTCCTGCGGCAGACCTCGGAACTCGCCCAGTATCTCGAGCTGCAATTCCTTCGGCATCTTCGCCAGTTCCGCCGCGCTCGTCGGATTAAAGATGATCTGAAAGTGACGCATGACCATAATTTCCAATGTCAAAGCCCAAAGTGCAAGGGCAACGTGTGATGAATAGCCAGAACCGTCCCGGTGCTAATGGAGATGGTAGCGCGTACGGGAATCGAACCCGTCTTTCAGCCTTGAGAGGGCCGTGTCCTAGCCGATAGACGAACACGCCATTAGGAGAACTATAATAATTCCAAGACCCGAACTGTCAATCGTGATGTGCCCGCCCCTTCGCGGAGCTTCCCGCTGATCGCCTGAAAGCGGTCATTTCGCCCGTGACAAGCGGAGCGGCACCAGCAAACTACCGCCGCCATGTTGCCGTCGTTCCTAACGACCCTGTTGTTTGCGATGTCTGCCGTCTCCGGCGCCCGGGCCACCAAGGTCATGGGCGGCACGGAGGCGAACTTCTGGCGTCTTTCATTGGCGACCTTTTTGCTGGCCATCTATGCGTTCACGTGGGGGATGGGGTTTGAAGGGGGCGGATTTTACATCTTGTTCATCAGCGGTTGCATCGGCTTTGGCCTCGGTGATCTGGCATTGTTCCAGGCGTATCCCCGCATCGGCTCGCGGCTTACGATGGTTTTGGTGCAGACCCTCGCGGCCCCCATGGCGGCCATCACGGAATGGCTGTGGCTGGACCACGCCATGACCGGGCAGCAGATCCTCTGCAGTGCGGTCATCCTGACGGGCGTGGCGGTCGCCCTCGCGCCGCAGGAACACCTCCATATCCCGAAGAAAGTGCTCATCACCGGGGTGATCTTCGGCCTGATCGCGGCTTACGGCCAGGGGTTTGGCGCGGTGCTCAGCCGCAAGGCCTATGCGGTCATCGAGGCATCCGGCGGCCACATCGATGGCATCTCCGCCGCGTTCCAGCGCATCGTGGGCGGGGTGCTGGTCTCCGGGCTCTTCGTGCTGGTGGTGAAGCGGCGGGAGATCCTCGCCCAATTGCCCGGCGCAACGCATCCGGAGGATCTGCCCAAGGTGAACCCGGATCGCTGGCGCAAGGGCTGGTACTGGATGGTGCTCAACGGTCTGGCCGGTCCCACGCTCGGGGTGAGCTGCTATCAATGGGCCTTGCTGAACAACGGTACCGGCGTGGTCATGCCCATCGTGGCGCTGACGCCGCTGGCGGTCATTCCCTTCGCCTACTTCATCGAAGGCGAACGGCCGTCCAAACGTTCGTTGATCGGTGGGGTGATCGCGGTGGTGGGGGCGGTGGCGTTGACGGTGGTGACGGTGAGGTAAGGGGAAGTGGGAAACATCGAACATCCAACGTCCAACTCCGAACATCGAAAGCGGGGAAAGTCAGAGCAAGTAGCGGCGGATGAGCCAGAACAGGATTGCGATGGCGAGGCCGATGCCCAAGGACCAACCGCCGTAGTGGTTCAAGCCCGCGATGACTTCTACCTTCTCCGGTGGCAATTGGGCGGCCTTCCAGAGGGCGAACCCACCGATCGCGGTGAAGGACCCGGACACGAACCAAATGAGGACGACGACTTCGGCGCGGGTGACGGGTTTAATGCGTGGATAATCCATGGCGGCTTACTCTGGGCGAGGATTCGCGCAGCGCCCGTCAATCTGCATTGCCAGCTCTTCGATTGATTGCGAAAGTTTCTCAAGATGTTCCCGGTGCCGCACCAAGATGACGGGCTTTTCATCTTCGACACGTTCTGAAGTGTCCGCGCCGCTCGCCAAGAGCAGTTTGACAATCTCCGGACGATCGAATTCGTACGCGGTATGCAAAGGCGTGTAGCCGAGTTCACCACGTTGATTAATGTTGATGCCGTTAGCGATCAGTGTCCTGGCGGCCTCGTAGTCTCCCCAGACGATGACGCAGTGCAGGGCGTTGTCCCCGAAAACATTGGTCGCGTTGATGTCGGTGAAATCGACGTAACCGTAGTCGGCTGTTGATTGCACGCGCTCCAAGATGGCTTCGACTTCGGGATTCATGGTGGTGAATGAAAGCTGAAACCGAAACTCAAAACATCCTGAGCTGCCGGTCCGGCCCGTAACGTTCTTCGCGCAGTTCCTTGGTGCCGGTGGCGATCTTCTGGACGAACGCCTGGCGCTTCTCCTCCGAGTCCAGCTCGATGGTGAGCTGGTGGCCGGCGGTGGTGAGCTCGGTGAGGAAGGCGGCCAGGGCGTCGCGGTCCTTGTCCGTCTCATCGAGGACGAAGATGGTCGGCTGCTCCTGCGTGCGGAAATGCTCGCAGAGATGCGTGACGATCTGCTGGCGCTTGGGGAAGGGGAGATGCGCGGTGTTATCGCAATACAGGCGGTGACCGAACTCGAGCGTGCGTTCCATCTCCAGCCGCACCTCCGCATCGGTGTAGATCAGTTCATCGCCGCGACCTTGGATACGAATGGTATAGGCCATTGTGTCTCTCCTGTGTCTGACGTTCTGTGCTCTACCTGATTAAAGGACCTGCCCGGCCTTTTGGCAAGCCGCAGGGTGAAAACAAAAAAGCGTCGGTCCGAAGACCGGCGCTTGCTTGCACATTTTCACCTCGTCCTAGTTCGCCACGAATGACACATCCGTGGAGTTGAGCTGGATCACTTCCGGCAATTCGCTCTCGCTCACTTGCAGCACCAGTGTGTTCAGACCGGGTTGCAGCGTGAGGCGCAGTTCTTTACCGAGCTTGACCTGCTTGCCGTTCAGCCAGCCATCGGTGATCGGGCCGCCATTCAACGTGAACGTCGCCGCGCCGCCCTTGGCAGAAGAGAACTGGGTGGCGGCAAAGACGCCGCGCGTGTTGCGCTTCCACGTCATCGCGCCGTCGATGTCTTCCTTCGGCAAGGCGCCGCTGACGCGGGCGAAGACCGGCACCCAGTCGGTCAACGTGAAGTCACCCCGCACCACCGGCTCCACGCCGATGTGCTGGTTCGGGCTGGTGACCGTGTAGATGCGCCAGAGGCGCGGCGAGCTGCCCTTGGAGGCGTCGTACTGGCCGGGCTTGCCGAGCATGGAAAGGAACTTGATGAGGTCCAGCCGCTCTTCCGGCAGCAGCGAATCGATCAGGCCGCTTGGCATGAGGGAGGCACCATTGCGCCGTTGCGCGATGTTGTTCTTCGCCACGGAGACTTCCTGGTTCGCGGCGTTGCGCACGATGATCTCGCGATCCGTCTCGCGCACGAGGATGCCGCTGAATTCCTGCTCATCTTTCGTGGTGATGAGGATGGAGTGATAGCCTTCCTTGATCTTGCGGTTCGGATACAGCAGCGATTCCACGAGGTAATCCGCCGGGGCACTCGCACCGATGCTCGTCATATCGGGACCGACTTTGCCGCCCGCGCCGCCGATGGCATGGCAACTGATGCAGGCCAGCTCCGCGCGCCGATAGATGCGCTCACCGCGCGCCGCATCACCCTTTTGCGATGCTTCAGACGCGATGGCTTGCAACTCTGCCGTGGTCAATTCCTTGTCGGAGAGCGTCAGCCCCGCCTTCTGCAAGAGCACCGGAACGAGCGCCTGATTTTGTGCGCCTTCACGGGCCACGCGCAGACCGACGAGCGCGGCGGGCTTGGACAATTCCACATTCGCCAACGCCCCCGCGAGCTTGTCCGCCGCACCGCGAATGCCGAGCAGCGAACGCCAGAGCGCCTGCGCCTCGGCATCGTTCGTCGTGGCCTTGAGGGTTTCGATGATGGCCGGTTGCGCGTTGTTGAAGTTCAATCCGGCGAACACCACCACGGCCTGCCGGCGGATCTCCGCCGGTTGCGTGGCGGCGGTGAGGTTCTTCAACCCATTGATCACCGGGGCTTGCGCTCCCATGTCGCGCAAGGCGTCGAAGGCGGCATTACGCACTTCCACCGGTGCCTTGGCATCGCCTGCGGCTTGCAGCAACTGCGGCACGAAAGCGGCAATCTTCCAGGTGCCCGCCAGCTTGATCGCGGCGGCGCGGACTTTGTTATCCGTCGCTTTCAACATCGGGCCGAACGCGGCGAGATCGCCGGTGGGGCGCACATTGCGCAAGCGGGCGGCTTCACCGAGCGACTGGAACACGCGCAATGCGGCGGGCTCCACGAACTCACCCTTCAACAACTGATCAAACATACGGCGCAATTCGGCGGGACCACCCGCCTGGCCGACGAGTTCGATCCACGGACCGCTGCCATTGTGCGGGAGCGGCTTGTTCGCGAAGAGGCCGGCGAGTACATCGGTGGCGAGCGCGGGTTCGACCGCCTTCAGACCGTATTCGAGCTGCGCTTCACGGCCTTCCACCTTCCAGTTGCCGGACTTCACTTCCGCGAGCCACGGCTTGGCGAGATCATTGATCGTGAGCCAGAGCGCGTATTCCAGGAAGTTATCCATCGGCTTCGTCAACACGCTGAGCGCGAGATCGGCGGAGCGGGCACCGGGGAACTGGCTCAGGGCGCGCACGGCTTCGAGGCGCACGCGGGCGTGGTCATCGGCCACGAGCTTCTCGAGGAGAGCGAGGTTCTTCGCGTCATCGGCACCGGATTGCTTCAGCTCGATCCACTCCACGAGCACGCGCGTGGCGGCGGCGCGGATGCGGCCGTCCTTCGCCGCGAGCACCTGCTCGAGCAAAGCGCGGTTGCTGATATTGAACGTCTGATGCAGCCACAGCGCTTGCAGCAGGGCGTTCTCGTCCTTCTGCTTCCTTGTCCATGAGGCGAGGTCTTTCGCAACCTTGTCCGCACCGCGCTCGGTGAGCACGCGACGGGCCTGTTCCTGGTTGAAATTGTTTGGCGAGAGCGTTTGCGCAAAGAGTTCGGTGTTGCTCGCCTTCACGAGGTTCGGGAGCGTCAGCGGTTTGCTGCCCTTGTAGCTCACGCGCCAGATGCGGCCATGCGAACGGTCGCGGCGCGGATCGCGGAAGTCCACTTCACCGTGCTGGATGATGGGGTTGGACCAGTCGGCGATGTAGATCGCGCCATCCGGGCCCATCTTCACATCGATGGGGCGGAAGGAATCGGCCGTCGTGCGCATCACGTCGGGCATTTCCTTGGTCACGTAACCCGCGCCCTGATCGCTGATGCTGAAACGCACGATGCGGTGCGCGCGGAAATCGCACGTGATCAAGTTCCCCTGCCAATCGGCCGGGAAATGTTCGCTGTGGACCACTTCCAGACCGGCGAACTTCGGATAATTGCCCGGGCTCACGCTGCCCAAGATACGGCGGGCGCGGGCGTAAGTGACATACATCGCGTCCGGCACACCGTAGTTGATGCCGCCACCACCGGCACCGTCCGTGAGGAAGGACTGGCCGTAAGCATCGAACTGATGACCCCACGTATTGATCCAGCCGCGGAAGAGCACATCCATGTGCAGGTTGCGCGTATCGAGCTGGAACACGCCACCGCTCTTCAGGCGGACCACGCCGTGCGGCGTCTCCACATCCGAGCGCGTGTAGATGGACTGGCTCATGTAGAGGCGGCCATCGTGACCCCAATGCAGCGTGTGCAGGTTATGATGCGTATCCTCCGTGCCGAAGCTGGAGAGCACGACGCGTTTCTCATCGGCCTTGCCGTCGCCGTTAGTATCTTTGAAATGCAGCAGCTCCGTGCTCTGCGCGACATACACGCCGCCATCACCCGGTTCGAGACCCGTAGGGATGAGCAGGCCATCGGCGAACACCGTGGACTTGTCCGCCTTGCCATCCTTGTTCGTGTCTTCCAGCACGATGACCTTGTCCGTCGCAGCCTGACCGGGTTCGATCTGCGGATAGACCTCCGAGCTGACGACCCAGAGGCGGCCTTGCGGATCGAAATTCATCTGGATGGGCTTGTGCATCTGGGGGTTCTCGGCCCAGAGCGTGACTTCGAGATTGTCGGCCACGGTGAAGTCCGGATGCGGTTGCGAGGTGAACTTCGCGGCGGCGGCACCTTCACGCGGCTTGGCCGCTTGCAAGTCAGCGGGTGGATGCGGAATCGTCAGCTTGCGCAGCGCGGCGATCTTCTTTTCTTCCGTCTCGATCAAGGGATCGAACTGCGGGATCTCCGTGGCGTTGCGGCCCTGCTCTTTTTTACGGAAACCGAAGATGTAAGCCATGTTCGCCGGGCGGGAGCGGTGGAAGAACCATTCGTTCTTGCGCAGGATGACCTGGCGGAGCGGTTCAATGGCCTTGCTGGAAGTCCAGGCACCGTTGCTGCCGAAGAGCGACTTCTCGATCTCCTTGGCCGCAGCACGATAGCCGGCCTCCGTGAGGACGATGCCATTCTCCGTGAGCTTGGACGGCAAGATGAAGTAGTTATCCGACGTCGGTTTGAGGTCCAGCAACGATACGAAAGGCGCTTGCTTGGTCTTGGCGATCTCGGTGATGGCGGCGGAGTAGGCCTTCAACTGTTCATTGTGTTGCTTGGCATCCGGCCATGGCGCGGGCAATTGCTCATGCTTGATGGGGCCGAGGAACAGATAGCGTGCGCCGGGGGAAAGTTTCTGGATGGTGTCGAGCAGTTGATGATAGTCTGACTTGAACTTCCCCAGACCCGCTTCCGCGGCGAATGAGTTCGCCATGCCGTAGCCGAGGACGACCACGGTGGGCTTCGTCTCCTCGATCTGCTTCTGGAGCAAGCGCCAGCCTTCATCGGCGGGTTCCAAGCCCGCTTGCAGGAGGCTCAGGCCGAACCGGGAATCGCCCACGGGGGTATCGGCGGACCAGCCGAGATTGCGGAAGGTGACGTTGCGATCCGGGAAACGGGTGGTGAGCATCAGCTCGATCCAGCCATAGTGCTGTTCGCGCTCGATGAAGGTGTCGCCCAGGAAGACCACGCGGTCCCCGTCTTTGAGTTCAAAGGACTGCGCGCGGGCAGTGGTGGCGCCGATCAACAGGGCGGCTCCGAGAGCCAGCAGTGCGGCGAAGGTTTTAGTCAGTTTCATGCGATAGATAAATTGGGCCTCAACGGTTTGCTGGCAGCAACCCGGCCAGAAAGGGTCATGAAGTAAGGACGACCCTGCCGGACAACCATTCAAACTTTGGGCGAAATGCGTCTGGGGATTAAGCCTGAGCGGAGGAAGACGGGCAAGGGGCAAAGCGGGGGATGACCGAGCCGGGTGAAGTTCTTTATGGCTGTTTTTGCGAAGCTGGCCTGATTTTGCCCAGGGATGTTGCTGCCGTCGAGACGTCGGCGCTCCAGCAGGCAGCGAGGGGCGCGTGCTTGCGTTTCCCCGCTGCGGGCGTCTAGGCTGCGGTGTCGATGCGTTTGCTTGATCGCTATCTCCTGCGTGAGTTGTCCGTGCCGCTCAGTTATTGCCTGAGCGCGTTTCTGGTTTTTTGGATCGCCTTCGATCTCATCAGCAACCTCTCTGATTATCGCGAGGCGGGGCTGGACGGTTCCGGGCTGCTGCTTTTCTACGCTTACCGCCTGCCGGACCTGCTGCTGATCATCGTGCCGGTGGGGCTGCTGCTGGGCATGCTCTACACGCTCACGAATCTGGCGCGGAACCATGAACTGGTGGCGATGCGGGCGGCGGGCATCAGTCTCTGGCGGGTCAGTGTCCCTTATTTTCTCGTGGGCTTCGCCTTCAGCCTCGGCTTGTTTTTCTTAAACGATGTCTGGCTGACGAATTGCAACGAAAAGGCGGAGGCCTTGCTCACGCGCAGCAAGAAGAGCCCTGAGAATCCCGACAGCCAGTGGCTGAAGAACTATAATTTCCGCAATTCTCGCGATGGCCGGGTCTGGAACTTCGGGATGTATCATCTGGAGACCGGCGAGTTCCGCGATGCGCAGGTGACGTGGAATCTGCCGGATGGCACGCGGCAGGTCATCATCGGCAAGAGCGGGGCATACGATGGCGGCACGTGGGTGTTCACGAATGCGTTGCAGATCATCTTTGTGACGCCCAATACGGCGCCGGAGAATCTGCCGGTCACGAACCGGCTGGAGATGCCGCTCTTCGGGGAGACGCCGGTGATGATCCGGGCCAAGTACAAGGTGAGCAGCCTGAGTTCCATCAAGGCATCCAAGAAGATCGTGTTTTCACTGCAGGAGATCACGGAATATCTGGGGCTGGATTTGGATGTCAGTCCCAAGGACCGCGCCATGCTGCTGACGCAGCTTCATGGGCGGCTGGCAGCGCCCTGGACGTGTCTGGTGGTGATCCTGATCGCGCTGCCGTTCGGGGCGGTCACGGGGCGGCGCAATGTGTTCGTGGGGGTGGCGAGCAGCATCGTGATCTTTTTTGCGTTCTATGTGATGCAGCGGTTCGGCCTGGCCCTGGGGACGAGCGGGCGCATCCCGGCGTGGCTGGCGGCGTGGTCGCCGAATGCGTTCTTCGCCATCTTGGGGCTGTGGCTGACGTGGAAGCAGAGGTAAGGGGGAGATGGCCCGCCAAACATGCGAAAAAAGGGGAAAGGGAAGGGGGGATGGTCTCAGGCCTCAGGTCCAAAGGCTCAAGTCAGGGGAGGTTTTGGCGTGAAAATTTGAGTTAGTTAAAAATGGCGGG
>JAEYXS010000085.1 GCA_023431185.1 Verrucomicrobiota bacterium
TCAATTTCGGAACAGGGTTAGGTTGAAGTTTTCAATCGACTTGTCGAAATGGCAGAGAGGAGCCTTGATTTGCCGCATCGGGTGTTGAAGTATCAATCCAATGCATGGGCTTGGTTTCCTTTCGCAGAAATTAGACCCTGGCCTGGTGATGGTTTTTGCCGTGGGGGCGTTACTTCTTTTGCTCGGCAGCAGGAGAATATTCCGCCATTTCCTCGGCCAGCGTGTATTGCTGCACCTGGAACGCCTGAGTCACGGGGGTGAGGGGATGGTTTATCGCTGGGATTTGATTGAGCAGCTTGTCCGTGCCCGCATCCCGGCACATTACGCGGCCCTTTGCTCGGTCAATTTGAGTGAGTTGAAAGGGATGTGTTCGCCGGAGTATGTGGCTGAACTTGATTTGCAATTTGCGCAATGGAGAGAAGCAGGAATCCGTTATGTTGCCGAAGCGGATAATGTTAGGTCCGTGGTTCCGATCAAGCATTACAAGGGCAGCGGTGGCGTGGAAGTGTTGATGGTCTGGTTGCGGTTTGATTTGGTCGCCTATCTAGCTGAGGCCGGTAACGGGGTGCTGGTTGAGGGGACTTCCAAGAAGAAGGATATTCAGATCGTATGGGAGTTGGTTCTCTCAGGTGATCGTGAGTGGGTCATCAACTCCAGTTTTCCGGGTGCAGAGCTGGAGCAGGCGGTCTTTAGCAAACGCTATCAGTGAGATGGCGTTTTGCCGAGCACGAAACCCTAAAGTCAAGGTGTGTGCGCATGGTTGAAGTTAAAAGTATTATTCAACGCCATGAGACTGTAAGGGATTGATTTCATGGCCCGCTAAAGACGCGAAACAGGGAGAGAAAATGAGAATTGCGTTGTACACGATGAAAGGCAAAAGTCATTAAGCAATCCAAGCCAGGATCGAGGTTCAATCAATTGAGGCTGGGTGTAACCGGAGAACTCCATGTCTGAACGAGTGAGCAGAGACTATTATCCGGATGGAGCTTTGCATTCGGAGTTGGCTTATCGTCCGGACAATGTCCACTACTGGGTGGTGCGAACTTGGCACCCGAATGGGGTCCTGGCTTCGGAAATTCCGATCTTTGACGGTATCCCGGAAGGGCGCGCTCGTTATTGGAATGAAAAGGGAGAGCTCATCGGCAGTTATGAAATGCATGATGGCACGGGAGTGATGAAAACATGGTACCCGAGTGGCGGCGTCCAGTTCGAGATAAGCTACGTGGATCGCAGGCAGCAAGGAGGGCACTTTTTCTATGATGAAAACGGGGAAGTGCTGTCACAGTCCTACTACATCGCGGGGCGAGAAGTTTCGAAGAAGAAGTATATCGAGGCGTGTCAGCAGGATGAGTCACTGCCCCGTTATGCGATCTTGGAGAAAGAAAAGCCGAAATCTCGAAAGATCAAAAAATCATTCACCAAACATGAGCAATCTCCAGAGGGAGGCGAATTCTTTAGCCGGTTTCTAGGTGCACCGGATACGCGTGAAGCCTTGGAATGGTTGAAGGGTCGAGGGGATGGAATACGCACTTTAGGGGAATTGCCGGATACTGAATCGTCAGTGGATCTGGTGGAGGAGGTTTATCGGCTGGGGGCGGTCAAAGTCTGGGCGGGAGAGATCGATGCGGATGATCCGGATGTGCAGGGGAGCGGGAGACTTGTCATTGAATTGCCGCACGACAAAGCAGCGCGCAGACACGTTTTGAAATGGTGCGCAGGGTGGGCCGAGAAAAGAGGTTTTGAGGCTGATGAGGATATCGGACAGAAGCACGTTTTTGTGATGCTGGATTGAGGTTTGTTGGAAGAGATCCTGAATTGGAGGTGCTGGTTTGAGCTGCGCCGGACGCGTCTGGACTGCCGGCTGGAATCCGGCAGCACGGATCACCGGGCTTCGCCGTTCTTTTTGGGCAAACCGAGCTGGAGCTCGGCGCTCCGGGGCGGTGGGAATAGTTTGTGAGCTTCGTGCGCCCCATTCGGGGCGGTGCATTATGATTCGGTTTACCACCAGTTCCCGTTGGTCACTGGTGGCTACTGGCGTTGGCCCCGTTCGGGGCCAGAAGGGGAGTCGTCGGGTCGGGTGTGGAGATGGAACTTGTGCTGCGGCAGACGCGCTCAACTGCCGGCTGGAAGCAGGCAGCACGGGGTTTGTGCATCGGCGGGACGATGACGCTCCACGGGGAAGATGATGAGTATGGGGATTCTCGCCGGACCGGAGGTCGGTGCTCCGAGGGAGGGGAACGGTAGAATACCTCGGCACATGTACATAAGTGCCGAGGTGGGTTTGGGGCGCTTAAGGGGGTATTGAGGGGTGAGCGGTGGCGGGGGGAGGGGGCTGGCGGCGACAGGGTCTCGGGCAGGTCACCCGCCCGGGGTCGCATTTCGGGAGTCGCATAAGGTCAGGTTCGTCAGCCGCATCGGGTGATGTTTCAACCCGGATGCGGTCTGAGAGGGAAATCATCACGGGCGCGGTGCCGAAAATCCGTCTTGCGGAGAGAATTTTTTTGGTGGAAATGGGTTATTTGATGCAAGTAATTGAAGTGGAGGGAGTTATATCTAAACTATATTTTCAAGAAAAGGGGGGCCATGGACAGCGGATGTCCTACCCCCCTTGCTAAGGTGGGGGCATGAAAAATGAAAAAGGGAGTTGGTGGCGGGCGGGAGGAGGGGGCAGCGAAACGGCGCCCGCAGGGACAAGATTTAGTCGTAACCCAATGAGGAAGGCAGAACGTCTAATGGGGGAACATATCCCTTGCTTGTTACGGGCGGTTGCGCTGTTATTGGATTATCGCCTTAGCAGTACAAGTAACAGGGTTAACGTTAATCTGCCAGCTTTGCTGTATCGGGGAGCGGCTAAACAGGTTTTTATCATGAGTAAAGCCAGTCAACTTTGGTCGCAGGTCGTGACCTTGCTCGTCTCCTTTTCATTCATTGCTCCCTTGGCCGCTGCGCCCGCCGCGAAGTTGAAAACGCCGAGCGAGCGCTGGGGGAATTTCGAGAAGGCGGAGGATGTGAGTTTCCGCCGGCATATCATCCCGATGTTCAGCCGGACGGGTTGCAATGGGCGGGAGTGCCACGGGGCATTCGCAGGTCAGGGCGGGTTCCAGTTGTCGCTGTTCGGCTACGATTTCGAGAAGGATCACAAGGAGATCACGAACGATCAGGAAGAGGGTGTGCGGATGGACAAGGAAAACATCGCGCAGAGCCTGATCATCATGAAGGCGACGAACCAGGAGAAGCACAAGGGCAAGGAGCGGTTCGCGAAGGATAGCTGGGAGTATAACATGCTCCTGAAGTGGTTGAAGAATGGCGCGAAGCTGGATGTGGAGGAGACGGGCGAGTTCAGCCATCTGGAAGTGACGCCGAAGGAGATCGTTTTCAAGAAGACGGGTGAAGCGGTGCAGCTCAAGGTGCTGGCGCATTGGAAGGACGGCACGGTGGAGGATGTGACGCAGATCACGCGTTTCCGTACGAATGATGAATCCGTCTCGGACATCTCGGCCACGGGCGAGGTGAAGAGCATCGGGCCCGGGGATACGCATGTGGTGGCCTTTTATGACAACGGCGTGCTGCCCATCCCGGTGATGCTGCCGGTGAGCGACCAGACGGGATCGAAGTTCCCGAAGGTGGCGACGCGGACGAAGATCGATGAACTGGTGGTGGCGAAGCTGCGCAAGGTGGGCATCGTGCCGAGCGAGGTCTGCACGGATACGGAGTTCCTGCGCCGGGCGAGCCTGGATGTGACGGGCACGTTGCCGACGCCGGAGGAAGTAAAGCAATTCCTGGCGGATACCTCGCCGAACAAGCGGCAGGCGAAGATCGACGAGCTTTTGAGCCGGCCGGGTTACGCGGCGTGGTGGACGACGAAGCTGAATGATTTCACGGGCAACAACGCGAAGAACCTGCGCTCGGGCAACAATGTGTTCCCGGGTGAATTCTCACAGCAGTGGTATGAGTGGATCTACGAGCGGGTGGTGAACAACCGTCCGTATGATGAATTGGTAGCAGGCATCGTGCTGGCGACGAGCCGCAGCAAGCCGGAGCAGTCCTACGAAGAATACGCGAAGGCGCAATCCGCCTTCTTCAAGAAGGAAGGCGCGGAAGATTTCACGAAGCGGGAGACGATGCCGTATTACTGGGCGCGGACGAACATTCGGAAGCCGGAGGAGAAGGCGCTGGCGTTCAGCCATTCGTTCCTCGGCGTGCGCATCGAGTGCGCGCAGTGTCACAAGCATCCGTTCGACCAGTGGACGAAGACGGATTTCGAGCAGTTCCAGGCGTTCTTCGAGCCGATCCGTTACGGGGCGCCGGCGGACAAGGACGAGAAGGGCATCCAGAAGAAGATGACCGATGACCTGCGCGCGGCGGTGGGGGTGGGCGAGAAGCGCACGGGCGCGGATCAACGGAAGATCGAGGCGGAATTCAAGCGGCGCGCGCAGGCGGGCGAGCCGGTGCCGTGGGAGGAAGTCTACGTGAACAAGGTGCCGGAGCGGAAGCTGAACGAAAAGCAGATCGCGGCGATCAAGAAGAAGAACCCGAACTTCTCCTCGCGCGTGCTGACGCCAAAGATTCTCGGCGGCGACGAGGTGATGACGAGCCAGTATCCGGATGCGCGCCAGCCTTTGATGGAGTGGTTGCGCGGGAAGGACAATCCTTATTTCGCGCGCAGTTTCGTGAACCGTGTGTGGGCGAATTATTTCGGACGCGGCATCGTGGATCCGCCGGACGACATGAACCTGGCGAACCCGCCGGTGAACGAGGAATTGATGACTTATCTGGCGGATGGTTTCGTGGCCAAGGGCTATGACATGAAGTGGTTGCACCGGGAGATCCTGAGCAGTGACACGTATCAGCGTTCCTGGAAGACGAACCCGACGAACAAGCTGGATGAGAAGAATTTCAGCCACGCGGTGATGCGGCGTCTGCCGGCCGAGGTGGCGATGGATGCGATCATCATGGCTTCCGCCCCGAGCCAGCAAGTGGCGGCGTATCCCATCGATATGAAGGCGCGGCACATCGGGCCAGGCGCCAATTCTTATGCGAAAGCGGCGCGCGGTGGCGATTACGCGCTGAAGACTTTTGGCAAGCCGGTGCGCGAGACGAACTGCGATTGCGAACGCACTTCCGATCCGACGCTCTTGCAGACGCTGTTCACCCGGAACGATCCGGAGTTGCTGACGTTGCTGGAGACGAAGAACAGCAAGAACCCGGCATGGATCGATGAGCTGCGCCGCAAGTACGGCGGGGATGCTTCCTCGGTGGAGAAATTGGTGGTGGCCTTGAAGCGGGCAGAAGAGACCGAAGCGAAGATGCTCAAGACCCCGCCGAAGGAGCCAACTGGCGATGATGCGGAGGCCCGCAAGAAGTACGAGAAGCACGTGGCCAAGCTGAAGGATATCGTGGAGCAGAAACAGAAGTTGCAGGCGCAGATCGCGGACAAGACGCCGAAGGCGGATTTGACGAAGGATATGGACAAGTTGATCGAGGAGACCTTCCTCCGCACGGTGAGCCGTCCGCCGAGCCAAACTGAAGTGGCGCAAGCGCGCAAAGACATTGCCACCGCCGCCGACCCGATCAATGGCGTGCGCGATCTGCTCTGGGCGATGTTGAACACCCGCGAATTCATGGTGAACCACTGATATTTTAACAACCCGCAAAACCCTATACCTTATGTCCAAATACATCAGTTGTGACGGAGTGACCCGGCGAGACTTCCTGCGCGTCGGTGCGCTGGCTGGCGTGGGCCTGAGCCTGAGCAATTACATCGCGCTGGCGGACGGCGGCAAGGTCGCCGGGGCGAAGGGCAAGGCGGCTATCTTTGTGCGTCTCGGCGGCGGGCCGAGCCACATGGACAGCTTCGACCTGAAGCCGAACGCGCCGGACACGCATCGCGGCGAGTTCAAAGAAATCTCCACGAATGTGCCGGGCATCCGCATCAGCGAGCATCTGCCGAAGTTGGCGCAGTGTGCGGACAAGTATGCGATCTTGCGCGGCGTGAGCCACACGCTGGCGGCGCACGAACTGGGCACGCTCTACATGGGCACGGGCAATCGCCCGCTGCCATCGCTGCGGTTTCCCTCTTACGGCGCGGTCATCGCGAAAGAAAAAAGCGGGGTGGAACATCTGCCGCCGTTCGTCGCGATCCCCTCGCAGGGTGCGGGCGCGACCGGTTACTTGGGCGTGGAGTATGGGCCGTTTGAGACCGGGGCTTCACCCACGGCGGGCAAGGCGCTGGAAGTGCGCGGACTGGCCTTGCGCAACGGCGTGACGCTGGAGGACATCGATCGCCGCCAGAATCTGGTGGCGCGTTATGACACGGCGTTCGGGGAGCAGGCGAACGAGGACAAATTGCTGGCGGGCATGGACCAGTTCGGCCAGAAGGCGTATGCGATGATGCGTTCACCGAAGTCGCGCGAGGCCTTCGACCTGAGCAAAGAATCCATGGCCATCAACCAGTTGTTCGGTACGGACCAGTTCTCACAGAGCTGCCTGCTGGCCACGCGCCTGGTGGAGTCCGGGGTGCGGTTTGTGACGGTGAATCTGGGCGGGTGGGATACGCACGAAGGGAATTTCGCGAAGTTGAAAGACAAGAACCTGCCGACGTTGGATGCGGGTCTCTCAGGTTTGTTCCTGGCATTGCAAGCCAAGGGCCTGCTGGAATCGACCTCGGTGTTCGTGACGGGCGAATTCGGTCGCACACCGAAGATCAATCAGCGCGGCGGCCGTGACCACTATCCGCGTGCGATGTTCTGTCTGCTGGGCGGCGGCGGCATGCAAGGCGGCCGCGTGATCGGCGAATCCGATGCGAAGGGTGAAGGTCCGAAGGACAAGGCTATCACGCCGGACGATGTGGCGGCGACGTTCTATCACTCGTTGGGCATCGATACGACGAAGGAGTACCACACGCCGAGCGGCCGTCCGGTGATGATCGTGCGCTACGGCAAGGTGATGAACGAGCTGTTCGCCTGAGCGGAGAAGAGTTCAAAACAACCCTGGCATCGCACGAGCGGTGCCGGGGTTTTGCTTTTTGTGGTTTCGCAGCTTTGAGCTATGCGCCTTTTTTGTCCGTAATCACTATCCAAAAGGCATGCAAAATGCCGGGCAGCCAGAAACACAAGGAGAGGGCGATATTGATCCACAGATGTAGCGTTGCCCCAACTTGCAAAGCGACCGCCACCGGCGGGAAGAAAATGCAGAGGATCAGTTTGACGATTTTCATGGTTTGAAGAGTTGTTGAACAGGCTTGTGCCATGGTGCCAGCCTAAGATTTTCAATCTTGATCAATGCTATCGTGTCCCGCAGTTGAAAGCAATCCATGAGGAACGCGGAAAATCGCCAGCCGGCAGGTGGCTGAAATCTCGCTCGACAGCATCCGCAGGTTTTCCACACTGCCTCCAGCCGGATGCGCTGCAACACGTTTCCGGTGCTGTCACCCGTGGAACGCACTACTGCCAGTTCACCGGCCCCGGTCTTTCCCGCGGGCATCGGGAACATCTTTGCCTTTGCGGCCTTCAACGCGTTGTCCTTCCAGATCGTCCTTGGCAGCCCGATGATACTCTATGCGAAGACGCTCGATGCCAGCGCCACTGTGCTTGGCATCATCGCGGGCATGATGCCGTTGCTGGTCATCTTTCAGATCCCCGCGGCGAAGCACGTGGCGAGTGTGGGCTATAAGAAGTTCGTCCTCGGTGGCTGGTCCATCCGTGTGGTTTTCATCTTCCTCATGGCGCTGGTGCCGTTGAGCGAAGTGTTCTTGAGCAAGGAATCAAGGCTCTCTTTGATGCTCTTTCTGCTGTTCTTCTTCAATCTTTCACGGGGCATTTCCAGTTGCGGTTGGCTGCCGTGGATCACCTCATTGATCCCGGGCGAGATCCGTGGACGTTACCTTTCGCGGGAAGCGGCGATGGTGAATATCGCCAGTTTCATCACCATGATCATCGCGGCAGCTTCTTTGGGGAAAGATCCGCAAGCGTGGCAATTCGCTGCCATCATAGCCTTCAGTGCACTGATGGGCGCGGCCAGCCTGGTGTTCCTGAAACGCATTCCGGAAGTGGCCGCACCAGCGCAGATTGCCAGCTCCAACACGCCAGTGCCGTGGAAGGAGATCTCGAGCTATCCACCTTTCCGGAAGCTGTTGAACTTGAGTGTCGTGTGGTCGTTTGCCTACGGCGGCATGGGTGCCTTTCCCATCGCCTACTTGAAAGTGATGGCTGGTGTGCCGGAGGGGAAGATCTTGTTCATGACTTCAGCGGCTTTCATAGGCGGGCTCTGTAGTCTGTGGCTGTTGGGCGCCCGGCTGGATCGCTTGGGCAGCAAACCCGCATTGGCCTTGGGGCACATCTTCTTTCTGCTGATCGTGACCGGCTGGTTTCTGCTCGCGACGAAGATCATCACGTTCTCTATCACCAGTGTGCTCGTTCTCATGTTCCTCACGGGCATGAGTGCCTCCATCACCGGCATGGCGATGACCCGCTTGGCCATGGGGGTCGTGCCGGAGATGGGCCGCTCTCATTTCTTCGCGCTCTATTCCGTGGCGGGCAGCCTGTCCTTGGGCATTGCGCCGGTGATCTGGGGCGTGCTGATTGATGCCATGCAGGCGTCGGAGATCGTCTGGCAAGGCATGGATTTGAACCGCTACGCGTGGTTCTTCCTCGCCGTGTTCGTCACGTTCCTCTTTTCTCTCAATCAATGCCGCAAGCTGGTCGAGCCAGCCGCCGGCAGCATGGAGGATTTGTTGAAGGACATCCTCAGCCAGAGCCCATTGCGGGTGTGGGTCCGCTTCTGGCAGAGATTTTAAGAACTGGGCGGCTGGGTGGCTTTAGGCCAGCCAGGTCTTCAGCACCTGCAGATCTTTCTTCATGTGGGCCATCATGGTTTTCTGGTCGCCCATCTCGTATTCGTGATGCTGACAGATCGGGCCGCTATAATTCGATTTCTTGAGGTTGTCGAAGAAGGCCTTGCTGACTAGGCCATCTCCCAAGGGAGCCCAGTCCACTTTCGTACCCTTGGCATCCTTCTTCCAGTTGAAATCCTTCACGAACACAGCGGTGTAGAATGGCTCCATCAACTTCGCTTCGATGGGCCAGGAGAGGCCGCCTTCGATCGTTGCATGACCGATGTCGAAGCACATGCCGATGTGTTTTGGGTTCAGGTCGCGGACGATGCTGAAGATGTCCCAGATGGGTGCGCCCACGTAATCTCGGCCGGAGTGGTTCTGATATCCCGCCTGCAAACCCAGTGCCTGGCAGGCGTCGGCGATGTCTTTCAGTTGCGGCGCGATCTCCTTCAACTGGTCGGCGGGAGCCTTGTCCTTGGCATATTTCCAGTAGCCTAGCCGGATGCGTTTGATGCCCAGCTTCGAGGCCGTGCGCAGAATCGTTTCCGTATACGGTTGGCTGACGGACGTAATATTGGTGGTCAGCAGATAGACATCCAGCTTCCGCTGGCGCATCACCTCGGTGAACTTGGGCAACTCATCGGCGGCCTTTTCGGGTTCGATCTGGCCTTTGGTCCGCACGGGGCATTCGATGCCGTCCCACCCCACCTCGGCCACGAAATCCGCCGTCTGCTGGGCGCTCAATTGTTGGAACGGTTTTGAGAACGCGATCAGCGGATACTTGCTCTTCGCCGATACTTGGGCGTTGGCAAGGCCGGCCCCGGCGCTGAGCGCGGTGGCGGTCATGGCGGTCTGGAACAAAAACTCACGACGAGAAAGCGATTTTTGCGGGCGGAACATGGAGGTAAGTTTGACGAGGTATGGCAGAAATTCAACTCTGGTTTATGTGAAGGGTTTCCCTCAAGGTTTTTCTGGCACTACCTGCATGTCCTTATTAACCTCAGCCATGCGCCTTTACTTCCTCAGACACGCTGATTCTCCGCCCGGAGCGGATGATGCGGTCAGGCCGCTATCCAAACTGGGCCAGCGCCAGGCCAAGGTCTTGGCTGACATGCTGGCCAATGCTGGAATTGTGTTTGATGCCGCTTACAGCAGTCCTCTGGTGCGGGCGCGGGAGACGGCGGAGATCATCCTGCCGGTCACCAATAACAACAAGCGCATCATCTTGGAATTGACCGATGCGCTGCTGAATGAGGAGAAGAATTTTACGGGCTGGCTAAAAAAGATTCCTGATGGAAAGAACATCCTGCTGGTCGGGCATAATCCCTCCATCTCCGATCACATTGTGCGTCTCCTCAAGTGGCATGCGGGCGATTCCTTTGAGATGTCCAAGGGGATGCTTGCCTGTCTGCGAACGGATGACCGGGAGATATATTCTCTCAAACTCGTCATCGGCCCCAAGATGTTGGGTGTGAAATGACCCGCTCCGCAGCCGCCGAGATAACGAGGCGGAGCTGACTTTCTTTTTTGGATGAGCAACAACAACTCCAAATACATCCTGCCCGTCTGTGCCATCGTGGCCAGTTTGTTTGGTGTTTCCATTATCCGCTATTCATTGGGGCTTTACTTGGAAGCATTAGGCAAACTGACGGAGCTGTTTCCGCCTAGCGTGCAGTTTGTCTGGCGTGTCCATGACTATCGCTGGCTGATCTTGATCTTGGGAACAGCAGGCTTCATAGCGCTTTGTTGGCGCGCGAAAACGGAAGCTGAATCCAATCTGGTCAGCGGCCTTTATATGCTGGGCTGGTTCGCCCTTTGTTTTCTGGTGCAGTTTTGCCTCGTTTACGGTTTGAACCAGCGCTGATCGGATTTTCCTTTGCTTGCCCCGCCAGATTCCTAGGCTCTCGCCGTGACCGTTCTGGAAGTGATACAACGCAGCACCGATTTTTTGCAGCGCAAGCAGGTGGATTCTTCCCGTTTGCAGGCGGAACTCTTGCTGGCGCATGTGCTGAAAATGCCCCGGCTCAAGCTGTATCTGAATTTCGAGCGCGCCTTGAAGCCGGATGAAGAGCAAACCATGCGGGAACTGGTCCAGCGTCGGGGCAAGCGTGAACCGCTCCAACATCTGGTAGGCACCGTGAACTTCTGCGGCTACGAACTGGAAGTGAACCGGGATGTGCTCATCCCCCGTCCGGAGACTGAGCATTTGGCGGAACTATCGTGGACTTACCTTAATGGCTTGCCGGAAGGTGAACTGCGCGCCTTGGACCTCGGCACAGGATCGGGCTGCCTGCCTATCGCCATCGCTGTTAAGTGTCCAAAGGTGACTTTGGACACGGTAGATATCTCGGCGGCAGCCTCTGCGGTTGCCAAACGGAATGCAGAAAAGCATCAGGTGACTGCGCGGGTGCATTTTCTGGAGGGAGACCTGTTCGAGCCGGTGAAAGCAGGGCAGAAGTATCATCTCATCGTCAGCAATCCGCCATATATCGAGGCGGCGGAGATCGAGACGCTGGAGCCGGAAGTGAAGGATTTTGATCCACGTCTGGCTTTGGACGGGGGGGCTGATGGTTTGGAGTTTTACCGGCGGCTGGCGGCAGAGGGTAAGGCGTGGCTGGCGTCCGGTGGTCGCTTGATGGCTGAGTTCGGGGAAGGACAGGGACCGGCCATCCAAAAGATTTTTGAAGACAACGGATGGACGGTTCATGCTTTGGAGAAAGATTTAAGCGGTCGGGAACGCTTCGTGATTGCCAGTCTGCGAAGCGCGTGAAAAAGTCGCGCGTCGTAGATTTTCCGGCACAAACTTTTTTCGGTTCGATTTTGATTATATGGACAGTCTTTTGATCAAAGGCGGCATCCCGCTGCACGGGGATGTGCAGATCAGCGGAGCCAAGAACGCCGTGCTTCCCCTCATGGCCGCCACTCTTCTCACGGCCGAACAATGCATCATCCGCCGCGTCCCCGACCTGAGCGACGTGAAGTTCATGGGCCAGATTCTTACCTCGCTCGGGGCGAAAGTGGAGATCGAGGGCGATGTGGTGAAGATACAGGCGAACAAGATCAAGGGCACGGGTGATTATGACCTGATCCGCAAGATGCGCGGTTCCATCTGCATCTTGGGCCCGCTGCTGGCCCGCTTGAAGAAGGCCACGGTGTCGTTGCCCGGCGGTTGCGTCATCGGTGCGCGGCCGGTGGATTTGCATTTGAAAGGCTTGGAGGCCCTGAGCGCGAAGATCACAGTGGAGCACGGGTATGTCATCGCCAAGGCGCCGAAGCTGATCGGTCGCGAGATGTTTCTGGGCGGTCGCTCGGGTCCCACGGTGCTGGGCACCGCGAATATCATGATGGCGGCGACGCTGGCGGAAGGCGTGACCATCATCGACAGTGCGGCGTGCGAACCGGAAGTCGTCGATCTGGCGAACTTCCTGAACGCCATGGGTGCCAAGATCACTGGCGCAGGCAGCCCGACCATCACGATCACGGGTGTGAAAGAGCTGCATGGTGCGGAACACGAAGTCATCCCGGACCGCATCGAGGCGGCCACTTATGCGATCGCGGCGGCGGCGACGAATGGTGAGGTGACCTTGCACGGTGCGCGGGCGGATCACATGCACGCCATCTTGGACAAGCTGCGGGAAGCAGGTGTGAAAGTGGAGCGGAGTGGTCCACGCATCACCATCAAGCGCGGGGGCAAGCTCAAGCCGGTGGACATCGTTACCCAGCCTTACGCCGGGTTCCCGACGGATGCACAGGCGCAGATGATGGTGCTCATGGCGTTGACGCCCGGCATCAGCATCATCACGGAGCGTATCTTTGAAGCCCGCTTCATGCATGTCAGCGAGTTGCTGCGTCTGGGGGCGGACATCGCCATCGAGGGGCCAAGTGCCATCGTTAAGGGTGGCAAGCCCCTGAGCGGTGCGGAAGTCATGGCGAGTGATCTGCGTGCCTCGGCGGCCCTGGTCATTGGCGGCATGGCGGCGAAGGGTTCCACCCAGGTGAACCGCATCTACCATCTGGACCGCGGCTACGAGAAGATTGATGAGAAGCTGAAGAAGCTGGGGGCCAGAGTATCACGGGTGAAAGAGTAGGGGAAACTCCGGGCTCAAAGCTCAAAATTAGTCTTGGGCGGATCGGGAGATTTTTCATGGGAGATTCTTTTGAGTTTTGAGCTTGGGATTGGGAGTTTTGATCCGGCATTTATTTCTGCTGGCTCTTGGCCCCGGCAGGCATTAGGTTGTCGCGGATTCCAAATATTAGCTGAGGTGCCGTATGGACATTAATTTTGCCTGCCCGAACTGCAACGTGTTGCTGACCGCGGACGACTCGATGGTCGGTGACGAGATCCAGTGTCCGCAATGCAGCCTGACCTTCAATGTGCCGGAAGGCACCCCGGCGCCTCCGCCTCCGGCTATCGACCCGACGGAAGAGATCCTGGCGGCGACTGCCACGCCCGAGCTCAAACCGCGCCAACGCATCAACCTGACGCTGCCCTCCAGCGCCCCCGGTTCGAGCGCGCTTATCGAGAAGGCGAATAAACCGCTCGAAGTGGCGGCCAAGCTGGGCATTTCCTTCGTCGTGCGGACCATTCGCCGTTCTGAATGCATCGTGAACGGCAAAGACCGCTTCGATGATATGGTGGCCGAAGTCTTGAGCGGCGTGGGCGAGGGCAATCTCCACTCCATCTCCCCCATCAGCTATTCCTATGTGGATAAAGCCTCCCAGATGGCGCTGATGGACTACGGCGTGATGATCATCTACAAGAAGCAGTAACTCAGCGGGCCGGAGAAGCTCCAAAAGAAACTTCCAATCTCAAGCTCCAACTTCGCTCCAGCGGGTGGGAGCTTTTTCTTTGGTCGTCTGGAATTTTGAGAAGTGATAATCCCCCCTCCGTCGACATTCTACCACCCGGAGGCCGCCAGTTCGATTGGATCATCTCCTGAATCCTGTGCTGAGTGAAAGTGTATTTCCGACCGGCTTTATCAAACCGCCGAAGGGAGAGCGGACAAGGGAAGGGATGGCCTTTTTTGGTCCGGCGGGTGTGGATTCTGATGATTGCACTTTGTCAGGTAATGACGGAAACTCGTCCGCGTTCGGCTGACGTTCGTCTGGATTGAGCGTTTGCCGCTGCTGGCTGTCAATCGAGACGGTCAGGGCGACGCAACAATCCGCTAACAGATGCAAACTGAGACCAAACCGGAACCAACCGTAGAAGGATGGGCCCGCCTGGTGGTGGGCAAGCATCCGAAGAAAACGCTTTCGCGCATCGCGGTGACAGTCATCACCTGCGCCGTGGTGTTTGGCTTTTTGGCCCGGCCCATCCAAGTGGTGGGAATCAGCATGTTCCCGACCTACAAGCAAGGACAGTTTAACTTTATCAATCGCGTATCCTATTGGTTTTCTGAGCCGCAACGCTTCGATGTGGTGGCAGTGGATGAGCGTCAAAACGGTATCCGCGCGGTGCTGCTCAAACGGATCATCGGCCTGCCCGGGGAGAAAGTGGTCATCAATGACGGCATCGTGGAGGTGAACGGCCAGCCACTGGATGAGCCGTATGTGCGGGCAAGATTTCCTTGGAAGGAAGATTACAAGTTGGGGCCGGGCGAATATCTGGTCATCGGGGATAACCGGGCCATGATCCAGGACAACCATACGCACGGAGTCCGGGCGCGCGAACTGATCATGGGTAAGGTGCTGTATTGAGCCGGTTCAATAATCGCGGAATGGGCCGCGCGGTTCGGCATCATCCATCTGTTTCTTCCAATTCGCGAATTTGGCTTTCATCATTGCGGCCACATCCGGTTTCTCCGCGCTCAGGTCTTTTTTCTCGCTGAGGTCGGTGGATAAATCATACAGCCCTTTGCCTTTGGCGGATTCCACCCACTTCCAGTTGCCGACGCGGGCGGCACGATCACTACGGCGCTCCCAATACATCTCGGTGCGGGGTGATTTCTCCTTACCTTGCAGCACGGGCAGGAGATTAAAACCGTCGAGGATGACATCTTTCGGCTGTTTGGCCCCGGCGATGGCGGAGAAGGTGGGGAAAAGTTCAAGGCCGGTGAGAAATTCATCCGTGACTTTTCCAGCCGGGAGCTGTCCGGGCCAACGGGCGAGGAACGGCACGCGCAAGCCGCCTTCCCACATGGTGGATTTCGCGCCTTTCAGGGGCGCGTTGCCGCCATTGCCGCTGCCACCGTTGTCTGACATGAAGACCACCAGCGTATTTTTCTCGAGGCCATGCTTTTTCAAGGCGTCGAGCAGTTCGCCGATGGCGGCGTCCATGCAGGTGACGGCGGCGTAGTAGGAAGTGAGTCTTTCTTTGGGGTCCATCTGGGGATACTTGGCGATGTATTCGGCCGGTGCCTGCACCCCGGGCTTGTCCAGATTGGAAGCACCGTGCGGAGCGTTGAAAGCGACGTAGAGGAAGAAGGGTTGCGCGTGGTTCTCGTTGATGAAACGGAGCGATTCGCGTTTGAAGACGTCGGTGGCGTAGGTGCCCTTGTCCGCCTCCGTACGATTGTTGTCACGGAACATGGACGGCGCGCCATAACGCTCGTGCGTGTAGTAATCGATGCCATTGTTGCCGATGCCGTAAAAGAAATCGAACCCGCGCTGGAGCGGTAGGTAGCGTTTGGCCTGGCCCATGTCCCACTTGCCCACCACGCCCGTGCGATAGCCAGCGGTCTTGAGCACGTTGCCGAGGGTGATCTCTTTCGGGTCCAGCCCCAGAGTCATCTCCGGGGAGACGAGGTATTCGTCCCACTTGTACTTGTGCCCGTAATTGACAAGGTCATTGCGCACCATGTCGTAGAGTCCGTTGCGTTGCGGATAGCGGCCGGTGAGCACGCTACCGCGGGAAGGTGTGCAAGCGGGCCAAGTGACGTAGAAACTCGTGGCACGTACGCCTTCGCGGGCGAGGCGATCCAAGTTCGGCGTGAGAATGGGCTTGGTGCCGATGATGCCGAGGTCGGGATAACCCTGATCGTCCGAGATGATGAACAGGATGTTGGGTGGCCGTTCAGCAGCGGTCAAGGCGGGGGAATTGCCAGCCAGGGTCAACAGCAAGAGGAGGCCAAGCCAGAGTGTGCGTGAGCAGACCATGGAGAGTATAAAAGCACAGGTGATGGATTGCGGGAAGGGAAAGGTGAAAGTGACTGATATTGAGGCTTGGGGAAAACACCCCATTGGTCGGTGAAACGATTCGACATACTCTGACCGCTTAAGTCCAATAGTTGATGGCGAGGTGTATAAAAACAGTGCAGGAACTGCTTGGAATGTGACGGATGCCCTATCAAAAAACGTGCCTGCCTAGGAATTGGCCGGACTTTGCAAAAATTGGCCTAGAAGGTGCTGAATTTTAAATTTACAGGAATGAGAACACTTACCTTGCTACCATGTGTCGCGCTGTTGCTGGCAGCGGGAGTTTCTGCTTTGCAAGCAGTTCCGACGGCCAATCCAGATACGGGAGCCACTCCCGCGAACCAGCTTTTGACCGTCGGCAGCCCTGGTGTTCTGGCAAATGACTCTGGCACTGGAATCTTGACCGTTAACGGTAACGCTCCTCAGCAGAGTTATTCTTTTGCGGGTTTTACCTTCGATCAGTTGAGCACGCCGAATGTTTATACATCCTTGGCCGCAGGCACATACAGTGGGGCTACCGTGACGCATCTGCCGATTGCTGTCACGGGTGAGATCACTGGGTTTCCGAGCAGTACGGTGGGCTTTGATTCCTCATTGTCAATTGGCCGCCAGTTTGCCGTCACCACCGGGGTGCGTGCATTGAATCTGCCGAATGGAAACAACGGCACGACCCGACGCAGCGGTTTTGAGCTGTCGTGGAACAATGGTTTGATCCTTACGAACGATACGGGGAATGACTTTGTGGTCTATGAATCCGGTTCCAATGCCACCACGCCTGAAGGCTTCATGGTGCAGGTCCATGACCGGATCAACAACGTGTGGAGCGTCTGGGTTTACCAGCCAGCCACGGCTGTGGCGACCACTTCCGGCGCGGAAACAGCCTTTGCCATGCTGTTTGACCTCAGCGGATTCGGCATCGCGGCCAATGGTGAGGTGGATGGCATCCGCGTGGTTAACCTGACCGATGAGGACCGTATGGTGGATGCCAGCGGTGTGGGAGTGGTGATTCCTGAGGACAACGGGGCTACGAGCGCGTTTTTGCCAGACCCGGGCTCCTTGGCCTCTTTCGAGACTTACGGTGCCAGCACGCTGGACCCTGACCCGATCTATGTCGGTATCTTGCGCCCATTGACGCCCGGTACGCCGGCGTTTGACGCGAACAGCGCTTTGGGAGCGCCCGTCAATGTGAACCCGGACGGCAGTTATACCTATGATCCGAGGAGTGTGCTTGCTTTGCGGCAACTGGCCGTCGGAGCCACGACGGATGATACTTTCAGCTATACGGTGGAGGATGACGACGGTTTTGATACCGGCACGGTGACCATTACTGTGACCGGGGTGAACGAAGATCCAGTCGGCGTGAATGATGCGTATGCCGCCAGCGAGGACTCGGTCCTGTCGGTGTCCACCGCGACGGGCGTGCTGGTGAACGATACGGACGTGGATACCGGTGCGGTTCTCTCGGTAACGGCCTTCGACGCCTTCAGCGTGCAGGGTGCGGTGGTTGCGGTGGCAACAGATGGCAGTTTCACTTACGATCCAACAGCGGTTCCGGCCATTCAGGCGCTCGCGGTGGGGCAAACGCTGGTGGATACGTTCACGTATACTGTTTCCGATGCCGAGGGTGGCAGTGACACGGCGATCACGGTGACCATCACGGTGAGCGGCCGCAACAACCCGCCCATGGCTGTGGCGGACACCGGTTTTGCCACGACCTCGGACATGGTGCTCAATGTGCCCGCTCCCGGTGTCTTGGCCAATGACACGGACACGGATGCCGGTGACGTCTTGCGGGTGGAAGGTCCGGGGCAGCAGCTTTACACCTTTGCCACGGTCACTTTTGATCAAGCTGGCACACCGACCGACCTCACCCTCTTGGCACCCGGCACTTATGATGGAGCGGTGATCGATGCAGAGCCGGCGGACCTGACGAATGCCCGTAGCGGTTTTCCGGATGATGCCACGAATTTCAAAGGTGAGTATTCCTTGGGCCGCCTCTTTGAATCTTCCGCCGGAACCACTGTGCGCGGGGTGAATCTCCCCTTGGGTGATGTGGGAACGGCGTTCCGCAGTGGCGTCCAATTGGCATGGGAAAACGGGCTGAGCCTGACGAATTTGGCCGGGGATGATTTCGTGATCTATGAAACCGGCAGTGAAAATGCACCTGAGGGGTATATGGTGCAGGTCCGGGGCACAGACTCAGGAATTTGGAGCCGCTGGGTGTATGTCTCCGCCTCGCAAGTGGCACCTTATGGAGTCGCCGGTGAATTCCTCTTCGCCACGCTTTTCAATCTCGATGACTTTGGTGTTTCGGCGAATGACCGGATTGATGCCTTCCGCATCGCGAACCTGATCGCGACGGACCGGATCGAGGACGGTACCAGTTTTGTGCTGCCGGGGGACAATGATGCCACGAGCACCACCTTGCCGGCCCCTGGGCCGCTGGCCAGCTTCCCCAGCTACGGAGCCAGCACATTTGATCCAGATCCGGTTTACCTTGGTGTCCTGCACCAGTTGGTGCCGACCAGCCCGGCCTTCGATGCGCTGAGCGCCATGGGAGCGACGGTGGTGGTGAATGCTGACGGCAGTTTCAGCTATGACCCGACCACCTCTGCCACACTTACCGTCCTAGCCAATGGGGTGATGGTGGATGATACTTTTGATTACACGGTGACGGATGGCTTTGGCGGTTTCTCTACCGCCACGGTAACGGTGACGGTCACCGGTGTGAACGCGCCGCCGACGGCGAGCATCACCTTCCCGGCGGATGGTTCCACCTTCATCGCCCCGGCAAGCTTCACCATGACGGCGACAGCGACGGATGTGGATGGAACCATTACCCAGGTGGAGTTCCGCGAAACCATCTCCAACACCTCCCTGGGCACAGACCCGACGAGTCCGTATTCGGTGGATTTGGCAAATCTGGCGGCGGGGACATACACGTTTGTGGCTATCGCGACGGATGATGATGGCATCACGGGCACCTCGGCGCCCATCACCATCACGGTGCTGGCGAACCCGCCGCTCGGTGCCGTGAGCGCCGTGAGTGCGAGCGGGGCGTTCTTCATCCAATCCGGCCTGATGAGCCAGACGGTGACGGTGAACAATCCCTCACCCATCCCGATCCAGGCGGTGCGGTTGACCCTGCAGGGGCTCGCGCCGGGCATTGTGGTTTACAACGCCACGGGCACGAACGGTTTGAGTGAACCTTATGTGCAGCACAATTTCCCGGTGCCGGCGGGTGGCTCGGTGACGTTCTTCATCGAATACTACGTGGCGAATCGCGTCACCATCCCTGCGCCGACTTTCCTTGCCGAGCTGATGCCCGTGGACGCACCGGTAGTGCCGGTGGGCACGGTGCAGAGCCTGTTGCGGACGCCGCCGGTGGTGCTGGCGGATGGTCACTTGCTGCTTGATTACGCCACGCTGGCCGGGCGCACGTATCATATCCAGTACAGTGCGGACATGGTCACGTGGATAACGGCCGTGCCGTCCCAGACGGGCACGGGTTCCACGCGACAGTGGATCGATAACGGGCCACCCAAGACCATGTCGCATCCGTCAACAGTGGTAGCACGCTTCTACCGCATCATTGAAGTCCCATGATCACCAAGGAGAAACACGATATGAAACGCATTTATCTGATGAGTTTGGGGCTGGCGGCAATGCTGATGGCGGGCAATGCCCAAAGTGCCGATCAGGGCCGCTTCGGTCATTTCCGAGTGAGCTACAGTCTGAACTTCAATGTTTCGGCGGATTTCTCGAACATCGGCGGTGCCGTGCCCGGCCCCAGTCCCACCGCGCCCTTGGTCGTACCTGGTGACGTCCAGTTGTTTGATGACGGGTTCATCGGCATGGATATCTCAGGCAATGCCGGCGGATTAACGACGTTCTGGGGCTATAACAATGCGAGCCAGATCGTGGGTGGCGCTCTCCAACTGAGCAGCACAGCTGGTGCCACGGGCTTGAATTCCTCCAATAATGACGCAGGGCTGACGCATGGTGTGGATCTGACTTATTGCTTTCAGATGAAGGGCTGGGACAATGGCGGCTGGGGTTTTGAGGCGGGCTTTGGCTGGATGCCAGTGGGCATCACGGATGGCCAGACCGTCTCTGGGCCGTTGACGGTGGCGATCATTCCGCTCGGCGGGATGGTGCCGCCGGTGCCTCCCTATACGGGGACTGTGGCCGGTCCGGGACCGTTGCTCGATACGACTGCCGGGACGGTGACGATTCCGAACGGCACGATTATCTCGGGCAACCGCGACATCGATGCCTCCGTCTGGGTGTTCCGCCTCGGGCCTTATCTGGACTATAGCTTGAGCGAGCACGTCAGCCTGACCTTGGCGGGCGGTCTTTCACTCGCCTTGGTGGACAGTGAGTTCACCTTCAACGAGGTCAAGACACCGGTCATCGGCACGCCCTCTACGACGTCGGGACAGGACCGATCTTCGGACCTCTTGGTCGGTGGCTATCTCAGTGCACGGGTGGCGTGGTGGCTGACGGATAACGTGAACATCTTCACGGGCGTGACTTACCAGAATGTCGGCTCTTTCGACCAGCAAGCCAATGGGCGTAGCGCCCGGTTGAACCTGGGCCATACGGTGGCGGTGAATGTGGGTCTCGGGTTCTCGTTCTGATTTTTGGTGCGGGTTGCGAATAAACGGGGTTGGCCAGCGATGGCCGGTCCCGTTTATTTTTTGCTGCCGACTGCTTCTGCAATGCTCTTCAGGCCGTGGGCTTCCATTTTTTCCTGCAAACCTTTGACGACCGCTTTCGCCACACCCGGACCCTCATACACCATGCCGGTGTAGATCTGCACGAGACTCGCCCCGGCGCAAATCTTCTCCCACGCATCCTCGGCGGTGAAGATGCCGCCGACACCGATGAGCGGCAGCTTGCCTTGCGTTTGTTGGTAGAGATGCCGGATTACGTCCGTACTGCGTTGGCGTAACGGACGCCCGCTTAGGCCACCTGTCTCGGCATACACGGCTTTCAGTTTCGCTTCCTTGGTCTCTGGCCGGGAAATCGTCGTATTGGTGGCCACGATGCCCGCGAGCTGTCTGGGACCGACGAGCTCCAGCATCTCATCCAGCGCGTCGAAAGTGAGGTCCGGCGCGACTTTCACGAGAATCGGTTTCTGGGGGAAGCCAGTCTGTTGCGCGAGTTCACCGTTGATCTGCTGCAGGGCGAGGAGGATCTGGTCGAGTGCGCCCTTGTCCTGCAACTGGCGCAGGTTCGGGGTGTTCGGCGAACTGACGTTCACCACGAAGAAATCGGCGAGCCGCCACAACGTGCGGAATGAGTTGGCGTAATCTTCCGCCGCCTGTTCGTTCGGCGTGACCTTTGATTTGCCGAGATTGATGCCCACCGGATGATTCGGCCAGCGGCCACTGGAGCGCCACTCACTCAAGCGCGCGGCCAGGGCAGGGGCCCCGCCATTGTTGAAGCCCATGCGGTTGATGAGCGCTTCATCCGTGATGCCGCGGAACATGCGCGGCTGCGGATTGCCCGGCTGTTCATGCCACGTGACCCCGCCGGCCTCGGAGAAACCGAAACCCAGCGCGGCCCACGCCGGCAGGGCGACCCCGCGTTTGTCCATGCCGGCGGCGAGTCCGACCGGATTGGGGAAATCGAGCCCGAAACATCTCACCGGCAACGACGGCGCACCGAACATCTCCGACATCGCCTCGCACAGCACGGGCACGCGGCTTACGAAAGCGAGATTGCCCAGCGCGAGATTGTGCGCCTCTTCCGAATCCAGCTCGAACAGTGCGGGCCGGACCAACTGTTTGTACCACCAGCTCATCGGCGCAGAGCATGGGCAACTTGCGGGCGGACGCAAAGCAAGAAGTCGCGATGCTTGCGTCTCATCAGGTATGGAAAGTCAATCCCCCAACTGTGAAAATTTTTCATCACTCGGTTTGCTGTTTACAGAGGGGGGTTCGTTGTTACTATTTCCATCCGACACAAAAAAGAACGCACATGAAAAAGATTGAAGCCATTATCAAGCCGTTCAAATTGGAGGATGTCAAAGAAGCCCTGACTGCCATCGGTGTGGAAGGTCTGACCGTCACGGAAGTCAAAGGTTTTGGGCGTCAAAAAGGGCATACGGAAATCTATCGCGGCAGCGAATACACCGTGGATTTTCTCCCCAAATTGAAGATCGAGATCGTTTTGGCCGACAGTGATGTGGACCAGGCGGTGAAAGCCATCATCGGCGCGGCCAAGACCGGCAAGATCGGCGACGGCAAAGTGTTCGTGCTGCCGATCGAGAACGCCATCCGCATCCGCACGGAAGAGACCGGCGATCAGGCCGTATAAACGGTGTTTTGCTTTCCCTGTCTTGCCAGGGGCAAGGCAGGGTTTCTCGTCTCCAGACACAAACTGCACCTGACAACACGCAACGTTCATGAGCACTCCCAAGGAAGTTTTGGACATGGCCAAGAAGGCCGGAGCGAAGATGGTGGATATCAAGTTTGTAGACACCTTCGGTACCTGGCAGCATTTCAGTGTTCCTACCGGGGAACTCACGCTGGAAATCTTTGACGACGGTTTCGGCTTCGACGGCTCCTCCATCCGCGGGTGGAAGAGCATCGAGGCTTCTGACATGCTGGCGATGCCGGATCCGGCGACCGCCTTCATTGATCCTTTCTGTGCCGTGCCGACCCTCTCGCTTACGTGCACAATCGCCGAGACGGGCACGAAGGAAGCTTATAACCGCGATCCGCGCGGTATTGCGCAACGGGCTGAGCAGTATCTTCAGAGCACCGGCGTCGCGGATACAGCCGTGTTCGGGCCGGAGGCGGAGTTCTTCATCTTCGACAACGTGCAATACGACCACAAACCGAACGGCACGTTTTACTCGGTGGATTCCGAAGAGGCCGCGTGGAACACGGGGCGCGATGAGATGCCGAACCTCGGCTACAAGATCCGGCACAAGGAAGGTTACTTCCCGGTCAGCCCGGCGGATACGCAACAGGACATCCGCACAGAGATGTGCCTGGTGATGGAAGCGCTCGGCATCAAAGTGGAACGCCAGCATCACGAAGTGGCGACGGCCGGGCAGGCAGAGATCGATTTCCGTTTCGACACACTCGTGAAAACGGCGGACACGATGATGCTCTACAAGTACATCGTGAAGAACGTGGCCCGCAAACACGGCAAGACCGCGTGCTTCATGCCCAAGCCGCTCTACGGTGACAACGGTTCCGGCATGCACACGCATCAATCGCTGTGGAAAAAGGGCAAGCCGCTCTTCGCCGGGAATGAGTATGCGGGCCTGAGCCAGATGGCGCTCTATTATATCGGCGGCATCTTGAAGCACGCGAAAGCACTGTGCGCGATCTGCAATCCGACGACGAATTCCTACAAACGCCTGGTGCCTGGTTACGAAGCGCCGGTGAATCTGGCCTATTCCGCGCGCAACCGCTCGGCGGCCATCCGCATCCCGACCTTCTCGGACAGCCCGAAAGCCAAGCGCATCGAGTATCGGCCGCCCGATCCGGCGGCGAATCCGTATCTGTGCTACACGGCCTTGTTGATGGCTGGCCTGGATGGCGTGCTCAACAAGATCGATCCGGGTGAGCCGCTGGACAAAAATATCTACGAATTGCCACCGGAAGAACTGAAAAAAGTGCCCAATGTACCGGGCTCACTGGGCGAGGCGCTGGACTGCCTGCAAAAGGACCATCAATTCCTGCTCAAAGGGGACGTCTTCACGGCGGACTTTTTGGAGATGTGGATCACGCAAAAACGGAAAGAACACGACGCGTTGCGGCTCCGTCCGCACCCGTATGAATTTTCGCTTTACTATGATTGTTAGGCCGTTCAACGGCATGCACGGGGAATTCCATGCGGAAGACCCCATTTTTAGGCCACAAAGTGTTTTGGGGCGGTTTGTGCAAGCAGAAAAAACCAGAAAAAACAGCCTGTGAATAACTTGTGGACAAGAGTTAATATCTATTCCTCGTCACTCTCGGGTGCATCTCCTAGAACGGACGCACTCGATTCCGATGTATCGGGGTTGACCGGGTGACCCTTTAAACCGGTCGCAAAACTGTCTTTAGGTTGATTTTGTATCTCGTTGATAATCAACGAGATAGTTAAAAAGAAAACGGGTTTCTCAGGGTGACTCCTGAAAATAGGGTAAAAGACAGGGCGCGACGGTGAGGCCAGATGGCTGGGTTAAGCTGGTTAAACGTCGGTTACGGATAAGTTACGAGAAACAGTGAATAATTGGCCGAAAATGCAGGAAATTCAGGGGATCAACCGCGCCATGCAGGATTCTGTCGAAAAAGTCTGGTCGGCGGCTCAAGGGCTGCTGCGAACCATGCTGAACTCGGATATCTTCAATCTTTGGTTCGCACCATTGAAGGCCACCGATTTGACGCAAGATACCATCACTTTGGAGGTCGCCAACGACTTCTGCGAAGTGTGGCTTACGGACAACTATATCGGCCTCCTGCAGGACGTGCTCATGCACTCCGCCGGACGGGCGCTAAAAGTCCGTTTTGTGGTGGTCAAAGGCGATGCTCCGGTGGTGGCTCGCGCCACTGCGGTCACGCCTCCTCCAGTGAAGGCCAAATCCGCCGAAACTTCTGAGCGGAATCACCACCACACCACCCCCGAGGCCGATCCGTCGTTCAATCCCAAGAACACGTTCGATACCTTCGTCGTCGGCAATAATAACAATTTCGCCCATGCGGCGGCCTTGGCGGTCGCGCAATCTCCGGGCAAGTCCTACAACCCGCTCTTTCTGTATGGCGGGGTCGGTCTGGGCAAGACGCACCTTCTGCACGCCATCGGCCAATATGTGGCGGCGCACAAGAAGGGGGCGAAGGTCGCCTATGTGTCGTCCGAGAAGTTCACGAACGAATTCATCGACGCCATCCAGAACAATCAGCTCGTCCGCTTCCGCAAGAAGTACCGCCAGACGGATGTGCTGCTGATGGATGACATCCAGTTCCTCGCGGGCAAAGAGCGTATCCAGGAAGAATTTTTCCATACGTTCAATGCGTTGCACGAGGGGCACAAGCAGATCGTGCTGACCTGCGACCGACCGGCGAGCGAGATCCAGAATCTTGAACATCGTCTGATCTCCCGCTTCGAGTGGGGTCTGGTCACGGACATGCAGCCGCCCGATGTGGAGACGCGCCTCGCCATTCTCAAGAAAAAGGCGAACTCCATGAACGCCACGGTGCCGGATGATTTGCTGGAGTTTCTGGCCAACCGCATCCGCACGAACATCCGCCGGCTGGAAGGCGCGCTCATCCGTGTGATCTCCTACTCCTCGCTCACGGGCAAGAAGCTCTCGCTGGACATGGTGGAAAACCTGCTGCGTGAAGTCTTGCAGGAGGAGGGGAAGACCATCGTCTCCATCGACCTGATTCAGAAGCGTGTGGCGGAGCATTTCGACATCCGCCTTGCGGACATGACCAGCAAGCGCCGCCCGGAGAACATCGCGTTCCCGCGCCAGATCGCCATGTTCCTCTCGCGTCAGCTGACGGAGAGTTCGCTGAACACCATCGGGGAAGCTTTCGGTGGTCGTGACCACGGCACCGTCTTGCATGCCTGCCGGCTGGTGAAGGACCGTATGGGGATCGACTCCAACGTCCGTCAGGTCGTCAGCTATCTGGAGAAGCAGTTGCTGCGTTGATTCTTTGAATCTTTTTCACAGTTAAAGCGTTGGAGTGGTTAAACCGCTTCAACGCTTTAACTTTTCAACCATTCCCGCATACTTCCCAAGTCATGGCCGTAATCGAAGCAAAGGGGCTGAGCAAAGCCTACCGAGTCTATAAGAAGCAACCCGGATTCTCCGGGGCGGTGCGCGGGCTTTTTCATCGCGAGTATGAGACCACGCATGCGGTGAAGGATGTGAATTTCCATGTGGAAGAAGGGGAGCTCGTCGGTTTTCTCGGCCCCAATGGTGCAGGTAAAACAACCACGCTGAAGATTCTATCTGGTTTATTGCATCCCACCAGCGGTACAGCGTCCGTGCTGGGCTATACGCCGTGGGAACGGGCGGATGGTTACCGCCGCCAGTTCGCTTTGTTGCTCGGCCAGAAAAATCAGCTTTGGTGGGATCTGCCGGCGCGTGAATCATTGGAGCTGAACGCCCGCATCTACGGCATCGCCCCGGAAGAGTTCAGCAAACGCGTGGATGAGATGACGCAACTGCTCGACGTGGGCAGCAAGCTCAACGTGATGGTGCGCGAGCTTTCCCTCGGCGAACGCATGAAGCTGGAGCTGGTCGCGGCGTTGCTCCACCAGCCCAAGGTGCTGTTCCTCGATGAACCGACCATCGGTCTCGATGTCGTCTCGCAGAAGGCGGTGCGCGAGTTCCTGCGCGATCACAACAAGCGGAATAAGACCACGGTGCTGCTCACCAGCCATTACATGGCGGACATCCAGGAGCTGTGCCAGCGCGTCATCATCATCGACCACGGCACGATCTTCTTCGATGGAAGGTTGACGGAGATCTTGGATCGCTTCGCCGATTTCAAACTCATCACCATCCATACGGAAGCCGAACCGACGTGTGGTGATGATTGTCTCAAGGAGTTCGGCGAGGTAGTCGAGAAGACCTCCACCAGCGTGAAGCTCAAGGTGAAGCGTGACCGGGTCATCGCCGCGTGCAAGGGTCTGTTGGATGCGCTGCCGGTTAAGGATATAGATATCGAGGAAGTACCGATCGAGGACATCATCCGCGGGTTGTTCAAGCGGTGAGTTGAAATTCTGTTTTGGTTCCTTTTTGCGGCTAAAAAACAGGTGGATTTTCAAGGGTTCCGCGTGCTTTTACCGGCTTGCCACGTCTTCACCTGAGTTTACAGTCTTCCCATTCGTTAGACGTATCAAACAGACGAGAAACCGTTTTTTGTACTGAAAGAGAATTATGTCCTATTTCAAAGACATCCCGAAGATCAAGTTCGAGGGGCCGAAATCCACGAACCCGCTCGCATTCAAGCACTACAACCCCACGCAGAAGATCGAAGGCAAGACCATGGCGGAGCATCTGCGCTTCTCCGTGGTGTATTGGCACACGATGCGCGGTCAAGGCGCGGACATGTTCGGTGCGCCGACGGCCATCCGCCCGTGGGATAATGGCAAAGACGTCATCGACACCGCCAAGGCCCGCGTGCCGGTGTTCTTCGACATCGTGGACAAGCTCGGTGCGCCTTACTACGCGTTCCATGACCGCGATATCGCGCCCCATGGCAAATCTCTCCGCGAATCGAACAAGTATCTCGACACCATCGTCGCTCTCCTGAAAGCGCAGCAGAAGCGCACGGGCATCAAACTCCTCTGGGGCACGGCCCAGCTCTTCGTGCATCCGCGCTACATGCACGGTGCCGCCACGAGCTGCAATTCGGATGTGTTCGCGTTCGCTGCTGCGCAAGTGAAGAAGGCGCTGGAAGTGACTCATGAACTCGGTGGCGAAGGCTATACGTTCTGGGGCGGTCGTGAAGGTTACTCCACACTCTGGAACACGGACATGAAGCGCGAGCTGGAGCATCTCGCGAAGTTCCTGCACATGGCTGTGGATTATGCGAAAAAGATCGGGTTCAAAGGCCAGTTCTACATCGAGCCGAAACCGAAAGAACCGACCAAGCATCAGTATGATTCCGATGCCGCCGCATGCCTGAACTTCCTCCGGGAGTTTGACCTGTTGCCGCACTTCAAACTAAATCTGGAAACGAACCACGCCACGCTCGCCGGTCACACGATGCAGCATGAGATCGAGACCGCCGGCGCCGCGAACGCGCTAGGCAGCATCGATGCGAACACGGGCGATCTGCTGCTGGGATGGGACACGGACCAGTTCCCGACGGACATCTATCTCACCACACAGTGCATGCTGGGCATCCTGAAGTATGGTGGCTTCACGACGGGCGGTGTGAATTTCGACGCGAAAGTGCGCCGCGAAAGCATCGACCCGGTGGATCTCTTCCACGCGCACATCGGCGGCATGGACGCCTTTGCCCGCGGCCTGAAGATCGCGGCTGCCATCCGCAAGGACGGTCGTCTCGCGGAGTTCGTCAAATCCCGCTATTCCTCCTGGGACAGCGGTCTCGGCAAGAGCATCGAAGAAGGCAAGGAAAGCTTCGAGACACTGGAAGCCTACATGCTCAAGAAGGGTGAAGCGAAGGCGAACACCAGCGGCCGTCAGGAATTCCTGGAGAACTTGATCAACGAGTTCATCTAAAAAGTTTCAAACCAGTTTGCATAACGGGCGACCAGCGATGGTCGCCCTTTCTTTTTTAATCACCAAACAACCGCTCAAAATTCTCCTCCACCTGCTTCGCCATATCTTCTATAGCCATCCCCCTTACTTTTGCCAACCCCTCATACACTACGCGCAGGTTCGCCGGATGATTGATCGCTTTGCCCGTCGTTGAGTGGGTCAGGGGATTCTGATTCAATTCCTCCGGCAATGATTGATCTGGCGCATCCGTCTCTACCAACAAGCGTTCCAGTGGGATCTGCTTGAACACCTCGCGCTGGCGTTCCTTGCGCTCCAGCAAGTAGTAGCCGGGAAAGGAAAAGTAAGCCCCCAGCTTGGCGAGGGGTGCGATCAGTTCCGCCGACCCACCATAGGAATGCAGCAAAAATCCCCGCTCCGGCCTAGGTCCCTCACGCAGCAAATCCACCATCCGCCCCCAAGCCTGCAAACAATGGATGCTCGCCGCCACATTGCGTTCTGCGGCCAACCTCAGTTGCCACACGAACGCTTCCTCTTGTCCCTCATACGGCAGATCCGGTTTCCACTTATCCAAGCCGATCTCACCTACCACCGCCTTCGGTGTCTCATTTAAGTAACGCATCAACTCACTCTGCCACCGCTCCGTGCGCTCATGCAGATACCACGGGTGATACCCAAAGCTCGCTTGCACCACCGGGAACTCCCGCGCCAGTTCTTGCACTTGCGCCCAGTCTTCCTCACACGCGCCATTCACCACCATCCGTGCGACACCTTCAGCTTCCGCCGCGGCAATTAGCTCCGCCTGCTTCCCGCCGAAGCGGTCATCTTGCAGATGATTATGGGCATCGTAGAGGCGCACGTCTTTTACTTCGCTCCCGGCAACGGCACCTGGCTGCGATGCATCAGGTACGCGATTAGGTCGCGCATCTGTTCCGGGCTCAACGCTTCCGCGAGGCCCTCGGGCATCAGCGACAGCGTGGACTCCGCCAGCTTGTCAACTTCGGTGAGTTCGATGGTCAATTGCTCCGTCATCGTCTGCACGGACAACGTCCGCGCCGTCTTCGAGCGGATCACACCGTTGAGCGTGCGCCCATCCTTCAGGTCGATCACCGACATGCGGAAGTCCGCGTTCACCACGCCGCTCGGATCGATGATGTTCTCCAGCAGATAATCCAGGTTGTCACGGCCTGCGCCTGTCAGATCGGGGCCGATGTGCCCGCCTTCGCCGTAAAGCTTGTGACAGTTCGCGCACGCCACATTGAAGATCTCGCGTCCCGCGCTCTTGTTCGCTTTCGACAGGACATCGGTCGTGAGTTTTCCTTTCCAGTCGGCCATGGCTTTCTTCTTGTCCGCATCGGAATCACGGATCACGCCCCACACCTCGCCGAGCCGTTGGTTCAGCTTCTCATCGTTGAAACTGCGGATCTGCCGCGCGTGGAAGGCGGATAAATCCTCCTTCGGCACCACGTTAGCGCCGATGGCATCCAGCAATGCCTTCGCGAACACCGCGCGTGAGACGAGCGTGGTGATCAACTGCGCCCGCTCCGAATGATGGAAGCTCTTGTAAGCCTTCACGAGCTTGTCACCGATGAGCGGGTCGTTGAACTGCGCCAGTCCGCGGGCCGCCACCGGATTCAGGAAACGCACGTTCAAGAGCTGCTCGCAGATCTGCCGCATGTCCGCCGGCTTGCTGTCGATGATCGTCTGCAAGGCCGCCTTCCGCGCCGCGATGTCCGCCTTGCCATCCAACGCCAGCGCCTTCACGTCATCCAGTGCGCGACCATCGCCGAAGACCACGCTCAATTCCCGCGCCAGTGTCGCCACTTTCTCATCCTTCGACTTGGCCGCGTCCTGCGCCAGTGAATCCCACGCGGTGGGCTTCGGTGCCTTGCGCCAGCCGCGCAATGCTTCCGAGAGACCCGTGAGCACGTCCTTCTGGTACGCATCGGATTTCCGGGCCGCGACTTGCAACACCGCGTTCAGATGGCCGGGATTCTTCTCCATATCCTCCGCGAGCCGCCGAGTGATGTACTGGCGCGTGGCGGGCAGTTCACACTTCGCCGCCAGCGAGGCCAGTTGCTCCGGGTGACTGTTCCCCAGCGGGATCAATCCATACCATACCATCAACGGGATGTTATGATCCGCCGCATCTGCTTCGTGCGTGACCAGCACCGCGGCCAGCTCGGCCCGGCGATCCACCGGCAGCCGTTGCAGCGTGGAGGCCAGCACCAGCCGCACCAGCGCGGACTTCTCCGCCTTCGCCAGGCGCACCAATTCCTTCAAGGTACCATCCACCGGCACCTTGTCCGCTCCGGCAGGACGCACACTCGCGGTCGTATCCAGCAACCAGCTATCCGTCAGAAAACGCACCGCCCACGCGCGGATGTATTCGCTCTCATGCTT
Organism: Verrucomicrobiota bacterium; assembly: GCA_023431185.1. Classification (GTDB taxonomy): domain Bacteria; phylum Verrucomicrobiota; class Verrucomicrobiia; order Limisphaerales; family JAEYXS01; genus JAEYXS01. The sequence goes on from JAEYXS010000085.1 coordinate 30,576, forward strand.
CAACTGCTTCTTCAGAAACTCCTCATCCGCCAGCCCCATCGCGTTGATCGCCCAGAGCACGCGCAGCTTCAGCGGCACATCCACCTCGCTCTTGTAGAGGTCGAAGGCATCCTTCGCTGAACTCTTCAACAACGTCCCTTGCTGCGCACGATCTGCCAGCTCCAGCCGGCACATCCGCGCGAACCACTCGTTGTAATGCCGTTGCAGATTGATCAACTGCCCATCCGTCAATACCCGCAGATCACGCAGTGCCGGGCGTTTCGGTTTGCCGTAAGTGATCTTGTAGATGCGACCGCTCTCGCGATGCACCCCGTTGTTCTCGTGGCACTCGCCCGTGTCGCTCCAGTCCAGCACATACACCCCACCATCCGGGCCATAGCTCAGCTCCATGCCGCGAAACCACTTGTCCGGGAAGAGCAACATGTCCTCGCCATGCTTGCCCACGTAGCCGGAGCCCTCGCGTTTCAGCACCTCACGGTTCACGCGCCGCCCGTGCATGTTCAGCGTGTAGAGCTTGTCCTGATACTCGATCGGCCAGTTATCACCCTGATAGATCATCATGCCGATGTGCGCATGCCCGCCGCCGTAACCGTCCGCCTTGCCATCGCGCGAATCCGTCCAGCTCTTGCCCGTATCGAAATGCCAGTGATCCGCGTGTGTATCGATGAGCCCGTACGTGTGCGGATTCGGATCGATCGTATGGGCGCGGACGAAATGCGCTCCCGGGAAAGAATGCCACAAGTGCCCGTTCACCGTGTTGATGAAGAACAGCTCGCCATACTTGTCCCAGCCGTGACCCCACGGATTCGTCGTGCCCGCCGTCAATGCCTCCAACGCCTTCGTGCGCGGATGATACCGCCACATGCCGCCCCGCATCGGCAGCCGTTCCTTCTCCGGCGTGCCCGGCACACCGATGTCACCGGGGCTGGACGCGCCGCAACGCCCATACAGCCAGCCATCCGGCCCGAAGCGCAGTCCGTTCGCGAAATTATGATAATTCTCCGGCGGGATGCGGAACCCATCTATCACCGTCTCCGCCGGACCATCCGGCTTGTCATCGCCATCGCGGTCCGGGATGAAGATCACCTGCGGCGGGCACATCAGCCACACCCCGCCCAGGCCCACCTCGATGCTCGTGAGCATCTGCACTTGGTCCGTGAACACCGTGCGCCGGTCGAATTTCCCGTCACCATCGCGGTCCTCGAAGATCAGCACGCGATCCCGCAGGTTCATATCGAACTTCAGCTTGCGCTCCGCGTAAGTGTAATTCTCCGCCACCCACAGGCGCCCGCGCGAATCCCACGTCATCGCGATGGGATTCTGCACATCCGGCTCCGCCGCATAGACCGTGGCCTTGAACCCCGGCGGCAGCTTCAGATCCTTGATCACCTCGTCCGGCGACATGATCTTCACACTCAGATCCGTCTCGCTGTTATAAGGCTTGGGAAAATCAGCCCCCTCCGTGCGAGCGAGCGCCACCGCCACCATCGTGAGCACAGCGGCGAACAACCTGTTGGATACAAACCCAGTCTTCATGCAATGCGATGAGTGTAACGCCTGCAACGCCCTGCGAAAGGACAGAAATGCACTCGCGAATCCGTAGCTGTTTTTGCAAGATTGTGCGTGAAATGTTCTCCCTCTCCTCTTAATGAGGAGAGGGCAGGGGTGAGGAGTGAGCGAGCCTAAGGTGTAAATTTTGCTGTGGAAGCCTTCCTGCCTGCTCCTTGCTTCGACTGTCCCTGTCTTTTTCATACGCCTCCAATCTGCCAGAAAATCTGCACCTCCGTTAGCCTTGCGTTCCACTACGTTCCAATGCGTTCACACAAAATGTTGCCCTTCGCCCCGTTTCTTCCTTCTCGTGAGGCCGAACTTCGGCCTCTTCGCTCTTCATTGGCACCACCCTGTCACGGTTCGCCGCCCTGCGTTATCCTTCCACTCGCTACAACTCACTCCAGCTACACAAAATTTCAATTTCATGTCTCCCTTTTTCAGGAAACCGGATTTCGACATCTTCATTCTGCCCTCTTCATTTCTCCACTCATCCTGCCCGACTTTTTGAACATCCGTTAGCCTTCGGTGCGGCCGGTGAGCCCGGTGGAGACAAAATTTCAGAATAAACCGCCGCCTCCCCCGTAGCGCAAGCGTCCTCGCTTGCCGTCCGTTGGAGCGCGACTGCTTGCCCCGGCAAAAGTTTCGGGGTCCGAGTCGCAGCAACACCCTAAGCAACGCCAGGCCAGTTCTGAAAAAGCTCCCGCCAAGAATCCTCTCTCCTGTGGACGTTGGAAGTTGAGCGTTGAAAGTTGGACGTTCTGCGCCTTCCCAGTTTTGGAGCGCCGGCGTCTCGCCGGCAGCAACACCCCAAAGCAAAGTCGGCTCTAATATCCCATCAAATCCCTCGCGCCTCCTCCTCAAACCGAACCACAACGTGGTTCAAATCCATCAGCCCAGTGGTTGATTTGCAACGCAGGAGCAAATCTACCCTGGGTAACCGTCCATAAAACCCACTACCCGGAACGGGTTGCACCCTCTGGCCTTACCACTTACCGATGTCCACTCTTTCAGTGAAATGTCACGTCAGCGTGCATTCTTCACAAGATACTCCGCGATTTCATCCCACTTCAGGATTCTCGCCAGTTCGATGGCATCTTTGCCACTGTTGGTTTTCTTTTTCGCATCCGCCCCATACTTCACTAGCAGCTTGACTGCGCCGAAATTCCCGGCCAATGCCTCGTGATGGAGCATCGTCCAGCCGTCTTCATCGGCTTGGAGGTAAGGGCCGGCATCTTTCTGCAAAGACTCCTCGATCTTCGGTAACATGTTCACGCACATCACATGCTCCTGATGACCCGCTGGCTTGTCTGGTTGTGCCGGGGTTTCCTTCTTCCCGCCGAACAGTTTGCCCAGAAAGCCGGTCTTTTTCTTGCGTTCCTCCGAAGGATCGATCCGGATTTCGTCAGGCTCACCGAAGTCCAGACCCCACGCGGCATCATGTTCCTTGCGTTCACCCTTGCTCATATTCGCACGCATCGCATTGACGCTGAAGGCACCATAAGCCACCCTGCTGCTAACGATCATCCAATCTTCCAGCTGGGAAAAAGGTGCGGAGACGGCGTCACCTTGTTTCACTGATTTTAACCAGTTAGGCGAGTTCATCAAAACTCCTGAAAGCACCTCGCCATCGAACTCCACAGCATCCACCCACATGTGTTCGGACTCCGGACTTTCCGAGTTGTTATCGGCGAAAGGAAGCTTGATTAGCATCATATCGAATGCCGGGATTATGCGTCTTCTCTCCCAGGAAACTTCTCGCCAGAAATACTTGAATGAAGCCTTGGCCCGCTCATTGGCTTTTATCATGCTCGGATCACCCGAAAACATGAATACCGGTTCTCCGTGTCCTTCGCTCATGGATTTATTTCTCGGTTGATGGTGGACCGTATGAGGCTGAACCTTCCGCGTCACAAAATCAAGAGCAGGCAGCCGAGTAGAACCAATAGGGGAGGGTAACTGCCAAACCTTCGAGTTACGCCATACGCATCACGCATTACATTTCCCTACTTCCCCAGCACCATCACGATCGCCGCCAGCATCAGCACCGCCCCCGCAAGCCGCCACTTCAGCACCGCCGCACCCAGATGCTGCTCTTGGTTCTTGAACCAGTGGCCGATGAGCCACACCGCCACCACGCTCCACAGCCCGCGTGAGCTGTAGATGATGTTCGAGGCCGTCGCCTTCCCATAGATCGCCAACGTGGAGATGAACAGCACCGCCTGCGCGGACATGAAGAAGCCGCCGCCCACCAGCCATTTCCACGCCGGACGCGGGATCGCCCGGAGCGGTGCGTGAAAGAGCGGGATGAAGGCGAGTGAGAACACCGCCACCATCGCCATCATCAACGGCAGGAAGCGGCCCGCACCCCAGCGCGGCGAATACTTCTGCACGAACACATCGAACAACGCGAAGAGCAGGGCCGCCGCACCAGCGGCCACGATCGTGCCGGTCACATGATGATGCTCCTTCTTCTGCCCGCCCTGATTCAGCAAGCCGATGGCCGCCACGCTCATCACCGAGGAGATCCAGAGCTTGAGCGGCACGGATTCGGCTGTAAGCAGCGTGGTGAACAGCGCCACCAAGATGATCTTCACCCCGAGCACCGGCGTGGCGATGGACACATCCCCCTTGTTCAACGCCTGAAACGTCAGCACTTGCCCGCCCACGAAGAGCAGGGCGGTGACCGCCGGTTGCCACACATGCTCCCAGCCCGGAAACGATCCGCCCATGAGCAGCAGCGGCAGAAAGACGATGCCCGTGATGATGTTCGCCACGAAGGTGGTGCGATACACCCCCACGCCATAATCGCCCGAGCGCTTCACCAGCAGCACGCCCAGCACGTAGAACCAACTGGCGATCAAAGGCAGCAGCAGATAGGCGGGCATGATTCAGTTACGTAACGTCAAAGGTCGCCGGGCCAACGCCCCGGCGAGATACTTGTAAAGCGAACCACCCCGCCCGACAAATGGGAAATGACCCGCGTAGCCGCCGAGATAGGGAGGTGGACCCCATCGTAGCAGCCGACGTTAGGAGGCACTAACCTCTGGAATGATCATGCAGCAATCGTTCTCAGGGAGTGCCAGCGGCACGTCACGATGGTAGCCGTGGGTGAAACCCACGGATCAATGGCAAAAGGGATTTGTGCGTCGCGTAGCGACGCTGTGAAGGAGTCTGTTCAATGCGTCACTACGTGATAGCATCTACCGCTCCATCCTCCTTATCCCCTCGGAGGGGAGAAGGATTGAGGATGAGGGGTGCCCGTCTTTCGATGTTCAGAGTTCGGTGTTGGATGTTCGATGTTTTCCCATCCCTCACTTCACCTTCCCCAACAACTCCAAAAGCACCGCCACAATCTTCCGCGACGCCTCTTTCTCCACCCGGTTCGTCCCCAGCCACGTCTCATAGCCGCCCAGCTCATGCTGCTCCGGCGTCGGCAGGTAGCCGTAACCCCCATTCGCCAGCTCGATGACGAACATCGGCTTCACCGGGCTCTTCGCCTTCAATTCCAAGCCCGTCTCTGCGAACGTCTCAAACGGGATCGCCGCCACCGCGAACTCGCCGATGCGGAATGCCTGCAGCAAAATACGAACGTCCTTCGGCCATTCCGCCGCGCTTAAGGTCCGCTCCGCATACGCCTTCTCCAGCCGATGCACCGGCGAGATGGTTGGCGGTTTTGCCAGTGCTTCCTTCGCCCACTTCACTTGTTCTGGTGTGGCTACCCGCATCGCCAGCGTCAGCTCGCTCTGCGCCGCCTTCAATTCCACCCAATCACTGTGCTGGATCGTTTGATAAACCTTGAACACCTCCTGTGCCACGTCCTCCGCCACGATCTTCATCTTCTCATACGGCGCGCGCTTCTCTGATTTGCCTGCAAAATTGATATTGTTCACATCACCACAAGGCCCGTTCGCCAGCATGCCCACGAACGGCACATCCGTCCGCTCTGCCTTCAGCAGTTCACCGATGCGATTCGCGAACACCGCGAAGTAATCCGCCGAGATCACGCCATTCGGCACGCCGCCCACGTAATGCAGCGAGTAATTCGCGAGCAAGGCGAGGGGCACGCCATTCGTCGATTGCACCGAGAGGAACGACACTTGCGGATCGGTCGGACCGGCGGGCTCCAGCAGGTTCGGATTCCCCACGCCTGGATTCATCACCACCTTGTCCTCGCCACCGAAGGGATTCGTCATTTTCGTGCCCGGCTTCATCTTCCAGCGGCGATTGAACACATGCTGCGGCACCGAACCCGCCCCGTAGCCGATCTTCGCCGGTTGCAGATTGTTCACCGCGCGCCGCACCCCATCCGCGATGCGCCGTGCGAGAAACGTCTGGTAATCATCGAACGGCTTGCCCACCGCCAACGCATTTTCACCCCGCGCACTCGGCCCCGAATGCGTGTGCGTGGCCGACATCATCATGTTCTCCACCGGGATGCCTGTCGCCTCGTTGATCTGCTTCTTCGCCGCATCAAACACCTCGCGATTCACCGACACGCTGTCCACCACGGCAAAGACCAGCCTCGTCGTGCCGTCATCCAGCACCAGACACCGCGCATGCAGTTCATCGTTGATATGCTTGGCCGGCGGGATGGTGAAGTTCCCGACAATGCCCGCCCCCAGAAACGGCGTGATATTACTCGTCGCCGCGCCCGCCTTGAAGACCTTGGCCTTGGGTGCCGGCTGGGCTTGCGTCGAGATGCAGGTCGCCAACAAAGCGATGACCAGCGTTTTCAGAAAACCCCGTTTGTGCATTTCAAACTTCATACGCTCAAAAACTCTTTCTCTACCTTCATTACCTTCCCGCTCGCCAGCACCTTTACCTCTGCGGTCACCGTATGTTTGCCCGCTTTCAGCGAGGGCAGGGGACACTCATGATACACATCCGCGACCTTGGCTGCCGTCCCTTTCTTCACCTGCTTCGTCGTTACTTCCTCGCCATCCAGCAGCAGCTTCACCAGTTGCACCCGTTCTAACTTCGGTGCGCCTTGCGTCGTGTTCTCCCACTGGCAACGCACCCTTATGTTCACGCCACTCTCCGGCCGACCCGCTTCCAATTCATCCTCTGGCCGCACGACTACTATGGACGCCAGCGGCCGTTGGATATTCGGATTATCCCACCAGCGCCATGCCGTTTCGTGTTGCTTCACGAACGCCGCCACTTCATCCGAGCCCGCATGCATCCATAGCTTCCCCTCGCTGTTCGCATCTTTTCTGACAGCCACCACCCAATTGTTTTTCAACGCCTCGAGCCAACCTTCCCATGTCGGCTCTTTCGCGAGAAAAAGCGTGCGAAAACCCTCGGTCATGTCGCTGAACCACCACGGCTCCGGCCCATGCGCATCGTGCAGGGCCACGAACGGGATCTGCCCGCGATACCGCATGAGCCACGGCGACGTGTTCGTGAAACGCGGATTCCCGAAATGAAACGTGCTGATTGCCGCGAACCCGCCGCGCTGGATCGAATCATCCAGGAGCACGCGCACCAGCGCCTCATTCTCGCCGAACTGCCAGATGAGCCGGCCTTGCCCGTTCTCCAACGGCTTCCAGCGCCGCTCACGAAATTCCTCCCAAGACACATCACCCGCCTTCGCCAGTGAATCGCCGATGCTCGCACCTGCTGGCGCGATGATGTCGCTCGTGTGGCTGTAAGTCCCGTAGCCCGGGATATCCACCCACGTGCCATACTCCTCATTCGCCACGAAAAACTTCACCGGCACCTTTTCCTCATCCGCGATCGCTTCCGCCTTCGCGAGCCATTTCGCCGACGCATTCTTCGCCCCCCACAGATGGATGCGCAGCGACTTCGCCAGCAACACCGCCTCCGTCGGACTCCCTTGCCCATGCGCCTCGATCTGCATGGACCATACCTTCAAATCCTTTGGCAAAGACTTCTTGATCGCTGGCCGCGGCGTTTGCTTCGCCAAGTTCTCCAGCACGCCCAAAGCACTCAGTGCATCCAGTGCGTAATACGTCGCCAACGGATTGCTCTGCCAACCCGGCCGGTCACTGAACCCGCCATCCTCATTCCAGAGCGAGAGCAGATACTGGATGCACCCTTCGCGATTAGTCGGCTCCGAATTTAAGAGTTTCAACGACCTCACCGCCGCCCGCGTATAAGCCACATCATCCAGCGCCCCGAAATTCGCATCCGGCTGATACGTGAAACCGCCGCTCGCCAGTTGGCATTCCCGCAGCCACGTCACCGACGCTTCGCGTTTCTCATCCTGCCGTTTCAGCGCACGCATGGCCTGCAATCCCCACCAGGTATTCAGCACGTTGCCGTTCGCATTCTTCGCGTTCGGTGTGCTGTTGAAGCTCCCGTTGATGCGCCACCGGATGTTCAGATAATCGATGAATTCCTGATCGATGTCCGTGAGCGGCAATCCCAGCAACTCGCGCCCGACGAAAGCCGTCATCTCCCCCTCAAATACCGGATACGAACGTTTCTCATACTGCGGCAGGTAGCGATACGGCTTCACCATCGCCTTCACCTTGGCGTGCAGATCCTCCGCCTTGTCCCCGAGCCATACGAGGCTCTGCACCTGCTGATAGAGAAAACTCTGGATCTCCTGCTCGGGTTTCTTCTTCCGCAACGGATGATTCGTCCGCACCCACTCCGCCAATCGCTTCGGTTCCGGCGGCATCTGTCCAAGAGCTTGATAGCATCCGATCACCGCAAACGTCGGTGTGAGGTGTGCATCCTGCTGGTCGATCCACGCATAACCGCCCTCCGTCCGCTTGTGCCGTGCCAAATATCTAAAAACCTTTTCCTTCCAAGCCGCATCCGATGCGAACAACCGTGTGTTATTCGCCCCCAGCAACACACCCGCCGATGCAACGCCTTTCAGCCATTGCCGACGGCTTAGCGCTATCCTGTCCGTTTTATTCCCACTCTTCACTTTTCCCCTTTGTTGCTTGGAACTTCTTTTGAGCTTACTTCCATTCGATGTTCAGAGTTCGATGTTGGATGTTCGGTGTTTCCCATCACATTGACCCGCCGGTGCAACCGGCTACCGCCCCACCGCCTTAAACCCCTTCCGCAACAGCCCATCCTGATCCATGATCGGTTTCGCTGTAGTCGACTTGCCCATCGGACGGCAGCCCGGGCCTTCTGTGCCATCACCCAGATCCGCGCGTGCCTGTTCCGCATACGCCTGCAGCTTCGCGACGATCTCCGCATTATCCGCCGCCACGTCCTTGCTCTCCCCGATATCTTTCTTCAGGTCATAGAGCTTGCCCGTCTTGGTTTCCAGTTTCCACGTGCCTGACCGCACTGCTTCCAGCGTGCCGCCTTCACGTGCCGCCGCGCGATAATAGTAATACATCTCATGCCCCTTGGCGTTCTTCTCACCCAGCAAAAGCGGCGTGATATCCTGCCCGTCCAGCTTGCGATCCGTCGGCACCTTGCCACCGCCCAACGTGACGAGCGTGGGCAGGATATCGATCATCCCCGTGATTTCATCCGTGCTTTTGCCTGCTGGCACCTTGCCTGGCCACCACGCGATGGTGCAAACGCGCATGCCGCCCTCCAGCGTGCTCGCCTTGAAGCCGCGCAAAGGCGTGTTCTTCCCGCGCGCCGTGCCGCCATTGTCACTGGTGAAGATCACCAGCGTCTTCGTATCCAGTTTCAGGTCGCGCAATTTGTCCAGCACCTGGCCCACGCTCCAGTCCGTCTCCTCCACCCAATCGCTATAGAGGCCGTTCGGCGATTTGCCCGCGAAGTTCTTGCCCGGATAGATCGGGAAATGCACCGACGAATGCGGCAGATACAGAAAGAACGGCTTGTCCTTGTTCCGCTCGGTGAATTTCAACGACTCGCGCGTGTAGCGCTCCACCAGTTCCGTCTGCTCCTGTGCTTTCACGCGGATGACCAGTTCCGAATCCCCGCGGATGAGCGGCAGCGGCGGATGCTTCGGCGCATTGCGCTTTTTCTCGTCCGATTTGTCGTCGGGAGGCGCTTCACCCAGATTGCTCCGCGCGCCTTCACTCGCCGGGCCCATATCGTTGGAGTAGGGGATGCCGTAATAATAATCGAACCCCTGATGCGTCGGCAGCATCTCCCGCTGATCGCCCAGGTGCCACTTGCCGATGCACGCCGTCGCATAACCCGCCTCCTTCAGCAACTCCGCCACGGTGATCTCGCTCGGCGCGAGCCCTTGCGCCTCGCCGGGGAAGAACACGCGATTGACGCCCACGCGCTTGAAGTAAGACCCCGTCATCAACTGCGCCCGCGAGGGCGAACAGACTGGCGCGGCGTAGAACGAGGTGAGCTTCAAGCCCTCCTTCGCCATGCGATCCAGATGTGGCGTACGGTTCAGCGTCGAGCCAAACGGTCCGATGTCCGCATAGCCAAGATCATCGATGTTGATGACGATGAAGTTGGGCTTCGGCTCCGCCGCGGGCAGTGAGGGAAGCAAGGCGAGGCCGACCGCGAAGATCAGCCACCGGAAGGACAACCAGAGTGATGCTTTCATGGGATGCGTCATATTACAGAGCCGTTCTGCCTTGCACGCAAGCCGCGAGTTTCCCTTTAGTTTCTCATTCGTCCACACTGCCTCTCGAAGTGCCAGTGAGTTGGGAAAGCATAGTAAAGCTCCATCTCCCTCTCTTCCAACGGCAGTTGGAGGAGAGGGTCGGGGAGAGGAGGCACTGATTGGCGGCCGACCGTTGGCCTTTCTGATTTCGGCGCCCGGCTTGCTTGTCTTCTGCCTCTGCGGGGCAGTGTGCGAATGCTTCTTAGCCCAGTTCATCTTTCCCTTTCTCATTTTCTACGCTCTCATCCTAAACCGGTCAGTATGACATCCGCTGTCATACCACCTCATTTTCCTGAAATATTTTTCAGGCGGCATAACCATCTGCGAATGGCCGGGTGGCGGTCTTTGGTTTGGCGATCTAGGCGAAACTTCGCCCACCTTCCTCCATCTGCCCGAACCGTAACCCAAAGCGCCTTTCTGGATTGTCACACTTTTGTCATATATGAACTTCTCGAGATTGATTGTGATACTGGTTTTCTCCACTTCTCCTTGACCTGTGGCTGTCCCTTTCACTTACATAGCGTCAATTCAAGCCATGGAGAGCCGCATCCCGATGTGCGGTTGAACCAAGTGGATCGACCTATGAGCACCAAGGAAAAGAAGATCAGTCTGCGCGATAAAGGCCCGTTCACGCCGGAAGAAGCCGCCCGTCGTATCGAAGTGTTCAGCCGCGAACTGCCCCACTTCAAACTGGTTCATCCGAAGATGCAAGAAGACTGGCTGAATTGGACATGGGAGACAGCTTATCCGGTGCCGCTGAAGCAATTGCCCTCAGAGTTGATATACAAGGGGTTGAATTCTGTTTCCGGGAATAGTGAGAGCGAACTGCACCAATCGTTGCTCGAGGATTTCAAAAAGATTTCGGCCCGTCTGGATGGTTGCAGCGGCCTTTCGCTGGACATCGAGTTTGCCCCAGAACACGACACCAGTGTGGAGGGGGTGCAATCACTCAACTACAGTGAGTACGATGGTGAAGAGGAGTTATCCATCACCTCCTGCCTCTGGACCAAACCGCCTGCGGAGAAGAAAGCTGAAGAAACGGAGATTCCCAAACTCGTCCCTTGGGCGAAGGGCCTATCGTGGGATTCTTGCTTTGTTGAGCCAGAAGGGAAGTCCGATGCCAAAGGCCGTAAATACTATCGGGTGCATTTCTCTTTCGATCTGGTTGACGCAAAACCCGCCTTTCTCGCCAAAGTATGGGGTCTTGTGCTCGCCACTCAGAAGTCAGGACCGAAACCTGTCGAATGGCGCGTAGATTTTGAAGCCGATCAAAATAGCGAAAACTGCACAAACAATGCGGATTTCTCCTCCAGGATCGAAACGATCAATAAAGCCGGCTTGCCGGGCAAGGAATGCAGCCTGAACCTGACTGTAACATTCGATGGACTGGCAGCCGTGCCCGCTCTCTTTGCTTTCGCAACGCAGATGAATGATACCTCTTCTCCGCTCGCCTGCTTTGATTCCGATAAAGGAAAGCAGGCCTTGCTCCAATTTTCTGCCGATGAGGATGGCATCCAGTTCCATACGGTCGCCGGAGTGAAAGGATATGAAAAGTTAGTGAAGAGTACTCCCGCGAAGCCTCAGCCGAAGGCCAAGGAAAAGCCCGCCGCGCCCAAGCCTAAACCGACCGGCGCAGTGGAAAAAGTGAGCCTGACGGAGACCGGCCCGTTCACTCCCGCTGAAGCAGCCCGCCGCATCAAAGTCCTCAGCCACCAACTCCCTAATTTTATTCTCCGTCACCCATCAAAATCTGAGTTGTCCTGGTATGGCTGGGAATGGGAGACAGATTATCCTGTCGTCGTGAAGAAGTTGTCACCGCACATTGATTTCAAAAAACTCTTCAGCATCAGCGCCACTTTCTCTGCAAAAGCCGACCAGAAACTCATGGCGGGCTTCTTAAAATCCGCCGCCTCTGTTCCGGAAAGTGACGGAGCCAAGCTTGTCGTCGAATTTTTCGGGTCATCCGTCCGCAGGGAAGGGCTGCGTGATATCGAGTTCTACACCTCTAGAGATTCTTGCTTTGTTTCACTCACTTTCCGGATGCTCGCCATATCTTCTGGTGATGCTACGAAAGATGAGCAGGAAGTTCCTGATCTTGTTGCCGAAGCTGCTGAGCAGCCTTGGACAGAACGCAGCGTTCTGTTCGAAAGATTCCGCAAGCCGGATTCAGAAGGACGCTTGGTTGCTTTAGTGTCTTTTACTGTCAAACTTCCTGTTGCACGTCGTGCTGAGGTTGAAGCTGTTTGGCATCACTTCACCTCTCGTCATGCCACCCCTAAGAAGCTGGAGTGGCAGATTTACTTCAAAGCCGAAGACTGCCGCGATGCCGCCCACTTTGCGAAACGGGTCGAGTCGGTCAATCAGGCCGGATTACCGGGCACGCGCTGCCGTCTGGCTACGGAGCTGACCTTCGCCGGTCTGGATGGTTTGGAAGATGTATTTGGGCTGGCCCTGAACTCGAATGCCTTTCAGGCAGAACTGGCCACTTTCGAAACGGCAAATGGAAAGAGCGCCGGATTGCAGTTCACACCCGAGAAGAAGGGCATTCGCTTCATTCCTCGTTATCATTGATTGAGTCTCTGCATAGCCATCAAAGAAAAGAACCGCAGCGCCAGCTCAGCCTTCTCGGGGGCGTTTTGCCGGCACTGCGGTTTTTCTGTGACGAAACCGGTCCGAAAATGGTTTCTAACGGATTCCGTCCGATATCTTTTAAAAAGCGATTTTTGACTGACTAAAAGCTGCTCCTACCACTGCTTGAAGAATTTACGCCTCCCTGTCAGATGCGCAACCGGCAATCAGCAGATATTTTGTAATGGCTCTGGCAGCGCTGGGTTTCCGGCTTCGGTTCACTTTACCCCGTACACCCAATGCTCATCGATGATCTTCGCCAGCCCGTCTGGTCGCGTGCCCGGTGGCACATGCAGGTAGAGGAAGCGGATGAGTTTTTTATCCCGTTCGCTGAGCAGTGTCCGACCGCCCGTGTCGCCGTCTGATTCATACACGATGGAATCGGGGAAGAAGCCGGAATCATTGCGGATGCCCATGGTCTGGTAGAGTTCCTCAAGCAAGGTGTGTTGCAGCAGGTCTCCCTTCAGTCCGTCTGCGATCACCACGACACCGGTTTCGAGCTCGATTTTCTCGTTCCAACTCACAAATTGCAGTCCGTCGAGCCCGCCGTCTGGAAGGGGCACCGGCATGCCCCACTTTTTCCCGAGCGCAGGCCAGTCCTTCTGCGGGGCGAACTGCACCTGCACATTCGCGCTTCGGGCCAGATCTGTGCCGGGTGCGGCCAAGGTCAGGGGATGCGCGCCGTCGAGGGCGGCGTTGATCTGGCCGATCACCTGTTGCAACGCCGCGAGCTGGGTTTCGTTGCCGTTGATCGCCACGACCACGACTGGTTTGGTCCAGCGGGCGACGTGCAAGCGACGGCTGCCCGCTTCCGCCGAGGTCAGCACCTCCATGATCCAGCGTGCTTCGAGCCATTTCTGGGCGCTGAAATCCCGCGTCGCTGCGCGTTTGCTGGAGGGAGCCGGTTTGCTCGCGCAAGCGGTGAGCAGCAAGGCTATCCCCAAGACGATCAGGGCGGAACGATTCTTCATATGGCTGCCCCATGAAGCCGCAAATCCGGACGCGCAGCAATCCTCAACGCTCTGCTCTGCAGATGAAAAATCACCGAACGCGTTCCGTTCAACTCAATACAATCTCTCCCGCCTGCAACGCCTCGATGACTGTCATGCCTTCCGCGGACACGCGCAGAGATTCGCCCGTCTTGAGCAGGTGATCTTTGCCTTCGCCCTCGTGCGTTATCCAAAAGCTGCCCGAGCGGACGGTGATTTCTTGAATGTCGGCATCCAGATCGAGCGTATGAAGTTCCCCTTTGGCCAGGCGGATTGAGCGGCAGCTCTTGGTGGCGGTGCAACGCGGTGTGCCGGACGTGGAGACGAGACCATTCCCCAGCCGCAGGACCCGGGTGAGCCCTTGGCTGAAGCCGCTGAACATGCTGAAACCACTGACTTTCATACGCTAACAGTCTAGGGCGAATGCCCGGCCTGCACAGATTCACCCAGTGAAATAGGTGACCAGTACAGTTCGTTTCTGGATAAACTGTACTGGTATAATTTAACTGAAAGTGTAACTGTTCTGGTTGGCGAAGATGGTTATCATTTAACGGTCCATGAAGCTCATCACTCCCAGCGCGGCCAGTGAGGAAACGCTCTACGAGCAGGTTTCCTCGCACATCAGCCGTTTGATCGAGCAGGGGACTTTGCGGCCTGGCGAGCGCATCCCGTCCGTGCGGCGCATGAGCCAGCAGCAGGATGTCAGCATCGCCACGGTCATGCAGGCGTATCGGCAACTGGAGAGCCGGGGCTTCATCGAGGCGCGACCGCAGTCCGGTTACTTCGTGCGCCTGCGGCACTGGCAACCGCCCGCTGAACCGGAGATCTCCAAGCCCAAACCCGTCGCCTCGATCATCAAGACCGGCGCGCTGATGGTGCGGGTGATGCAGGCCACGCGCGATCCGTCGTTGGTACGCCTGGGTGCGGCGTTGCCGAGTCCGGAACTCTTGCCCACGGCCAAATTGAATCGCGCGATGGCGTCGGCGGCGCGACGTCACCCCGAACTGAGCAACAGCTACGATGTGCCGCCGGGCTACACCGCATTGCGCAATCAGATCGCCCGGCGCGCGATGGATACGGGTTGTGAACTTTCGCCCGATGACATCATCACCACCTTCGGCGGGCAGGAGGCGCTGCACCTGTGCCTGCGCGCCGTCGCTCAGCCGGGCGACACGATCGCCATCGAATCGCCCACGTTCTTCGGCATCTTGCAGGTCATCGAATCGCTCGGCATGAAGGCGCTGGAGATTCCTACGCATCCGCGTGATGGTATCAGCCTGGAAGCGCTTGCTTACGCGCTTGAACAGCAGCCGGTGAAGGCCTGCCTCTTCGTGTTGAATTACAACAATCCCTTGGGCAGTTGCATGCCGGACGAGAACAAGAAGCGTCTGGTGGAGATGCTCGCCGCGAAAGAGATCCCGCTCATCGAGGACGACATCTACGGCGACCTGACCTTCGCGCCGGAACGCCCGCGCACGGCGAAGTCCTATGATCAAAAAGGCCTGGTGCTGTTGTGCGATTCGTTCTCGAAGACTTTGGCCCCTGGATATCGCGTCGGCTGGACTGCCCCCGGCCGCTTCAAGGAACAGGTCTCGTATTACAAGCTCGTCAGCACGGTGGCTACGGCCGCGCTCCCGCAGATGGCCATCGCGGATTTTCTGGCGAACGGCGGCTACGATCACCACCTCCGCAAGGTGCGCCGCGAGTACGCGCACAAGGTGCAGCAGGTGACACAGGCGATCTGCAGCTACTTCCCGCCAGAGACGAAAGTCACCCGGCCGACCGGCGGTCACGTGCTCTGGGTGGAGATGCCGGTGCAGGTGAAGGCGGTGGAACTCTTTGAGCGCGCCTTGGCCGAGAAGATCAGCATCGCGCCCGGCCCCGTGTTCTCCGCCCGCCAACGGTTCGGCAACTTCATCCGCCTGAACTGTGCGAACCCTTGGACCGCCACGCTGGATAACGCCCTCCTGCGCCTGGGCCGCATGGTGCGTCAATTGCAGGAGACTGGTTCCTGAAGCGCTAAATTTCTCCGGGAGCATTTTTCCACACACCTCGTCTAACGGGGTATGAAAAGGATTTTGTGGGCGATTTTGGCGGTTTTGCTGACCGTCAGCTTCCATTCGGCAAATGCCGCCGGGCTTATCGTGGTGGAGCCGGGCAAGGAAAGCATCGTTGCGCCGGAACCGATCCCGCCCATCCCGCCACGGCCGATCCCACCGATCCATCACATCCCCATCCGCCCCGCCTTGCTCCCGTTGGAGACCCAGCAGCAGAAGGTGGATGTGGCTATCCGTGACCAGATCGCCCGCACGGAAGTCGAACAAATTTTTTACAACCCCAACGGCCGCCGCATCGAAGGCACTTTCCTTTTCCCCGTCCCGAAAGGCGCGCAGATCGACAAGTTCACCATGGACATCAACGGCCAGCCCGTGCAGGCGGAGTTGTTGAAGGCTGACAAAGCGAAAGCCATCTACGAAGAGATTGTGCGCAAGCTGAAGGATCCTGCTTTGCTCGAATACGCCGGACGCGATCTTTTCAAGGTCCGCATCTTCCCCATCGAGCCTCAGGAAAAGAAGCGCATCAAGCTCACCTACACGCAGTTGCTTAAGCAAGATCAGGGACTCGTCGAATACTCTCTGCCATTGAATCCTGATGCAGCTGACAAGCGCACGCCGCTGGCCATCAAGGTGCAGATCGATTCGCGCACACCGCTCAAGACCATCTACTCGCCTACGCACGCCGTGGAGTTGAAGCGGGCAGGCGACCGCAAGGCGACGCTTGGCTACGAGGCAGGCAGCTCCGGCAGCGCCCGCAATTTCCAGGTCTTCTTCGCGCGGCAGACGGATGAGATCGGCATCCAGTTGCTCACACAACGCGATGGTGACGAGGGCCATTTCCTCCTCTTTCTCTCGCCCGGCCAATGGGAGGACAAATCGAAAGTCGTGCCGAAGGATGTGTTGTTCGTCGTGGACACATCCGGCTCCATGGCGGGCAAGAAAATGGAGCAAGCGCGCAAAGCGTTGCAATTTTGCGTGGAGAATCTGAATGACAAGGACCGCTTCGAGATCGTGCGTTTCTCCACTGAGACCGAACCGCTTTTCAATGGTTTGCGCGAGGTGAACAAGGAGAGCTGCCAGAAAGCGCAAACTTTTGTTGAAGGTTTGAAACCCATTGGCGGCACGGCGATCCATGCGGCGTTGCAAACGGCTTTGAAGCTGCGCCCGGATGCCACGGACCGGCCTTTCGTCATCATCTTCGTCACGGACGGCATGCCGACCGTGGGCGAGACTCGCAATGAAACCATCGTGCAGCTCGTCACCTCCGAAGTGGCGCGCAAGACGCGCATCTTCTGCTTCGGCGTCGGCCATGATGTGAACACGCACTTGCTGGATAACATCACGGAGCAGACACGCGCCGTGAGCACCTATGTGCTGCCGGAGGAAGACCTCGAGCTGAAGCTCTCCGGCTTCTTCGCGCGCATCAAGGACCCGGTGCTCGCGAATCCGGAATTGAAAGTGAAGGGTGATGTGACAGTGAAGCTCCTGTATCCGAGCCCGTTGCCAGACCTTTTCAATGGGGATCAATTCGTCGTCGCTGGCCAGTTCAAGGGCCACGGCTCTGTGCTCATCGAGCTCACCGGCCAGGCGGGCAAGGAAAAGAAGACCATCACGCACGAAGTATCCTTCCCGAAGAGCAGCAACGAGCATGATTTCATCCCGCGCCTGTGGGCCATGCGCCGTGTGGGCTGGTTGCTGGACGAGATTCGCCTGCGCGGTGAGAACGCTGAACTGCGCGATGAAGTCACCGACCTCGCGCGCCGGTATGGCATCGTGACGCCCTACACCGCTTACTTGATCCTGGAGGATGAGAAGCAACGTGGCGTGCCGACTACTGCCCAGACCCAGAGCGGCTTCATGCGCGATGCGGCTGCGCAGACGGTCGCGAAAGATTCGTGGCGGCGCAGCAAGGAGGAGCAATCCGGTTCCTTCGCCGTCTCGGGTGCACGTATGAACCAGGCCCTCCGAGGGCAAGCGGTCGTGAGTGAAGCGCTCAATCAAAATCGTGCCGAAGCCCCGATGGCCGCCAGTCCTGCGGTTCTCACGGTCGCTCCCTCCGCACCCGCTACTCGTGTGAGCGGAGTTGTTTCCGCTCCTGCCAAATCTATCCATAACCCGTCCTCCTCCTCTGATTACACCCAGCAAAACCGTTACGCGGGCGGGCGCGCCTTCTATCAAAACGGCCCTGTGTGGACCGATGCTCTTGTGCAGAAGCAGAACGCCCAAGCCCGCCGCGTCCAGCTTCAGTTCGCCTCCAAGGAATACTTCGACCTGATGCAGAAGCACCCCGAAGTGAAGCCCTGGCTCGCGCTTGGTAACCGTGTCCAGTTCGTCCTCGCGGACACTGTTTACGAAGTCACCGAGTAATTTTCACCTCTCAATAAATCAAATACTCCTTCCGCCTTTTCATGAACTCCTTCACCGCCGGCTCCCATGATTTGCGGATGTCCTTGATGGACGCCCCCTCGCGGATCATCTGAATCGTTGCCGGATGCCCCAGCAACCGGTTGAACTTCGCCAGATCATAATCCTTCGGATACATCCGGTGCAGCGTGGACGCGATGAGAATGCCGATGTCCACCACATCGCACTTCTCGCGGTCCGTCAGGATGATGTTCACGCCCCGGCATTCCTTGTCCTTGTTCACGCTCGCGTTCGGCGTGAATCGGATCGGCACGAACCGCACATGCTTCAATCCCGCCGCGTTCAACTCCGCCGCCAGCTTCAAGTCATCGATGTAAGGCGCGCCAACCACTTCAAACGGCGTATCCGTCCCACGCCCCACCGACACCGCGGAAAATTCCAGCAAACCCA
The DNA here is from genome assembly GCA_023431185.1 of Verrucomicrobiota bacterium. Taxonomy (GTDB): domain Bacteria; phylum Verrucomicrobiota; class Verrucomicrobiia; order Limisphaerales; family JAEYXS01; genus JAEYXS01. The sequence goes on from JAEYXS010000085.1 coordinate 49,151, forward strand.
CACCCGGATACAGCGTCGCTTGTGTCAGGCTGCGCATATTCGGTGACGGATTCTTCCACGGCTGCCCCGTCTCATCGAACCACATCCCGCGCTTCCAACCCTCCACCTCGATCACCGTCAGGTCCGCGCCGAATTTCTTCTCCGCGTTATACATCTTCGCCAGTTCACCGATCGTCATCCCATGCCGCACCGGCACTTGGTGATACGCCACGAAGCTCGTTTTATCCGTGAGCACCGGCCCATCGATCGCCGTGCCCGTGATCGGATTCACGCGATCCAGCACGAAGTATTTGATCTTCGCCTTCGCGGCCGCCTCCATGCAATTCCCCATCGTGGACGGATACGTGTAGAACCGGCACCCGATGTCCTGGATGTCGAAGATCAACGCATCCAGATTCTTCAGATGCTCCGGCTTCGGCACACGCGTCTCGCCGTAGAGACTGTAAACCGGCAACCCCGTCTTCTCATCCTTGCTGTCCGGCACCTTCTCATCGAGCAAGCCACGGATGCCATGCTCCGGTCCGAACAACGCCTTGAGCTGGATGCCCTCCGCCTCGTGCAGCATATCGATGATCGGATTCCGATCCTTGTCCTGCCCCGTGTGATTCGTGATCAAGCCCAGCCGCAATCCCTTCAACCGCGCGAACCCTTCCCGCTTCAACACATCAATGCCATTGAGCACCTGCGTCGCTTCCCGATCCGCCGCCGCATACTCCAGCACTTCGATCTGCGTCACCTTGTTCGTCGTCGCCCGCGGTGGCAAGGCACCCGGCACCTTGCTGAAATCAAATCCATTCACCGCCTCCGCTGCGAGTGTCCCGAGCACTCGACGCAACGCCGTCACCGAACCCTTCTCCGTCGGATGATTGCGGTTCGAGACGAAGATGTAGAACGTTTGCGAATACGGATCGATCCACAGGCACGTGCCCGTCCAGCCCGTGTGCCCGAACGACCCGATCGGGAACACATTCCCGCGCGGCCCTGCGTAGTTCGAGTCGATGTCCCAGCCCAGCCCGCGTCGGTCTGGCACCTTGGAGGGCGTGTGCACACTCGCCATCATCTGGATCGTGGACGTCTTCAGGATGCGTGCGCCCTCCAGCGAACCGCCGTTCAGGATCATCCGCGCATACCGCGCCAAGTCATTCGCCGTCGTGAAGAGCCCTGCGTGACCCGCCACCCCGCCCATCTTGCGCGCCGTTGGATCATGCACCACCCCGCGTAGGGGCTTGCCCTCGATCGTCTCTGTCGGTGCGATGCGCCCCAGCTTGTCGGGGGAGGGGAGATAACCCGTATCCACCATCTTCAGCGGCCCGTAGATCTCCGCCTCCACGAACTGGTTCAAAGGCATCCCGCTCGCCCGCCGCACGATCTCCCCGAGCAAAATGAAATTGATGTCGCTATATACGAACTTTGTGCCCGGCTCCGTCTGCAATGTTTCGCCGCACGCCCGCTTGATCGCCGTGTCATAGCCCGTCCAGGCCGGCGTATTGCCCAGACCGGGACGCAAGCCCGATACATGCGTCATCAAGTGCCGCACCGTGACGTTCTCCTTCCCGCCACCCGTGAACTCCGGGATGAACCGTCGCACCGGATCGTTCAATTGCAAGAGACCGCGCTCGAACAGGATGAGGATCGCCGGAGTCGTCGCCACGACCTTCGTGAGCGACGCTGCATCATAGATCGTATCCGTCGTGATCACCTCGCGCTTCGGCTCCACCGCGCGCCAGCCATACCCGCGCAAGTAAACCTCCTGCCCGCGCTCCAGCCACAAGACACCGCCCGGCAGCTTCGCCTCCGCGATCGCGTTCGTGATCGCCGCATCCATCGCCGCCAGCTTCTCCGACTTGAACGGCACCGCCGGCTTCACATTCAGCGGCGTCGGTTGCAGCGACCGCACACCTTTGGACGTCTTCGCCGGCTCCTCCACCTTGGTGGTGGGAGTGGTCGGCTGCGTTGGCGCCTTCGCTTCCGGCGACCGGCTCTGGCACCCCGCCAAAACCAACGCCACCAGCAAAGCCGACAAACTCAACGAATGGCTGAACCCCTTCCGGAAAAAAGAAATCACGTTCGGAAAATCCTGTCTGAAAATCATCCCGCGAGCATGAAAAGAAAATCCAACTATGGCAACTCACTTAGTGGAACTGTTGATGAGGTCTTTTGGTTGATGGTGATACAGAATGGAGCTTATCATTCGTAAAATTTCCTTACCTATGTCCGCTACTACCATTACCCCCGAAACCCACCGTCGCCTCGCCGTGGACCTCTTCAACCAGACTTGGACGCTCATGGAGAAGCCCGACCGCACGCCAGCGGATACCGACGCCATGATCCACGGCGCGCACGCCTCCTGTTATCATTGGAGCCAGGTCGGCAACGCCACCAACCTCAGCATTGGCGAGTGGCAGATCTCCCGCGTCTATGCCGTCCTTCAGCGCCCCGAGCCCGCGCTCTATCACGCCCGCCGTTGTCTGGCGATCAGCGAGCACGATAACCTGCCGCCCTTCAATCTCGGTTACGCCCACGAAGCCCTTGCCCGCGCCTACAGCCTGACCTTCGACCCCGCCACCAAGCGCCACCTCGACCTGGCTCACGAACATGCCCAACTCGTCACCGACCTCGACGACCAAAAAGTTCTCCTCGCCGATCTCCAAACCATTCCCCTCAAACCCCGTTAGGGAAGCAACTGGGTATTGATTTTTGCTTGGCCCAGCGGGCCAAAAGATTCTTAGCAGCGGCTTTTCAAGCCGCTGTGAACGAACCAGAGAAACACGGTCACGTAGTGACCGAAGAAGATGAACTCTGGCGTCGCTTACGCGACGCAGTTCTTTTCCACACTTGGACAGCGGCTTAAAAGGCCGCTGCTAAGAATCTGACGTGCCTGACGGCACGAGTCTGATGCTTTTGGTTCAGAAGGAAACCCGGTGTATCCGTAAAACTACCTAATAACGTGATGCTTACAACTTCCTGCTTCGCCATTCCTTGGTCTTGAAAACATCGAATCCTTGGGTTTTTGGCGGTCTCGCTTCACTTTTCTTGCTTTCGCCATCCAATCTTTGCCCTCCTGTCACACAACCCCTCTTTTCACGATGGGTTGTCTGGAATAATTTCGCTGGCGTGCCGTCTAAAACCTAGCAATATCCGCGATAACCGATGCTGACGAGTTTGAAAGTCGCACGCCTGCTGGTCCATCAGCAGGGTGATTACAGTTTGCGTTTGGCCCGCACCGAAGAAGAAGTTCGGTCGGCCCAGGCGCTTCGTTTTGCTGTCTTTAACCTGGAGCTCAACGAGGGCCTCGAGACCTCCTATGCGACCGGGCGCGACACCGATCCCTTCGACGCCGTCTGCCATCACCTCCTCGTCGAGCATCTGGAGACCAAGCAGATCGTGGGCACCTACCGCCTCCAGATGGGCACCACGGCCGCGAAGAATCTCGGCTACTACAGCGAGCAAGAATTCGATTTCAGCCCTTACGAAGCCAATCGCGCCCAGATCGTGGAGCTCGGTCGCGCGTGTGTGCACAAGAACCACCGCAACCTTGCCGTCCTCGGTCTGCTGTGGAAGGGCATCGCCGATTACGCCCGCGAATTCGGTGGCCGTTACCTTATCGGTTGCAGCTCGCTGACCTCGCAAGATCCGGCGGAAGGCGCGAGTATGTATTCCCAGCTCGTCCGCTCGCACCTGGCCCCGCTGGAGTGGCGCACGCTGCCCAAGCCCGCATTCGATTGCCCCATGGACCATCTCGCGGCGGATGCGCCCAAGGTGCCCAAGCTCCTGCGCGCCTACCTGACCATCGGCGCGAAGATCTGCGGCCCGCCCGCGCTGGACCGCCAGTTCAAGACCATCGATTTCCTCACCCTCCTCGACCTCGAAGCGCTCCCCGAAGACATCAAACGCCGCTTCCTGTCGTGATGAAGCAGCCGCCCTCGGCTGTCCATGGTTCCATTTCCATAACTCGACTGTACGTCTTTACGCCTTCAGCATGACAAGCGCAGGAAATGTTGACTCCTTCTCCCCAAGGGAGAAGGCCGGGATGAGGGGGAAGCTAGCTTTCTTTAGCAAATCAAGCGCCGGAATTTTTGGTGATTTCCTTCCCCCTCACCCCAACCCTCTCCCTCGGGGAGAGGGGGCAGTTTGGCCACGCAGTTTGTGATTGGGCACTTTTCCAATGGATTACGACTGCTTTTCAAGGTTGCTTTCCCGATGGCTGCACGGCATGCCTTTAGCCACTGATTGATTGATAGCTAGCTAGATGAAAGGCTTTTACAAACATCCGTTGCGCGGACTCTGGCGGGGGGCGACGTTTCTTTTCTCCCTGTTGCTTATCGCCTGGGATTTTCGCCGCACCGCTGCGGCCAAGGGCAAAGACCTCACCGTGATGGACCGCGCCCTCTGGTTGCATCGCAGTTGCCGCCGCTATGTGGAACTGCTGCGCATCGATCTCGAAATCATCGGCCAGCCGCCTAAGGACGGCCTCATGGTCAGCAACCACATGGGCTATGTGGACATCATCGTCCTCTGTGCCGTGACCCCGTGCGTCTTCATCTCCAAGAGCGATGTGAAACGCTGGCCCATCTTCGGCTACTTCGCCGGACTCGGTGGCACCCTCTTCGTGAACCGCGAGAAACGCTCCGATGTCGGTCGCCTCGCCGACGAGATGCGCGCGATCCTGAGTTCCGGCGCGCACCTCGCCTTGTTCCCGGAAGGCACCAGTTCCGGCGGTGAAACGGTCTTGCCGTTCAAATCCGCCTTGCTCGAGCCCATCACGCAACTTGATCTCCCCGTCACGCCCGCGTGTGTGGAATACTCCTTGCCGCCCGGTCATGGCCTCGTGTCAGAAGAAGTTGCCTACTGGGCCGACATGACCCTCGTGCCGCATCTGCTCAACATCTTCTCGAAGGAACGCATCGGCGCGAAAGTCATCTTCGGCGAACCGCGCGTGCATAAAGCCGATCGCAAACAGCTCGCCAAAGAACTCCACGCCGAAGTGCTCGCCCTGCAACAAAGCGTGCGCGGCCTATCACCCACCAAGGAGCCCGCATGCGTATCGTGATCACCTGTGGTCCCAGCTACGAGCCCGTCGATGAAGTCCGCCGCCTCACGAATTTCTCCACCGGCGAACTCGGTGTGTTGCTGGCCAACCGCCTCACTGCCGATGGCCACCAAGTCTTCTGCCTGAAAGGCGAAGCCGCCACCTACACCGGCGCATGCACGGCCAAGCATCTGGTTCCCTTCAGCACGAACGACGATCTCGTGCAAAAACTCCAGACCATCGCTGCACAAGGCAGTATCGATGCCGTTCTCCACTGCGCGGCCCTCTGCGATTTCAAAGTGAAGCGTGTGCAGACCGCCGCCGGGGAAGCGCTCACCGAACGCAAAGTTTCCAGCCGGGCAGGGGACCTCACGATCGTCTTAGAACCTGCGAGCAAAGTTATCGGCCACCTGCGTCCGCTTTTCCCGCAAGCCCAGCTCATCGGCTGGAAATACGAACTCGACGGCACGCGTGAAGATGCCCTGGCCAAAGGGCAGCAACAGATCCGCGAAAATAAAACTGACCTGTGCGTAGTGAATGGTCGAGCATTCGGGCAAGGCTTCGAAGTCATCGACGAAAAATCAGATTTAGCCAGGCTCAGCAGCAAAGCCGCCCTGACGGACTGGCTCTCCGCTCGCTTGCCCCACTAAACTAAAAACGCGCAAGGAATCGCTCCCTTGCGCGTTAGAATCGTTTCCCGGCTGGCTTATTTGTCACCCGCCCGGATGCTCCACATGCCCAACTGCTTGGTCTGATCGGAGGTCGTCTTGGCCGGCGGCAAGAGTTCGGTATGGCCATCTACGAAACCATATTGCCACATGCCGTCATGGTGCTGCTGGACATAGACGCCCGAACTCGACGCGATCTGCGTGCCGACTTGCGCCTGATAGCGGCCACCGCCCGAGCTCCAGCTCGATTGATCCACCCAGGCCGTCACCGCGCCGACCTTTTGCTCGGTGGTCGTGCTGCCATTGCTGTAGTTCACCCGTTCCGTCAGCAGAATGGTGTCTTCAGGCGCTTGGACCATGGTGGTGTAGACGGCCGGCAGATTGCTGAGCTTCGTTGCTGTCCACGCTGCGTTGGTGCTGGTGTGATTGGGCTTCCACCAACTGCCGATGTTCATGTTCCGGTCGAAATACATGACGATGCCCACCCCGGTCTGGGCGGCCGGATTCGGCGCTCCATAGAGGGTGCCGCCATCTTGCAAGTTCGGCCCGTTGTTGAACTTGTAGCGCGGCATCGCATAGGTACGCAGGGCCCGCCCGACGTTGTTATTGTTCTCGGGTGCGATCACGAGGCTGGGGATGTACTTGTCGGCGGGGCAGCGCAAGATCTTGGGTGCCCACTTCACATCCGTCGCCCAGTTCATGTTGCCATCCGTCTTGGGTTGGGCACTGCCGATATAGGAGAAGAGCAGTTTGTCCCACGAGCCAGCTCCAGCCCCGGAGGCCATTTGCATGCCGGCGTAGGGCAGTTTATCGGAGTTGTCCCCGACGTATATGCCATTCCCCAGCCCGAGCTGTTTCATGTTGTTGGTGCAGTTGCTGGCCAGCGCCCGGGCCTTTGCTTTGGCCAAAGCCGGGAGCAGCATGCCCGCAAGGATGGCGATGATGGCGATCACCACCAGCAGTTCGATCAGGGTGAAGGCCCGCCAGAAGCGGAGTTTCTGGCTCCAGATTTCGTTCTTCATAATTATCTTGGGTTGTTGTTGCTAAGGTTGGCTATTGAAGCACCACTTTGCCGGTGGTGGGGTCGATGGCGTACTTCTGGCCACCCGGTGCCTGGGGCAGGGCTTTTAGCACCCCCGCCGTCACCAGTTCGTTGATGTCTTTGACCGGGGCTTGCGCCTTCTGCTGCGCTTCTTCATAAGCAAGCTGTTCGGCTTCCGTCTTGAAGGCTTTCTGTTGGATTTCTTGGGGATTCACCCGAAATTCGTTCATCTGCGCTACCAGGTGGTTCAGGTATTCGAGGTCATTCATCGCCTCCCCCTGTGCGTTCTTTGGCCGCTCGGCCTGCGCGATATCGATCGCTGCGGATGCTGTGGGAGCCGCTAAACCGCCAGGAGGAGGCGGAGCTGTCTCGGTGTTTTGGCTGATGGAAACCGCCTCCGCTTGCGGGGCTGGCGTCGGGCCACTCGTGCCGGGAGCCTCGTCCTCTTTTGGCGTACACCCGGCCAGTAGTGCCATCATTAAGGCAAATGGGAGTTTTTTGTAGTGCTTGTTCATCGTGATGCTTCATTGAAAGTAGCACTATGATTTTAAATAAGTAATAGGCAATTTGGGTTATGGATATCTAATAAGATAATACAATCTGATATAAATGCTAACGTGTATAAATTTGTATGATTTAAAATGCTTTTATGTGAAAATCCCTCTGTTTGCTTGAAACTATGTAAGTATCTGATTTTAAATCGGTTGTGAATTTATTCACTCCCGTGATTGGCTTGACCAAGTTTCTCCCAATGATTCGTGCGTGAACAGGGTAGTGACGATCATAAAGTGAAATGGACGCCCGGTGGAGCCTGCCTTGCCTGGCTCCCTCGCAAGTGGTTGAAGGGTACGTAATGCGCATCCCTTCAGTTAATCCACGAGGCAGTTCACCTCCTCCATGGTGTTTGAAGTTTGCACCTGGCTCAACTCCCTTTGAGGCCAAGAAAAGCGCAAGGAATAGCTTCCTTGCGCCGTGAGTTGCCGGGCTTTTCTGGACGGATTGCTTTACTTGTCGTAGGCCCGCATGCTCCACATGCCGAATTGTTTTTGCAGGTTCGAAGTGGTCTTGTTCGGCAGCAGCAGTTCTGCATGGCCATCCACAAACCCGTATTGCCAAGAACCATCGTGGTGCCATTGGGTATAGACACCGGAACTGGGAGCGATATCTGTCCCGACACTGGCCTGATAGCGGCCGCCGGCTGAACTCCAGCTCACTTGATCCACCCACGCGATGAAGCTGCCCACCTTCTGCTCCGTCTTATGCACCCGTTCCGTCATCACGATCGTGTCGTCAGGTGTTTGGATCACGGAACTGTAAACGGCGGGGATATTGCTCAGCTTGGTCTTCGTCCAGTTCACATTGGTGGTGGTGCTGTTGGGTGTCCACCAACTGCCGATTTTCATATCCGCCGTGAAGTCCATCACGATGCCCACTCCGGTCTGCGCTGACGGGTTGGGCTGACCGTTGATGATGGCTCCTTGTCCCAGGTTGGGACCGGCATTGAATTTGTAGCGGGGCATGGCGTATGTCCGCCGCGCCCGGGCATTTCCACCATTGGATGCGGCATCGACGGTGCCCGCGTCCGCAATGAACCGGTCGCCCGGACAACGGAGCAATTTCGGCGCCCATCGCTCAAGCGTGGTCCAGTTCATGTTGCCATCGGTACGGGATTGAGCGCCGCCGATATAGCTGAAGAGGAGCTTGTCCCAGGCCGCCTGTCCTTGCCCGCTGGCCATCCTCACGCCCGCATAGGGAAGCTTGTCCACGTTGTCGGTGAGATACATGCCGATTCCCAGCCCGAGTTGCTTCATGCTGTTGGTGCATTTCCCGGAGACCGCCCGGGATTTGGCCTTGGCCAGCGCGGGCAAAAGCATGCCCGCGAGGATGGCGATTATGGCGATGACGACCAGCAGCTCGATCAGGGTGAAGGCCCGCCATAGCTGTCGGGCCGGGTGTTTGGTTTGATTTTTGGTTGGCATAGAGTTTTTGGTTGAGGGTTGCTTTATTGGAGGACGACTTTGCCGGTGGCGGCATCAATGGCGTAACGCTGGCCGGCCGGGGCTTGGGGCAATGCCTTCAGAATGCCAGCCGTGACCAGTTCGTTCAGGTCCTTCACCGGCCCTTTGCGCAACTGCTCCTGGGCTGCTTCATACGCCACTTGCTCGGCCTCTGTCTTGAAAGTCTTTTGCGAGATGTCCACGTCAGAGACCCGGGACTCGTTCAGCTCCTGCACCAGGTGATTCAGCAGTTCCAGATCGGACATGGGATTGCCCTGCGCGTTGGTAGGCCGTTCGATTTCCGTGATCGCCGGAATCCCCTGGGCTGTCTGGGCAACGGGAAGCGTTGTGCTGGGGGGTGGGGCCACGGCGGCAGATCCCGCTGCGATGGTGACGGGCTGGACTGCACTGGCTTGGATTTGTTCGGAAGCCGGCTCTGCCTTGGGAGAGCATGCATTAATTGAAAGCAGAATAAGGAATAGAATTGAATTAAGTATCTTTAGGTTCATATTTGCGTATCCAAAAAATACACTATTACTAAAGATAAGAAATAGGCATTTATGCCTATTATGCATAATAAGAATAAAATAAACTTATTAAATTAAAACCAAGAATTCCAAACGATTAATGCAATGCTGGTCAGTTGTGTATCCTTTTGTTTGTAAGCAACTTGCGAAGCTTCAGTGGCAGGTTTTAAGCCGTTGCTGCACCGCCTTTGGCTCAAGAAGTCTGGCAGATGAGTCTGAGCCCGTCAGAAATTCAAGCACCCCCACCGGAACTCTCCAGTGGGTTAAGCCGGGGGATTTGCTCTGTCTATGAATGATTAGAATTGTTAATCAGTCAGCTTCTCGAGCGCCGTGGCAGCCGCTTCCCAATCCTTCTGGGCCTGTTCCACATCCGCCGTGATGTCAGACAGTTCGCGGTTGATGGTCATGGCCGCTCCGGTCTTCTCGTATGTCTCCGGCTTCTCCAGCTCGGCAGCGAGTTCCTTCTGGCGGGCCTCCAGACGCGTGATCTTCTGCTCCAGTTCGTTCACCAGCTTTTGCTGTTTCTTGCGCGCATCAGCGCGGGCCTGACGGTCGGCGGCTTCGATTCGCTTCTGATCCTTGCGCGGATCTTCCTGCTTCTCCGCCGCTTTCGCCTTTGCCGCAGCGGCCTTGGCGGCGGCTCCACTGGCTCCACCCGCGGTCAGGCCGGAGCGGGCGGAATCCGCTTTCGACTTCTCCAGATAATAATCGTAATTGCCCGAGTAATGCGTCAGCACACCGGCGTTCACGTGCACGACGTGATTCGAGAGCGCCTTGATGAAATACACGTCATGGCTGATGAAGATGAGCGTGCCCTCGAACTGCTGGAGCGCGTAGATCAGCGCATCGATGCTCGCCATGTCCAAGTGCGTGGTCGGCTCGTCCATCAGCAACAGGTTTGGCGGGTCGAGCAGTAGCTTCACAAGTGCCAGGCGGCTCTTCTCACCACCGCTCAAGACCTTCACCGGCTTGAACACATCGTCGCCGCGGAAAAGGAAGCTGCCCAAAAGCGTGCGGATGAATTGCTCCGTCACCTTCTGCGGCGTATCCAAAGCTTCTTCCAATACCGTGCGATCCGGCTGCAACATCTCGATGCGATACTGCGAGTAGTAGCCGGACTTCACATTGTGACCCAGCTCACGCTCGCCCTGTTGCAAGGGCATCGCGGCACCTAGAATCTTCAGCAACGTCGATTTGCCTGCACCGTTCGGGCCGACGAGCACCACGCGCTGACCACGTGTTGCCTCGAAATCAACGCCGCGATAAATCACATTCTGTCCATACGCATGATGCACGTCTTTCAGTGTGATCACGCGATGCCCGCTGCGTTGCGGCTGCGGGAATGTGAAACCGATCTCCGCCGTCGGGTCATCCGGCAGCTCAATCTTTTCCATGCGGTCGATCTGCTTCAGCTTCGACTGTGCCTGCGCGGCTTTGCTCGCCTTCGCCCTGAACCGGTCGGCGAAGAGCTGCAAGCGCTCGATCTCTTTCTGCTGGTTCTTGTAGGCGGCGATCAACTGCGCTTCGTTCGCTTCACGCTGGACGACGAATTGATCGTAGTTGCCGCGATACTTGTATGCTTTGCCGCCGCGCAGTTCGATGATGTGCCCGATGAGCTGGTTCAGGAACTCGCGATCATGCGAGATCATGAGGATCGCGCCATCGTAACCTTTCAGATATTCTTGGAACCAGATGAGCGATTCCAGGTCAAGGTGGTTCGTCGGCTCGTCCAGAATCAACAAGTCGGGTTGTTGGACCAGCAAGCGGGCGAGATGCGCACGCATCACCCAGCCACCGCTCAATTCCTTGGCCGGTCGCTCGAAGTCTTTTTCGCGAAAGCTCAGGCCCGCGAGGATCTTTTTAGCCTTGGGTTCCAGCTGATAACCGCCCAGTTCTTCGTACTGCGCGTGCAGATCATCCTCATGCTCGTGCTCGCCAAGGTGATCAGCCTCCCATGCCTTCAACGCCTTTTGCAACCGCACAATCTCCGGTGAGATGGCTGTGGCGATCTCCAGCACCGTTTCATCCGCCACCGGGGCGCTCTCTTGCGGGAGATAACCTACCTTCGTGTTGCGCTGGAACTCGATGGTGCCCTCATCCGGGATTTCCTCGCCCAGGATGAGCTTCAAGAATGTGGACTTACCGGCACCGTTAGGACCTACGAGGCCCATACGGTTTTCACGGTTCACCTGCAACGTCACGTCTTCGAACAACGTCCGTCCGCCAAAACTCTTCGATACACCAGAAATCGTCAGCATGACACAAAGCCGAGGATGCTGCTTCGCGAAGGGCGGCAGGGCAAGGGGAAAGGAAGAAAATTTGCAGGCTGCTGAGGCTTACTTTTTGGCCGGGCCACCCAAGTCCTCGTCTATCGCCTTCTCCATCTTGCGGCCAAAGCCTTCGATCTTCTTCGCCTCATACTGCACGGGCGGTTGCGCGGCGATGAGCCAGTGGCCGAGATAAGTCTTAAGCACGGGGCCACTGTTGGAAACCTTGAACACCCCGCGCTGGATGCTGGCCGGGGAAAATTTTTGGGCCAGGGTAGTTTGCGTTCCGGCGACAGGTTCGGCCAGTTCCGCCTCCGTCACATAGGCTGAGCACAACAAGGCCAGACCGGTGAAGATGACACAGACGGCCTGCACTGCTCCCGCCAATGCGCCCAGCGGAAACTCCGCCTTGCCGAACATTGCCGCCCCTACGAGTTTCTCGCCTAGGGCATTTTTTACGGCGGTGAACACACCGATCACGATTCCAGCCAGCACCAGATAGACGACCACGTATGCCAAGTTCGGCTGGATCTGCAGGGAAGTCGCCATATAAGAGCCCAAGTCCTTGTAGAAGGTCCCGCACAGGATGACGACCGCGAGCCATTTCAGCATCGGCAGCAGCACCGTGGAAAGGCCGCCCTTCCGCCCGTAGATCAGCCCGCCGATCAACGCGAACACCATGACCGAGTCGAACCAATACTTGTTATACGTTCCCATACGTGTTCCCTGTGTGTCTCTGGCGCGGGTGATTTAGCGGATTCTGAAATCCCCCGCAAGCGGAGACCCTGCACGTATTTTGCGCTCTGGAACTCGATGAAAAATCCTGCGCGCGGCCTTACGGCTGCCTTATCGAAGGCGTCTGCTTCTCCGGCACGAATTCCCGCACATCCAGCGTCCCCTCATGCACCACGCGGATGCGGTATTCCCGTCCACCTGCCTCGCAATACAACAGGCTGTCCGCCTTGCTGTTCACCTTTTGATTCTCGATCACCGGCTTGATTTTCCGCGCCATCGTGAGGTTGCTCAGGTGAACCGTGATCTCCTGCGTCACTGAACTCAGCCGCGGCACTTCGACCGTCTCGCTGCTCATCCCTTTGCCGATCATCGCGCCCTCGATGTAGAACTTATGCACCCCACCCGTGATGCGCAGCGCCTCCGGACTTTCATTCTCGATGCGGATCGTGAACACCGCATCCGTCTCCAGCACGCGTGATTGCGTGAAGCGCAAGTTCACCAGCTTCACATCCAGCAACTCCTGGTCCGGAGCCGTGGCGCAACCGGAGATGAACAGTCCAGTCACCAGTGCGAGAATTGCCGTCAAACGGGGCAGGGTGGAAATGAGACGATTTAAAACTGTCATAGTTTTGATGTGAATTAAATTGCTCGCACTTTCATCACCCTCGCCCCTAGTGGGAAGCCGAACTTCGACAGGCATAGGGAAACGATTATGGTTGTTCCAACGTTTTGATGAACTCATCCGCCTTTGCGATGGAAGCATTCATATCGGTGATAAGCCGGGTGATCTCCGTCTGGATGCTCGCTGCCTCGCCCTTCAGCGACGCGATTGCCTGCGCATTCAAATTATGCTTCAGGAACAGCACATGATCCTTCAATTGCGTCAGCACCGGGTGCATGGATTGCTCCGCTTTTCGCAGCGCCACCATCATCCCGTCATACCGCGTGCGCGTCTCCAGCAGTTGTCGCCGGCTCGCCGCTTGCAGTGCCGGCGTCGTGATCTCCGCCAGCTCCCGCTCCCATTCCGCGAAGAGATCGCCCGCCACCGACTCCACATCCTTGATGCGTTTCCGCACCGACTCCGCCAGCTCGGCCGACTTCGTGTAATCCCCCTCCAACTCGCGATACGCCGCCTCCAGCTTCCCGCCGTCGAAGCGGTACATCGCCTGGAGTTTCGTGAGCGCATCCTTGAACTGCTCGCCCGCCTCCTTTTGCTCATCCCGCGCCGCCAACACCCGCTTCTTCAAGAGATCCCGCTTCGCCACGCCGAACTTCTCCATCGTGGCGTAATACGCCGTCTTGCAACCCGTGCCCGCCGTCACCGTGATCAACAGCGACAACGCTAGCCACAACGTGGCCCGCAACCGGTGGGACAAGGCTTTATGCATGCTCAAGCCATTCCGCATAATCCCCTCAAAGTCAACCGGTTTTGTATCCTGAGGCGTCTTCTTTCCGGTTTACAATGCCGCCTTCTAGGTGTCTCCTAGGCAGCAGACGTCCGTTTGATTACCTTCACTTTTATGGAAGACGCAAAAAAACTGATCATTGATTTCTTCATCTCCTACGGTTTCCAGATCATCGGCGCCCTCCTCATCATGGGCCTCGGTGTCTTGCTGGCCAAATACCTGGGCCGCATTTTGGAAGAGGCGCTCACCAAGAAGGGCATGGAGCCGCCCTTGCGTTCCCTCATCATCAAAGGTGTCAAGATTCTCATCTTCGCCTTCACCGCCGTCCTCGCACTGGAGAAGTTTGGTGTCCCCATCGCGCCCATGGTCGCCGGTATCGGTGTCGCCGGTGTGGGCATCGGCCTCGCCATGCAAGGTGTCCTCGGCAACGTCGTTGCCGGCCTCACCATCATCTTCACCAAACCCTTCCGCATCGGCGAGTGGGTGGACATGCTCGGCGAACATGGCGAAGTCGTCTCCATCGAACTCTTCACCACCACCCTCATGCACCCGGACCGCTCCCGCATCATCATCCCCAACCGCAAGATCGTCGGCGAGATCCTCCACAATTACGGTTCCGTCCGCCAGCTCGACATCACCGTCGGCGTCGCATACGCTACGGACCTCGATGCCGCCCTCGGCTCCATCCGCCGCGTCCTGGAGGCCAATCCCCGCATCATCAAAGATCCGGCACCCATTGTCGGTGTCAGCCAGTTGGCCGATTCCTCCATCAACATCTCCGTGAAACCTTGGGTCTCCGTCGTCGATTACGTCCCCGCCGAGGCCGAGCTCTACAAGACCATCGTGGAAGAATTTCGCCGTGTTAACGTCACCATCCCCTTCCCGCAACGCGAACTCCGTGTCCTCAACGCTGCTGAACTGGCCGGGTAAGACGGGTTGCCCTGTCACCGGTGACAAAGACCCGCTTTTTGCTGGTTTACCATCCCAAAACCTCGCATAGTCCTCTAGCCAAGCATGTCAGAAGCCGTTCCAACTGCCGGAGTGATGACCGCTGGGGCTCGACCAAGCCGCCTCGCCGGAGATGGCGCGCACCTGCTCGTCGTGGATGACGACTACATGAACAGCGCTCTCCTCAGCGAGCGTCTGCATGCTGAGGGCTACGTAGTGGAGGTCGCCAATGACGGTCGTACCGCCTTGGACAAGCTTCGCGAAGCCACCTACGACCTCGTCCTGCTCGACATCGTCATGCCGGACATGGACGGCTACGACGTCCTCAAGGCCCTCAAGGCCGACCCCAAGCTCCAGGAGATACCCGTCATCATGATCTCCGGTCTGGACGACCTGAACAGCGTCGCCCGCTGCATCGAGATCGGTGCGGATGATTACCTGCCCAAGCCTTATAAACCCGTCCTCCTGCAAGCCCGCATCAATGCCTGTCTTGAGAAGAAGCAGCTCCGCGAGCAGGAACAGGCCATGTATCGCGCCCTCGTCGAGAGCCAGAAGCATCTCGCCGCCGAACTGAATGAGGCCGCCGAATACGTCATTTCTTTGTTACCCCCGCCGCTTACCGGCGAGGTGACTACCGAGTGGTGCTTCATCCCGTCCACCCAGTTGGGCGGTGACTCCTTCGGTTACCACTGGCTGGATGAGGACCATCTGGCCATCTACCTCTTGGATGTCTGCGGTCACGGTGTCGGCGCGGCCTTGCTCTCCATCTCCGCCATGAACGTGCTGCGCGCCCAATCCCTGGCGAACACGGATTTCAAAGACCCCGCGCAAGTCCTCATGGGCCTGAACGAAGCCTTCCAGATGGATCGCCAGAACAACATGTACTTCACCATCTGGTACGGCGTCTTTGACAAAAAGAAGCGCGAGATAAGCTTCGCGCGCGGCGGCCATCCGCCGGCTGTATTGGTGACCGGTGAAACCCTGGAAACCTCCGAGCGTATCGAGTTGAAGTCTCCCGGCTTGGTCGTCGGCACCATGTCCGGCGTGATTTACCGTAGCAAACGCCAGCCCGTCGGCAAGTTCGCCGAGCTTTATCTATTCAGCGATGGCGTGTATGAACTGACCAATCCCGAAGGCCGCATGTGGGATTACCAGGCCTTCCTTAAGACCCTGACGGAAGCCCCTCCGGAAGGGCAGACTCGGCTGGGCCACATCGTGGCGGCGGCCAAGGAATTTCGCGGTTCGGGCAACTTCGAGGACGACTACTCGTTCGTGCGGATCGTGTTATGATTTTGACGGTGAACAATCAATGAAACGGGTCTTGCGAATCGTGGCTTGATTCAGCCGCCGGTACGGCTACGCTGATTCAAATTCAAGCGCCGGACTCACATCCCAAGCTGGAAGAAAGGTTTTGGTGGTTATGGAGCTGACTGTTGAAACGTTAGAGGGTGGTATCCGTTGCATCCGCCTCGCCGGGCGCATGGACCTCAAGGGCACCCAATCCATTGAAGCCCGCTTCAATGCCGAGACCGGCGCCCTCAAACAATCCGTCGTGGTGGACATGGCTGGGGTGAACTTCATCGCGTCCATCGGCATCCGCCTCCTGCTGGCCAACATCAAGCAGCTTACCCCGGCTGGTGCCAAGATCGCCTTCTGCCGTCCACAGAAACTCGTGGAAGATGTACTGCGTCTGTCCGGTCTGGACGCCGTGGCAGAGATTGCCGTCGATGAAGCCGAAGCGGTCAAACTGCTTAAGGGTGCCTGAACTCAGGAAGTCTACGGCCTAACACTATGAGTGCGACTGTTCAAATCACCCTCCAAAACAACACAGACGAACTCCAGCGTCTGAACGATCTGGTCGCGCAGTTTGGGGCCGATAACGCTTTCACCGTGCAGGAGGAATACGCCGTGTTCCTGTGCTTGGAGGAACTCAGCACTAACATCATCAACTACGCGTGGCCCAACGACAGTGGTGAACACACCTTCGACGTGCGCCTGACCGTGGATGAGACCGCCATCAAGATTGAATTTCAAGATAATGGCATCCCCTTCGACCCCACCAAGGTGCCCGCCCAAGACACCAGCAAACCCGCCCACGAACGCCAGATTGGCGGCTTGGGCATCCACCTCGTCCGTCAGCAATGCAGCGAGATGTTCTACGAACGCATGGACGAAAAGAACGTCCTCTTCGTGAAGATCAAACGCGGGCAGGGCTGATCCAGAGGCCGGTCTTTTTTCACACGCACCCGAAAACCCTTAAACGGGATTTTTCCACTTAATCTTTCTTAAGAATTG
The DNA here is from genome assembly GCA_023431185.1 of Verrucomicrobiota bacterium. Taxonomy (GTDB): domain Bacteria; phylum Verrucomicrobiota; class Verrucomicrobiia; order Limisphaerales; family JAEYXS01; genus JAEYXS01. The sequence continues at coordinate 66,065 of JAEYXS010000085.1, forward strand.
CACGCTTGGCGCGTCTGCCAGAAAGGACGATGCTTGGCCGCGTGAAGATCTTGGTCGTCGAGGATGACGCGAAAACCGCGCAAGCCATCCGCCGCGGACTGTCCGCGGAGGGTTACGATACTGTCGCCGCCCGGACGGGCGATGAGGGTTGGTTTCACCTTAATTCCACGGCTTTCGATCTGGTGGTGCTCGATTGGATGCTGCCCGGTCGTGACGGGATCGAGATCCTCAAAGCCCTGCGCACCCGCAGCACCAAACCTCCCGTCCTGCTCCTCACCGCGCGCGATGCCGTGGAGGACCGCGTTCTCGGCCTCGACAGCGGCGCGGATGATTACCTGGTCAAACCCTTCGCGTTCGCCGAACTGCTCGCCCGGATGCGCGTCTTGCTGCGCCGCACCGGCCCGGATGAACTGTTGCGCAGACAGGTCGGTGATCTGGTGCTCGACATCCAGTCACGCCGGGCCTGGCGCACGGGCCTGGAGATAGATCTTACTCCCCGCGAGTTCGATCTCCTGGTTTACCTCATGCGCTACGAAGGCCAGGTGGTGACCCGCCAGATGCTCGCACAAGAGGTCTGGCGCGAACCGAACCGCGCCACCACGCTGGACAACGTCATCGATGTCCACCTCGCACACCTGCGCAAAAAGCTGGATGAAGGCCGCCGCCACAAGCTCGTCCAGACCGTGCGCGGCGTGGGCTTCATGTTGCGGGAGGAGCAAACAGCGTGAACGGCTGGTGGCACCGTCAATCCTTGAAGCTCCGTCTGGCCGTCTGGTTCACGGCGGTCGCCAGCCTCATCATGCTGGCCCTGACCCCGGCCGTTTACATCCTGATCGAACGTCGTCTCCACGCCGAACTCGACCGCCAGTTGCAGGTGGATTGGAACCTGATCGCCGCCCATTTGGAACAAAGCGAAGACGGGCGCATCCAATGGAAGAAAAGCAGTCCCTCCACCCCCAGCAGTCCGGGTTATGCGGAAACTTGGTTCGATGTTTGGGCGCACGGGGAAGATTTGCTCAGTCATTGGCCGGTCAATGGTGTCCGGGTAACGCAACCACCAACTGCTTCCATTGACGGATCGCCGCTTTTCCTCAACTTGGTGGTGGACCGGCGCATACCCGCCCGGGCCTATCAGCATGCAACCAGTCTCGATGGACGCGAGGTCACCGTGCGCGTTTTCCGGGATGAATCCGGTCTGCGCCGTGCCTTGCGGGAAATCCTCGCCGGTTTGTTTCTGGGCATCCCTTTGGCAGCGGCGCTTGCAGCTGTAGGCGGATACTGGATGGCTGGTCGCACCTTGAAACCCATCAGTGACATGGCCGAGCAAGCCCGCCAGATCACGTCGGAATCATTAAGCCGCCGTCTGCCCAATCCGAATCCGCACGACGAACTCGGGCAGATGGCCGCCGTCTTCAACGAGACGTTGCAACGGCTTGAAGCCTCCTTCGAATCCCTCAAACGTTTCACGGCGGATGCTTCCCACGAACTGCGCACCCCGCTCACTGCCCTGCGTACTGTAGGCGAGGTCGCCTTGCGTGAAAACGGGGACCCGAAGGCCCTGCGCGATACCATCGGCAGCATGTTGGAGGAGGCCCAGCGTCTGAATGACCTCATCGACACCATGCTGCTGCTCGCCCGTGCCGAGAGCGGCCGGGTCACCGTGCCGTTCGAGCCGGTGAATCTTGCGAGTTTGCTTCAGGAAATCAGCGACAGCGTGGAGGTGCTTGCCGCGGAGAAGAAACAGCGCATCGAGCTTTCCGGTGACTCCGGTTTGACCGTTCCCACTGCCCAGTTGCTGTTACGTCCTGCTGTGCTGAACGTCCTCCACAACGCCATCCGCTACAGCCCGCCTTGCACGCGCATCTTGATGCGCTGGTTCACCGAGGGTGACCATGCCGTGGTGGAGGTGGCGGATGAAGGTCCGGGCATCGCCCCGGAGCATCGTGAGAAAATCTTCGAACGGTTCTACCGCATCGACAAGGCCCGCTCCCGGGCCGAGGGTGGTGCGGGGCTGGGCCTTGCCATCGCGAAGCTCTCCGTCGAGCAACTCGGTGGCCGGATCGAGTTGTGGACCGAACTCGGACAGGGCAGCCGCTTTCGCCTTATCCTGCCGCAGCAGTGATCCGGCTGATTCTTAAGAAATCTTCAGGTTTTCTTCATCGTGCGGAAATATCCCCGTACGGATTATCCCTGCGATCATTGTAACCGAAGTTTGCAGCTCAACCGTCTTTGTAGCCAATGAACGTGGTCCAACTTGCCCTGCGCCGTCCTTTGAGCATGCTGGTGCTCGTCATCGCCATCTCCTTGGGCGGCTTCCTGGCCCTCCAGCGGATGGACCGGGACATCTTCCCGCCCTTGGGCATCCCGACGATTTATGTGGCCCAGCCGTATGGTGGCATGGACCCGGCCCAGATGGAGGGATACCTGACCTACCGTTACGAGTATCACTTCCTCTACATCGCGGGCATCGAGCATGTGGAGTCCAAGTCCATTCAGGGCGCTTCCATCATGAAGCTCCAGTTCCACCCTGGAACTGATATGAGTCAGGCCATGTCCGAGACGGTTGCCCAGGTCAACCGCTCCCGCGCCTTCATGCCACCGGGCACGGTCGCCCCGTTCATCATGCGTTTCGATGCTGGCAGTGTGGCCGTGGGTTACCTCGTGTTCTCGACGGAAGATCCGAACATCACTCTGAACCAGATGCAGGATCAGGCGCTCAATCGAGTCCGTCCCGCCTTCGCGACCTTGCCCGGAGTGTCTGCGCCGCCGCCGTTCGGTGGCAGTTCCCGCGCCATCACGGTGAACGTGAACCCCGAACGCATGCGTGCCTACGGCCTGTCGCCGGATGACATCGTCAAAGCACTTTCTCAAGGCAACACCATCAGCCCTTCTGGTAACATCAACCTTGATGGCAAATACCCCATCGTGCCCGTCAATGCCATTGTCTCGAACATCAAGGACCTCGAAGGCGTGCCGCTCAAGCGCACGGCGAAAGGTGCCGTTTTCGTTCGCGATGTGGCCACCGTGACCGATGCGGCGGATGTCACCACCGCTTACGCGCTGGCGGATGGTAAGCGTTCCGTCTATCTGCCCGTCACCAAACGTGCCGATGCTTCCACGCTCGAAGTCGTGGACTTGGTGAAAAAGAACATCCCCGAGTTCCAAAAGCTCCTGCCGGAAGGCATCAAGGTCAGCTATTCGTTCGATCAATCGCCCGTGGTCAATCGCTCCATCAAGGACTTGATGAAAGAGGGCGGCTTGGGCGCGATCCTTACCGGCATCATGGTGTTGCTCTTTTTGCGCGACTGGCGCAGTGCTTTCATCGTCGTCGTGAACATCCCGCTTTCCTTGCTGGCTGCTGCCTTTGCCCTCTGGTTGAGCGGTGAGAATATTCACCTGATGACGCTGGGGGGCATGGCCTTGGCCGTCGGCATCTTGGTGGATGAAGCCACGGTGGCCATCGAGAACATCCATGCCCACATCGCGCGCGGCAGTCCGCTGGCGCGCGCAGCATATGAAGGCACCCGTGAGACGGCGCTGCCTCGCTTGCTGGCCATGTTGTGTATCTTGGCCGTCTTCATTCCGGCTTTCTTCATGGTCGGTGCGGCCAAAGCGTTGTTTGTGCCCATGGCCTTGGCGGTCGGTTTTTCCATGGTCGCGTCGTTCATCCTGTCCAGCACGCTGGTGCCCATCCTGAGTGTTTGGCTGTTGAAAGGGCACACCAACCAGGTGCACGATGCTTCTTTCATCGGCAAGTTGCAGAGGAGCTACTCCAGTCTGCTCGGGACCGTGCTGGCGTTGCGCTGGCCGCTCGTTGTGGTCTATCTCGTGATCGCCGGCCTGGCGGTTTGGTTTATCGGCGGACGCCTCGGCACGGAGATTTTCCCCAAGACGGACACCGGCCAGTTCGCCTTGCGTTTCCGCAATCCCAGCGGCACGCAGGTGGGCATCACGGAGCAAACGGCCAAGAAGATCTTGGACATCATCGCCCGTGAAGCTGGTGGTCCGGACAAGGTGGAGATCAGCATCGGCATGGTCGGCGTGCACAATTCCAGTTTCCCGGTGAATCTCGTGCACCTCTGGAACGGCGGCCCGGAAGAAGGCTGGCTCGCCATCCAGCTCAAGCGCGAGGCCGGCAAACGGATTGAGGATTTCAAGGAACACCTGCGCGGCGTCTTTGCCAAGGAGTTGCCGGATGTCCGGCTGTCCTTCGAGCCGCAGGACATCGTGACCCGTGTCATGAGCTTCGGCTCGCCGACACCGATCGAAGTCGCCATCAGTGCGCCATCCCTTCCGGTCGGCAAAGGTTATGCGGATAAGATGGTGGAACGGCTCAATCAACTGCCCTTTCTGCGCGATGTGCAGATCGCCCAGACGCTCGATTTCCCTTCCGTCAATGTGAACATCGATCGCGAACGTGCCGGCTTGCTGGGTGTGAAAGTGGAGGACATTACCAAGTCGCTGGTCGCGGCCACCACGTCGAGCCGTTTCACGGTGGCAAATTTTTGGGCGGACCCGAATTCTGGCATCAGCTTCAACTTGCAGGTGCAGATCCCGGAGGAACGGACCCAGTCTATCGAGGATCTGAAGAACATCCCCGTTTCATCGGCCAACGGCAATACTGTACTGCTGCGTAACTTGGTGGACATCACGCCCGGCACGACGGTGGGCACTTATGAGCGCTACAACATGGCGCGCATCGTAAGTGTCACCGCGAACATCCACGGCACGGACCTGGGCACCGCGACGCGGGAGATCCGCAAGACGCTGGCGGAATTGAATTTTCAAGCGGATGGTAAAACGAAGGTGGACGTGCGCGGCCAAGTCGTTCCGCTGGAGCAGTTGCAGGCGGGCTTCGGTTCAGGTCTGGTGATCGCGGTGGTGGTCATCTTCCTGATGCTGGCGGCGAATTTTGAATCCTTCCGGCTCGCCTGTGTGGTCGTCTCCGCGGTTCCGGCGGTGCTCGCGGGTGTGGCCCTGACCCTGTGGCTCACGGGCACCACATTGAACATCCAGTCCGCGATGGGTGCCATCATGGCCGTCGGCGTGGCCGTGGCGAACGCCATCTTGCTCGTAACTTTTGCCGAACGCGCCCGTATGCAAGGCGCGGATGCCCTGACCGCCGCCGTGGAAGGTGCGCGCAGCCGCTTGCGCCCGATTCTCATGACGAGCTGCGCGATGATCGCGGGCATGATTCCGCTGGCCTTGGGCTTGGGCGAGGGTGGGGATCAGACCGCACCTTTGGGTCGCGCCGTGGTGGGCGGACTGGCGATGGCTACGCTGGCGACTTTGTTTGTCCTGCCCGCCGTCTTTGTCCTGTTCCGCAATCAATCAGGCACGCGCTCCAGTTCTTTGGACCCGGATGACCCGCTCAGCAGCCACTACGTCACCGCTGCCGCCTCGAAGAATTCGCAAAGTTAAACCATTTGGCACCATGCAACGAACACCTCAAACCATCGCCCGCGGATTGCTCTCCACCGCGCTGCTGCTCTGTGCCTCCCTGCACGCCGCCACGCCGCCGGAACTGAAATTCACCACGCCCCAGCGCGGTGAGATTAACCGCTTCGTCACGCTGCCGGGCAGCATCAAGGCGAACCAGCAGGCCACGCTCTACGCGAAAGTGCCGGGCTACCTGAAGTCCATCAAGGTGGACATCGGTGACACGGTGAAAGCGGGGCAACTGCTCGCGGAGATCGAGGTGCCCGAGCTGAGCGCCGACCTCGTCCGGGCCAAGGCCGCCGTGGCCCGCGCCGATGCGGAGAAGGCCAAGGCCGCCACCAGTGTCACGAAAGCGCGTGTGGAATTGAACGCGAGCCAGACGGATTACGACCGTGTCAGCAAGGCGCGCAAATCCTCACCCGACCTCATCACGCCGCAAGCCTTGGATGATGCCAAAGCACGCTTTGAGTCGGCGAAAGCTTCGCTGGCCGAAGCGCAAGCGGGCGAGAACCTCGCCGCAGCCCGTTCTGGTGAGGCGCAAGCGGAACTGAAGCGCATCGAGGCCTTGCTGGCATTTGCGCAAGTGCAGGCCCCGTTCGCGGGCACCATCACCGAACGTTTCGTGGATGCCGGCGCCTTCATCCCGGCGGCGACTTCCGGTTCGGCCGCGCGCAATGCCGCCATCCTCACGCTCATGGATTTCGACACCGTGCGCGCCAGTGTAGGCGTTCCGGAATTGGAAGCATCGTTGGTTCAGAATGGCCAGCCAGTGAAGGTCACCGTGCAAGGTGTGGCGAACCGCGTCTTCTCCGGCTCCATCACGCGCCATTCGTTTGCCCTGGATGACGCCACCCGCATGCTGCATCTGGAGGCTGACCTGCCGAACACCCAGAAAGAACTGCGCCCCGGCATGTATGCCACCATCCGTGTAGGCGTTGAGAAACACACGAACGCACTCTTGATCCCTGTGGGCGCGCTCCTGATGGAAAAGGCGAACGCTTCGGTGTTCCAATACGTGGACGGCAAGGCCAAGAAAACGCCCGTGAAGATCGGTTTCAATGATGGCACGAACGTGGAGGTCGCCAGCGGATTGAGCGGTGGTGAGCGCGTGCTGATCTTCGGCAAGGCCGCACCAGCCGATGGCCAAGCGGTCAATGCAACGGAGGCCAAATGAAGCAAGTCTTTTCAAAAGCCTTGAAGTCATTGCGCGTGGTGGGTGGTTTGTTTGTTTCCTGCCCCCTCACCCTGACCCTCTCCCTCAGAGAGAGGGAACAGCGATTGTTCGGTTTCATAAAGATCAATCCTCTCGGTTGCGACGGCGATTTATTCTCCCTCTCCCCAAGGGAGAGGGCCGGGGTGAGGG
>JAEYXS010000022.1 GCA_023431185.1 Verrucomicrobiota bacterium
ACTGCTATTTCCCGTCGAAGTCCAAATCCGTGGACGAGGTACTGGGCGAGAACGGCAACACGACCGCATTCAGCGGCAAGGGTTGGGGACCAGGCGTGGCCAACGATGCGAACGGCAAACCGCGCCAGATGACGGGCAAGCCGTATCAGGCGAAGAAATTGAAACCGGACACCAGCGGCATCACCGCCACCGATTACGCTGCCAACTTCGCCGATTTCCTTGCGGAGAAGCCCAAGGACCAGCCCTTCTTCTTCTGGTACGGTTCGCTGGAGCCGCATCGGGCCTATGAATATGGTTCCGGTGTGGCGAAGGGCGGCAAGAAACTCTCGGACATCGATCGCGTGCCTGGCTACTGGCCGGATAATGAGGTGAGCCGGAACGACATGCTGGATTACGCGTATGAAGTGGAGCACACGGACAAGCATCTCGTCCGCATGCTGGAGCTGCTTGAGCAGCGGGGTGAGTTGGAGAATACCATCGTCATCGTCACGTCCGATCACGGCATGCCTTTCCCGCGGGTGAAAGGGCAGGCGTATGAAGACTCCAATCACATTCCCTTCGCCATCCGCTGGCCCGCCGGCATTAAGAAGTCTGGTCGGGTCATCCAGGACTATGTGAACTTCACCGACCTCACGCCGACCTTTTTGGAGCTCGCCCAGATCGATCAAAAGAAGTCAGGCATGCAGCCTATCACCGGCCAGAGCCTCAGCGATATTCTATACTCCTCGAAAGAAGGGCAGGTAAATCCGAAACGTGATCATGTCCTGGTGGGCATGGAGCGGCATGACGTCGGCCGCCCCAATGATGTGGGCTATCCCATCCGGGGCATCATCAAGGACGGTCTGCTGTTCTTGCAGAACTATGAGCCAGACCGCTGGCCGGCCTGCAATCCGGAGACGGGTTATCTGAACTGCGATGCCGGGGCCATCAAGAGCTGGATCCTGGAGAACCGCACGAGCTTGGAGTCAAAGAAATTCTGGTCGCTCGCCTTCGGTAAGCGCCCCGGGGAGGAGCTCTACGATCTGACAAAGGATCAGGATTGTGTGGTGAATCTGGCTTCTGCCCAGAGCATGGAGAAGCAGAAGCTGGCTCTCAAACAGCAGATGGAGAAAGAACTGAAGGAGCAGGGTGATCCACGCATGTTCGGCAACGGAAAGATATTTGATGAATACATCTACGCCGATGAAAAGACGCGCAACTTCTATGAGCGCTACATGAAGGGCGAGAAAGTGAAGGCAGGCTGGGTGAAGGATTCGGATTTTGAGAAAGGCCCGGTGGAATGAACCGGCGTTCGTTTAGATTTCAGGCAACCACCCGATTGTTGGTTAGAGCGGCAGCTCTTATAGCTCCTGTCAGTCGGGTTACGAGACCGCAGGCAAACAGCTCGGTCTGGCAGTGGTAAATTATTCTGACACTTTCAGGCGGTAACGCCTCCGTGCTCCTTTTCGGCCGCGCGTTCCTCTTTCTGCGCAAGCATTTACGGAAGCGCTGCGAGAATCTTGTGGCGGGCTTCGCAAACTTTGCGGTGCAATCAAGAGCCATGTTTGGGCAATCCGGGGCGTACCCGTCGGTGGATAATCCCGTCAAATCTTTCATAAATCATCAACGCGTTGATTATGAAAGACATCTTCAGTTCTCCTTTTGTTTCGCCCGCCCTGCCACGTCGGCAATTCTTGCAACGGCTCGGACTGGGTTTTGGCGCGGTCAGCCTGGCGGGCCTGATGCCTGAGATCCTTGGGCCGACGGGGGCGACGGCAGCGTTGAGTTCCATGTCGCCGCTGTCGCCGAAGCAGTCGCACTTCCCGGGCAAGGCCAAGCGGGTGCTGAGCATCTTTGCGCAAGGCGGGCCGTCGCACGTGGATACTTGGGATCCGAAACCGGAATTGATGAAGCAGGACGGCAAACCGGTGGGCGAGGGCAGCGGGGTGGCGTGGGGCTCGCCCTTCAAGTTCAACAAGATGGGCAAGAGCGGCATCGAGGTGAGCGAGGTGTTCCCGAATCTTGGCCAGCACATCGATGACATGTGCGTCATCCGCGGCATGTATATCGATGCGCCAGTGCACGAGTTCGCCACGGTGATGATGAACACCGGTTCCGGCCGGCTGGTAAAGCCGAGCGTCGGTTCCTGGGTCACCTATGGCTTGGGCAGTGTGAACGAGAATTTGCCCGGCTTCATCGTGCTGGCCTCGGGCAGTCCGCTGGGCGGGGCGCAGAACTGGCGTTCCGCATTTCTCCCCGGTGCCTATCAAGGCACCCACATCAACACGCGGTACAAGGAGATCGAGAAGCTCATCGAGAACATCCGCAACGCCTACACCACGCGCGATGAACAGCGCGACCAGCTCGATCTGCTGGTGAAGGTGAACACGATGCACAGCCAGCGTCTGCAAAAGGACGCGCAACTGGAGGCGCGCATCCAATCGTTCGAGCTCGCCTACCAGATGCAGATGGAGGCCACCGACGCATTTGACATCAGCAAAGAACCCGAGGCCGTGCTGGCCGCTTACAATGCGGACACGGAACAAGGCCGGCAGATGTTGATCGCCCGGCGTTTGCTGGAGCGCGGGGTGCGGATGGTGCAGGTCTGGCATAACGGTTGGGACCACCACCAGAACTTGGAACGCGCCATCCGGGGCAAGGCCGCCGAGTGCGACAAGCCGATCGCAGCCCTGCTGAAAGATCTTAAAGACCGTGGTCTGTTGGATGAGACGTTGGTGGTCTGGGGTGGTGAGTTCGGGCGCACGCCGACACGCCAGTTGCCCAACGCCACGAGCAAGTTCGAAGTTCCGGGCCGGGACCATAACAACCGCGGCTTCACTTACTGGCTGGCCGGTGGCGGGGTCAAAGGCGGCATGACTTATGGCGAGACCGATGAGTTCGGCCAGTCCGCCGTCATCAACAAGGTGCATGTGCATGATTTGCACGCGACCATCCTGCACCTGCTGGGCTTCGATCATGAGAAGCTGACGTATCGCTACAACGGTCGCGATTTCCGCCTTACTGACGTTTACGGCAACGTGGTCAAAGACATCCTCGCCTAATCTATCTGCCCTATGAAACCGATTGCCCTGCTGGTTACTGGTGCGATCACCTTGGTCGCAGTTACCGCGCATGCCTCGGAAGGAGCCAAGCTGACGCCGCAGGAGCTGGACTTCTTCGAGCGCAACATCCGGCCCGTATTGACGGAAAAATGTTATAAATGCCACAGCAGCCAGCCCGACGCGAAGATCAAGGCCGGCCTGGCGCTTGATACGCGTGAAGGTTTGCTGAAGGGAGGCGACAGCGGCCCCTCCATCAAGGCAGGCAAACCGGCGGAGAGCCTCTTGATGAAGACGCTGCACGGCACGGATCCCGACCTGCTGATGCCGCCGGAGAAGGATGGTGGCAAACTGCCGGCCAATGTCATCGCCGCGTTTGAACAGTGGATCAAGATGGGTGCGCCCGATCCGCGCGCTGCCAAGACGGCAGCCAGCAAGTATGGTCCCGATTCGGCAAAGGCCAAAGAACACCCGTTCTTCAATCCGGTGAAGCCCGTGGCTGTGCCGACCGTGAAGAATCCCAAGTGGGCAAAGACTCCGGTGGATAATTTCATTCTCGCCAAGCTGGAAGCCAACCAGATGACGCCTTCCGGTCCGGCAGACAGGCTTACGCTGATCCGCCGGGTGTACTTTGACCTCATCGGCATGCCGCCGACTCCGGAGGAAGTGGACGCCTTCATGGCGGACAAATCGGCCAAGGCGTTCGAGAAAGTCGTCGAGCGGCTGTTGAACTCCCCGCACTATGGTGAGCGCTGGGGCCGCTACTGGCTGGATATCGCCCGTTATGGCGACACGATGGGTGACACCATCCGTAACAAGGACAACCGCTATCTCTACTCCTACACCTATCGGGATTACGTCATCAAAGCCTTCAATGAGGACAAACCCTACGACCAGTTCCTCGTCGAGCAAATCGCGGCGGACCGCCTGCCATTGGGCGAAGATAAGAGCGCGCTGGCGGCCTTGGGCTTTCTGAGCCTGGGCAACCGTTTCAACAATGATGCGAACCAGGTCATCGATGACCGGATCGATGTGGTGAGCCGCGGGACGATGGGGCTTACGGTTTCCTGTGCCCGCTGCCATGACCACAAGTTCGATCCCATCACGATGAAGGATTACTATGCCTTGCATGGTGTGTTCAACAGCGTGACCGAACCGGCTGAAGCACCGCTCCTGAAACCGGTGCCGGAGACGCCGGAGTATCTGGAATTCCAGAAGAAGCTCGCGGAGGTGGAGGCGGAACTGGCGCATGCGCGTGCGACCAACGCCCATGCCATCATCACGAACCAGCATGCGCGCGTGGGCGACTATCTGCTGGCCATCCATGACTTCAACCATTCCGACCCGAACGCCGGGCTGAACCGCAATACCTTTTTCCGCAGCAAAGACCTCGACACCACGCTGGCGGGCAATCTGGACCGGGCCATCAAAGCCACGGTCCGGAAACATGACCCCATCCTTAGTCCTTGGGCGCAGTTGAGCGCCCTGAATGAAAAGGACTTCAGCGCGCAGGCGGCGGTGTTCGCGAAGAGGTTTTATGCGAACGCCGATGAGAAGGCGAAAGTGAACCCCTTGGTCGCCCGCATGTTCCTCGTCACGCCCAAAGATATGAGCGAAGTGGCTAACCGTTATGGACGGCTGTTCGCCGACATCGACCGGCAATGGCAGGTGAAACTGGCGGTGAAGGGCACCAACACGGCGGGTGAGAAGATGTCCGACCCCAGCGCGGAAGCCATCCGGCAAATGTTGTATGCGGAAGGTGCGCCGCTGGCTCTGGCCGAGCGAGATATCACCCGCCTTACCAGCCAGCAGACCGAGTCGCGCGAGAACTTGCTCATCCGCAAAATGAACGATGTGAAGATCAATCATCCGGGATCGCCCGCCCGGGCGATGGCCTTGCAGGATCTGCCCAAGGGCCGGGATTCAGCCATCTTCATGCGGGGCAATCCGAACAACCGCGGGCCGGTGGTGCCACGCCAGTTCCTGGAGATCATCGCGCGGCCGGATGCCAAACCGTTTCAGGAGGGCAGCGGGCGTTTGGATCTGGCCCGGGCCATCGCCAGCAAGGACAATCCGCTGACCGCGCGGGTGATGGTGAACCGCCTCTGGCATTATCACTTCGGCCAGGGTCTGGTGTCCACGCCCAGCGACTTCGGGCTGGTGGGTGAACCGCCGACCCATCCGGAACTGCTCGACTGGCTGGCGGGCCAGTTCATGGAACACAACTGGTCCATCAAACACATCCATCGCCAGATCCTGCTCTCCGCTGCGTGGCAGCAGAGCAGTGACATCAATCCCAAGTATCTGACCAAGGATCAGGGCAATGCCTTGCTCTGGCGGCAGAACCGGTTCCGGCTGGATTTCGAAGGCACGCGGGACACCTTGCTGGCGGTGGCGGGCAGCCTTGATCGCAAGATGGGCGGCCAGCCGGTGGATCTCGTCCAGGATCCTTCACCCACCCGGCGCACCGTCTATGGTTATATCAATCGCGCGGCCTTGCCGGAGTTCTTCAACACCTTCGACTTCGCGCCACCGGATATCAGCAGCCCGATGCGCATGATGACCACGGTGCCGCAACAGGCCTTGTTCCTGATGAATTCGCCATTCGTCATCCAGCAGGCGAAGGCGCTGGCTTCCCGGCCTGAGTTGACGAAAACCTCCTCTACGGAGGCGAAGATCAAAACGGTTTATCGGCTGCTCTATCAACGTCCGCCCACGCCGGCGGAACTGAAGACGAGCGTGTATTTCATCAACAGTGAACTGGCCCGTCCGCCCGAGGTCGTGGAAGCGCCCGCCTGGAAGTATGGTGTGGGCTGGTATGACCCGCAGAGCAAGCGCGTGAAGCAGTTCGCGGCACTCGGGGTCTTCGAGCAGAACAAATGGCAGGCGGCGCGCCGGATCGGGGCGGTGACCTTGGATGCCCAAGGCGGCTTCACCGGGGTGGGCACCAAGCAGGCGGCCATCCGCCGCTGGGTGGCACCGAAGGATGCCGTCATCCATATCACCGGCAAGTTGACACCGAAAGACCTGAAGAGCGCGGGTCTCACCGGCCGCATTGTCAGCAGCCTAAAGGGTGAGCTGGGCACCTTCACCGCCACCAGCACCGTGATCACCACCGCGGTGGACAAGGTGGAAGTGAAGAAAGGTGAGACCATCGACTTCGTCGTGGAATCACTGAATCAAAAAGCCGGGCTGGCGTTCACCTGGGCACCCGTGGTGGCGTTGGTGGACCGGGAAGCGGCGGAAGCGGCACAGGAGAAGTATGAGTGGCCGGCGCAGACGGACTTTGCCGGACCGCCCCCGCCGCCATTGAAAGGCATGAATCCGTGGGAGAAGTATGCCCAAGTCATGCTGCTCTCGAACGAACTCGTGTTTGTGAACTGAGCAGAGGCACAATCGCGACGAAGAACCAAGCCGCCCCTGAGGGGCGGCTTTTTCTAGTCCAGAAAATCTTTGGTCTTCGCTTTCGTGGCCGGCTTGGCGGTGGCCTCGACCGGCAGACGTGGGGGCGGGGCTGCGGAATTGGCGGCCCGGGCGGCGGCATAGTCGATGAAGCGTTTTTGGGCGGCGACGAGTTCTTCCGGTTTGAACTTCGCCGCCAGATTCTTGCGCAAGGTCTCGCCTTCCGTGAATCCACCTGCACTGGCGAGAGCGTACCACTTGTAAGCCTCGGCGAGGTCTGCTTTTACGCCCAGACCTTTCTCGTAAAAGACGCCGAGGGCTTTTTGGGCAAAGGGATCGCTTTGTTCCGCCGCCAGCCGGTACCATTTCAAAGCCTCTGTGTAATTCCTTGCCGGGGTGCCGATGCCCTTTTCCCAGCAGACGCCGAGATTGTATTGGGCGGCGGAGAAGCCTTGTTTGGCGGATTGCTCGAACCACTTCACGGCGGCGGCCGCATCACGCGGCACCCCGGCACCTTGGGCATGGAGCAGGCCGAGTTTGAACTGGCCGCCAGCGTCGCCTGCCTTGGCCGCCTCCTGATACCAGCGCACGGCATTCGTATAAGAGCCGCGTTCCTCATACATGCGCCCGACGGTGAGCTGCATGATGATCTCGCCCCGCTGGGCACGGGCGAGGACTTCCTCGAAGGAGGGCGGTTCCGGCTGGGGCTGGGCCAAGACAAAGCTGCTGCTGACGCAGCTCCAGAGGAGGGCGAGCAGACAATGCCGACTGAACCTGATGATGGGCGCAACCATGATCAACTTTGCCAAGATAATGCCAGAGCAGCACCCGCCGCAAGTGGCTTGCCTGAAAGGTGGCTCACTTCTTCAGCACATACATGCTGATGGTCCGGTAGACCTCGTTGATGTCCACGCCTTTGGAGAATTCCCATTTGATGGGCTCGGATTCCGCGTGGAGCCAGATGCGCAGTTCGGCGTCCAGGTCGAAGATGCCCGCGCTTTCCTTGGCGAACATCTTGATGGACTGATAAGGGATGGTGGTCGTGAAGTGTTTGCTGCCGGTCAGGCCCTCCTTGTTGATGGTGATGATCCGGAGGTTGGTCAGGATGATCTGGTCGCGGATCAATTTGAAAGCTTTCACGACCTTTTCCCCCTCGGCGAGGATGGGGGCGAACTCGGCTTGGGCCTTGTCCGGGGCGAATTCGGTGACGTTGCCCAACATTTGCTGAAAGATGCTCATAGAGATAGGGAGATGACCTTTTGCCATGATGAAGCCAGACCGGTGGCCGGGCGGCAAGGTTTAAGGGCGAAAGGCGGCCTATAATACCCGGCGCTTTTTGTAGCTTTGACCGCTTGTGTTTGGGCGCAAGGAAAACTAGGTTAGGGCCATGTTGAAGCCACTCGTCGGGGTATCGGTGGTGGCCCTCGCAGCTCTCACTGCGGTGGCCGAGCCGGTGCAGATTCAGCTCAAGGGCAAGGCAGCCGTCTCGGGGGAAGTGCTGGCGGACAAGCCGGACCAGATCGTTTTGGATGTCGGATACACAGTCCTCGTCATCCCGCGCAGCCAGATCGTGGAGATCAAGAGATCGGAGAAGGCGGCCGCCAAACCCGTGGAAGCCGCTCCGCCGGCGACCATCCAGAAGGACCTTTTTCGCGTGGCCACCACGCCACCAGCCGAACGCTCGGTCCGCGAACTGGTGGCTCAACTGGGCGAAGGCGTGGTGCAGGTGCGCACGCCCAGCGGCACCGGTTCCGGCTTCATATTGAACGAGGAGGGGTTCCTCATCACCAATTTTCACGTGATTGAAGGCGAGACGGAGATATCCATCGAAGTCTATCACCAGAAGAAGGGGCAGCTCGACCGCAAGTCCTACAAGGAAGTGCGCATCGTGGCCATGAACAAATTCGCCGATCTGGCGCTGCTGAAGATCGAGGACGCCAACCTGCCGAAGTTCGTGCCCGTGCTGCTGGGTGATGCAGATTTGCTGGCGGTGGGTGAGCGGGTGTTCGCGATCGGCAGTCCGCTGGGGCTGGAACGCACGGTGACGGAAGGCATCGTCAGCACCAAGACGCGCCAGATGCAGGGCGAGCTGTACCTGCAGACGACCACCCAGATCAATCCGGGCAACAGCGGCGGACCGCTCTTCAACCTCCGGGGCGAGGTGGTGGGGGTCACCAACATGAAGATCATGTTCGGCGAGGGATTGGGCTTTGCCATCCCGGTGAGCGCGGTGAAGTACTTTCTGAACCACCGCGACGCGTATGCGTATGACAGCGGCAATCCGAGCAACGCCTACCGCTATCTGGAGCCGCCCAGCCGGATGAAATCACCGGCCGGCAGGAAATGAAACGGGGCGGATTCGCCGCTTGTGCGGGGGGAAGGGTTCAGTTTTGATAGATGTGTGACGGCGCGTTTTGGAGATAAATCCAAGGGCGTTGGAAATAAAAAGGACAGGCCGTAATTATGATCAGAAAAAGTTTCGCGGTGCTCAGCCTGACGCTGACGCTGATGCTCGCCCTCAACGCCCCGGCGCAGACGCCGCCGCCGGAAAAGCTGCTGCCAGCGGACACGCTTCTGCTCTTCACCGTGCCGGATCTGGACAAGGCCCGGACGGACATCAAGACCAATCCGGCCAGCCAGCTATATTCTGACCCGGCCATGCAGCCCTTCATCAAGAAGCTGCTGGCCAAATGGAATGCCGACATCGTCGCGCCGATGGAGCGGGAGATGGGCATCAAGTTCGCCGATTACCTGGCACTGGCCAAGGGGCAGTTCACCTTCGCCGTGGTGCGGGATGGCTGGGAAGGCGAGGACGACAAGGAACCAGCGGTATTGCTGCTGATCGACAGCAAGGACAAAAGCGCCGACCTCGAAAGCAAGCTGGCCGACCTGCGCAAGCGCTGGACGGAGACCGGCAAGCAGGTGAAGACCGAGAAGATCCGCGATGTGGATTTTCACACGATCATCGTGCCTCCGGGTGACATGGACAAGATCTTCAGCAACGCCTTCCCGTCCAAAAAAGAGAAGGAGGAGGACGCCGGGGAAGGCGAGCAGAAGAAAGCGGAAAAACCCACGGAGATCACCATCGGCCGCTCCGGTTCCCTGTTCCTGATGGGCAACAGCAAGCGGGTATTCGAGAAGGTGCTCATCAAGCAGAGCGGTGGCAGCCTGCCTTCCCTGGATGAGGTGCCCACCTATGCCTCAGCGCATAATGGGCTGTTCCGTGATTCGATGTTCTACACCTGGGCCAATGCGCAGACTTTTTTCGACATCCTGCTGAAGTCCATGGCCGCCGACCAGAAGCCGCCTTCCGGGGAAGAGGGCATGGGCATGCCCAGCCCGGACAGGATCATGGAAGCCTTGGGCGTGCGCGGGCTGAAGACGGTGGCCATGAGCGGCCAACTGACGGGCGACGGCTCCACCATGCAGTTCCATCTCGGCGTGCCCCAAGACCAGCGGAAGGGCATCTTCCAGCTCCTGGTCCCCGAGGCGAAGGATGCCTCCCCGCCTGCCTTTGTCGCGGCTGATGTCACCAAGTTCATGCGCTGGCGCCTCAGCGGCCAGAAGATGTGGGCCACGATCGAAAGCACCTTGACTTCCCTCTCCCCGCAGATGGGCGGACTGCTCCAGATGACCTTGGGTGCAGCCGGCAAGGACAAAGACCCGAACTTCGACCTGAAGAAGCAGCTCATCGGCAACCTGGGGGATGACGTGATCTCCTATGAGAAGGCGCCGACCGGCACCAGCATCGAGCAACTGGCTTCACCGCCTTCCATCGTGCTGTTGGGTTCGCCGAACGCCGAACAGCTTGCCACGGCGATCCGCACTGGCAGCGGTTTCCTTACCCCGGGCGGCGGGGACCAGCCCACGGAACGCGAGTTTCTGGGCAAGAAGATCTTCATGCTGCCGATGCCTCCGGCGATGAGTGTGGATGGCAAGCGCACGCAGGAACGGGCGTTGCATTACGTGGCCAGCGGCGGTTATGTGGCTTTTTCCACGGAACCGGCGATGGTCGAGGAATACATCCGCAGCGCCCAGGGCGGGGTGCGCCCGCTCAGTGAGACGGCCGGACTGGCCGAGGCCGCGCAGAAGGTCGGCGGCATGTCCAGCGGCCTGCTGATCTATGAGAACCAGAATGCGACGGCGAAAGTGGTCATCAACGCCTTGCGCAAAAATCCGGAGATGTTCGACATGCTGTTCTCGGGCGGCATGGTGAATGAAGAAGGCAAGAAGCGGCGGGCCGAGTGGTTTGATTTCACCCTGCTGCCGGAGTTCACGGTCATCGAGAAATACTTTCACTTCTCCGTGGCCGGTTTCGTGATCAACGAGCAGGGGCTGAACTACAAGTTCTACGGCCCGACGCCGCCGAAGGCCAGGTAAGCTGGTTCTGCCAACAAAAAGGGCCGCCTGAAGGCGGCCCTTTTATTTTGTCCGAAGGAATCACTCCTGCGGGTAAACGATGATGCGGTCGTGGACGATGATGGCGAGGTCATTCTTGCCGTCACCGGTGAGGTCGATCACCACGGCTTCGCGTGGCTCAGGCTGGTTGCCGCGACGGCCGCGGAAGGTGCGTTCCTCGAAGACCTGCCAACGGTTGGCGGGGACCAGTTGATGCGGCTTCTCGTAGGTCACGATGTCGAGGTAGTTCTTGCCCGTTTCCAGGAAGACCAAATCTTTCACTTTGTCATTGTTCAGGTCGCCGGAGACGACATCCATGAGGAAGCCGTCCTTGATGGGGGTCTCGTAGCTGTCCAGTTCGGTCAATTCCCAGGCCAGGCCGGCCGGGTTCAGCCAGCCGATGCTGTTCGCGCCGAGGAGGGAAAGAGTGTTCGCCGAGGTGGCGTTCATGGCCAGTGGTTGCAGCGTATTGAAGTCCGTGACGGCGAGGGGGAGGTTCTTGACCGCCTGCCACACGCCGGATTCACCGCGTTCACAGACCGTCAGGGCCTTGCGCTCGGCATCCAGCAGGAACAGCGTGGCCGCCTTGCCTTTGCCGCCCGGGATGGAGGCGGCGCTGGTGATGCGGGAATTGGCGGCGGACCCGTTGATCTGCTCCTTCACTTTCAGGCGCCATAAGGTATCTTTGCTGCCGCCGTTCTCATCGCGTTCGAGGACCACGGCGCGGAGGAAATTTTTCTGGGCCAGCAGCAGCTCGGCTTTGCCATCCGTATCCGCGTCCAGCGCGGCCATCCAGGGCTGCTCCATCGTGCCGCCGGGCGGGGCGACATCGATCTCTTCAAATTTGCCATCGGCCTGTTGCCGGAGGATCTTCACCTTCTCGTAGGGGATGAGCAGCACCAAGTCCATGAGGCCGTCCTGGTCCACATCGTGCAACTGCATCGCGGCGGGGTTGGATTTGAAGCTGTCGGACAGCTTGTGGCTCACGGGCGCGCCCTTGGCGAGGTGCAATTGCAGGCTGCGTTTGCCGTCCTCATCCACGATGACGGCGAGTTTTGGGACGTGGCCTTTCACGAGAGTGCCGGTGGCGAAGGCGAGCGGACGGCCCTTGATGGGGAGCACCTCGGGGAAGGCAAGGCGGCCCTTGCTGGAGAAACGGGTCACGCCGATCTGGCGTTCATCAGCGCTCAGCAGGAAGACCTCCTTCTGCCCATCGTCATCCCAATCGGCGGCGGCCAATTCGGAGACACCGGCGAGCGAGGGGAAAGTTTGCGGTGAGCCGAGGCCGCCCTTGGCTTGCGCGAGATACACCGTGATCTGGCCGCTGTTCGGTTCGGCCACGATAAGGTCATCGCGCTTGTCCTTGTTCACATCCAGCCAGAGTACGCCGCGGCGGGGCTTGTCCGTGCGGGTGAGCGGCAGCACTTCCAACTGGCCCAACTTGAGCTGGCCGAGGGTGGCGTCGGCGTTCTTCTGCGTGAAGTTGTAGATCTGTGCGCGGCCGGAAGCCTGGGCGATGGTCAGGATCTCCGTGCGTCCATCGCTGTCCAGATCATCCGACCAGTAGGAGCGGATGGGCGGCTGCTCGAAATGGATCTCCGGTCCGAGATTGCCTTCAGCGTCTTGCAGGCGGAAGCGGAACGGGTTCGCACTGTCCCAGTTCACGAGCAGCAGGTCATCGCGGCCGTCCCCGTTGATGTCCAGCACCTGGAGGGCCTTGACGGTGCCGGTGAAGGGGATTTTCTCCGGTTCCTCGAGCGTACCATCCACCCGCTGCCTGAGTACATAAAGGAAGCTTTCCGCAAGGAGGATGAGGTCGTTGCGTTTGTCGCCGTTGATATCGCCCTCGGTCAGGCCGTTGGGGGTGAGTTGAGCGTCATCGATGGCCCAGCGCTTCGGGGTGCTCCAGCCTTTCTTGCCCTCATTGAGGAGCACCACCAGCTCCTTCGGCTCACCGTAATAGGCGAGGTCCGGTTTCTTGTCCCCGTTCAGGTCGGCCACGACGAGGCTGGCGATGCGTTTTTCCGAGGCGATGGAATCGATCTTGAAGCGGGCATCAGCGGGCAGTTCGTTGATCTCCTTGCGCTGGCCGATGACCTCTTTTTTCTTCTCGGGCGGTTTGCCGGTCTGGTTGAAGAGCAGGTTGATCTTGGACCGCGAATTGTTCACCACGACCAGGTCGTTCAGGCCGTCGCCATCGAGGTCGGCGGAGCGGAGGAGGTTGAACTGGCTGTCGATGGGATAGATCTCCTTGCCGGCGAAACCGAAGGCTTTCGGGGCCTCACTGGCACCTGCCTGAGCGAGCAGGGTGAGGGAGGCGGCTCCGAGCCAGGCGTAAGCCTTGAGGCGTGGCAATAGGCTGGGGCAGGTGACAGACGGAGAAAACTCGCGGCGAAACATGGCGGGAAGGTGCCATTGAACCGGGCGGTTGGCCAGTCCAAGATTCAGGTCCGGAGGGAAATATGCATCCACCTACTTCACATAGGGCGCGTTGCCCTCTTCCTTGGTGGAGAATACTTCGGCGGCCACGTCCCCGGATTTGCCGCGCATGAGAATGTTACCGCGGATGAGCACGCCCTTGGAACGGCCGGTGACGGTAACCGAGTTGATGAGCATGGGTTCCTTGCGGCGGTCGGCGATGGTGCTGTCGGAGATGATGACATTGTGAGAATTCTGCACGTAGATGCCCCGGGTGGAGGGCTCGTAGATCTGGCTGGAGCTGATGTTCACGCCGTCCGAATCGATGACCTCGAGCGCGCCGCCTTCCGTGTCTGAACCGGCGCTGATGTCTTCCATCTGGAGGCCGCTGAGCGTGATCCCTGCGCAGCCCTTGAGCGAGATGCCGCCGGTGACGTCGCCGCGGTAATCCGGGTTGTGATCGATGACATGGGTGCCGATCGAGACGTTGCGGCATCCTTCCAGGAGCAGGGCTTGCTCGTGACCGACGAACGTGACGTTTCCGCTGAGGACAACGCCACGGGCGCGCACGAGATGCACGTTCACCTTCTGGCTGCTGATCATGTTGCCGGTGATGCTGATGACGCCGACCTTGTTCGTGTCTGCATTGCCGAGGAAACGGATGTTCGCACCGCCGGGGCTGGGTTTGGCCTGGATGGTGTTACTGGCGATGGTGCCCTCGCGCACGCTGCCTTCGGTGACGTCGATGAGGATGTCCGCGGAGGCGTCAGCCTTCAGGTCGTAGTTGTATTCGATGTCGTTGCCGGTGAAGTGAAAGTTGCGGATCTCGCTGGCGGCGATCTTGATGCCGCCGCTCTTGCAGTAACTGATATGGCTGCCGTGGATGATGGCCTGATGCACGTTCACGCGGTCGAAGAACACGCCCACGCCGGTGTTGTTGTAGATGTGGCAACTGTCGATGAGGACATTGCGGTTGCGCTCGAAGAGGCGGATGCCATCGCGCACATTGCGGATGAGGGTGGCGCGGACGGTGGGCTGCATGACTTTCACGAATTCCAAACCGTCCGCCTCAGCGTGGGCACCGACGATCTCCAGGCCATCCACCTGCGGCATGCGTTCGTTTTCCCAGACAGCGGGTTTGAATGATTCGGGAGCGGCGGAGCCGGTATGCGTGCCGGTGAAGCGGAAAGCGGGGCCCGCACCGGCCATAGTGACGCGACCTATGCCGCCCATGCCGGTGAGGCTGGTCACTCCGCGGGTGGCGAGCTTGATCTCGATGGTCTTGGTGAGGCGATAGTTGCCCTTGGGAAATTCCAGCACGCCATCCTTGGCTTCGTCCACGGCTTTTTGGATGGCGGCGGTGTCATCGGTCTGGCCGTCGCCTTTTGCGCCATAGGTGCGCACCGAAGCCGCTTGGGTGGAGAACGAAATCAAAGTCGCAGCACAGAGAATGAGACCGACGGTAAATCGCTTCATAATCGGAAAGAGGCTGTGGTTGCGGGCACAACCAGTCAGTTCAGACTGGCGGAGAGTGTAGCGGCAAGGCAGGTTAAGGGGCAACGCTGAATGAAGCCGGGTGGGGAAAATAGCGGTGACATGGTTTATTGTTTCTGAGGTCACGATCGATGGCTCGCCCACCCCGGCCCTCTCCTTAAGGCGGATTTTGAAGCTTGGATATCATATGGCTTTGATGAAAAAGATGCTCTGGCTGCTGCTGCTGCTGCTGCCGTTGACGGCGTGCCAGTCGTCGCGCGTCGAGACGGCCACATCGGTCACGCCGCCGAAGCCGTACATGCGGGTGACACGGGAGGCGAGCGGGGCGGCTTCGCTGGACATCGTCATCCGGGAGTTTCAGGCGCCGAAGAAGCGCGGGCCGGTGGTGTATCTGGTGGGCGTCTCGCATATCGGTGACGCGGCGTATTATGAGGCGATCCAAAACCGGCTGGAGGCCACGGAGCTGGTTTTGTTCGAGGGTGTGCGGGCCAGTGAAGCACGCGCCAAGCCACGGTCACGCGATGCCGCGGCACCGCCCGCGCCCAAGATGCCGAAGCGCGCGGAGGGTGAGTTTTCCTTGCAGGCGGATCTGGCGAAGTCACTGGGCCTGGCATTCCAACTGGAGGTCATCGATTATGAGCGTCCGCATTTCCTGAACAGTGACATGACCATCACGCAGATCATGGAGGTGTTGAACCCGCCACCACCGCCGGGAGCGAAAATGGTGCCGGGGCGGGCGGCTGAGGATTCGGGCGGGGCGCAGTTCGAGAACTTGATGTCGGCCATGGATGGCTCAGGCTTTCTGGGGGGCGTCATCCAGATGGGCGTGAAGTTCATCGGGTCGAGTGTGAAGCTGCAGACGCTGGTGAAGCTGTCGTTCATCGAGATGCTGGGCAGCCTGGAGGGTGATCTCTCGCGGATGGAGATGCCGTCACCGGGCTTGAAGGATCTGCTGAAGGTGCTGATCGAGAAGCGGAATCATGTGGTGATGGACGACCTGCGCGCGGCATTGGCGGAGCCGCAGCCGCCGAAGAGCATCGCCATCTTTTACGGGGCGGCGCACATGCCGGACATGGAGACGCGTTTGCAGACGGAATTCGGATATCGCCCGGTGCAGGATGAGTGGCTGAAGGCGTTCAGCGCGGACCCGGTGAAAGCGGGGGTCACGCCGGCGGAAGTGCAGATGATCAAGGGCGTGGTGGACTGGCAGATGAAGATGCTGAAGCCGCAGGGGGAGAAGAAGGAATAGGGTGGAACCGCAGAATACGCGGACCACGCAGAAAGGGAAAGCGGCGGTCAGCCCGGTTATCTGGGCAGATTGACGACGGCGGTGAGGATGGCGGCGATGCACATCGCAGCGAGGCCGACCAGGACCAGCGTGTTCAGCACGAAGACGAGGGAGCCGAGGGTGAATTTGCGGTAACGCGCCCAAGAGCGGATGCCGACTTCCAGCAGCAGGAGTGCGACCACCAGGCCGGTCATGATGGTGCCGCCGTTCTGGACGAGGATGTTGATGGTGTCCATGACGACCTGTGCGGAGGCGGTGTCGGCTCCGGAGACGCTGGCGGCCCGGGCCCAGAGGTGCAGCACCTTCGGGTAGAGGAAGTGCAAAGCAAAGCCCCAGATGACGAGGGCGGGCAGGAGAAACACGGTGGCCTTGAGATAGCTCTTCCAGGCGGACTCCGTGGTGACAGCGGGAGCAGATGGCAACGTGGCAGTCATAAGGTTTTACGGGTTGAGTCTGGGGAAAATATAACATGATGGCCGGAGGAGGCGAGGGTGGTGTTTGGAATTGAGGGTGGCAGTGAGGGTGGAATCGGTTAAAAAGGTTCGAGACGACATGAACAAACGACAGATCCTATATCCGGCGGTGGTGATCGGGTTGGTGTTGCTCGTCGGGGCTTATGTCCATAGGCAGCGGCAGCGGACGCAGTTTGTCACGATGATGGCCGGGAAGATCGGGCAGGAGCTGGTGACGACGACGAATTCCGTGCATCTGGACCGCGTCGGGACCGGGTTGCGGGGGCAGATGGTCAGCTTGCTGCAAGCGCGCACGCAGGTGGCCAAGGTCATGATGGGGGATGCACCCTTGCCGTTGGGCGATGGCAAGGCGCATTGTCAATTGGTGCTGACGAACAAGCTGGGCAAAGGGGTGGTGATCCGGCTGCAACAAACGGATACGCCGGAGAAATTTCATGTGCTGGGGTTTTACCGGTATGAGGGGAAGTGAGGCGTGAAAAATTGTAATAATCTGAAATCGCCAATTCCAAGCGGCCCGGCGTTTTATAGTTCCGTGCTTCAGTGACAACTTTAATGTGAATGCATGAAACGTTTTTCAGGTGTTGAGGTGGGGATGCTGATAGTTGCCAGCTTCTTCATCTTGTTCGGCGTTGTAACGGTCCTCAGACCGGATGGAGGATACCTGCTCGTTTCTGGAAGCAGAGCACCCAAGTGGCCCGACACCAAAGCTACAGGAGTTCGGATTTCCAAAGGAACCGAGCGAGGACTGGGAGTCATGGCAATTTTATTTGGTGCTGGATTTATATGGCTTGTTGTTCAGAAGCCTAAGGAGAAATGAGGTGCTCAAGGAGCGCAGACCCTTCCTCAGTCCGGAGGGCGAAATAAAATGGCCCAGTGATTTTGTCGCTGGGTAGCGGTTAGGTGAAAGCCACCAAGTCCCGTCAGGGACGGAAGAAGGAAGATTTCTTCATAAGTATTTCCTCTGTCCGGTTCATTCCCATTCCTTTCGTCCCTTTCGGGACTTGGACCTTATTCAATATCGTAAACCCACCGTTAAAACGGTGGGCTATTTCCGGGAAGTCCCTGCCGGGACTCAACGGAGGTCAAGACTTCCGCTCATGGGATGGATTTTTTAAGGGGTTCCCCGGGTTTGGTGGCGCGTGGGTGATCCCGCACTTACAGTGCTTGGGGTGTCGAGGGGGCGGTTACCTGGGGCTTCGCCCGCCTTGGGTGGCGGGCTACACCCCAGGCTGTAATATGGCGGGCCTTTGGCCCTTAAGACGGGTGAGTTAGTGGCTGATAATGTAATAGGAAAACACGATGTTTAGGACTGACCTGTTTGCCATGCGACCTGTTTATGAGTGACCCGTTTATGTTTATGCGTAGGGCTACGAAGGCTGGCTGACGGGTTGAAATCCGCAGGCGGTTATGAAATCATACAGGCCATGGAGTATAACCAAGACAAAGTCGATGAAATGGTGCTGGCGCTGCTCTACCTGACGCTGCATGACGGGCAACGGGCGTGGAAAGGTCATGATTGGGAGGCGCTGGGCCGGCTGCATGAGAAGGGACTGATCTCCGACCCGGTGGGCAAGGCGAAGTCAGTCGTCCTGAGCGAGCGCGGCTTGAAGCTGTGCGAGGAGTTTTTTCAAAAGCACTTCGGCGCTGCTGCGAAATGATTTCTTGCGGGGCTCAGGTTTGAGACGGAGGACGAAGCCCGGCGGGGTGGGATGAGGCCGCACTTACAGTGCTCGGGGTGTTGAGGGGGCGGTTACCTAGGCCATTGGCCCAGGCTGGTATGAAGCGGGCCTTTGGCCCTGAGGGTGGAGTGAGTTGGTTGCTGAAAAGGTGGATAGGAAATACAATGTGTGGGATTGATCAATTTTTTGACCCGTTTTCGTTTTTGTTTGGGATCCGTTTATGAGGTATATTGTTATACTTCATCCTCGGAGTTCGGTGGATCATTCCTGTGCTTCTCCATGTCTTCAAATATGCGAGCAAAGGCTGATGCCGTCTTCTCTATTGTAATTCCGTCATAGGTCAAAGTGTATCCATCGTTTTGTGTCGTTTCGGCTATTAACCAGTTCACGAATTGCTCTCTGGATACATTGCATGGCGCAACAACATCAAAAACGACCAAAGCGACTGCGGGAGCGTTTTCCGGATCTGGCACGTATGCTTGGTAGCCAACGGCGACAACGATCCCAGCAGGCGCTGACAGCTTTAAACCATTCCCCAAGGCATAGTTTGGTGTGGTTATGAAGATGGGCAAGGGCATACGAATCCTAAAAGCGCAAGCTTAGCGACCCGGGGCTAGGGACGCCCTGACTGTAGAAGTGAGACGATAGCCGGTTTCGATACGGCTCATGGTTAGCCATCATGCTCATGGCAATCTGTTTTCCGACTCTTTCAAGAAGAACTCCTGCTCGACCTTCAGGATGGGCAAACTCTCTGCGGAAAAACTCAGGGATACCACGTTCCCAATCTTCGAGGACTGCAACGCCTCACAGTAGGCAGCCAAACGTCGAAGCGCAGAGTCTCGGTCTGCCGGTGGTGGTGCAACCTGACAATAACGCTCCAGCAGCATCTCTGGTGTGACATCTCTGCCTAGATAGACAACCGCACCTTGAGAATAGGTCTTGCCGGTCTTGGCGCTAATGAACCCCGGGTCTCGTGAATCCGTGAGCAATGGAATCAAATGTTCGCCAGTAAAAGTCGTGTGCTTCTTCTCATTGATGCGGACTGGCATTTTTCGGGTGGAGGACATTGTCGCGTGATATGAGTTAAGAGACAGTCGGTGGCTTAGAATTTGGCGATAATTTCCATTGGTTTTTCCGCAGTGACCACGGGAGTTAGCAGGCCATAAAAGACGGGTGGGCGCAACCACGTTGTGATTGGTTTTGTTTCAACTGTGACGCCGTGAATGAGGCGTGGGTGATCCCGCACTTACAGTGCTTGGGGTGTCGAGGGGCGGTTACCTGGGGCTTCGCCCGCGTTGGGTGGCGGGCTGCACCCCAGGCTGTACTATGGCGGGCCTCCCCGACATAAGTTGCCGGGGTGAATTGGCCCTTAAGACGGGTGGGTTGGTGGCTGGAAATGGAGTTGGAAAATACAATGTGCGGGACTGATCCGTTTTTCGGGGTACGGGCGGCGTCGTTCTCCCCACGGCTCACCTGGATTTAAAGCGGTTTAATCACACCTCTCCAGAACAGCTACCTACAAGTAGAAGGCTTGACGATGTTAACTTTGTGATACAAAGTAAGTATGTAAACCACCGCTTCCGCGATCATGAACAACGACAAACGCAGCTTCGCACTCGTCTCGCCCGGCTTCGGCGTTGTCGCCAAACTTCAACCCTCACTCCGATGCATGCTTTGATCCCGCTCTCCGGCCGTAGTCTGGCAATTTGGCTGGCCGCACTCGTTAGTCCGGCAGCTTATTTTCTGCTGTTGTTGGTGGCGGATCGGTTCCACATCCCGGCGCCGCCAGAAAGCGTGGTCGCCGGGCTGTTTTTTCTGATTCCGCTCGCGGCTTTATTGGTCAGTGCGTTGGTCCTTGGGAAATCGGGGATGACCGGTGGTCGCAAGCTTGGTTGGATGCTGCTTTCGTTCCTGGTGATCGCGCTCCAATTTGGCGGCATGCTCGTCCTCTTTATAGCGGTGCAGGCGGCGATCGGGTACGCCCAGTGAGCATGCCTGACGGGCGTGAGGCGTGGCCAGACCACGTTGTCGGATTGGCCCGCCTTGGCCAGATGAATTCGTGCTTACCTTTTGATCAAGGGTACAAATTTCAAATGGCAGACAGACATGAGGACAAAACCGCCTGCCCAAAGAGCTGTCTGGACAGCGAAACTATCAACCAGTGAAGCCAATATGATCGCCACGAGGAACGGCAACAAAGTCCACAGGGAAGAATACGGCACACCAACCTTCCTGCCGCAGGCCTGACAAGTAGCAGCAAGGGCTGGCCCAAGGTGCATCCGTCGAGTGAAGGAAATCCCGGGCGTATGGCAATGGGGGCAAATGTGCATGATGGTCATCTAACGCCTCCAGATCAGACACGCCGGGCGGAAGAACTTCAACCGCGAAAGCGGAAGTGAAGGCGCTATCCCGGCGTTGTCTGCATCTGGTTTGTTAGCCGACGTCAGCCACATGCAAACAGCGCCGTTTGTGGAAATTTGCCTTCCTCCCAATGCTTTCTTATCACGGACGCCGCCCGCGCATACCTTCGCTCCTGATCATCGTCCGCCATAGGATAGAGCAGTTCCGTCTCTCCCGTCGCTTTGATGATTCTCAAAAGCCCGACATTGTGGCCGACGATCATAGATCTTGTTTTAAAACGCGGGTCTTTATCGGTCACGGCAGAACTAAAGAAATAATCCACATGCGCTTCGGTTTCCGTGTCCTTGGTCAAGTCGATACACATCCAGTCAACATGCCGCCCCGGTTCAACTTCAGGGGGGTTGTAGTTTCGCAGAACGCTGATTCCTCCACCGCTACAAGGAACGCACATGCCATCATTCCGTTCCGCTGTGAGTTGGAGAATCTCAACTCCACATTTTTTACATTTGGCTTTTGGTTCCGGCATGCGTTCGCGGAATGGGCTAACAGACATTAGGCCAAAGTTGGGTTTGGCCTAGTATGGCTAGCGGTTGGGATTTGAGTTTCACTTGTGGTTTGAATTTACGTCGCTGGTGCGGATTTGCCAGCGGAGAGTTTGGTGGAGCGGGGGTGGGGAGGGAGAGACAAGGGAGTGGTTGTGGATGGTAGATGGTGGATGGAGGGGCATGGAAGGAGCGAGCACGCCGTTGGGTTTGGGTGAGCGGGTGCAAAAAGAGTTTGGGACCTGGTGGAGCGACAGCGGGTGGTGATGCCGCACTTACAGTGCTTGGGGTTTCGAGGGGGCGGTTACCTGGGGCTTCGCCCGCCTTGGGTGGCGGGCTGCACCCCAGGCTGTAATAGGGCGGGCCGTTGGCCCTTAAGACGGGTGGGTAAGTTGCTGAAAATGTGGATGGAAAATACAAGGTGTGGGACCCGTTTATAAAAGAGGGGTGTACGCAACCACGTTGTGGTTGATGGGAGGGTGGGGCGGGTGACCCAACGTAGTCCCGCTCGGGTGCGGGACGACGTTGGGCTTTGGTACGGTGCCCCGTTGGGGCACGGGTCGCGTGTTTCGGGGAAATCGGTAGGAAACCTCGGCACATGTGCACAAGTGCCGAGGTAAGGGATGGGTAGGCGGTTCGGTGGGGCGCAGTCCAGCGGTGGTCGTCACTTTGCTCTGGGTTCTTGGATGTCGTGGGCTTCGGCGCCGGACGGCTGAGAGATCCCGATACGGCATCGGGACGAGCCGCCGTCCCTACCTTGGTACGGGTGCGATGATTTTCACTGAGAGCGGCAAAATATTTTGAAGGGATTTTGCGGTTGGGAGGGTGGTTTTCAGTGTAACTTACTGTTTATAAGCGGGTTGGGTGACTTTAAAATTTTTCAAGAATAGGGGACCATGGACAGCGGTTGTCCTACCCCCTAGGGTAAATTATGAATTATGAAGGATGAGTTATGAAGGGAGAACGGAAAGAAGTAGCGAGGTGGGAGATTCGGTTGCCTTCGGGTGGGTGGCGGTGAAGGCCCTAGTTTGGGACGCGCGGCAACGCGTCCCTACCGGGATAGGGGGCAGGCGGGATGCCTGCGGTACGGCCCGCAGGATGCGGGCGCTACGAGGGGCGAGATGCGGAGGCAAGCCTCCTCAGTCCAAAGGGCTAGGACGCGGGTGTCTTTTTGGGTGGGTGGCGGTGAAGGCCTTAGTTTGGGACGCGCGGCAACGCGTCCCTACCGGGTTGGGGGAGTTAGAGCCTCGTTCCTCGGCTGGAGCAAGGGGCGGCGCGCTGGGGACAGCGACGCCCTACCAAGTGAATCGAGGACGAGGACGAGGACGATTATGGGAGTTAAGAATGGGCTGGTGGGTTTTGAATTGGGTTGTAACCTCCTTTTTGACCGCCCCGTCTTAAGTGATACCAGCCTGTGGTGTGTTTTGCCCAAGTGGTTGCAAATCAACGGCTCGCAAGGCGGGTGGCCGGGTGGAAGAACCGGTCGCAAAGAAAAATTAAAAATCAGAACGCTATGGACCTGAAGCAGCACTTACCGTCAGCGGCCGACCTGTGTGTCACGCGCCGTCAGTTTTTGAACCGTTTCGGCATGGGCTTTGGTGCCCTGAGCTTGGGGTCGTTGCTGGGCTCGCAGTTCCTGAGCGGCAGCGCCATGGCGGATACGAACAAGTCGCCGTTGATGGTCAAGGAGCCGCACTTCCCGGCCAAGGCCAAGCGGGTCATCCATATCTTCGCGCAGGGCGGGCCGTCGCACCTGGACACATGGGATCCGAAGCCGGACTTGGAGAAGTATCGCGACAAGGACGTGAAGGAGATCGGCGGTGTGCCGCTGGTGTCGCCGTTCAAGTTCAAGAAGACGGGCAAATCGGGCATCGAGGTGAGCGAGCTGTTCCCGAAGATCGGCGAAAGCATCGACGAGATCTCGGTGATCCGGTCGATGTATACGGACATTCCGGCGCATGAATTCGCGACGTTGATGATGAACACGGGCTCCGGCCGCATCGTGAAGCCGTCCATGGGTTCGTGGGCGCTGTATGGTCTGGGTTCGGTGAACCAGAATCTGCCGGGCTTCATCTCGCTCTCGCCGAACGGGAATGTGCTGGGCGGTTCTTCCAACTGGCGTTCCGCGTTCCTGCCGGGTGCGTTCCAAGGCACGATGGTGAGCACGGGCAACATGAGCGCCGAGCGGGTCATCGAGAATCTCAAGAATTACTACACGCCGCTGAAGGATCAGCGCGAACAGCTCGATTTGGTGCAGAAGTTCAACGAGCTGCACAACCAGAACTTGAAGCGCGAAGCCGAATTGGAAGCGCGCATCCAGTCCTTCGAGCTGGCGTTCCAGATGCAGACGGAAGCCGTCGATGCCTTCGACATCAGCAAGGAGCCGGAGCACATCAAGGAGATGTACGGCTCCAACGCGCAGGGCAAGCAGATGCTGGTCGCCCGTCGCCTGGTGGAGAAGGGCGTGCGCTTCGTGCAGGTGTGGGACAGCGGCTGGGATCATCACTCCAACTTGCAGACGGTGATCTCGCGCAAGGCCAATGATTGCGATCAGGCGATCGGTGCATTGCTTAAGGATTTGAAGCAGCGCGGCATGTTGGAAGACACGCTGGTGATTTGGGGTGGTGAGTTCGGGCGGACGCCGCGGCATGATCGTGGTGGCCGGGGTGAACCGGGTCGCGATCATCATAACCGCTCCTTCGTGGCGTGGATGGCGGGTGGCGGCGTGAAGAAGGGTTATGTGCACGGCGTGTCCGACGAGTTCGGCTACAACGCAGTGGAAGACAAGGTGCACGTGCATGACCTGCACGCGACGATTCTGAAGCTGCTGGGCTTCGACCACGAGAAGATGACATATCGCTACAACGGCCGCGATTTCCGCCTGACGGACGTTTACGGCAACGTGGTGAATGATTTGATCGCTTAAGCTGACGCGTATGAGGAAGACGACATTTTTGAACCAAGTACTGCCGGTGGCGATGGTGCTCACCGGCACGGCGTGGTCGGCCAGCGCGGCAGATGCCAAGCTGGACCCGAAGCAACTCGAGTTCTTCGAGAAACGGGTGCGTCCCGTGCTCGCGACATCTTGCTACCAGTGCCACAGCACCGCGCCCGACGCGAAGGTGAAGGGCGGGTTGGTGATGGATTCCAAGGAAGGTCTGCTCAAGGGCGGTGACAGCGGTCCCGCCGTGGTGCCGGGCAATCCGAAGAAGAGCCTGATGATCGAGGCAATCCAGTATCATAACAAAGATCTGGCGATGCCGCCGAAGGAGGAAGATCGCCTGACGGATGCACAGGTGGCGGACCTCGTCGCCTGGGTGCAGATGGGCGCACCGGACCCGCGCGTAGGCACGGCCCCGGTGTTGAAGACCATCAGCATCGAGGAATCGCGCAGTCATTGGGCGTTCCAGCCGATCCAGAATCCGCCAGCCCCGAAAGTGGCCGACAAGAACGGCATCCTGAAGACGGACATCGACCGTTTCATCCTCGCGAAGATGAACGAGAAGGGCCTGAGCCCTTCGCCGCAGATCGACAAGCGCTCGCTCATCCGTCGCGCCGCGTATGACCTGACCGGTCTGCCGCCGACGCCGGAGGAAGTGGAAGATTTCGTGAAGGACAAGTCGCCGAACGCGTTCGCGAAGGTCGTGGACCGTTATCTCGCCTCGCCGCGTTACGGTGAGCGCTGGGGCCGTCACTGGCTGGACGTGGCCCGTTATGCGGATAACACGGGCGACCGGCAGAATCGCGGCAACCCGAACTATCCGTTCTCGTGGACGTATCGTGATTACGTGATCGAGGCGTTCAACGAGGACAAGCCGTTCGACCAGTTCATCAAAGAACAGATCGCAGCGGACCGCGTCGTGAAGGGTGACGACAAGCGGGACATGGCCGCGCTGGGATTTCTCACGGTCGGCAAGCGTTTCATGGGCAACCAGGAAGACGTGATCGACGACCGCATCGACGTGGTGACACAGGGTTTCATGGGCCTGACGGTCTCGTGCGCCCGGTGCCATGACCACAAGTTCGACCCGGTGCCGACAAAGGATTACTACGCGCTGCATGGCGTCTTCGCGAGTTCGGTGGAGCCGGAGAAGGGGCCGTTCATCTCGCCACCGAAGGAGACGGCGGAGTATCTGGACTTCAAGGCCAAGCTGGCTGAGCTGCAGGATGAACTCGCGAACACGGCGACCAGTGAATACGAGAAGTCGCTGACGCAATTGCGCTATACTATGGGTGACGTGATGCTGGCTTATCACCGCCATGGCCTGGCGAAGAACGCTGCGCCACTGCGCAGTTTCCTGCGCGAGAAAAACATCAATGCGAACGGCTACGAGAGCCTGGCCAAGGGCCTGAAGAAGATGGAGCAGGACCCAGGGCCCGTCATGAAGCCGTGGTTCGACTACGCGGCGCTGGCGAAGGATGAGTTCAGCGCCAAGGCAGACGCGATCACGGCCAAGCTGAACAAGGATTCCAGCGTGAATCCGCTCATCGCGGGAGCGTTGACGAAGGCGCAACCCAAGAGCATCGAGGAAGTGGCCGCCGTTTATGGCAAGCTCTTCAAGGATGTTGAAAAGGCCTGGGTCACCGAACGCACCAGCGGCAGTGCCGGGATGAAGGATGAATTCGAGGAGCAGGTGCGCCTGGTGATGCACAGCCCGAAATCGCCGCTCTATCTGAGCACACGCGATGCGCGGGTGTTGTCGCTCATTGGTGGTGCACAGGTGCGGAACTTCGAGAACCGTGTCTATGCCAAGATCTACACGCTGGAGACGACGCATCCGGGTTCACCGGCGCGCGCGATGGTGCTGGAAGATGCGCCGCGTCCGCGGGATTCGGCCGTCCTGATCCGTGGTGAACGCGGTCGTCGCGGCGATGTCGCACCGCGCCAGTTCTTGCAGATCCTCTCGAAGGAAGCGCCGAAGAAGCTGAACACGGGCAGCGGTCGTATCGACTTGGCGGAAGCCATCGCGGATCGTAACAATCCGCTAACCGCGCGGGTCATCGTGAATCGCATCTGGGCGAAGCATTTCGGCGAGGGCCTGGTGCGGACCATCAGCGACTTCGGTTTGCGCGCCGAACCACCGACGCATCCGGAATTGCTGGATCATCTGGCCACCTGGTTCATGGACAACGGCTGGAGCATCAAAAAACTGCACCGCTACATCTTGCTCTCGGGCGTTTACCAGCAGGGCACGATGGACAATGCGAAGTATGAGGAGAAGGACCCGGCGAACCTGTATCTGTGGAAGATGCCGATCCGCCGCCTGGACTTCGAAGCCATCCGCGACACGGTCTTGATGCACGGTGGCAACATCGATCTGAGCGCTGGCGGCAAGCCGGTGGACATCACGGACAATCCCTCGCCCACGCGCCGCACGGTGTATGGTTACGTGGATCGCTTCGATCTGCCGGAGATGTTCCGGACATTCGACTTCGCGAACCCGGATATGACCACGAGCGTGCGCAACCCGACCACGGTGCCGCAGCAGGCGCTCTTCATGATGAACAGCCCGTTCGTCATCGAGCAGGCGAAGCTGATGGTGCAGCGGACGGATTTCCAGTCGCGCAAGACGGATGAGGAGAAGGTGAAGTTCCTCTTCCAGACGCTGTACCAGCGCAATCCGACGGCGAGCGAAATCTCGATGGCGCAGCAATATCTGGCGGCGCAGGCGGCCAAGGAAGTAAAGACGGACGATGGCAAGACCGCGTGGAGCTATGGCTTCGGCAATTACGACGCGCAGACCAAGCAGATGCGGTTCAAGGCGTTCACGGAGACATCGGGGGCGGCTTATGTGGGCGGCAAGAAAGGCAGCGATGCGGCCTTGAGTGCGGCTGGCGGTCAGCCGACCGCGAGCCCGAAGATTGGCGTGGTCCGCCGCTGGACGGCCCCGAAGGATGGGCGGGTGTTCATCTCCGGCCCGATCGTGCATAGCGTGAAGGAAGGCGACGGTATCGTGGCGCACATCGTTTCCAGCCGGGGCGGGCAGTTGGGCAACTGGACGGTGTTCAACCGCCGCCAGGACGTGACGATCGAGCACGTAGACGTGAAGGCGGGCGATACGCTCGACTTCGTGGTGACTTGCGGCAAGAACGCCGAGAAGGACCGCTTCGTATGGGCACCGGTCATCCGTATGGAAGACGGCCCGGAATGGAGCGCCCGGACGCAGTTTGCGCTGCCGAGCAAGACCAAGCAGCAGACGCCGCTGAATAGCTGGGAAAAGCTGGCGCAGGCGTTGTTTCTGACGAACGAGCTGATCTACGTGAATTGACTCAAAGCACGACCACTACTTTCGGTAGGGTAGGTAGGTTGGTAAAAATAGGGGGTGGAGCCGGGTGGCTCCGCCCCGCTTTATTTTTACTCATGGAGTGGTTTCCTTGCCGTGATGTTTCGGGCGGCGTTGATAACTACCTTTGCCCTTTTTGGGCTTATGCACCCGCACGCCCGTGTTCCATTTGATGCGAACACGTGGTTTGATCACGAGGCAAAAGTGCCACTTTTCGGCCATTTGCCAACCGGATTTTTGCCAGCGAACGAGGAAGGCCTATCAAATGTAAATTGCCGCTGACTTTTCCACTTTGACCCTCGGAAAGTTCCGAGAATCGCGACAAAAGAAGTAGCGCACCCCGTTGGCGGGGTGTCGCTTAAAAACCGTTCTATGGCGAGCTAATCGCCCGTAGGCACCACCTAGCTTTCGCCTCGGCGGCGCTGCGCGGGCAGCTTTAGCTCAAAGTCAGATCCCCGGCCTCGCGGCATGGGCAGATCACTGCCGGCCGCCTCATCACGGCGAGGGGATTCAAGGTCTATGCCCGCCTCATGCAACGGAGTTGCAGGGGCCGTGCTTACCCGTCTCCGGCCTCGGCGCGGGGCGCTCATCGAGGCCCGCGTAAGGGACGTATTGGAGGCTATGAACTGCTCCGCCACCGCCATCACCACGGAAAGCTCCGGATCTCCCCCAGCCTCGTAACGGGCGCGGTCCACAATGCTCTTCATGCCCGCCAGATAGGTTTGCGTGGCCTCGGCGGCCGTCACCAGGCCCGCCAGCGAATCCTTGCACGCTTTAGGCAGCAGATACCGGGCTACAGCTTGCATATCGGCTGGCGGAATCTGGCTGGGCAACTCTTCGTAATGGGAAATGCGGCCGCGTAGCTGGGCTGAATTCCAGAAGTTGCGCTCTTCCATCCGGCGTTGGGCGTTGAACCACTGCGGGGTGGTGATGATGGCACACGCCACGCCTTTATTGATCAAACCCGCCATGAGCCATTCAAGGCGCTGGGGGATCGTCTGGCGGAAGTCCCGTTGGGGAAACATCCGGTGCCCTTCGTCCAGGACTAACGCCAGATCAGAGCGCCGGAAGGTTTCCTCGATGCGCTCGCGCAGATCGTTAACCCGAATTCCCAAGCCGGATGCCAAACCAAGGCTTTGCGCGATGGCCCGCAGGAAAGATGCCTCATCATTAGTGGCGGGGACTTCAACATAGCGGGCCATGCCACCGCTGCGCTCGCAAAACAATTGCGCTCCGTGCGTCTTGCCATAGCGGGATTCACCAGAGATCACCACCAGGCCGCCCGTGTGCAGGCAGTAGCCCATTTCCTTGGCCACCCGCTTATTAATCTCTGTTTCCACCATCCCAACACCACGGGAAGCGCACCAGCGCCGGCGGTAATCTTTCAAGCAATCCATCACCCCGGGCCAATACCACAGCCCCTTGGTAAAGCTGGCCTTGGGATCTATGCAAAGCACTGTGAGGAAAGCATCGAGACTGTCGCGATCTTCAAACCCAGCGAGCGCCCTTTTAATGCAGACAGCGGTGAAAGAGCTGGCGGGAAAGGAAACAGGAAAAGCAGACAGCGGCTTGTTGTAAACTGGCTTGGGCGGCTTGGGCCATTGTTCCTCTTCATTGTGCGCAGGGGCAAAGATACTGCCCGGATTCGCCCTCCGATACACCTCATCACTGCGCAACTGCCATGGGCTGTAATCGTTAAAAAGCGTATCGGCCATTTGATAGGTAAAGCCGTCGCGTACCTCTTTTACTTCTTCTTCGTCATAAATCCGCCCTTCACCGCAACCTAGCTCGCGCATCTTCGCCGTGCCAATCTCTGTCTGGTAAGTTTCCACCAGTTCGCGCACCAGTTTGGCCAGCCCCAGATCCACTACGCTGCGGTACTGGATGAACCAGAGCAATTCCCGCAGCTCGCGATCTTCCACCAGTTCAGCACGCTTGGCCACCATGTTAGCCCGCAGCACCTGGTGGAA
This sequence comes from Verrucomicrobiota bacterium, assembly GCA_023431185.1. Lineage (GTDB taxonomy): Bacteria > Verrucomicrobiota > Verrucomicrobiia > Limisphaerales > JAEYXS01 > JAEYXS01. Next base: position 29,348 of record JAEYXS010000022.1, read on the forward strand.
CTCGCCAGACGAAGCATAGCTCTTTTGCTGGATGGGGGAACCGGGTTTGGCGTGACGTGTCATAAAGCGTGTCTCTTCTATTTGGTGGCGTGCTTGGCCTTGAGCTTCGCGAAGGTTTCCAATGCGTCTGCCTGGCGTCCGGGGTTCGTAGTGGACAACACTACTTCCACGCCCGCTTGCCGGGCATACTTCCGGGCCTTGGCTGCATGCTTCGCTTCCGTCTGCTGCCGCTCCTGCAGCTCCACCGTCTGGCGCTCGATCTCTTCGCCGGTCTGGATCACGTCAGCGGAAATAACATTCTCACGGAAGCGGCGCATGTGCGTCGGTTTAACGATATGGTAACGGTCCCGAGCATAGCTTAGGTGGTCTGTAATTTTAGCTTGTTCGGAGGCGATTTTCTCAGGGGCCTCCCCCCTCGATTTCAGATGTTCAACGCGTGGCACAACGATAGGATTTTTGCGGTTTAGGTCTGTGATGATGACCCTTGTTGGATCTTCAAGATCTTGCCAGAGGATCACGTGTTCCCCAACCAGTCGGCCGGTGGCAGCGTTGCAGTAGGTGTATTCATCATACTGCCCATCTTTAACGCGTATTCCGTAGGGTTGCACTTTGCGGACTTCCTTATAGTGGCTCCAGAGATAAGCCCACCGCGCATCTGGTCTGATTTGCGGGTCCGCTTTGTTCTCTCGCTCGATGGCTGCTTGGTTAGGGGACAAGCCCCGCAGGATATGGCCCTCCTGGGGTTCGTTGTTATAGAGCCTGACTATCTCTTTAAGCTCCGCATCCCATTCCCCAGCGCTCATGAAGTAGTCATCGGGTAGGTATGTTTTGCCACGCTCGGCTAACAGTTTGTGCTTCTGCACACGTTCAAAGCGATCGTATCTTTCATCTCTCCCGACGTACCCGGTTAAGCGTTCCATCCTGGTTTGGATCAAGCGGATGATGCCTTCCACCACCTTGCCGCGTGGCAGTCTGGCGTGGACAAATTTGATTCCGAATTCCGCTTCCAACCCGAGACGGATTTCCCCCTCGCTTAACGCTGTGGTGCTGCCTTTGACTTTCTTCGCTTTAGCCCACATTCCTCGCTCATAATAAAACTCTTTGGGCAGACCGTGCAGGTTCCCTGCTTTCTTGGAAAGGTTAACGATGTGGTTCGCGGTGTATTGTGGGTTTGGGGTGAAAACAAAGCCCAATATTTTCAATGTGGCCACGTCGTTTATTACGAGTAGCTGCCCACGGATCACCTTGGTTTCATTAGGGTTCAGGGGATCGATGATCCTCACGGGGAGGGTTGTGTCATCAGCCTGATATTGGTCACCGAAATACATTTCGGTGTAATCCCGCGTGTGACTAGGCCCGCTCAAGATATGTTCACGCGGGCTGCGGTGATAGGGCATCAGCCGTTTGATCTCTGGCGCGAGCTTTGCCCGCACCGCATGAGGAACAAACGACTTGGAAGCATTGGGCGGTTGCAGTGCGAGTAAATCAGAGCTCAAGGCTTTGCTCTGGCGAAGTTCCCGCCATGCCTGGCTTAACCGCCCGCCACACATCAAGGCCCGTTCCGTGATCACGTCGAAATCGCTCTGGCTGATCTGGAATTCCACCTGCACCTTCCGGCGATCTTTGAGGGCGTCGGGGTTGCCTTCATTCAACTGCCACAATTCAAACTTGCTGGCGAAGGTCTTGCGCAGGCTTGCCATGTTCTTGGCCAGGCCGTAAGGGCGGGAAAGCAGGAAGCGGAGCACGGTGCGGCGGGCGGGTTTCTCCGCTTCACCGTGCGCGATCGCGCTCTGGTAGATGCTGAAAGCCTCATGCCACAAAAGCCGGATCTCATCATCTGACGGTTTGGCGGTGTCACCGAAAGCCAGCACCACCCGTTGCAGATGCTGGGTGATCTCGTTTGCGCCGGCGCGGGGCAACTCAGGGGCCAGCGCGGGCTTTTCATCGAGATAGATTTCCAAACGCCCGAAATCGTTGCGGCCGCCATCGCGGGCCAGAGTGCGGTCCACCAACTCGCGCCAGTGGCGGGCGGTCACCTCGTAGCCAAAAGCAGCCCGGTAATCCCGCAGGCCCAAGGCTTCAAATTCGGCGCTGCTCATGCGGGTATCGTTGCGCATGGCCAGCGGGGTAGCCAGAGCCCGCTGGAGCTTGGCGGCGCGCTCTACGCTCTCCGGCGCAATCTTCGCCAGCGGGACCGGCGGTTGCCATGGCTCAAGGGAAAGGGAAAGCAAGTGTGACGTGGAACGGCAGCCCAATTGATGCGCGGTCTGGGTTAACTTCGCCTGCCACTCCGGAGGTAGGGCGGAGAGCGCCCAGGCTTTAGTAGGTTGGCCCTTGACCACTACCACCGTGGCGGAGATTGATTCCAAGCGGCGGCGTACTACTCGCACATTCAGTTGCAGCGCCTGCGCGATCTGCGCGGCAGTGAAGGCGGGTGTGGTTTGTGGCGTGGACCCCATGAGTTTTAGCGGCGCTCCTTTTCCAGAAGTTTTTGGAGGCGCAGCTTTTGCGCCTCCGCTTCATTCCAGCGGTCTGCGAAAGCCTTGCCGTCTGGGGTGTTCACCTCGCGGAAGATGCCTTCGGATTCATCCAGCCAAGCGATATGGCACCACCGCAAAAGGTGAAGCGATCGCAGGAAGCTTTTTACCTTTGCCGCCGTGGCCAAGGGGTTGGCCGTCGTCCAGGCGGCCGCCAAGTCCAAGGGATAATCATAGGGAACGCGAGGCGGGCGGCAGATCCCCGCCAAGGATAAGGCGATGCCCACCGCGCCGCGCAGCAGTTCGCCTTTGATGGCGTTCCAAGGGGAATTGCACGGCACGGTGATAACCACAAAAAACCCAGCATCCGTGCGCATGGCATCTTTCGAGGCGCTGGGCATCCGGCGACGGGGCTTTTTAGTGGGGCGGTTCATCAGTTGGCGATCTCCTTGAGGGCGCGGGCGCTCTCCGCCGAATGGCGCTCGATGTTTTTAAGGCTCTGTTGCTGGGCGGCCAAGATTCGGGCGTCGGTCCGCTCGCCACCGCGATGGCCGCCGATCCGGGTGAGGGTGTCCACGTTGATGCGCGCCTGCCCCATCTGGGAAACCTCACGCTCTATCCCGTCCGCTGGGCCTTTGTTCACCTCGCGGCCAGCCTCGATCTCTTTGTTTAGTTTTAGCTCTTGGAGCCTCAACTGGAGCTTGGCGGATTCGTCTGCCTCTGTGGAAATCCTGGCTTGGATCTCCGCCCGCTCCCGCATCAGGGCGTTCAGCCGTTCTGCCCGGGGCATGGCATCGCGCTCGGCCTCGCTGACTTTCTGACGTAGCTCTTCCAATGCTTTCTGTTCAAACACCGCCATGGCGGAACTGCCCGGCGTGCGTCCTTCCCTCGCGGCGGCCGCCCGTGCCTGCACCATGGCCTCGATCTTGGCCCTCTGATCCATCTCCGCTGTGAGGGCTCCCTTGGCCGCATTGAACGCATTGCGGGCGGCGAGTGATAGATTGCTGGCGGTTTGTTTCTCGTCAGTGGAAATGGAATCCTTAAGATCCACGTTCAAGCTGCCGACTGCCGCCCCTATGGCTTTGCCGGGCAGATCAAATACATCTCCCACGCCCCGGCCAAATTTCGCAAAAAGCAGTGTCAGCTCCGCGATCAATCCCCGGCTTTGCAGCTGTAGCGTGGTCATCTGGTCTGACATTTGCGCCAGCCGCATCACCACCTCATCACCCAAAATCACGCCCAGCTTCTCAGCGTCATCTTTCATTTCCTTGAAGCCTTCCACCATGGCGGGCAAGACCTTCTCGGCGGTGCCACCCAATATCTTCACGGCATCTGCCAGATTAAGCGCCGGGCCGCTCGTGCCCTTCATGCTCGTGCCGATCGCATCCATAAGCTGGTGCGGGTTTAGGGATCGCAATTGCTGGAGGTTGATCCCCATACGGGCGAAGGTGTCGGTGGTTTCTTGATTACCTCGCAACGCGGCGGCCTGCGCGTTGGCCACCGCCTTGATGGCCTGCACGAAGTCTTGCAACCCCGCGCCCGTCTGGCGGGCTACGTAGTCTAACTCCTGATACTGTTTGATGGTTAGGTCCAGACCCGCCGCGCCATCCCTTATCTTGCCCGCCTCGTTGGCCACGTCGCGCATGGCATTGGCGATGGCAGCCGAACCAAACAGCCCCAGCATCTGGCCGGATAGCCCCTTGAAGTAACTGCCCAGCTTGTTGGTCATGTTCGTGCCAGCAGCCGTTACCATGTTCACCTCGGCGGCCACCTTGCGAGCGCCTGCTGCAAAATCATCCGTATCCGCCTTGAACTGATATTCAAAACTCTGCTTGCTCATAGGTGAAAGCCTCCCGCTTGGGGGGCTTGCGCCCGGTTCAGGGTGAAAATCGGGGTTTGACTCATTACGGGATGCCCTTGCGCCGTTGCGGAACGGTATTGCATAGCCTTCGGAAGCCCGCGGGTGGTATGTCCACACCCACCAAACGCGTATAGGTCAATTCTGTGCGTTTTGGGAAAGTGAGAGATTGAGGGGGTGGTGGACATTTAGGCCATCCTCCTTTCTTCCAACCAAGTGGCCACGCTCTTCCGGCACAAGCCTGGAGAACTATTGCGCCCTCTCTCCGTGCGGGCAGGCACCAACACCTTGAAGCTGCGGGCATCAATCAGGGCGTGGATATGGTCAGAGCCGATACCACAACGGCGAGCCAGCTCGGCAGCCATCACCACCATGGAATTGCCCGGCGGGAGAATCGCCTGCAGTACTTCCTCGATCTGGTAAGAGCGCCCGGCCTGCCCGGCCTCTTTGGCTTGGTAGCTCTCCAAGGAACCGGCGAAGATCCGGGGGCAACCGCGCAAGGCTTCCTCGCTGCGGAGGTCGAAAGCCCATTCAATTTTCCCGTCCTCGATCGCTGCCTGCACCTCGTCTTCATTCAGCCCGCAAGCGGCTTGGAACGTCGCGGGGTGGAGCAAGGGCCGCTTCCAGTAGGTTGCGGGGATGGGGGTGGTGACAGTGGCCAGTAGCTTCACTTGCCCCCCTTTCTGGCGAGCTGGCGGGCATAGGCCGCGAAAACTTGCTCGGCTTGGTGCGCGCGCCGGCGTCGTTTGTGTTCAGCCGTTATCCTTGCCCGCACCTTGGCAGGGATCGCCCGTAGTAAGGTGGCATAACTCGGCAGCTTGCGGCCTTGGGTCTTGCCCCGTGCCATCAAAAGCCCGTAAGCGGTAAGGAAACTCCACACCCCTGCCTGCACCGCGAAACGGAGAAACTGGCGCACGGTGGCGGGCTTCAAGCTGGCGCGGCTGGTAGCGCGATAACCCAACACCAGGCATTCAACCGATCGGGCTTGGCTCCAGCGGTAGTAGATCCGGCGCAAGCTGGCGGCGGACAGGGCCAGAGAACGCCCCTTGTCACACCGATAGCAACGCCCCTGCAACCGCTTTGCCGCCTGGTTGAACGCCCGGCGCAAGGGCACGCCCTGTGCCTCATGCTGGCGATCGATGCGCAGACAGATGCCATGCAACACCCGCGCACGCTCAAGCATCCAAGAGGCCGCGAGGGGCGGCGGCGCTTGGGTGGTGCTGGCGGTGTTGTTGCGAGGGTTCATGGCTCAAGAAAGAAAAGGGCCAGACACGGCTGGGGGTCCATCCAACCGTGCTGGCAGATCACGCGCACTTTTTTTGAAGGCATCAATGTGCCTGGGTCCAGCCAAGGCACACCGTGCGTGGATGCATCGTGAAAATTCTGAAAAAGGGGAGGGGTTGGCTGGCAGCCGGGAAACTATGAAAACCCGACTGCCAGCGCGTGGATCGAAGCAAACAACCAATCTGTCAACCAACCTCATAAACCCGCCATCCTGCCCACCATAAGACCTTGCGATAGACGCGTGGCCAGTGGGTGGAACGGCGGTAATCAAAAAGTAAAGGACGGCTGCCAGGCGAAGGGGGACGCACCCGGCAGCCGTGAATGCCAGACGAGACTGGTGCCCTCGGGCTCCAGGTGCGGTGGTGATCTCGTTTGAGACTGGCATAATCTGCTACTTGTTCTACTTCGTTTCCCGTCGCTTACGCGGCGGCCAGTGTCAGCACGGCGAAGGCATCCGCCCGGCGCAGCTTGGTACCGGCGCGGCCAATGCCCCGGAAGCTGCGTTGGTGCGTATTCCACTTGTGGTGATCGCTGGCCTCGAACTTGAAGTCCACGCGATTGCCCACAACGTAGCCGTTGGGATCGCCAAACACGGCCACCTTGCCGCTAGCGGCATTGGTGCTAGGCGCGGCCTGCACCAACTCCACTGGATAGCCGAGGATGCTGCCGATAGCGCCCATGCTCGGCGCTTCGATCGCCGTCTGGAAGATCGGGCGGCCGTTCTCATCCCGCACCAGCAATACGCGGGCGAGCATCGAGGGGTGAATCCACCAGCGCGGGCGGCGGGCCAGCACGGCGGGCGCTACTGTGGTGAGGCAGCGCACGAAATCATCCAGCTCCAGCTCGCCTACGGTGGTATTGCCATTGGCGGCCGCCGCTGCGGTGCCTACGTGGAACACACCAGACATACCGCCATCCGTGGCGTCTGCCCCGCCATCCGCGTTGAAGGCGAAATGGTCCACGCGCTCGTTGTAAGCTTCCATGAAATCCGTGAGGATGTCAGTGGTCAGATCACTTTCTGCATCTTCCAAGAGGGCCATCTGCACATTCAGCAAAGAGGCCACCAGCACCATCTCGCAATTCACGGAGGTGCCTGCCTTGTTCGTGTCATCCGGGATCTCGCCCGCATCATCGAGGATGGCCACCGCCGTGGCGCGGGAGGTTTTCACCGGGAACTTGGTGACCTTGGTACGCACCGGGCGAGCGCCCAGCGTGTTCCACTTGCCGAAGCTGGCGAGGGTATCGTAAATATCCTGCGCCAGAGCGTCATTGATAAGTGTGCTGCCTGGCGTGCTGGATTCACCCAGCGCCCGCTTGAGCGCATCCGCATCCTTGCCCTGCACCGGGAAGCCAACCGCGCTGCGCACGATCGCTTGGAAGAGGCTGCGCTTCTCCTCATCCTCGGCAATGCGCCGGATCGGATTCCACCCGGCGGCGTCCACTTCCCGCTTCAGGTTCATCTCCACTTTCTTGATGGCCTCCAGGGCGCGGGCTTGATCGTTCAACGTGTTCTTGATCTTCGTCAGATCTTCAAACGCCGCCTTGGTCTTGGAATCCAGACGGGAGTAATCCGCCTTTAGGGCATCAACGCCACCCAGCACGCGCTTTTGAAACTCCGCGTCATCCATCACTACGCCAGCCCCGCCGCCGCCTTCGTCCCGGTAATTGAGTAGCAAATTTCGTTTCATATCTTTGATTTATCTAAGGTTTTCCGTCAGTGAGCGGCACTCAGCAGGCGGGACTTTGCCCACCTATTGTTGCGCCAGGCACCGCTCGAACCTCTCCAGAAAACGCTTGCGTGTCCGTCCGTTAGCCGTGGCCCCATGGACGGATCTGGCAGAGGCGCTGGCGGGTTCACTGGGCGTTGACCGGGAGGAAAGTAATTCGATGTCCCCATCCGTCAGGACATTGGCCTTGTAAGCCTTGGCCAGGGCGCTGGGGTTGGCACCGATGATGCAGACGCTCAATTCCACCTGTTGCTGCTCCAGGTAAATGGTCTGCGCGAGGGAATCCTCGCTCTGGCCGGCGTCTTTGAGCGCCTGCCCCCATGCGGCGCTGTCGCTATCCCACTTGCTCACCCGGCGCACGGGCCAGAAACCCACACTTACGGCCTTGAGATAGCCCCCTACCGTCATGCGCCAGCCGATCTGGGCGAGGCGATTGTCTTGAACGTCCACGGCCCATTGCGCGGTTTCGATAAGCTGGCGGCGCTTCTTGTCCACCTTGAAATCCACCACCTTGCCCACCAGCTTCTCGATCGTGCTGTAGTCGTGAGAATCCACCAGCGGGGCGTTGCGCTTGAACTGATCGAAGCGCCAGCCATCCGCCCGGATGATTTCGCGGTAACTATCCAGCGTTTCATCACTGGCGATATACTCCACCAGCCCCTCTGACTCGCTCAAGACGCGGATCTGGAGACTGTTCTGGAGGGTTCTACGCTCGATAGTTTTCATCAATGAAATCAGGGGTTTTACAAGGTTTCGTTCCGTCTTATGCCGTGCCCTCCACGGCCCGCACAATGGCGGCGGAAAACTCTTTTCCGTACTCGACGGCGCGGCTCTCGATGCCGCGCCGGATCGGGGCGCGGGCGGGTATTTTCATTTCGCGGGTGTGGGCCTTCACCACGGCAAAACCGCTGGCGACTTCCATGGCCTTGCGGCGGGAAAAGCTGTAACGGCCTGACTCGCGGGCTTGCTGGCCCGCTTGGCTCTGGTGTAGGATGCCCATCCGCAAAGCCATGCGCCGACTGACTTCGGCACCCCGCACGGAATAAATATCCCCGGAGCGGTTGCGCCGGGTGAATTGCCCGATCTCCACCTTGCCGGTAAACCCAAACTCATGCACCCCGGCATACTCTACGTTCGTGCCGATGGCTCCGATGATCTGGTGCCCAAACACCCGCGCACGGGACCGGCTGACGGAACGGCGAAGCCTGCCCGTGACTACGCCTAAAGTGGATGGCCCCCGCTGGCTCATGCGTTCGCGGGCGATCACCCCGATCGTCAGCTCGTTCTGCTTATCCATCGCCCGCGCCATCTCCCGCTGCGTACGCTTGGGCAGCTCCTTGATCTGGCCAAGGAGGGCACGGGCGCGGGGGCTTAGGTCAATGCGGATCATGAAATCAAGAGGGGTTGGACAGGTCTTGCATGTCTGCCAGCAGTTTGCGCAGCGCGGCGGTATTGCGTTCCATTACTTCGCTGGTTTCCTTGGCGAGCTGGCCCAGCTCCTGCATGTCTTCCACGGCAATTTCGGTAGTAACGATCAGCCCGGCCATGGTGGCCTGCTGGCAGATGGCCTGATCATGCAGGCGGCGCACGGTGGCGGCTAGATTGGAGGGGGATTCAAAACCGGAATCGGGAGAAGTGTTTTCGCTCATTTGGGGCCCTTTCAAAAATCAGTTGCCGGGCGGCTCGGCTGGGGGTTGTGCCTGGCTGGCTTTCAGCGCTTCGTAACGGGCCGTCAGGCGTTTACTGGTGCGCTTGCCTTGGAGCACTAGCCGTAGGTGGTTTCGATGGCAGCCCAAGGCAGCAGCGTCTTGCACGACGTGCTTGATTCTTGGCTGGCGTTTTATCGAACCACGTTTCATAGTTACAGAGAATCACGGAACCATGATTCTTGTCAAGCGGCTTTCTTTTTATATTTGAGGGGTGTTATCTGTCGGAAATTATGGCTCGAAAAAACCCGCTGTCGGATCGGGATAAAGCAATCTGCGCTAGGCTGAGAGAATTTCGCCTCTCAACAAATTTGTCGCAGGTGGCGTTTGCGAAAGCTTTGGCGGTGGATAGTTCTCTGCTCGCGAGCTATGAGCATGCGAGGGTGCCGATCAGGTATGAATTTGCACGGCATGTGAATTATGTTTTCCGCATTAGCTTGCGCTGGCTGGCGGAGGGATTGGAACCTAAGCTGCTCGATATCGATCTCCCTCTTGAATTGGAGAGTTGCATACCGGAGAAACTATCATTCGCGGAGGCTTACGACTTGTATCTAAAGACTGAAATTGACAGGCGTTGGGAAGAGGTGAAACCAAGAGAGGATGAGAATCTAGCCAGTAGCGTAGCAGTTCAGCAAATTAAGGTGGCGGGCGTTTCACTCAAGGATCTCTTGTATTACATTAATCAGAGGGTGATGCGGGTAGCCCAAGTTACGCCTCCCAAACATTATCGGGATTTGTACCGTGAAATCGATATGATTTGCGGGCTTTTTGAGGATATGTATGGCAAAGAGATTGATCAGTACTTGGCCCATCTCGCTGAGGTAAAAAACACCAAAACCAATGCCAAGGCAGCCTCGATAAGAAGGCTGTCGAAGGCTCTGAAAAAGAACTTCCCTGTAGCTCAATCTCACGAAAAAAAACAATAAAAGGTGTGATTTTCCGCTTTCCAAAATAACCATTTTGGTTATTTTCAATCTGTGACAACTTCAAAGATTCACGCTCTATTGGTGAAGGCCGAGGCATTCACGAAAGAGCATGGGGCCAAGAAAAAACTCGCTCTTGATCTTGGAGTGCCACAGCAGCGGGTAACCGACTGGTTTGCAGGCCGTCGTGAACCCGATGCGGAAACAACGCTTCTACTCTTGGAATGGGTCTCGGGAGTTGAAGCACAACAAAAGAGAAACCGTGGCAAGGTTGCAGCCTCACCACGGCGTAAGACCCGGTTAAGGAATCCAAGCAATGAAAACCAACCGAGTCCACCGTAAAGGTGGCAAATCAAAGGCCATTTCACAAGGCCAAACCTCCACGCCCAAGACCATCAGCCGGCGCAAGTCATCGCCGCCTTGCCCGCCCACGGATCACCTTTTCCTGCAATGGCAGCCGGGGCAACCTGATTACTGGATCTGTGTGGGTGCCGATGCCGGGCGGGAGATCCATGATTCCGGGCTCTCGCTCACGGATCTGGAGCCCACGCTGGCGGTGCTGGCCCGGGGCATGAAGCCTGGCGACTCGCAGCCGGTGGATTACCGGGCGTTGATCTGGGATCTGGTGCGGGCCCGGGAGCTGGCCCAGCTCGCGGCGTTGCTGGGGCTGGATCGGGAGGCGGCCACGGCGCTCTCGCTGCTCTCGCTCTGGGAGGGGCAAAGCCCGGTGGAGTTCGCCCGGAAAGCGGTGCAGGCGTGCATGGATGGCGCGTATGATGAAATGCAGGGGTTTGCGCTGGGGTTGAAGGGCTACACTGCCCGGCCCAAGGAACAAGCCTGGGCCAAGGAGTTCCACGGCCCGGTGCAGGCATTGCGCCCGGAAGCGGGGTGGCAGGTATGAAATCCCCCGCCAAAGTGAGGGCAGCCAAGAAAACGGCTCCGCAGGGAAAGCTTGGGTTTGAACCGGCGAAAAACTTCGAGATCGCCATGGCCGTCAATATGGCGGGCATGTGCCAAGGTCTGTCGGTGCGACAACTCCACAAGCTGGCGGAGAGTTGCGAGATGCAAGCGGCGATCGCCCGGGGCCATGCCATGCTGCGGTGCCCGGCCCCGTTCGGCTCGCTCGCCCGGAACTGACGCCCCCTCTAACATATATAGGCACCACGCCCCGCTCTGGATCACCACCAGGGCGGGGCGGTTGGTTTTTGGGGATAGCGGCTGAAATCATTAGCGGGCCGCTCGGGGCGTGGTAGATTGGAAGGATGAAAAATTTAAAACTAAAGCTGGAGACGGGATCGATCACTGGCGGGGTATATGTGTTGATCCCGGCCAAACCGGATGGCCGGCAGGTTGTCGGCTTGGTGCTGGAGAAGGTGTCCACGTTAAGGTTGGCTGGAGATGCAGCCAAAGAGGATCAATCGCTCGATTGATTGGAGGGCATTGGATAGGGTGCAGGGGCCGCGCACGGCATCGGAAAGGGGGTTGCACCTGGCTTGCGTGGGGGTGCGCGGTGGGGGTGTCCTACCTGCAAACGGGCTTTTTGGGGTGTCCTACGTCCTACCTTTTGCTTTCCGCCGACTTTTCCACTTTTCTTTGTAAGTTGTTGATTTGCAAGATGTGTATTTTCAAAAGGTAGGACACTCCTCTTGGGAATTGTGGAAAAGTCGCTGTAAATGTCCTACCTTTTTAGAGTTGGTTTTCGTGCGTAAGTCGTTGATTTGACGGCTATTTGACGCTGTTTCTCATAATTTCCTGCATTGTGGAAAAGTCGGCGGAAAGATTCACAAATGCACATTAGGATTTGACACCCCTAGGCCAGTGAAACTACGTTTTCCAGACCTAACCACCAACTAAGTATGTCGGAAGAGACACCAGTACCACCGAAACCGGCGGAAGCCTCCAAGGTCCAGCCGAAGAAGGAAACCGTCCGCATCAGCCTCCCGCCCAAGGCGAAGGAAACCGTCCGTATCGGCTTGCCGAAGCCGACCGCGCCCGGGTTGCCGCCCAAGCCGGCTGCTCCTCCGACTGCTTCCATCCCGGCTCCGCCGGTGCCTGCTGCTGCTCCTGCCGCCGCCGCTCCAGCTCCGGCGGCTCCCGGTGCCACGGTCCGTATCACTTTGCCTCCGGCCGGTGCCCGCCCAGCGGGTGCGCCGACGGCTGCTGCTGCGCCTCCACGTCCAGCGGCTGCAACGGGTGCTCCTGCCGCCGCCGCTCCAGCCCCCACGGCTGCGGCTGCCGCTCCGGCCACTGCCGCCGCCCCTGCAGGCGCTGCTGCGACTGCACCGGCCAAGGGTGGTAAACCTGCGAAGGCTCCCAAGCCCGCTCCGGCTCCCGGCGTCCCGGGCAAGACCAGCGTGCTGGACTTGGTGCTGGCCATCCTCGCCCTTCTGGTGAATATTGGCGCGGTCGTTTACGGACTGCATTTGGGCGGGTTGTTCTAAGTCTGCCTCGGGCGGGCGCAACCAGCCACCGCAAGCGGCTTGTAATCAGCAAGTATTAAGCGCGTTATGGCTTCAGCCAATATTGTTACTTTGACCGAAGAGAACTTCGAGACCGAAGTCTTGAAGTCATCTGTCCCTGTGCTCGTGGATTTTTGGGCCGAATGGTGCGGTCCCTGCAAGATGCTCGGACCCACGCTCGACGAACTCTCCAACGAATACGTCGGCAAGGTGAAGATCGCCAAGCTGAACGTGGACGATAACCAGAACCTCGCCGCCCAATACGGCGTGACTTCCATCCCGATGCTCCTGTTCTTCAAGGGCGGCCAGATCCAGAACCAGATGGTCGGTGCCAAGCCCAAGAGCGCTCTTAAGGGCGAACTGGACAAGCTGGCGTAAGCAAACTGTCCCGTGCTCGGCGGCGGTTATGATCACCACACCCCGCGAACTGGCTCTCCGCGCCGAGCTCTATCATCAGATGAGTTCCATGGTGAAGGCAGGCCTCGGCCTGCCTTCCGTCATTGAACAGCTCGCCAAGCACCCGCCCAAGCAGTCCTTTCGTGAACCGCTCAGCATCGTCGTCCAACACTTGCGCCAGGGGCAGACTTTTACTGAAGCCCTGACCAAGACCGGCGACTGGGTTACCAAGTTTGATATCTCCCTGCTGGAAGCCGGGGAAAGAAGCGGCCGGCTGCCGGAGTGTTTCCAGATGCTCTCGGCCTATTACCGGGAACGCGCTGAGCTGGCTTACTCGCTGATCCAAAGGCTCGCCTATCCCGTCTTTCTGTTTCATTTCGCCACGCTCATATTTCCCGTCACCTCCCTGGTGGCGCTGGTCAAGGAAGGGGCCGTCGTGCAGTTCCTGCTCGGCAAGGTGCTCATCTTGGGGCCGGTCTACGCCATCGTCTTCCTGACGTTGTTGGCAGGGCAGGGCCGTCATGGTGAAGGCTGGCGGTCGATGGTGGAGCAGGTGTTACATCTGGTGCCCGTGCTGGGCACCGCACGCCGCAGCCTGGCCATGGCCCGGCTGGCAGCCTCGCTGGAAGCGCTCCTCATGGCTGGCGTGAACACCATCGAAGCCTGGATGCTCGCGTCCGCCGCTTCCGGTTCACCAGCGGTCCATCGCACCGTGCTATCGTGGCAAAGAAATCTGGAGAACGGCGACTTCCCTTCGGAATTGGTCAATCGCTCCGATGTGTTCCCTGAGTTGTTTGGCAATCTCTATCATTCCGGCGAAGTCAGTGGCAAACTGGATGAATCCCTCGGGCGAATCTATACCTTCTACCAGGAGGAAGGCTCCCGCAAGATGCGCAATTTCCTTACGGTACTTGGAGTGGGCATCACCATCGCCATCATGCTGGGAATTGCCTTCAGCATCATTTCGTTCTACATCGGCATGTTTAACCAGGTGGGCAATGCCGCGGGAACGGAATAGTCGTCTGGCTCAGGGCAGTTCTTCGATCGTGATATCTTTATACCAAGCCTCCGTGGGCGGTCCGCTGTGGATCTGCACCGCGATGATGCCGTAGCGTGGGACGGTCGAATCCTCCTCCGTATAGTCCACCGTCTTCTTGCCGTTCACAGTCAACTGGATGTGTGCCCCTTCACACCGGATCTCGTATTCGTTCCAGTCATTGAATTTCACGATCTTGGCGATCTCTTCCGCCGGCGGAGCGGCCAACACCTTCTTGCGGCGTGATTCGTCGTAGAGCGCGCCCCAGTAGTTCTGCCCCATATCCGCCTGGTAACCGATGACCTCGTGATGGTTCGGGATGCGTTGTGTGCGGAACTGGATGCCCGCATTCGCCTTCTCACCACCCACGAGCTTGAACTTCGCGCGCAGCACGAAGTTCGTATATTGCCGCGTCGTGCCGAGGAACTCGTTGCGCGGGATGGCGGTCTGCAAGTTGCCGCCCACGATGGCCCCGTCCTGGATGCGGAAACTCTTCGCCATATCGCCTTCCCAGCCCGCAAACGTCCTGCCATCAAACAGTGAAACTGTCTTGGCCGGCTCCGCCGCGAACAGGGAACCCAACAGCACGCAACCAAATGCCAGAGCGGACAAAGACTTCAAGGTGATCATGGCTTGGATTAAAAAGCGTAACCCCAACCCTGTCGAGCGCAGACAGGCAGTAGGAGCGCGGCTTTTAAGCCGCTTCAGTATCCGCCAGTCAGGTGGCGTGGTTATTTTATAGCAATCGTGTGAATGGCTCATGGGAGTAGTGGATATTGTAAAACTGCCTTTTGCTTATGAACGTTGAAGCGGTCCCGCATGCGGGAC
>JAEYXS010000031.1 GCA_023431185.1 Verrucomicrobiota bacterium
TATGACCCACCGGGGAATCTCAAAGTACTCACTGCGGAACCAGCCGGGTTCAGGACAGCGCCAGAGTCTGGCCTCCCTGTGAGGAGGAGCCATAGGCCAGATACATCAACAGGGGTCGGGTGGTTGCATTGCTCTTTGACATAGTTCCTAGAGACGATCTGAAAAGATGTCTTAAGGCCGTCTGCTGGTCTGGATTGGCCAGGGCGTTGTTGCGGCTCGGTCACGTATCTTTTATTTGATATGCTCCCTCGCCGCGCCTAGCCCTGACCAATTCAGACGAAGTTCGTCTTCCCACCTGCGCAGCCAGCCTCAAGCCCTCTTTTCAGAGCGTCTCTGCCTTTGTGACAAACAAGGGTGCTGGGAAGTGGCTGGCGAGGGTCGGATCCGGGAGGTGCAGACTGGTGGCTAGAGTGCCGCAGAACAGGATGCCATCGAGATGAGGGAGCATCGAACGGACGCGATGGGAAGGCCGCTCCGGGGAACGGTAGTTGCACTACGGGCCTATTATTAACCGCGAACTACGCGAGATATGCGAAAAAGGGGAACAGGTCTTATGGGGCTGATAGGTCAAATAGGACACTGGGAAGCATTGAACGACCAACTTCCAACGTTCATACGAAATCGAGGACGAAGGACGAGAGCGAAGATGAGGACGATTCTATGAGGTGAAAATCTGCTGGGCAAAGGGCGTGGGGGTTACTTACATTGACCTTTCTATGTTCGAGACGGCAAAGCAGACGTTGGCCACGGCGCAGGATAAAGCCTCCCAATTACGGAGGTTTCTTTGACGTGCCGGGAGCACATAAGCGCATCGCGGAGATAGATGCCGAGATGACGCGGGATAACTTCTGGGACGTTCGTGAGAAGGCCCAGAAGCTCATCGACGAATCGAACTCGCTGAAGAAGAAGGTGGAGCCGTTCATCGCGGCGGAGAAGCAGTTGGCCGATCTGGCGGTGATGATCGAACTGGGCGAGGCGGAGCCGCCGGAGGTCCAGGCGACCATGGCGAAGGAGGTCGAACGCGACATCACGAAGGTGCAAGGCGAACTGGATGCGCTCGAGCTGCGGGTGTTCCTCAACGGACCTTTCGACCGGCGGAATTGCATCTTCAGCATCAATGCGGGCGCGGGCGGCACGGAGTCGTGTGACTGGGCGAGCATGTTGATGCGGATGTATCAGCGGTGGTTCGAATCGCGCGGGTGGACCTTCGAGGTCACAGATTTGCTCCCGGGTGAAACGGCGGGGGTGAAGAGCGTGACGATGATGGTGAAGGGCGACATGGCGTACGGCTTTTGCAAAGCCGAACGCGGGGTGCATCGCCTGGTGCGCATCTCGCCGTTTGACTCGAATCAACGGCGGCATACGAGCTTCGCGAGCGTGGATGCGATGGCGGAGATCGAGGAGACGGATCCGAACATCTCCATTCCGCCGAGCGAGTTGCGCGTGGACACGTTCCGCTCCGGCGGCAAGGGCGGCCAGAACGTGAACAAGGTGGAGACGGCGGTGCGCATCACGCATATCCCTACGGGGCTGGTGGCAGCATCGCAGACGGAGCGGTCGCAACATCAGAACCGGCATACGGCGATGACGTTGCTGATCTCGAAGTTGTTCGCGCTGCGGCAGGATGAGCAGAAAAACGAAATGGAGCGCTTCTACGGGGACAAAGGCAGCGTGTCGTGGGGCAACCAGATCCGGAGCTATGTGTTCCAGCCGTACCGGATGGTGAAAGACCTCCGCACGGGTTGCGAGACGAGTGATGTGCAGGGCGTGATGGATGGCGAGCTGGACCCGTATGTGAATGCGTGGTTGCGCGCGGGTTGTCCGACCAAGCGCATCCAGGGTGCCTCGATGGATGATGAATAAGCGGCCATGAGCAAAGCGAACATCCTAGATACGATCGTAGCGGTGAAGCGCGAGGAAGTGGCGCAACTGCCGCCGCGTGTGCCGACTGTCGCGGATATCCGTGCGGTGTTGCAGCAGCGCGGTGGTGAGCGGCGTGATTTCGTGCGCGCGCTCCTGCAACCGCGCAAGGGCAAGGTGGGCTTGATCGCAGAAGTGAAGAAGGCGTCGCCGTCAGCAGGCGTGATCCGGCCGGACTTTGATCCGGTGAAGATCGCGGTGGAGTATGAGGAGGCGGGTGCCTCGTGCCTCTCGGTGTTGACGGATGAGAAGTTCTTCCAGGGTTCGCTGGATTATCTGCGAGCGATTCGCCAGGCGGTGAAATTGCCGCTCTTGCGGAAGGATTTCATCATCGACGAACGGCAGATCCTGCAAGCGGCGGAGTGGGGCGCGGATTGCATCCTGTTGATCGTGGCGATCCTCGATGATGACCGGCTTAAGCGGTTCCGTGAGCTGGCGGAAGGCGCGGGCTTGGCGGCACTGGTGGAGGTGCATGATGAAGAGGAATTGAAGCGTGCACTGGCGACGGGGGCGACGTTCATAGGGGTGAACAATCGCGACTTGAAGGTGTTCAAGGTGGACCTTGGCACGACGGAGCGGTTGGCGACGCAGATCCCGGGCTTGAAGGCGGAGCGCTTACTGGTGGCGGAAAGCGGCATCCACAAACGGGAAGATGTGGCGCGGCTGGAGCAATGCGGGGCGCAGGCGATCTTGGTGGGTGAATCGCTGATGAGGGAGAAGGATATCAAGGCAAAGGTGGCGGAGTTGTTGGGGTGAGAGTAAAGGCGATTCCACCGGGCTGGTTTTGTCTTGGTGTGGGGTGGGTGGATGATTACAATCTGGTTAACACATGAGCGAGGCTCAACCTAGCGTCGAAAGACCGTCAACCATGCGCACGCCGTTACGCGTGTTGGTGGTGGAGGATTCCGAGTTCGATGCGCGCATCCTGGTAAATGTGCTGCGGCAGGGCGGTTACGAGCCGAAGTGGCAGCGGGTGGAGACGGCGGCCCAGATGGCGGCGGCGTTGAAGGAGAAGGAATGGGAGGTGGTGCTGGCGGATTACAACCTGCCGGAATTCAGCGCGCCCGAAGCCCTCAAGCTCCTGCAGGACAGCGGCCTTGATCTGCCCTTCATCATCATCTCCGGCGGCATCGGTGAAGATATCGCGGTGGCGGCGATGAAGGCCGGGGCACACGATTACTTCATGAAAGGGCAGCTCGCGCGCCTGGTGGCGGCGGTCGAGCGGGAACTGCGCGAGGCGGCGGTCCGGACGGCGCGGCGCAAGGCCGAGGAATCCGTGCGCGAGAGCGAGGTGCGTTATCGGCTGCTCTGGGAGACGGCGACGGATGCGGTGCTGCTCATGGACACGGACAGCGTCATCCATTTCGCGAACCCGGCGGTGGAGGTGATCTTTGGTTACAAGCCGGAAGAGGTCGTGGGGCAGAACCTGACGTTACTCCTGCCGGACAAGCCCCTAAGCACCACGGATGTCGAACTCGTCCGGTCACTGCACTCCGGTGTGGTGAATTCGCGGCGGCACATGCTGGAGACGGTGGGCCAGCGCAAGGACGGTCGCGATACGCTGCTGGAGATCGTTTTCAACGACATGGCGTTGCAGGGGAAACGCTGGTTCGTGGCGTTCATCCGCGACATCTCGGAGCGCAAGAAGGCGGAAAAGGAATTGCGCGAGAACCAGGAGCAGTTCCGTGTGGCACGGGAGATCCAGGAAAGACTCTTTCCGAAGGAATCGCCGAAGCTGGAGGATTTTGACATCGCCGGTTCCTCGCATCCTGCAGAGGCGGCGGGCGGGGATTATTTTGATTATCTGGGCATGTTGCATCATCGCGTGGGCATCGCCATCGGTGACGTGACGGGGCATGGCATCGGACCGGCGCTGCTGATGGCGGAGACGCGTGCTTATCTGCGCATCCTCGCGCGCAACCGCGATGATGTGGGAGAAATCCTCACACGGGCAAACCGTGTGCTGGCGGAAGACGTGGGCAGCGAACGCTTCGTCACCATGCTGCTGGTGCAGATCGACCCGACCACGCGCAGCATCGTGTATGCGAGCGCGGGGCATTCGACAGGGTATGTGCTCAATGCGCAGGGGCAGGTCCGTTCCGAATTAAAGCGCACGGGCAAGCCGCTGGGCATCCGCGATGACACGGAATACAAATCTGCCTCACCGCTCATCCTGACGCCGGGCGAGATCGTGCTGCTGCTGACGGACGGCATCGAGGAGGCTATGAACGCGGATGACGAGTTCTTCGGCGCAGACAACATGCTGCAAGTGGTGCGGGAGAACCGGCACCGGTCGGCGCGGGACATCGTGGAAGCGCTCTATGAGGCGGTGCAGAAGTTCAGCGGAGAAGGGCAGCAGACGGATGATTTCACCGCGGTGGTGCTGAAGGTGAAGTAAGCTGCCCGGCAAAAAGCACTTGTTGCCGGTGCTTGTCGAAGCGATGTTTTCCCCATGCGTGAAGGCAAAATCACGGTCGAGGTCATTCGTGGCATGAAGGGCCGCCAACGGCTCGCTTCATTGACGGCTTATGATTATCCCATGGCCCGCTTGCTGGATGAGGCGGGCATCCCGCTGCTGCTCGTCGGCGATTCCCTTGGTATGGTGGTGCTCGGCTATCCGGACACCACACATGTGACGATGGCCGAAATCGAGCATCATGTGCGGGCCGTGGCCCGGGCGAACCCGAAGGCGCTCATCGCTGCCGATCTGCCGTATCACAGCTATGAGACGCCGGAGAGCGCGGTGGCGAATGCACAACGATTGGTAGAGGCGGGGGCGGAGGCGGTGAAGGCGGAGGGCGGTCGGGAGATCCTGCCGCAGGTGCAGGCGATCATCGCCGCAGGCATCCCCTTCATCGGGCATCTGGGCATGTTGCCGCAACATATCTTGGAAGAGGGCAAGTATCGCATCAAGGGCAAGGACGATGCGGGCAAGGCGAAGTTGCTGGATGACGCGGCGGCCTTGCAAGAAGCCGGGGCATTTGCGGTCGTGTTGGAGTTGGTCACGCCACCGGTGGCGAAGGAACTGACGGAGAAATTCCCCTTTATCACCATCGGCATCGGTTCGGGAACGGATTGCGACGGGCAGATCTTGGTGACGCCTGATCTGGTGGGGATGTTCCCGTGGTTCACGCCGCGTTTTGTGAAACCCACCCGCCAGTGCGGCTTGGAGATACGCAGTGCGGTGGAGGAGTGGAAGCAGGCGGTAGAGTCATGACGGAAAAGCGCAAATACGCTGTGATTGAATCTTGAACGGATCAGAAACATCGGACCTCGAACATCGAACGCCCGACATTGTCCGGGCATACATCGCGCTGGGTTCCAATCTGGGCGATCCGGTGCAAATCTTGAGGGAAGCAATGCAGCGGTTGGCGGCATTATCAGTCCAGCCGCTGTGGCGTTCCAGCCTGTGGGCGACCTCACCGGTGGATTGCCCGCCGGGCTCGCCGGATTTTGTGAATGCGGTGGTGGGATTGGTGCCGTTGCCGGGCGAGACGCCGGAGAGTTTGTTGGGCAAGTTGAAGGAGTTGGAAAAAGAGTTTGGGCGACGGCCTAAGAAGGTGATGAATGAGGCGAGGCCGTTGGATCTGGACATTGTCGCCTATGGGAATGAGGTGAAGAATACGGCAACGTTGGTTTTGCCGCATCCCCGGGCGCGCCTGCGGCGGTTTGTATTGGTGCCGCTGGCAGAGATTGCGCCGGAGCTGGTTTTACCGGGACAATCGAAGACAGTGGCGGAGTTGCAGCGGGGCTTGGTGAATTCAGAAGCGATCCGCCAGCTGGAATGAAGCGTCTTTTGCCTTGGACGGTTTGGTGGAGGTGCTAGAACAGCGTCATGCTTTCCCAGAGTGAACCTGTGACCCGGCGCAAGTTTCTGCAACGAGCAAGCATGGTTTCCTTGGCGCTGGCGACGGCTTCGTTTGATGTGTGGGCGGCGGCGAGGGTTTATCCCGTCGCGGCGTTTGAGAAGGCGTTGCAGCATCTGCCGGCGGAACAGATGGCGGATATGCTGGCGGAGTTGGGTTTCATGGGCGTAGCGACGGCCTTGCGACCGAAGGGACGCGTGCTGCCGGAACGGGTGGAGGAGGATCTGCCGAAGCTGGTGGAGGTGCTGGCAAAGCGGAAGCTGGAGATCACGGAACTCACCACAGCGATAGCGGATGCTTCCGACCCGCTGACACAGAAGGTGCTGCGGACAGCGGCAAAGCTGGGGTTGAAGCGATATCGCCTGGGCGCGTGGAAGTATGACCTGAAGAAACCCATTGCCGCGCAGGTTGAGGCGATGAAGCCGGTGGTGAAGGATTTGGTGGCACTGAACAAGGAGCTGGGGATGAGCGGTGTCTATCAGGTGCATTCAGGGGCGAATTATTTCGGAGCGGCTGTATGGGACATCTATGAACTCTTCAAGGAGCATGATCCGAGACACATCGCCATCGCGTTCGATATCCGGCATGCGACGGTGGAGGGCGGGACGGCTTGGGAGCTGAATTTCAATCTCATCAAATCACACCTCGGGCTGGTGTATGCGAAAGACTTCGCCTGGCAGGGGAAGAAGGCGCTGAACGTGCCGCTGGGCGAGGGGATGGTGAATCCGAAATTCTATCAGATGGTGAAAGCGAGCGGCTACAGCCAGCCGGTGTTGCTGCATGTGGAATACACTTTGCCGGAGGATTTGCAGAGCCTGCGGGAGGCGTATCGGAAAGACCTGGCGACCCTGCGCGGGTATCTGGAGGCAAAGGCTTGAGCGGGCGCGGGAAAGATCTGTGGGATTGGCTGGCGGCGCGCCCAAGGGGCCAGCGAATGCTGGTCAAGTGCGTTTTACTGGGGCTGTTTACGCTGGCGGTGTTCTTTCCGCGACCGGACCAGCTGGTGAGGCAGATCCCGCGCTGGAAAAATCCTGATTCGTTGATCGAGACCAATGCGCCGTTCCTGACGGAGATCAACCAGAAGATCGATGAGCAGTTGAAGCCGGAGGCTACGAAGAACGAAGAGATGAAGGCGGTGGAGCGGTTCGTGTATCGCGAGATCAAGTATGGGTATGACTGGGATGTGTGGGGCAATACGGATTACTGGCCGACGTTGGCGGAGGTGTGGCAAAATAAACGTGAGGATTGCGATGGGCAGGCGGTTTTGACGGCGAGCATCCTGCGCTCACGTGGATTCACGGATGTGCGGATCGTGGGGAATCTCAGCCATGTATGGGTGGCGGCGGGGACGAATGAGGTGATGAGCCCGCAGGCGGACAAGAATTTCCAGCGGGTGGATGGCAAACTGAAGGTGCGGTTGCCGGGGGCCAAGACATTTCTTCTGACCTGGGCGCATATCAACAAGTTTCCGGCGGCGCGTTCGCTGTTGTTGCTGCTGGCGGTGCTGATCCTGACACTGCATCCGGTGTGGGATGTTAAGCAATGGTGGATGACTTTCGGGATCGGCGCGGCGGGGCTGCTGTTGCTCTATGACTGGGGCGGGAAGTACCTGCAAAGCAGTGCGGTGGGTGCGAGCCTGGGGTTTTGGACGGGCAACTTGCTGGTGCTGCTGGCCATCGGACTGGCGTATTACACGAAGCGGCCGGCCAACCAGCCGGGGTAAAGGTTTTGCAAGATTTCCTTGTCGAAAAAGGCGGTTTGGCGCATTAAAGACGAAATCATGAAAAAGCCCTTCATCATCGGTGTCCTTGTATTCATTGGATTGCTTGCCGGAGCTTATGCCCTGGTCGTTTCGAACTTGAGCGGTCCCAAGGTGCAAGGCAAGCGGGTGGTCGCCTGGATGGATGAGCTGGCTTCGCGGGAAACCGCCATCCGGGACAAGGCCAAGGAGACGATCCTGGCCAACGGGAAGGAGTTCCTGCCGCATCTGGTGGCCATGATGAAGGCCGAAGATTCCGAGCAGCGGCAGAAATGGGCGACGGTGCTGAATGTGGAGCATCCACCGTCTTACACACTTCGCCTCGGCGCGGTGCGTGGCTTTAATGTGCTGGGAGCGGCGGCAGCTCCGGTCATCCCCGATTTGCTGCCGTTGCTGGCGGTGCAGGATTCCGGGCTGGATGTGGCTGCCGCCTTTGGCGCCATCGGCAAAGACGCGGTGACCCCGCTGGTGCAGAAGCTTTCCGATCCGAACAAGCAGGTGCGGGCCATGGCGGCAGCGTCCCTTTCCCGGATGAAGGCCGGGGAAGCCACGGGAGCGGCGGATGCCTTGATCAAAGGGTTGCAAGATGAGGATGGCTCGGTCCGCAGCTGGATGGCCACCGCCGTGGGCAAAAGCCAGGTCTCGGCCGAGGTGGCCATCCCGATACTGATCACCTTGCTGGAAGACAAGGACACTTCTGTGGTGGCATCATCGGCATCCGCCTTGGGCCTCTACGGTCCCGCAGCCAAGGAAGCCCTGCCCAAGTTGCAGAAGCTTTCCAAGGTCCGCAACGAGGAGATCAGCGGAGCGGCCCAGAACGCGGTGACGCTGATCGCCCCCGAGCCGGAGCCTGAAGCCAAGAAAGCCAGTGAATAAGCGGCCGACCAGTCAGCCAAGGACGGCAAGCTGCCAGATACTGCTGGGAGTCTGGCTGGCCCTAGTTTGGCTGGTAAACGCCGGGGCACAGGCGGCTGAGAGCCACCCGCCCAATGTGGTGATCATCTTCACGGACGATCTGGGTTATGCCGATGTCGGGGTGTTCGGCGCAAAAGGCTACCAGACGCCGCATCTGGACCGGATGGCGAAGGAAGGCATCCGCTTCGTCAATTTTCATGTCAGCCAGGCCGTTTGCTCGGCCTCCCGGGCGGCTTTGCTGACCGGCTGTTACAATAACCGCGTGGGTATCCACGGGGCATTGGGACCGGGGGCGAAGATCGGGTTGAACCCGGAGGAGATGACCATCGCCGAGGTGGTGAAACAGAAGGGCTACGCTACCGGGATGTTCGGCAAGTGGCATCTGGGCGATCATCCTTCCATGCTGCCCTTGAAGCAGGGCTTCGATGAGTATTACGGCATCCCTTATTCCAATGACATGTGGCCGTTCCACCCGGAAGTCGTTGATCTGCCGGATGACTCTCCGCGAAAGAAGCGTTGGCCGGACCTGCCGATGGTTGAGGGAGACAAAATCATCAATCCCAAGCTCACTCCGGACGACCAGACGCAACTCACCACCTCCTACACGGAACGGGCGGTGAAGTTCATCGAGAAGAACCGGGCGAAACCATTCTTTCTCTACGTGGCGCATAACATGCCGCATGTGCCGTTGTATGTGTCGGACAAATTCAAGGGCAAATCGGAGCGGGGAATCTTTGGAGATGTGCTGATGGAGATCGACTGGTCGGTGGGCGAGATATTGAAGGCGCTGTCGCAAAACGGATTGGATGACAACACGCTGGTGATCTTCACATCGGATAATGGGCCGTGGCTTTCCTATGGCACGCATGCGGGTTCGGCCGGGCCGTTGCGGGAAGGCAAGGGGACTTCTTGGGAAGGTGGTGTAAGAGTGCCGTTCATCGCACGGTGGCCGGGCAAGATTCCGCAAAATCGCGTGAGCGGATTGCCGGCGATGACGATTGATCTGCTACCGACCATCGCCGGACTGGTGGGGGCGCCTTTGCCGGAGAAGAAGATCGACGGCAAGGACATCTGGCCTTTGCTGAAGGGCGATGCCACGGCGAAGAGCCCGCAGGAGGCCTACTACATCTATTACGCGAACAACCAGTTGCAGGCGGTGATCAGCGGGCAGTGGAAACTGTTCTTCCCGCACACGTATCGCACGCTGGCCGGGAGGCCGGGTGGCTCAGGAGGCAAGCCGGCCAATTACGAGAATGCGAAGACGGAGCTGGCGCTTTACGACCTGAAGAATGATTTGGGTGAGACGACCAATGTGGCGGCGAAGAACCCGGAAGTGGTGGAGCGGCTGCAGAAGCTGGCGGAACTTATGCGGGAGGATCTGGGAGATTCGTTGACACAACGCAAGGGCAGTGGAGTACGGGAACCGGGACGGGTGGCGGCAGCCACTGCCAACTGACGGCTGACCATCTTCAGCCGCTTTTGTTGCCGTCAGCTGGAATACAAAAACAGGAGTTCCACATTCCACTACCTGAGCGTTGCGAGATGCTTCCGAATTACTTCCACCGACCCGGCTGTGCCTTGCCGTTCACGGCCAGAGCATGATGTGGAAGAAGGCGGCGATGACGCCACCGATGATGGGACCGACGATGGGCACCCAGGCATAGCTCCAATCCGAACTGCCTTTGCCCGCGATGGGCAGGAGTGCGTGGGCGATACGCGGTCCGAGATCGCGCGCGGGGTTGATGGCGTAGCCTGTCGGGCCGCCGAGCGAAAGGCCGATGGCCCAGACGATAATGCCGACAAGGAAGGGACCAAAGCCGACGTCGAAGCCGGAATCAGGGACGAGATTAGCGGGTGTCAAGATGGCGAGCACACCCAGCACGAGCATGAAGGTGCCGATGACTTCGGTGATCATGTTGGAGGCAGGTTTGCGCACGGCGGGGCCGGTGCAGAAGACGGCGAGCTTGGCACCGGGATCTTTCGTGAGTTCCCAGTGGGGCAGGTAGGCGAGCCAGACAATGACCGCACCGAGGAAGGCCCCGAGCATCTGGGCGGAGATGTACACGGGCACCATGTCCCAGGACAGCTTGCCGATGCTGGCCACGGCGATAGTGACGGCGGGGTTCAGATGTGCACCGCTGATGGGGCCTACACAGTACACGGCAAACGTGACTGCCAAGGCCCAGCCGGTGGTGATGACCATCCAACCGCCGTTCTGGCCTTTGGACTGTTGAAGCACGACGTTCGCGACCACGCCATCACCTAAAATGATGAGCAGCATGGTCCCAATCAATTCGGCAGCGAATGGGCTCATGAGAGATTTCTTTGTGGAACGAAGGGAACGCTAGCGGGACCAAGGCGGGGCGTCGATGGGAAAATTTCTCTAACGATAGACGCGCTCACTCCTCACCCCAACCCTCTGCTTGTCGAGGGAAGAGGGGAAATATTTGTCGCCTTTGGCCAGTGATTTGGCGGCGTTTTTGCGAGAGTTCAGCGAGTGGAACTACTCTGCGGGACCGGCAGTTTTGTGGCCGAGTTGCCGTTCCAGTTCTTTTACGCGGCGAATAAGTTCGGGCAGTTGCTGCAGGGCGAGCATCTGGCGCTTGGCTTGCTTATCTGGTTGAGCAGGGCTGCCCATCCATTTTTCCTTGGCCGGAATGTCGTGCATGACTCCGGACTGGGCGACGATGGTGACCTGATCGCCGATCTTGAGGTGGCCGGCGAGGCCGACTTGACCGGCGACCGTGACGAAGTTGCCGAGCTTGGTGCTGCCCGCGATGCCAGTCTGCGAGATGATGATGCAATGCTCGCCGATGACGACGTTGTGGCCGATCTGCACGAGGTTATCAATCTTCGTGCCCTTGCCGATGATCGTGGGGCCGAGCGCGCCGCGATCGATGGTCACATTTGCACCCAGTTCTACATCATCACCGAGAATCACGATGCCTACTTGGGGCACTTTGCGATGCTGGCCTTGATCGAAGACGTAGCCGAAACCGTCTGAGCCCACGGCCGTGCCGGCATGAATACGGACGCGTGCACCGACTTTGCAACCTTGGTAGACGGTGACGTTTGGAAAGATGCGGGTGTCCTCACCGATGACTGCATTTTCACCGATGGAGACCAAGCGCTCCAACACGACGCGCGCACCGATGGTGGCACCAGCACCGACGAAGCAGTTCGGACCGACAAATGCGGAGGGATCAACAGAAGCTTTCGGATCAACCACCGCACTGGGATGGATGCCGGGAGCGAAAGCGGGTTCCGGGAAAAAGAGCGGCAAAACGCGGGCAAAGGCGACACGGGCGTTCGGCACTTTGATGAGCGTTTTCTTGGCCGTCTGAAAATCATCTCCGGCGATCAATATCGCAGAGGCGGCGCTTTGATCGGCAGCGGCGAAGTATTCCTGATTCTCTGCAAAGGTCAGATCTCCGGGCTTGGCATTGGAGGCGGGGGCGAAACCGGTCAGCAAAACAGAACCATCGCCGATGACTTGTCCTTGCAGTTGGGCGGCGATTTCAGCGGCGGTAAAGGGCATAGGGTGGGTGAGGGCTAGATGCCGCGTTCGCTCAGGATCTTATTAGCCTCACCCAAAATGATGATCTTGGGCGTCCAGTTTTTGGCTTCATTTTGGTCCACCACGGCGTAGGTCATGATGGTGAGGCGGTCACCGACCTTGCCCAGATGGGCCACACCACCATTCAAGATGATAGCACCGGAGCCGCGCTGACCGGGGATGGCGTAGGTCTCAAAGCGCTGACCGTTGGCCATGTTCCCGCACAAAACACGTTCAAAAGGCACGATGCCGGCCTTTTCCATGAAATCTTCGGCGATGGTCAGGCTGCCCTCGTAATTGACGTTGGCACCCGTGACTTCCGCCCGGTGTATCTTTGATTTTAGCAGGTGAATCTGCATACAACTCTCAAGTCGTCCGTTGACTTGAAAAACGCGCGTCACTATAAAGGCCGCCATCTCGTATTCAACAACGGACTGAAACCATTTTATATCATCACTTTACACCATGAGCAGAAAAATTCGATACGGTATGGTGGGCGGTGGTCGCGGGGCCTTCATTGGCGCCGTGCATCGCATCGCGGCGAACATTGACGGGCAGATCGAGCTGGTTTGCGGCGCATTCTCCTCTGACCCAGAGCGTTCCAAGGCGAGCGGCGCGGATCTTTTCCTCCCGGCGAACCGTTGCTACGGCACGTTTGAGGAGATGATCAAGGCCGAGGCCAAGCTGCCGGAAGGTGAGCGCATGGACTTCGTTTCCATCGTCACGCCGAACCACATGCATTTCCCTCCGGCCAAAATGGCGCTGGAGAATGGCTTCCATGTCTTGAGCGACAAACCGGCCACGCTGAACCTCGCCGAGGCGAAGAAGCTCGGTGAGATCGTGAAAAAGAGCGGCCAGCTCTACGGCCTGACGCACAACTACACGGGCTATCCGTTGGTGAAGGAAGCCAAGGCGATGATCGCCGCAGGTAAGCTCGGCAAGATCCGCAAGGTGGTCGTCGAGTATCCGCAAGGCTGGCTGGCGACGCGCCTCGAGGCGAGCGGCCAGAAGCAGGCGGCTTGGCGCACGGACCCGAAGCGTTCGGGCGCGGCGGGTTGCATCGGCGACATCGGTACGCATGCCGAGAACT
Organism: Verrucomicrobiota bacterium; assembly: GCA_023431185.1. Taxonomy (GTDB): domain Bacteria; phylum Verrucomicrobiota; class Verrucomicrobiia; order Limisphaerales; family JAEYXS01; genus JAEYXS01. The sequence continues at coordinate 13,107 of JAEYXS010000031.1, forward strand.
TGGCGGAGTACATCACGGGCCTGGAGATTGAGGAATTGGCCGCTGACATCACGGCTTTCGTGAAAGGTCGCGCGCTGGATGATGACGGCAACGTGTTGCTGCGTTTCAAGGGCGGCGCGAAAGGCGTGTTGCACAGCTCGCAGATTTCCGTGGGTGAAGAGAATAACTTGAACATCCGCGTGTATGGTGAACTCGGCGGCATCGAATGGCACCAGAAGGAGCCGAATACGATGCTGGTGAAGTGGCTGGATCAACCGATGCAGGTGTATCGCACCAGCATGGGTTACTTGAGCGATGCCGCCAAAGCGGCTGGACGCACGCCACCAGCGCATCCGGAAGGTTATCTCGAGGCGTTCGCGAACATCTACAAGAACTTTGCGAATCACATCCGCGCGGTGCAAGCGGGTACGAAGCTGCCGAAGGATGCGGTGGCGCTGGATTACCCGAAGATCAGCGATGGTATCCGCGGCATGGCCTTCATCGAAGCTGTGGTGAAGTCCTCGAAGGGCAACGCCAAGTGGACGAAGCTGAAGGTGTAATAAGCAGATGGTTTTAGAGGTGGTCTGGGCTTGCCTGAAGCAAGGCAAGCCCAGCCTGTTTTAGGCCCGCTCAAGAAGTAAAATGCTGATTCTCCTGATGAATTAGAGCGGTAAAAAATACTGTGGCCGATTGTCTCGGGAGCAAAGCGGGTGGTCTGTTTTGGTTCTGGCTTCGTTTCGGCCCAGTCACAGGGGCTTTGGAACCGCAACGTCACGAGCAGGCCGGTCATTACCGGGTTTAGCTGGGGTCTCCTTACTTCGACTGCTGCGTACAAATTGGGGCAAAGAAAAAGGACGGCGTTGCCGCCGTCCTTTTTTAAGACGATGCAAGGGCTCGACGGAGTCTCGCCCTGCGTTTTACTTACACGTTGTAAGTGGAGCTGGAGACGTCGCCACCGCGACCGGTCCAGTTGGTGTGGAAGAACTCGCCACGTGCCTTGTCGATGCGCTCGTAGGTGTGCGCACCGAAGTAGTCGCGCTGGGCCTGGAGCAGGTTCGCGGGCAAAACGGCCGAGCGGTACTGGTCGAAGAACGCGAGGGCGGTGCTGAAGGCGGGTACCGGGATGCCGCGCAGCGCAGCGGTGGAGACCACCTTGCGCCAGCCCTTCTGGGCCTGCTTGATCTCGCCGCGGAAGTAATCGTCGAGCAGCAGGTTCGAGAGCTTCGGGTTCTTGTCGTAGGCTTCCTTGATCTTGCCGAGGAAGCGGGAGCGGATGATGCAGCCGCCGCGCCACATGAGGGCGATGCCGCCGTAGTTGAGGTTCCAGTTGTATTCCTTCGCCGCGGCGCGCATGAGCATGTAGCCCTGGGCGTAGCTGACGATCTTGGAGGCGTAGAGGGCGCTCTTGATGTCTTCGATGAAAGCCTTCTTCTTCTCCGGATTGGAGGCAATGCTGGTGAGGGCGGGACGCGGGCCCTTGAGCTTGCGGGAGGCCTTCACGCGTTCGTCCTTCAGAGCGGACACGCAACGGCTGTAAACGGCTTCGGCCATCAGGGTGATGGGGATGCCGAGGTCCTGGGAGTTGATGACGGTCCACTTGCCGGTGCCTTTTTGGCCGGCGGTGTCGAGGATCTTGTCCACGAGTGGAGAGCCGTCCTCGTCCTTCTTGGCGAGGATGTCGCGGCTGATTTCGATGAGGTAGCTGTCGAGGTCGCCCTTGTTCCACTCGGCGAAGACTTCGTGCATCTCGTCGGCGCTCATGCCGAGGCCGTTCTTCATGATGTTGTAGGCTTCGCAGATGAGCTGCATGTCACCGTATTCGATGCCGTTATGCACCATCTTGACGTAGTGACCGGCACCTTGCTCGCCGACCCAGTCGCAGCAGGGAGCGCCGCCATCCACCTTGGCGGAGACGGCCTGGAAGATGTCCTTCACGTGCGGCCAAGCAGCCGGGGAACCACCAGGCATTATGGAAGGACCCTTGCGGGCGCCTTCTTCACCGCCGGAGACACCGGTGCCGATGTAGAGGAGGCCCTTGCTCTCGACATACTTCTGGCGGCGGTTCGTGTCGCCGAAGAGGGAGTTGCCACCGTCGATGATGATGTCGCCGGGTTCGAGATGAGGGATGAGCTGCTCGATGAATTCATCGACGGGCGCGCCAGCCTTGACGAGCATCATGACGCGGCGAGGGCGCTTGAGCTTCTTGACCATCTCCTCGATGGAATGCGCGCCGAGCACCTTAGTGCCCTTGGCTTCCTTGGCGAGAAACTCGTCCACCTTGGCAGTGGTACGGTTGTAAGCCACCACGGTGTAGCCGTGGTCATTCATGTTGAGGATGAGGTTCTGACCCATGACGGCCAGACCGATCAATGCGATATCACCTTGAGGTTCCATGTTTATATTCCGTTTTAAAAGGAGGTCGTACGATAGCGGACGGGCCACGCCACGCCAGCAGATTTTTAGGCCGCCAGATACGCAGAATTCATCGGAATGATGAATTTGGCGGTGGTTTGAGTGGCCAGAGGGGGTTAGACGACTTGGACGCGGCTGTCCGAGGAGAGCATTTTCTCGAGGTTATCCCAGCCGGTTTCGTTCATGCTGTTGAAGGCGTTCAGGTAAACGGCGACGACTTCGCGCGGGTATTTGCCGAGCAGGATGTCCACGGCGGCTTTGAGCTTGGCGTCGTCGATTTTCTCGGGCAGGTCTTCCACCACGCCGTCTTTGTGCGGGATGTCGAGGGCGTTCAGGAAGTCCACGAGCATGCCATTGTATTTCTTGAGGAGCCAGCCGCGGAGCAGGGTGCCGGCGGCGAGTTCCATGTTCGGCTTGGCGAGCGTGGCGGCCATGGCGGCGTGGCGCTGGGCTTTGGCCTGCTTCTCGAAGAAGACGGGGCGGAGCTTGCGTGCATCGGCGACGGCTTTGAGCGTGGCCTTGTAGAGTTCTTTGTCGTTTTCGAAGGCGGATTGGAGGATGTCATTGGAGAGTTCCGCAGACATGAAACCCATGAGTTCGTGAGACGTCAGCATACTTTAGTTCAAAATGTCCAGATTCAGAAACAGGGGCGAAAGTCTATGGATGCGAGGCTAAATGACCACGAAAAAATGACGATAAATGACCAACCGCCTGGTCATTGGGGGATGGTTAGCAGGGTTAGCTTGTGCTTTTTGCACAGCTTCTCCAGCTCCGGTTGGTCCAAGAAAAGGGTCTTGCCCGCCTCGACGGCAAGCACGGAAATGCCGTGTTTGGAACAGGTTTCGAGGGTTCGTTCACCTATGCAGGGGATGTCAAAGCGCATGTCGTGGCCTTCCTTGGCCACCTTGACGGCTACAGCCCGGCCTTCCTTGCCAGCGAGATCGCCACCCCGCGCAAGGCATTTGTCGGTGCCTTCGAAGCCTTCCACCGCGAGGACGGTGCCGCCCTTGACGACGACTAGTTGACCAATCTCCAGCCGGGAAATTTCCTTGGCAATGCGATACCCGAAGTCCACATCCGCAGCCAGTTCCGGTGTCAGCGAGGTTCCGATACGGATACCTTTTCCGGGCATCAAGGGGATTAGCCAAGGCAGGGCGGGGATGAGTTCGAGACCTTCCGAGCGCAGTTCGTCGCCGATGGCCCCGAAGATGGTATGGGCGTTCTTTTCGGTGAGGCGCATGAGCAATTTCATGGCCCGCAGATCGGGACGGAGATTGAAGAGATTACTCGGAGCGATCTGGCCGACCATGACACACTCTTTGACCCCTCGACTGGTGAAGGCATCGATAAGCTTGGTGAGTTGGCCGACCTTGAGCCAGATGACTTCATCCACAAGGGAGGCCAGTTCCGGACTGGTCTCACCATCAAAGGCGACCGCCACCAGCCGTTTCACCCCCAAGGCGCGGGCTTGGCGGGCGAACATCAGGGGCAGGGAACGGTTCCCGGCGATGATGCCGAGGGTGTCAATCGGTGGAGCGCCAGTCATGCTGGCATTATTGGTAGGGGGTAAAGAGACCGGATGCCAGTCTGAAAGGAGCTGTCAAATCATTAGAAGCCATCTCATAAATGTTTGAGGAGGATGAGGGTGGCGGCGAGGTGGAGGAAGGCCTGATAGTTTTCGAGGTGGTATTCCCAGCGGATAAGCAGGCGGCGGTAGTTGCCCAGCCAGGCGAA
>JAEYXS010000045.1 GCA_023431185.1 Verrucomicrobiota bacterium
CGTCGCCATGGGCCGGGTTTAGGTTACCGACCGGCTGTTGGGTACCGGGGCAGCGAACCCAAACGACCCCTTTGCCCGTGGCCGCATCGCGGGCACGGAACGCGTGCTGTGTCTGGATGAGAAAACCGGCGAGACACTCTGGGTGCATGAGTATCCGTGCGATTACACCATCAGCTACGCGGCTGGTCCGCGCGCGACACCTTCAGTCGATGACGGCCGCGTCTATGCCGTGGGCGCGGAGGGGAATCTCGTCTGTCTCGATGCTGTGAAAGGCACGCTGATTTGGCAGAAGGATTATAAGACCGATTATACCGCCAAGACGCAGACGTGGGGCTTCGCCTCGCCGCCGTTGATCGATGGGGACCGTGTCATCTGCGTGGTCGGTGGTGATAACGCGTCCACGGTGGCGTTCGATAAAAAGACCGGCAAAGAGCTCTGGCGTGGTGTGCCCGCCAAGGAAGCAGGCTATGCGCCGCCCACCATCCATACGCTCGCCGGGGTGCGCCAACTCATCATTTGGACCGGCGATGGTATCACCGCCTTGAAACCGGAGACGGGCGAAGTCCTCTGGAGCCATGTTTGGCCGTTACGCTTCGCGCTCGCGGTGCCGACGCCGCGCAAGGTGGGTGAAGACCAGTTGTTCTTCACCGCGTTCTACAACGGCTCCCTCATGCTGAAAGTCTCGCGTGAGAGCAAGACCCCGGAGATACTCTGGCAGAGTGCCAAGGTGAGTGAGAAGGACACGGACAAGCTGAATAGCATCATGCCCACACCTGCGATCGTGGATGGCACCATCTATGGTGTGTGCAGCTACGGCCAGCTGCGCGCGCTGAAAGTGAGCACCGGCGAGCGCATCTGGGAAACGCGCCAGCCGACGACGAGCGGCAAGGACTTGCGCTGGGGCAATGCTTTTATCATCCAGCAGGGCTCACGCTATTTCCTCTTCAACGAAGCGGGCGAACTCATTCTCGCGAAACTGACGCCGGAAGGCTACACGGAGCTGGACCGCATGAAAATTCTGGAGCCGACGAACAAGGACGCGCGCACACGCAATGTGGTCTGGGTGCATCCCGCCTTCGCGAACGGTCACATGCTCATCCGGAATGACAAGGAGATCGTGTCCGTGGATCTGCGGGCTACCAAATAACTCAGGTCCGGCCCAGACGTTGGCCTTTAATGGGCGCGGGAAATGTTGACTCCTTCTCCTCGGGGAGAAGGCCGGGATGAGGTGTCCCTTAGCAGATGCAGACTGTTTTTGCTTAAGGTCAGTCCCTTCCCCCTCACCCTAACCCTCTCCCTTGGGGAGAGGGGACTAAGCCAGCCCCAGTTGATGCACTCTATCGCTGCTGTACAAATTCACTTCTTCACCGGTTCCGAGCGCAGTTGCTGGAGATATGCCACGATCTGCCAGCGCTGTTCTTCGGTGAGGCTTTCACCGAAGACCGGCATAGGAGTCCCGCCTATGCCTTGGCTGATCACGCGATACCAGTCAGGCATCTCCTGACCCTGGCGCAATTGCTCGGCGCGTAGATTGCCCGGCTTGATGGGGAAGTTCCACATATCCACGAGCTGCGCGGCATTGGGTCCGTTACCTTCGCCGGTTGGCCCGTGGCAAGGGGCACAGGTGACTGCGAAAAGCTCGGCCCCTTTGTCCCGTTGAACCTTCAGCTTGTCACCATCATCCATCCAATCTGGCGAGACAGGTCGGGCCAGAGGCTGCCCGTAGTTCTTGGGATTGTTCCAGCGCGAAGAGAAGAATTTCACATACTCCACTACGGCGCGGCGATCCTTCTCAGGCAGATGCGAGAATATGGGCATGGCCGTGCCGGTGATGCCATTGCTCACAGTGCGAAAGAGATCTTCCGTGGTAGGCAGAGAATCGCCGCCGGTGGATTTGTATTTGAAGATGCCGGAGCGGAAATCACGCGGGCGGAGATCCAGCGTGATGCCCATCGTTCCCTTGCCGTCTCCTTTGTCCCCGTGGCATACCACACAGTTCTTTTCGTAAACGTATTTGCCTTGGGAGAACAAAGTGAAGTCGGGCAGCTCGACCTTGGCTTTGGCCGGTTGGGCAGCATGGACAGCGGGCAACCCGCAATTCACCCAGAGCAAAACCGATAAGATGTATCCAAAATACCTGTTCAAGATGTGGTCACCTTAAGCGAATCCCGGCCTGTATCCATGCAAAAATTGCCATTGGCTGGGCGTAATTTGCCTAGCCTCGCTTAGAGGCAAAAAACCTGAGGAAAACACCGCCTTTTGTCACTATTCAAGCGAGGTTTTCCCTCGACGAAACCACTGCACAGGCGTAGAGAGTTTTTAGCAGTTAGTTGTGTCGTACCTAGGTGCAAGCAATCACAACGAACCAGCACTTTCAATACTATGTCCCTTTTGAGCAAACATCCCCTCGGCCGGTGTGTCTTGGGCGTCTTCCTTGGGGCGGCATTTTCCCTTTCGGCACAGGCCGGAGTCACCATGGAACAGGTTGTCGGCAAATCATCCGTCAGCGCTGAGGCTCTGGCGAAAACGGTGGCGCAACAATGGGTGCTCGCCTCAGCCGATGGCGAAGGCGGCAGCATCCAGCTCTGGGATGCCGAGATCAAATTCTTCGGCGAGGGCAAGATCATCATCGGCTCCAGCAGTGAACAGATCTTTGCCGCCGTCGTGAGCGGGGTTTGCTCCGTGGAATCGGGCGGCACCTGGGTGAACGGACTCGCGACCGGTCGCCTTGCCTTCTGGGGTCATGATGGCCGGAACCGTCCGCAGAAGGGTTACTATGATGCGCTGGTGCTGCAAGAGTCGTTGACCAAGGCGGGCCGGGCGGAGCTCGTGGAGGGTTTGAACGGGGCCGCAGCCAGCCAGCGCAAGAAACTGGCCTGGGGTTTCCTGCGTTCCACCAAGCTGAACCTCGCCTCACCCCTGAGCCCTGAAGTGGAGACTTTGCGCCGCTCCTATCTGAACCAGCCGGAAGTCATCGCTTCCCGTCGCACGGCATCCGCGCAAGCCCAGTTGCCTGCCGAAGTGGCCCGGAACTTCCTGAAGCATCTGCAGGCTGGCACCGCCAGTGAAGCCAGCCATCTCATCAGCCCGCGGCTCTTTGAAGCCGCCGCCACGCAAGGCAAACTGGAAACGGCCCGCGCGGACTTCACCAAGGAACTGCTCAGCCAAGACTGGCCGAAGCAGACTGATCCCGCCTCTCTGAAGATGGATCCCGACCAGCCCTTGATGGGTGAGTTCACCGCTGGCGGGGAGACTTATGTCATCCATCTCGAACCATTTGACGCCGGTGTGTTTGTGAAATCAGTCATCCCTGCCCATTTATGAAAACCGTCACTTCACCTTTTGGGCGGCTCTTCGCCGTTCTGGCCGTCGCGAGCCTGTGGCTGTCTGCGCTCACCGTCACGGCCGCCACCAAGGAAGCCGCCGCTACCGCCAAGGCGGTGATCGTCTCCGTGGTCGGCAAGGCCATGATCAATTACGGGGATGGAGCGCCCGAACCCGCCACGGAAAAGATGGTCCTCAAGGAAGGCGCCACCATCAACACCGGGGCGAACTCCAAGGTGATCTTGGATCTGGGCGAAAACGGCCAGGCCCTCAGCATCAACGCGAACAGCACACTGACCTTGGATGAGTTGAAGCTGAAGAACACCCCCGCCGGTCCCGTCGCCCAGACCACGCTCGAGCTGAAGCGCGGCGGCCTCATCGGCAACACCAAGAAACTGGCGGCGTCCTCCAAGTATGAAGTCCGCACCGCCAATGGCGTGGCAGGCATCCGCGGCACCTCGTTCCGCTTCCTCGCCAGCGGCCTCTGGCAATGTTTCAGCGGTCTTGTGCAGGTCTCGGCGAATGGCGAGAGCTTCAGCGTAGAACCGGGCAAGATGCTGAACTTTCAATTGGGCAATCCTCCAGCGCTGGGTGACATTCCGGCGGCCGAATTGCGCGCCTTTGTGGCCGAAGCCCGCCTCATCCTGAACTTCATCAGCAACGTCACCAAGGGCTTCAACGGGGCCAGCATCCAGCAGCACCAGCAGCAGCAAGGCAACACTGGCGGCGGTGCCACGGTGGATCCGAAGACCCTGGCGGCCTTCGAACACTTCGCCCAGCAGGTGCAGTTGCTGGAATCGTTCGTGGCCAACCAACTGGCCCAGAATGACGCCCGCCCGCAGGTGAACACCCCGTTTGTCATCAACAGCTCCGAAGCTGTCAGTGTCCTCCAACGCTTCCAGAACGCCGGTTTCCTCCCCACCCACGTGGGTGGTGATTTCGTGACCGGCATCGGCGGGTTCGGCGTGGTGCGCGGCCAGTTGAGCTGGAACACCAGCGCGGACATGGACCTGCACCTCCTGCTGCCCGACGGCACCCATGTCTATTACGGCAATACGGACGTCACGTTCGGCGGCAACACCGCCCGGGCCCAGCTCGATATCGACAACTTGGGCGGCGTGATCAACCAGGCCCCGGACCTCCGCGTGGAGAACATCGTGGTGAACCCCATCAACGGGTCTTTGAACATTCCCGGCGGCACCTATCAGTTCTACGTGCGCAACTTCAGCGGTGTGACCACCGAGGCGACCCTTCGCTACACCGCCGATTCCGCCCAAAACGTCAGCATCGTGACCGTCAACCTTGCCAGCGGGCAGCAATCCGCCACGTTCCCCATCTCGGTGGGCGTTGCCCCTTAAGTTTAGTCAAATGGACCAATCGCCATGAAGAGACACTACTTCGCCGGTGCGACTGCCTTGACCCTTGCCTCCGCACTGCTGGCCCCGGCCCAGCAGGCCCCGAACCCGGTCGAAGCCGCCGCGCAGACCAAGGCCACCGAGTTCACCACCGCCGAGCTGTTCAAGCCCAGCTCCGAACGCACCGGCCAGGACCTCATCCTGTTACAGGAGCACAAACCCCTCTACGTACGCGTTGACCAGCGCCTCTCTTGGACGGATAACGCCTTCTTCACCGGCAACAAGCAGGATGACGTCAGCTACTTTGCCGGGGTCGCCGCCGGGTTCGATACACTGACGGAATCGGGGGTGGACCTGAAACTCGAGGGCAGTTTCTCCGGCATCCGCTACCATCGCTTCTCGCAACTGGACTACAATTACTACGGCGGCACGGCTGGCATCGGTTATCGGGCCGGCGGCTTCCGCATCGGCGTCGATTACCAGCCCCTGCAGTTCATGGACCGCGATTTCGCCAATGACCTCGTGCTGTATCACGACTTCGGCCTCTCGCTGGGCTATCAAGGTGCCTTCTCCCCGCAGTGCGGCTACTTCATCGGCGTGCGCGGCTCGCGCGTGTTCGGCTATCCGAACGAATACGATTCCTGGCGCATCGCCCCGAATCTCGGTGTCTATTACCAGCCGCGCCATTGGTTCTCCGCCGTCGCGGGTGTCTCCGGCAGCCACACCTCTTATGACAACTACTTTCAGGCCCTCACCGGCCAAGACCGGGCCGACCGCCTCGTATCCGGGATCCTCAGCTTCAACTTCACCCCCAAACGCTGGTTGAACTTCGGTGTGCTGGTCCAATACACGGACAACGACAGCTCCCTGAACGTCTCTGATTATAAGGCCTTCAGCGTGACGCCGAATGCGACCCTGCGTTTCCGCTTCTGATCCCACGCCACCGGCCAACTCTCTGAACATCCGCCCAGCGTCATGCGCAGGGCGGATGTTCCATTAGCAGCCCGTTTACCCCGCACCTCTTGGTCGGGGTCGCAAATTAAATCATTCCCTCGAAGTGACCTGCCATCCAGTTTGTTCCGTGTGACCCTCCGCGATAGCATCCTGTTCTGCGGCACTCTAGCCACCAGTCCACACCTCCCGCACCAAACCCCCGCCAGCCACTTCCCTTAACCATCAATGGACTCCCATA
>JAEYXS010000050.1 GCA_023431185.1 Verrucomicrobiota bacterium
TCAACCGGTGCAAACAGACCGGCATACGAAGAGGAAACGCTCGCCGAAACAGATGAACCGAGAAAAGAAAAAGACGCTTTTTAAGAAAAACCAATATCATGCCGCCTTGACATACCTCATAGCAGCCTTGAATTGACTCATAAGATTAAGAACGCCAACGGTTGTTCCTCCTCCCTTGGCCGCAGCCAGCGTAAATGCCGCACCTGCTATGCTCACACCCAGCCCGGCTGGCGCGGCACTCACCGCGCTCGCCGTCAGGATGCTTCCCAGTGCCGCCGTGGAAAACGCCACGCCTTTCCGCTTGAGCATGCCCTGCAACCTCTCCAGCGCCCGGTTCACCCGCATCCGTGCGGCATCTTCATTGCTACCCAAGGCCAGGCCCACGGCGCGAAAATCCCGCTGTTCAAAAAATCGCAACAGAATGGCCGCGCGGTCTTCCTCCCCCAGTTGATTGATAACTTCATCCAGGATGGGCGCGACCGTCTCCATTCTGGCCTCGCTTTCGTGTGCTTGGGCATTCATAAGCATCGCCTGGGTTTCCCGCTTGATCCGTCTGCGCTCCGTCCGCAATGCTTTGCTGGCCACATTGCAGGTCGTGCGATGCAACCATCCGCCCAAAGTGCTTTCGCGGGAAAGCTTATGCGCGTTCTGCGCCAACTGCACGAAGACCGTCTGCACCACCTCCTGCGCCCGATGCACATCCCCGCCCGCCAACCTGAGCGCAGTGGCATAAACCAGGTTCACGTGCCGGGAAACCAGTTCGCGAAAGGCCGTTTCCGAGCCATTCTCCACATAAGCCGCCAGCAACTGTTGAGTTTCCGTCATGCTCTTTGGAAAGTAAAACCCCACCGGCATGGAAAACCGAACATAAATTATTCACCGCAACCCAATGGAATTGTCCTCGTACTTCGTAAATCCAAAATCGTGAATATTCCCCCAACAACCTTCCACTAGCCAATCACTTCTGATTGGCCTATACCCTTGACCAATGCAGTCATTCCTTCAACCGCCCGGCGGTGAGAAAACCTGGTCTGCCGTGGCCTTGCTCCTCGGTGGAGCAGTGTCGCTCCTTCTAGTCACACTGGGCCATGCGCCTGCTCCCGCCCTGACCCTCATCTCCGGCCTCTGGTTCCTCTTCTCCGGCTATGGCGTCTGGCGGAACCGTCTCTGGGGCTACTGGTTCGGCCTCCTCGCCACCGCCTTCGTGGCCGGTCGTCTGGGCGTGCTGCTTATCACCGAACCTTTCGAGTGGACCCGGCTCATCTACTGCCTATGCTTCGCCTGGTTCACCGTCGCCCTCTTCATGGAGCGCCCTCACCGCCAACAGGACGACCGCCCGCTCATCTCGCTTGTCCTCCTGCTCCGTGATAGCCGCAGCATGGACGTCCATACCCTCGCCCAACGCCTCAGCATCGCTTGGGGCGTCCCCGTGGAGACCGCCAAGGACAAGGACGTCTCGCAAGATGAAAACGTCGCCGACAAAACCTACGTCGTGGGCGGCTCTCCCATCTTCATGATCGGCCACCAAGGCAGCTTCTACCTCGTCAACAATTTCGACCGCCCCTACTTCGAAGAACCCGACCAGGCTGCCGAGGAATGCCCCGACCTGCGCCTGAAAAAGGTCATCCGCGAACACCGCGCCTGGCTCTCTGTGGACCTCCTCCGCGTCGGCCAGTTACCCGATCGCACCCAGGCCTATCGCCAGATCTCCCATCTCGTCGCCGAGCTCGCCGGTGATGACTGCCTCGCCGTTTTTTCCCCCGAAAGCGGCCACTTGAACATTTTCGATGCCAGCCTCATCGACGAACTCCGCAGCGAGAACCCGCTCGAGATCTTTCAAAAGATCACCCAACTCCCCGTTGTCGGCATCGACGGTGAAGACCCGGAGATGCTCGCCGCCGTGGCCGAAGCCCGCCGCCGCTGGCCCGAATTCATCACCGCCTTCAATCAACGCCAACCCGAGCAAAGCTTCGCCGTCAAAGCCCCCATCACGCGCCACGGCAACACCGAGTTCATCTGGATCAGCGTGGACCGCCTGGACGCCGAACAGATCCACGGCCGCCTCGACAACGATCCCGTGGACCTCGGCAATTTGAAATCCGGCGACCAAGTCACTGTCTCCGTGAAAGACCTCAACGATTGGGTCTTCAACCACGGCGACGAAGTCACCGGCCTCTTCACCACCAAGATCCTCCTGAAGAAACAAGGGAAGCAGTAAGCCCCCTCACTATGTCCGATGTTTCCCGTAAGTCCCATCGGCCTAATTCAGCAGCAAGTTCACCTTGCTCTCCCCACGATACGTCTCATCAAACGGCTTCGGCGTGATGATGAAAAGCCGCTCGGCCGTCACCTTCTCCGTCTTGAGCAGAAAACCCTGCACGCTCTGCGACCGTTGCTGCATCAGGTCGCGCAATTCGTCATCCTCCACCTTCACCCGCGCCAGCAGCTTGGCCTCCATCTCCGCGATCGTGATCAACGGTACCGCCGGATCGACCGCCACCACCGCGGGTTGAACCGCCCCTGGTGAAGCCACCTCCGTTGGCATCGGCACTTCCACCGTAACTACCTGGGCTGTCACCTCTTTCGCAGATTCTTCTTCCTTTTGGGCCGCCGCCTCTTTTTTCTTCCGCTCGGCAAAAGCCATCTGCGCCGCCCCACCGTGCAATTGTTGCGTCACCCGTTTCTTGGTTTGCACTTCCCGCTGCTTCGCCACTTCGACCGGCTTTGCTACGGGCGCATTCGTGACCGCGGCCACAACCACCGGTGCATTCGTTGCGGGAATCTGGGCCACCACATTCGTCACCGCCGGCAACGGCCCAAACGCCTCCACATACGCCGCCGTGACCAAACGCTCCCGTTCCGCTGCTTCCAGCTTCAATTCACTGATCGGCGGTGGCGTCACCCCTGTCGCCGCGATTTCCTTCAAGCGGGCTGCTTTCAACTGCTGCTCAAACTTCAACCTCGCTAGCGCCGCGCGATCCGCCTTCAACTCCACCGCCCCGGCGATCTCCAGATTCAATCCGGGCCGTTCATACAAGGCCTTCGCCAGCTTCTGCATCTTCTCCTGTTCAGCCGCCGGTATCTCGCCTGAACCCGGATCGAACGCCACAAAACTCATCTCCTCTCCCCCGCCCACCAGCTTGCCCAGCAAGGCGAACGGCGATGCCACCGCCTTCGTCACCAGGTTCACCAGTACCTTCATCACCACCGGGAATACGCGAAACTTCGGATCATCCAGACGTCCGCTCACTGGCAGCTCCAGCTCGATCTTCCCATGCCGGTCCTTCAGCAAAGCGACCCCCAGTTTCAGCGGCAGATTGATCGCATCCGGGCTATTGTTCTTCTGTCCTAACGTGAACTGATCCACCACCACACTATGCTCCGACTTCAAGGCCATCCCTTGAATGTCATACTTCAACCCCACACTCACCTTCCCCTTCACGATAGGATATCCGCCAAACTTCTCCATGTACGGCGTGAAGGCCGTCATGTCCGTGTTGCGATTGCTGATGACCAGATCAATCAACAAGTTCGCTGGCACCGGGCGTAACTTGCCTGTGACGGAAAATGGTGCCAGTTCATCTACCCGTCCGTTGATGTCCACCACCGCCGGCTGCTCGCCAATAGTCGAAAGCCCGTCGATGCTCACATTGAATTCCTGGATGGCAAAATTGCAGTGCGGCTGGATCGAGTTGTCGACGAACTTCAAAGACGCCTTTTCCAGCACCAGTTTCGTCAGCTTCACCGGCACCATGTTCGTGCTGGCCGGAGTGCTCGCCACCACCGTCTGATTCGTCGCCACTTCGGCCACCTCATTCGTGGACTTGGCCTTCGTCATCAGCACCTTCTCGATGTTCGATTGCTGGTTCGTCCCGATGATTAGACTCGTTTGCAGGCCTTTCAAACGCACCTCCTGCACCTGCAAGTCTTGCGGTTCGGATTTCAGCTGGATGCCACTGATCGCCAGCGCCTCCCATTTCACAAAATCCTGAAACTCCGTGCCATCCGCCGTATCAAACTTGTCCAGTGCCACTTCACCCGTGAATTTCAGTTTGGGCGCACCACCTGTCGGCAGTGCGAACTGCGCCTTGCCGCTCGTTGAGAGCAAACCGCTGCGGATCGCCACATTCACAAATGGAGCTGCAAACGGCTGCAACGGCCGCAAATCCATCTCCTTCACCGCGATCATCAGCTCCCCATCCGGCGGAAACACATGCACTGGCCCGGACACCTCGACCGTTCCCGCTTCGTTCAAGCGCGCCGAGATCTTCGTCGTCAAAGTCGCATTCGTCGTCAGTTGGAAACCATCCACGCGCAGCGCCACCTGATCCACCTTGAGCTTCGCCGGTTTCGGCAAAGTGCGGTCTTCCACGCTCACGCTGTAATTCGTCACCTGCAAAGAATCGAGCGTCAACTTCCACGGCACCGCATTGCTGCTGATTGTTGCCTCACTTGTGCTGGCGGCGACTTGATTGGTCTGCACCGGCGGCTGCTTGAGGAGATTGAGCAGATTGATGCTTCCATCCTTCTCCCGCACGACATTCGCCTCCAGCCCGCTCGTCGACAGTTCAGCAACCTTTATGGATTGCTCTTCCAGCGACGCCACGATCGACCGCACATCCACCGTGGGCAACGTCACCAGCGTCTCTCCGTTCGCCGTCACCTTCAGGTTGCGCACCTGCACCAAACCATTCGTCAACGTCACCGATGGCAGCTTGCCCGCGAGCGAGAAACCATACTGGCCGGACACATTCACCGTGCCCTGCGCGATCTCACCGGCAAAGAACTCGGAGACATAGCCCGCATACTTCGGCAATGACACACCTTCGATCTTCAACGTGCCCGTGGAAGCGGGCGGCTGCACGGATACCCGGCCTGACCACGATAGCTTCATTCCAGCATCATCGCTCGCCGTGAAGGCATACGGACTGTTCTTGTCCGGCCGCGTGGTCAATTGCGTGAGATCAAACCGGATCGGTGCTATCTTCGTATTGAACGGCCCCGGTCGCGTCTCATCCGTGAACGCCACTGTGCCGCCCTCGATGCTCAACAACTCCACCAGCACTGCTGGCAACGGTTTGACTTCCTTGACTGCATTCGTATCCGCCGGCGGGATGAGATTGTCAAAATTGAACGTGCCATCCGCCTTGCGCGTCACCTGCGCGAAGGGCTCTTTCACCGAGACTGTACCCAGCGTCCACGCACCATTAAGCATGGAAGACCCCAGTTCGAAATTAACATACAGCTCACCCAGCGACGCGAACGTCTCTCCATTCGTCTCCGTCAGCGAAAACCCGCGCATCGTGTAGGACAGCGCGAAGGGATTCAGTTTCACCTCCTGGATCGCCACTTGACGCTTGGTGAACTCAGGCAGCCGCTTGATAAGCTGCGACTTGATCACTGCGGGCAGCACCAGAAAACCCACGCTGGTATAGATCACCAGCCCCACCGCCGACCACACCAGCCGCCGGAACCATTTCGTCTTCTTGAACTCGTTGAACTTCTCGTTTGCCATGGGAGTAAAAAAACAAACCGAGCCGGAATCATGAATCCATTCCGGCCCGGGGTCAAACTCCTGTCATCGTTGCGGAGACATTAAAGCCATTTGGACTTACCGTTCATTGAAAAGCACTCGTAGGTTCTTGGTCTGCCGCCCCGCCAGGATCAGGTCCAGTTTCCCATCGCCGTTAAGATCGGCCAGCTTGAGGTCTTCTATCGCCACCTCTTCACCCGAGAGCGGCGTCATGCGCCACTGCTTGCCTTCACTGTCCAGAGGGGTGAAAAGTCGCACACCAGGCACGCCCTTCGGCGTCATTCCGCGCCAGCCCGCCACGATCTGATCGCTGCCGATGCCAAGCACATCACCAATGGCCAGCCCGTGACCATCCTTTAACGTCTCATCAATCACATTGCGCGACCACAAACCATCCTTCGCCGGAATGTAAGAGGCCACTGTCGTTCCGTGCATCGGCTCAATGGTCGCGATGAAGCGTTTGCCGCCCGGTAATTTGCCATCACGCAATTCACCCGTCGGCTGGTCAGTCAATTGCGTGCGCTTCCATTCGCTGCCACTGCGGTCGAAGAGAAATGCCCCCTCTTTGCTGCCCAAGATGATTTCCGGCTCCGCATCCTTGTCCCAATTCACGCCTTGAAAATTATGGCTCGCATGCAGCTTGTCGCTCACCACTTTCGTTTCCCACTTGTCCTTGGGATTTCCCGGCACGGTATAGGCCAGCACCTTGCCGCCCTCGCCTTCGTTGCCTTTGTTCCCGCGACCATGCAACGGCTTTACGATCAACTCATACTTTCCCGCCGCATTCTTGATCCAGTGCATGCGATGCACCGTCGGCTCATGATGCAGCGCCACCGGCTCCCACTTCTGCGTCCGGTCTTTCGGCGGGATGAGATAGAAGACTGCGCCGCTCCCCACCGTATCGCCCGGATTCCACCCCGCGCCCACCGCGATCTCCGCTTTCCCATCGCCATCAATGTCCGCCGCCGCGATACACACGTGATCCTTCTCCGTCAGCTTCTCCGCGATCACAAATTTCTCCCACGTCGGGTTGCGATACCATTGGATGGTGTTCTTGTCCGCCAGCAGGATGTCAGGCTTCTTATCCCCATCCACATCCGCGATGGCGATGCCATAGCCGATCTCCACCTTGGTATCCACATCCACCGCGCGGAACTTGGGCAAAGGCGGCTCGGCCGCGAGCAAGGTCGAAGCAGCAAACACACACGCAACCGCGGGCAAGAAAGTCGTTTTCATAGGATTGAAGGAAATTAAGCGTCAAACGGGCCCCAGTTCCAATCTTTTCCTTTGTCCCCATCCTCCTCCAATTCCTCCGTGTCAGGTATTACCCGACTGGCGCTAAAAAAGTCTTTCCTCCCTGCCAGCCCGTTCAGATAGTAGCCCCCGCTTTCATTATGAGCAAACGCACGGGCATCATCGGTCTGGGTTATGTGGGTCTCCCCTTGGGATTGACCTTCGCGGAAGCGGGCGTCGCCATCCTCGGCTTCGACATCGATCAGGCCAAGGTCACCAGGCTGAACGCCGGGGAGAGCTTCATCATGCACATCCCCGGCAGCCGTGTGGATGCGATGGTGAAAGCCGGTCGCTTCGAGAGCACTGCCGATTTCAAGCGCATCGCCGAGTGCGAGGCCGTCATCATTTGCGTGCCCACGCCCCTCGGGAAGAATAACGAGCCGGACATCAGCTACATCATCAATACCGGCAAGGCCATGGCACCCCACCTGCAAAAGGGCACCACGGTCATCCTCGAATCTACGACTTACCCCGGCACCACGGATACCGATCTGCGCGAAGTGCTGGAAGCCGGTTCAGGCATGAAGGCCGGCCATGATTTCCACCTCGCCTTCTCCCCCGAGCGTGAAGATCCGGGCAATCCGCAAAGCCAGGTGGTCAGCATCCCCAAGGTCATCGGCGGCTATACACCCGCCTGCTTGGAGAAGGCCAAGGCCATCTACAGCCGCGCCATCAAGACCTTGGTGCCCGTGGCTTCCTGTCGTGTGGCCGAGGCGGTGAAGCTGACGGAGAACATTTTCCGCTCCGTGAACATCGCCATGGTGAACGAGCTCAAGGTCGTCTATGACGCCATGGGCATCGACATCTGGGACGTCATCAATGCGGCCAAAACGAAACCGTTCGGTTTCATGCCTTTCTACCCCGGCCCTGGCTTGGGCGGTCACTGCATCCCCATCGATCCCTTTTACCTGACGTGGAAGGCCCGTGAATACGGCCAGCGCACCCGTTTCATCGAACTGGCCGGTGAGATCAACACCGCCATGCCGAACTACGTGGTGGAACGCGTTCGTCTGGCTTTGAACAGTGTTCGCAAGGCCGTCGCCGGTTGTCGCATCCTGCTGCTCGGCATCGCCTATAAATCGAACGTGGATGATGACCGTGAAAGCCCCTCCTACGTGCTCTGGGAAATGCTGGAGACCTTGGGCGCGCATGTGGAATATCATGACCCGCATGTGCCCGTCATCCGCCCTTCCCGTGAGCACGGTCACTTCGCCGGCAACAAAAGCGTGGCGCTGACGCCTGAGAAGATCGCCAGCTACGATCTCGTCTTGCTCTCCACGAATCATAAGGCCGTTGACTACGCCCTCGTGGCCGATCACGCCAAACTCCTCGTCGATACCCGTAATGCCTTCGCCGGACTGGTGAAGCATCCGCAGCGTTATTTCAAAGCATGAAAGCACTCGTCACCGGCGGTGCCGGTTTCATCGGTTCCCACATCGCGCAGAACCTTTGCCAGCGCGGCGCCAAAGTCATCGTTCTGGACAACCTCTCGCTCGGCCAGAAACACAATCTCGACTGGGCCAACGGCACGCAGGCGGACTTGGATTTCGTGGAAGGCGATGTCACCAATGAACCACTGGTCAAGAAACTTGTCGCCGGTTGCGACTGGGTCTTCCACGAGGGCGCCCTTCCTTCCGTCCCCCGCTCCGTGCAACAACCGTTGGAGAGCAATTTCTACAACGTGGACGGCACCTTGCGCATGCTCGTAGCTGCCCGGGATGCCGGCGTGAAGCGCTTCCTTTTCGCCTCGTCCTCCTCCATCTACGGGGATGTGGATGCGCCGAAGAAATACGAAGGTCTGCCACCCAATCCGCTCTCCCCCTACGCGTTGCAAAAATACGCCGGTGAGAAATACTGCCAGTTGTTCCAGCGCCTCTACGGTCTCCCCACGGTGGCTCTGCGCTACTTCAACGTCTATGGCCCGCGTCAGGCGTTCGATTCACCTTACTCCGGTGTCATCGCCAAGTTCTGCACGGCCATGCTCAAGGGTGAAACCCCAGTGATCTACGGTGACGGCCTCCAATCCCGTGATTTCACCTACATCGAGAACGTGGTCCAGGCCAACCTTATGGCCGCCGAAGCACCCGCCGAAAAGGTCGCGGGCGGCGTTTTCAATGCCGCCACCGGCCACAGCATCACGCTGCTCGATCTTGTGCGTGATTTGAATGAGCTCACCAGCCAGTCCATCAAGCCCCGCTTTGAACCAGGCCGTGCGGGTGATGTGCGTTCTTCTTTGGCCGATAACTCGGCCGCGGAAAAAGCCTTCGGTTACAAAGCGACGGTGACGTGGAAGGAAGGTCTGGCGAAGACCTTGGAGTTCTACCGCGCCCAGCAGTAGCCGTCTTTACGCCGCTCAGAGCATCGGGACTTACAACGCGGCAGAAAAGCCTGAGAACTGGCTGAATTATCAGGTATCGCCCGGCTCTTTTGCTTTCACTGCTTTCGGTTTCTGCGCCAGCCGCAGCCGCGCCACCCGCGTCATGTCCGTGTCTTCCACCCGCAGGACAAAATCACCAAGGACAATCTCGTCGCCCTTCTTCGGGAATCCACCCTGCTTATGAGTCACCCAACCGCTCGTCGTGGTGATGCCTTCTTCCTGCAATTCCTCCCCCACCAGTTCCCCCAGCTCATGCAGCGGCAAGGCCCCATCGACATCCCACATCGTGTCACTGAGCTGCACCAGCAAAGGCTTCTCCTGGTCGAACTCGTCCTGAATCTGCCCCACCAGCTCTTCCAAAATATTTTCCAGCGTCACCATGCCCGTCGTACCGCCGTATTCATCCACCACGATGGCGAAGTGCAGTTTGCGCTCCATGAACAGCGCGAGGACTTTCTCCAGCCGCGCCGTTTCAGGCACATAGATGAGCTTGCGCGCCACCGGCTTCAGATCGCGCCCGGTCTTGGCGCGTGAACGCAAGGCATAGAGATCCTTGAAATGAACCACGCCCAGCGTGCGATCCACGTCCCCTTCCTCACACAAAGGGAACCGTGAGTAACGCGTCTTTTCTGCCACCTCCAAGCAGTCTGTGATGCTCGCCTCGGTATCCAGTCCCGTGATCTCCTGCCGCGGACGCATCACATCCCGGACGATGCGCCGCTTCAGATCCATCGCATTGAAAACGATCTTGCGCTGCAACTCGCTTCCGCCCTCATGTTCATGCGAGGACGTGAAAAGCATCCGCAACTCCTCCTCCGAATGCACCAGTTCAGCCTCGCTCGCCGGATGGATGCCCACCTGCCGCAAAAGCCAGAGGGACGTATTATTCAGCATCCAGATGAACGGAAAGGACAGTTTGTAAAACCACTCCAGCGGGGCGGCGACCCACAGCGAAGTGGGCAACGGTTTCTGGATGGCCATCGACTTCGGCGCCAGCTCACCCAATACGATGTGCAAAAAAGTGATGACTGAAAACCCGATCGCAAAAGAGATCGAATGCTTGGCCTCGGCGGACTTCACATTCATCCAGTCCAGCGCCGGCTCCAATAAAGAGGCGAAAATTGGCTCCGCAAACCAGCCCAAGCCCAGGCTCGCCAAGGTGATGCCCAACTGGGTCGCACTCAGAGAGGCATCAAGATTCTTCACCACCCGCCGCGCCACGATCGCCCGTTTATGGCCCTTCTCTTCCAGCGGGACGAGCTGGGTATCGCGGATCTTCACAATCGCGAACTCCGCCGCCACAAAGAAGCCGTTCAAAAAGACCAGGAAGACGACTAAAAAGCCGCCTCCGATCAGTTTGAACATGTAATCGCTTTCCATATCAGAGATTCGCCGCACCGAACATGACGCGCATGATGTCCTGCACCGTCACCACACCGATGGGCTTCTGGTCGCGCCCCATCACCACCGCCAGCCGCTGGCCGCTGCGTTGCAACCGCTGCAACGCCACTTCCAATCGCGCCTCAGGTTCCAGCACCACCGGTGGCTGCAGATAATCCGCCACCTGCTTCCGCTCGTCGAAACCCTCCTGGTAGAGCGCGAACTTAAGGCTCAAAACGCCTGCCAGTTTCTTGACCTTGCCGCTCGTCTCCAGCACCGGGAGACGCGTCATGTGCTTCTCGCGACAGAGTTTCAACGCCTCGCTCATCGCCGTATCTTTGGTAGTGGTCACAGCCTGTTCCATTGGCGTCATGATTTGGCGCACTGTCAGATTCTGCAACTCCAGCACCCGCTGGATCATCGTGCGTTCCTCCGGCGTCAGCCCTTGGGCGGATTCCTGCATCACTAGGCGGAACTCATCCCGGTTGGCAAACATCTGCCCGGTGAACACCTGGCCACCCGCCAGTTGCCCCACCCAATTGGCGAACTTTTCGATCACCCAGACCAGCGGCGACAAAGCCAGATGCACCAGCCGGAACGGCCCCGCCAGATAGAGGGACAAGCGGTTCGGGAACTGGCGGAACAATATCTTCGGCAACAGATCGCATACCATGTAGAACACGAAAAACAACACGGCGAGCAGCACCGCGATCAACCAGGGATAGGCTGAAAAGTATTGATGCAAGACTGCCACCAGCACGCAGACCACCACAATATTGGCCAGCGTATTGCCCACCAAAATCGTCCAGAGAAAGTTCTCCGGTCGTTCGAGAAACTTATTCAACACCCGGGCGCGCCGGTTGCCTTGGCGGACCCATTGCCGGACCCGCAACCGGCTTAAGGCCAGCACACCTGCTTCCATGCCGGACATGAGGAAAGACGCCGCCAGACAGCCGAGCAGCAAGGCCAGATACAACATGCTCACGCGCCACCTCCCTTCCGCTTAACCACTTCAACCAGCACCTCGCGCACCCGTCGTTCATCCACGGCTTTAGCCGTCAGCTTGAGCCCGCGATACACCACGGATTCGCCGACATTGGGCACCACCCCGAGTTGCGACATGAGCAGGCCACCCATCGTCTCGACTTCGGAGACTTCTCCCAACTCCGGATACTCATCACCAAATTCATCCACCTTCAAGGTGCCGTTTACCCGCCAGCGGCCTTCCGCAATCTTCTCCAGCTTGAACTCCTGGATCTCACCTTCGCTGCGGATGTCCCCCACCAGTTCTTCCAGAATGATCTCCAGCGTGACGATGCCCGCCAGTTCACCATACTCATCCAGCACCAGGGCCATGCCACGCTGCTGCCGCTGCAGGCTGATGAGCAATTGCAACAGGTTCGTGCTTTCCGGAACAAATGAGGGGAACTCCAGCGCGTCTTCCAGATCCGAGGTTGGATTCAGCAAAAGTTCACGCGTGTTCAACACCCCGATGATGGTGTCGTTCTCCTCATCATACATGGGCAGACGGCGGTGTTTCAGCCGCCGCGCTTCCGCCCGCATCTCTTCCACGCTCATCGTGTCCGTCACGCCATCCATCTTCGCCCGCGGCCGCATGACCTCCTTCACCGTACGCTGGTCCAATCGTACGATCTCCAAGATGATATCCCGCTCCGACTTCGCCAGCACACCATGCTGATAGGCCATCTCCAGCAGTTCACGATAGTCCGCATCCGTGACCGTGTTGGCCGGTTTGATGGACTTGGGGATGACCACCCGCAGAATCGCTTCATTCAACCGCTGGGCGATCTGCCGGAATGGCCGCACAAACGCATGCCAGACAAACAAGGGCTGCGCCACCCGCAAAGCCCATGACTCGGGCCGCCGGACGGCCAGAGTCTTGGGCAAGACTTCACAGCCGAGCAGCAGCAAAGCCGCCGTGGTGACCACGGTCCAGACCAGCAGCCATTCCCCCCGCAACCCCATCCAGAGGGCGATAGCAATGACCGCCGCACTGGCGAGGGTATTGCCTAAGGCGAGCGCCCCAAGCAAATCTTGCGGTTCGGCGAGCAGGCGATTGACCACCCCACCCCGCGCCGGTGCGCGCTCCAGCAACTGGCGCACCTGCCATTTGCTCAGCGAGAAAAGGGCCGTCTCCGCCAAGGCAAAGAAGAAGCTCGCCCCGCCAAACAGGACGATGCCCAACGCCGCCAGCCATGAGACTTCTGTCATTCCGTTGCCATTATGCCCCGCAACCCCCTCCCGGCGAAAGCTTTAAACCATTGGCAGACATGCGATGAGAGCTTAAAATAAACAAATTTTAGATTGCATCCGCGAGCTCCAATCTCTAGAAAGAGTGCCGATGTTGGTTAGCCGGACACAACTTATTGCGGCGGTCACTACCTTGGCCTTGTTCTTTGGGGCCAAAGAAGCTCACGCTGCTGGTGGTTATACTCCTTGCATGGTGGCCCCGGTTTATGTCCGTCCCCTGCTTTCCGCACCTGTGTTTACCCGTGGCGAAATCGTACCTCCAACGTTAGTCCGGGCTGATTCTCAGAAATGGGGCATCGTCCTGCCGGATTTTGATACTCCTGCACTGGTGCAGCCGGTCATCACCCAACCACGGTACGACGGCTGCGCTGAACAGACTAATCGCAGACTGCTTGAAGCTCGTGCGGTTGAGACCACCTTCGCCGGTAAAGTGACTTCAAGTCCTGCTTCAACTGTCGCTGCGCGCATCATGAAGGGTGCAGATGTTTGCTGCGGTAACGCTGTCGGCAAATAGCCAACAGCTTTGCTTTCCCCTTGGACTCTCCGTCCAAACTAAAGTCTCAAGATTCTTTTAAGGTTCGCTCAGATTGGCCGGCATCTCTCCTCCTCCTGGTAATATACTTCAGTGTTCATCTGCTTTATTTTCATCACTTAGGGCGCTTCATCATTGATTCCGGCAAAGAGGTGATGGCCCCGTTGCTTCTGCTTGATGGCAGCGTCCTCTATCGTGATGTGTTCTGGCTGTACGGCCCTTGGGCACCTTATTTTAATGCCCTCATGTACGGCCTCTTCGGCGTGCATCTGGATGTGCTCATCTGGGTGGCCAAACTGCTGGGTGCCGGGGTAGTCATCGGCGTCTATCGCTGCTTGCGGCACTTGGTATCCGCAGCCTCTGCTTTCACCGGAGCACTTTGCGTTCTGGCCTTCAGCACCACCTCCGTTTATTTTGCCTGGCCCTATTCCTTCTCCAACCTTTGGGCTACTTGCTTGGCCCTCTTTGCGATTGACGGCCTCACCCGCTGGCAGGCGACCAGCGACAAACGCCATCTCGTGATCTCCATCCTCTGCACCAGCATCATTGCCTGCGCCAAGTTTGTCATCGCGCTGCCGATCCTGGCAGCAGTTTGGGCTCTCATATTTCTGGAGCGGAAAAACCGGGCTGCCGTCCCTTCAGCCGCCAAGCAGCCGGACCTTCCGTCCGCCTTGGGCTATTCCCTGGCCGTGATAGCAGTTTTCGTGTTGATCACCTGGTTCTTCAGCACCTTCACCAGTCCCGAATCCTATCGGCTCCAGGCGGGTGCCGGTTTTCATGCGCGCCATCTGGTTATGGCGGAACTTTACGACCGGCTCGTCGAGACCGCCTTTCTGGTCAACGGCCTTACTTTTGAGAGCATCGCCGCCGCCGCTGGGATCTGGCTGTGTCTGGGCTCTGTTCTTTTTGGACTGTTGACTTGGCTCTACTTTTGGCGGCATGACCCGGCGCGACGAACAGCGCTTTTGTTGCATGTGCCCACGTATGTTTTCGCGGCGGGAAATCTCCTGCAGATGAATTCATCGGTCCACGCCCCCTATGTGTTCCCCGCCTCTGCTGTGCTGCTGTTCAGTTCTCTGGAACTTTGGCGCTCCCGCAGTCCCGGCTTTTTCTGGAGACAACGGGCTGTCTTGGGACTGACCGGCGGTGTGGTCGCTTTCTGCGTTCTTCTCGGGCTGGGCCGGCTGCTAAAATTGCGGGCAACCCCTTTTGCCGTGACCTCAGCGAATTTCGAGTTTCAGTGGCCCAACGCCAACGGCAAAATCTTGCAAGACTTGGCCTCCGACATCCGCCAGCAAACCCTCCCGCAAGACAAGATCATCATCTTCACCACTTACGACTACCTCTATCTGCTGTGCGAACGCAAACCGGCTCTGGGCTACTTCTACACTTGGTATGAGGCCTTCCATGATCCGGCGGCCGCGCTAAAAGTTCAGCAGACCCTGCAATCTGCGGAGGTCACGCTGTGCGTCACGCATCTTCGGGAGCCCTTCTCCCTGGCTTTTGCCCCCCACTATCGTTCCCATCCGGTTTATCAGACTTTGCGGAAAAACTTTGAACCCCAGATTGACCGGCAACGCTGGGGCGAGTTCATCGTCTGGAAAAAGAAACCGCCCGTGCAATCGAACCCGTGACAGTCCCAACGGGCGCTGGCCGAAATCTTATGCACCACAGGCGCACGGTCAGCGCCCTCTCCAGATTCAGCTCCTCAAGTCATCATCCTTTTGCAACGTACCGGCCAGAAACATGCGGCACCATAATTCCAGCCAGAGCGCCGCCCATAGGCGATGCGTATGATCACGCTTGCCCGCGGCATGCTCCTGGATGTATTGCACCAGCACCTCGCGCCGGAACCAATGGTTCTGCACCAGCCACCCCTCGGGCAGCATCCGGTTCAGCAGCGGCAGAAACTGCTTTCTGAGCCAGTGCTCCAGCGGAATGGCGAACCCGCGTTTTTTGCGGTACAGCACCTCGTGAGGCAAATATCTTTCGGCGAGCTTTTTGAGGAGATACTTCTGCCGCCCGCCACGCACCTTGACCAGCGGATCGATCTGCGCGGCAAACTCCGCCACGGCCGTGTCCAGGAAAGGTGATCGCAACTCCAAGGCGCTCTTCATCGAGGCGACATCCGTCTTCACCAGATAGTCATTGGGCAACCGGGAGATGATGGTCGTCAGCAGATATTGGTCGATCAGGTGCAACCCCAGCAGATCCGCCTGACAGCCCTCGAAGATATGATGATGGTTATGCGCCCCCACACGTGCCGCAAATTCAGGGTGATACGCCTCTCGCCGCTGGGCCGGGTTGAAAGCCATAGAATAATGATACCGGATATCTGGCCGGGAATTGGCCCGCACCGCCAATGTTTTCATCCGGTGCAACAAACGGTTGTTCTCCACCAGCGAAGATCCGCCCAGCAGCCAGCCATCCGCCCACGAACGCAGGAATTCCGGTTTGAGCCGGTCATAGTAGGCGGCGTAGTACGCCGCCCGGGCGATGTCATAGCCGCCAAACATCTCATCGCCACCATCTCCCGTCAACGCGACGGTGACGTGTGCCTTCGCCGCTTTGGAAACGTAAAAGGTGGGAATGGCCGATGAATCGGCAAACGGTTCACCATACTCCCAGACCAAGGAAGCGAGATCTCTCGTCACATCCGGTTGCAGCATGATCTCCTGGTGATCCGTGCCAAACAGTTGGGCGACTTTGCGGGAGTATTGCAGTTCGGAATAGTCTGCCTCATCGAAACCGATGGAGAACGTACGGCAGGCGGCATTTGACTCCTTGCTCATCATGGCCACCACCATGCTGGAATCGACACCGCCGCTCAAAAAAGCCCCCAGTGGAACATCACTGATCAGCCGACGCTTGACCGCTTGGCGCAGATGGTCATCCACTGCTTCGATCAATTCGGCTTCAGACAGCTTCAGCTTGGGCTGGAACGAGAGTTTCCAATAACACTCACTGCGCATGGCTCCGTTTTTGAATTCCATCCAGTGAGCCGGCAAAACCTTGGCCACCCCTTTGAATACTGCATGCTGCTGCGGCACCCCCAGATGATGCAGGTAGCAATCAATGGCTTGCGCGTCCACTTCCAGCCTACGATCGGCCATCAGCCAAAGTGCTTTGATATCCGAGGCGAAGTGTACCTGCCCGGCAGCTTCCCGGTAATAGAGCGGCTTCTTGCCAAAGCGATCGCGGGCCAGCAGTAATTTGCGCTCACTGGCATCCCACAAACCGATGGCAAACATGCCATCCAAGCGGGCAAAGACCTTGGTCCCCCACTCTTCGTAACCGTGGATGATTACTTCGGTGTCACTCCGGGACTTGAAAACATGCCTCTTGGACCGCAATTCTTCGCGCAAGTCCTGAAAATTGTAGATCTCCCCATTAAAGACCACCCAGACATCGCCCGTCTCGTTAGTCATGGGCTGGTTGCCATCCGCAGAAAGATCAATGATACGGAGACGGCGATGCCCCAATCCGGCATGCGGCATAACCTGCAGCCCTCCATACTCGGGACCACGATTGACCATGACATCACGCATCTGCTCCACCTTTTCAGATGAAACCACCGGGTCATGAAAATTAATTATCCCGCAAATCGCGCACATCAGCCAATAACTCCGGTTAATTTAATCCTACAACTCATTCAGGTCAAAATAGTTGGTGGTATTTCTTAATTTGCACCTAAGGAATGTGAATTCACAGCCCTTTGCAGCAATTGATAATAGGACTTTGCCGTATCTGCCCAACTGTACTCACGGCCTATCCGAACAATTTCGGTCTCCGCTGGTAACCTAGCTAAAACTATATGCAAGGCGGAGGCCATTTGGCCCGCGTCTCGGGATGCAACGAGCTTTCCCAGTTCCGGGCGATTGAGAATCTCCGCGATTCCGCCGACATTGGTTGCCACCACCGGCCTTCCGGTCGCCAACGCCTCCAGTAAAACATTGGGCATGCCTTCATTCAGGCTGGGCAGGCACAAGACATCACAGGCGCGCAGGTACCTGGCGACCTGCGCCGGTTTTTGAGCACCCGCCCAAACCAACCACTCTGCGATTCCCAAAGCTTCCGCATCCTGCTTCAAAGCAGTTTCCATCGGGCCTGTACCCACCATCACCAAACGGTACTCGCTAACCGGATCAAGCGCGGCCAACTTGGCCAAGCTCTCCAGTGCCAGCCGCGGATTTTTGACCGGCAACAAGTTCCCCACATAGAGAATGATCCTGGCCTTGGAAGACAAACCCAATGCTTCACGTTCGGCCGCTTGATCTCCCGGTTTAAATATATCCGTCTCCACTCCGTTATAGATCACTTGCAGTTTCTCTCTTTCCACCCCGGCAACTTGCAACAAACGGGCCAATTCCTTACTACGAGCCACAGTGGTGGCTGATCGGTTCACCGCCGACACGATGCGGCGGCAACGCGACGGCATATCCAGATACTGGTGGACATCGCTGCCTTGCGCCACGGCCACAAAAGGAAAATCCATCATCTGTGCCAATCGCGCCACCGCCGCCGCATCCGGGTACAGCCAGGAACACAAAACGGCATCAAAACTGAAGTCCTTCCGGAGGGCTAGCAGACTGGATTTGAGCCGCAAAGCATAGAGCCAGTCATTGAACTGGCTGCCTATTTTGGGAATATAAGGAACCTTGAGATAGCATGGCGCAAACTGTGCATCTTCCGGCAACGCCTTGCCCAGCCCTTCTCCTCCCCACCAACCGGCCAGTGCAGGTCGGGGCGACAGAACCCGGATCTCTGCCCATGCCGCCAAATGACGCAGCAAACGGGCGTTGACCAAGCCCCGGTTCGGTTCGCCAGAATCTGGAAAGAGATTCGAGATGAATAACAGCTTCACTTTAGGTAGCCGGTTGCATAAAGGATGATTCTACCCGAAGATACCGGTAATCACGATAGGCCCCAGGGTTGCCTTCCTTGCCTTCCTCCGCCGCATGCAGGATGTTCACCATCTCCCTGGCAGTGACATAGTGAACGCGGAATTTTGCCCCATCATTGTATTGCGCCAGTAACGCCTCATGAAAATGCCGCATCGGCTCACCCAATATCATCTTGGAATTCCGCGGGACCGCTCCATGCGTGTGAAGTTTGATGAAGAGCCATTCCGGACGGCCGGCCACATGGACGCCCTGCCGCAACCAGATGCGCAAACGATCGGGTCGCGGCGGATTCGCCCCCGTAAGATCCGCATTTTCGATGCGTGGCAAGAAACCGAATTTCCGACACTCCCAGTTTAAACCCAGCGGTCCTTGGATCAGCAAAAGACCGTTCTTAGGCCGCTGTTCACCGGCAGCCAGCACACGGGCGGGGATGCCGGAATCGTGCGACTTGGGCGTCAATTTATCTTCCGCGTAATAGACTTGGTTGATGGTCCGGGTTTGCGTTGGGTCAGGGGCCGAAGGCATCGTAAAATCCGCATAGCAACCAGTCTCACGCAGTATGTCCAGCTCGTTGCTGACCCCGCAATTTTTCCCTTCCGGATGGGAATTATCCAATGCCCAATTACCATGTACGAAAGCATAGACCACCCGCCCATCCTGGTCTTTCGCCAGAAAACCATGACGGAGATAGTCTGCTTTACCCTTCGCTATGGCCGCGCGCAATCCTGCCTCGGTGTCATCCTTGTGGTGGAGATGCATCTCCACTTCCCCGCCACACTTGTTCGCGAGTTCAGCAAGAGAGTTGACGACATCCTCATCATACTGCTCTATCGGATAGAAAAAGGTGTGTCGGGGCCGGCACCCGTCAGCATCTCGAAACGGCTCGATCTGCTTGGGGTAGGTCTCATTCCACAACCGCATCCGCTCCATTGCCCCTCGCTTGTCTGTGTCGTGAAAAGGCTCGAAGTGGTCGCAGATGCAAAGCAGCAAGTCTACGACCTTACCGGCAGGAGGCTGCCAGTCACGCTGCCGCAAATAGGCAGGCAGCCATAAATCCATAGATCGTAACATAGGTTGTGCTAGTTGCGCTTGACCATTTCCCACGCGCCCGTACCGGGACCAGACAGATAATGCAGCAAACCTCGAACAGTCATCCAGTTCAGAAACAAGAACCCGGCAGGCAAGGAGAAAACCTTCCATTTTAGACCGGGCATAGCGAGCCCAAACATGGCCAGCAGGTATAATACTATTTGGGCCCAAAAACAGACGGCATAAAATGGTGACTCTTGCAAAGCCGCGCTGCTCGTCAGAACCAGCAGCAACAGCAGAGGTCCGGCCAGCCGCAGATACTTGTGCGCCACCAGTTGAAACCACAAACGGTTGCGCCAAGGCAGCAACCAACTGGGATAACGGAACAACATCTGAAAATTGCCGGCCAAAGTGCGCCGTTTTCGCACCTGCTCCTTGGCCGGATCCAGATTTTGAGGATCATACGCCAAAGCGGCGGGTTCATAAAGTACGCGATAGCCTTGCAGGGCGATCATCATCGGCACCACCACATCATCCAGCAAGGTATCAGCCGGTATCGGCCTGTACAGCTCTCGGCGGATCGCATAGACCGCTCCCGTGCAACCGATGCAGGAATCAACCTTGGCTTCACTGGCCCTCAACCTGGTCTCCATGCTCCAGTAACTGCCCATGCCCTGACCGGCGGCTGAATCTCCTCCCCCAATCACCAACCGGCCGCTGACAGCTCCCACCCGAGGGTCAGCCAGTGCCTTGACCAGCAAAGGTATCGTATCTGGAGCGAAACTTTGGCGCGCATCAGCAAAAACAATGACATCACCTTGCGCTGCGGCCACGCCCTGATTCAGGCCGTTCGCTTTCCCCTGGCGCTCCAAGATTTCCACCAGCTTGATCCGGCTGTCTGCTTGGGCCATTTTCCGGGCAAAGGTGGCCGTATCATCCGTAGAACCGTCAGAAACCACCACTATCTCCAGCAAATCTGCCATCCTCTGACCGGCGAGAAGGTTCTCAATCCGCGCCTCCAGGCGCTTGCCTTCGTTGGCCACCACCAAGACCACCGTCACGCGGTGGCGCAAAACAGAAAAAGAAGCCGTCTCCTCGCGTTTCAAGCACTTCCGCCAGCACTCGATAAGCAGCGCATAACCTGCGAAGGCAAAACACAGTGACGCTGCGGATAGCCAAAATATCGTCTCCATCTTCAGAGATTTGTACCACCACCGGTTATCCGTCGGCTACATGTGCTTAATTACGTAGCCCCAAAAACGGACCACGGCGTAGTTCAAAACCAGCATGAAAACCAAGTCTTTAAGCGTAAGCTTGTTCCAGATGATGCCTGGCTCCGGGATGATCGTTTTGGCGGCGACAGTATCGCTCGCGATTGCCTTGGCACCATCGTCGTTTTCAGGCAGTTGTTTGGCAGCCGGGCGAGACTCAACAGGCTTTGGCTCATTTCCCGGTTTGTTCAGAATACCTGGGCCAGCCGCAACCGCCGGGGCGGGTTCAAGATTCATATTCATCATGTGCCGGTGAAACGCTGCAATCGTCGCCACCAACATAAAAAACGAGGCCCGATAAGACCACCCCACCATCCACGACGACACCGAAAATGAAAGCAGCAAAACGAAGAAAACCCGTCGCATTCGCTCTTCCTCATCATCCCGGGTCTTGGCCAGCAAGAGAGTCCGGTAACACACATACAAGATGCTGACGAGCAGGAACAGACCAGGCTTGCCCAACTCGGCGCCTACCGCCACATAAGTACTGTGCGGTGATTTTTCAAAGCCGGATGCCGTAGCAAAACCCTTGTTGAAATTCATCCAACCAACCCCCGTCCAGGTACGATGATATGTATCATACCCCCAAGTAAAAACCCATACCCTGCCTTGGATGGCACCTTCCGCCGTAGGTCGGTTCAGCTCGGTCATGCGAGGCAGCGATTTGACTGCTGCCCAGCCAACGGTAGCAGCCATGGCAAACAAGACCACTTTGACAAAAATAGGCCTGCGGAAGGAAACGGCGGCCAAAATCGTGGCAAACGCCGAAAGAAATGCCCCTTTTGATTGAGTCTCGAATATGCACCACCCGAGAATCGCCCAAATGGGAAAAGCGATGGCCCGTATGGTAAAAAAACGGTTCCAGAAGAACAGCAGATACGTGATGCCCAGAGCAGGCACCAGACTGTGTCCCAAGGCGTTGGGGTTTTCGAAGATCGAGACGTTAAATACCAACCGCCCTTTCATGCTCCCCTCCGTGATGTCATGGCTGTGCGTCGGATCAAAACCGAACTGACTGGCGATGGCCAGGGTCGACACAACCACCAGCATAATCACCCACCAACGAATAAAACTCTTCATGCGCTCAACGCTGGATAACGCAAGCACGATTACGAAGTAATAGATGAACAAGCTGTAACAGTGCTGCAACGTGGCCCAAGGGCTGGGAGATGAAACCACAATCCAGACAAGATAAGCCCACATCAGCCAGTCATGAGGGGTCTTGAACAATAACGACCAGCTAAATCCCCTCTCGCGGTTGGCGGTCCCCCAGAGGGCCATGATCATCGTGATCAACGCCGGTCGTAAAGACTGCACGGCACCAATCCATTCGTGGGGACGAAGGTGATACAAGATGACAAACAGTTTTACGGCGAAAATATCCATGACTTCAGGCTGCTGCCCCCGACAATCCGGGCCCCAAACGAGGTGGTGCCAGCAGTATTGCTTGTTGACTATCGGCGGGGAACCACCTCCCTGTAAAGCGTGGCGTAGCTCTCGATCATGCTCTGGATCGAATGACGTTTCATAATGTATTCACGGGCCGTCTGCCCCATCAACCGTAGTTTCTCTTTCTGCCCGACCAAGATCAACAGTTGTTGCACGATATCCTCTGCGCTATCGAACTGGACGGCATATCCCGTGCGGCCATGCTCGATGATATCAACCGAGCCGCAAGAAGTATGGCAAAGCACCGGCACTGCGGTGGCCATGGCTTCCAACGCGGCGTTGGACAATCCTTCACGGGTTGATGCCACTACCAGAAGATCCATCACCCGGTAATACTCCCGGGGATCCGGCTTGAATCCTGTGACATGGATCCTGTTCTTGTGCGGGCTGGCGTCCACCATGCTGCGCACCTTCGCTTCCTTTGGCCCGCCACCACCGACCAATAGCAGATGCACATCCGGCATCCGGGCTGCCAGTTGGTCGAAAGCTGCCACCAGCATATCCTGCCGTTTGAATTCTCCAAAACGGCCCACATTACCGATCACGAAGGCTTTCTCCGGTATTCCATGCATCGCCCTCAGGCCCGCCTGATCACCCGGCTGAAAACGCTCAGAATCGACTCCGTTCGGGATCGCTACTATCTTCCGCCGGTCTGCCCCATGCTCCACCAGATGTTCAGCCAGACTGGTAGATACAGGCACCAATCGATCCACCACCCGATAAGCCAGCCATCGTTGTAACCGGCGTTTGAAGCTCAAATCAGGCTGAGAAAATTCTGCGTGCTCACCATGCAACAGTACACATTTAGGCATCCTTGGCAAAGCCAGTGCGGTATAGATGAGGGTACCGATATTATGCGTGTGGATGATGTCTGGGCGCCACTCCCGGACGAGCGCTGCCAGCCGGGATACCGCCTGCCAAGAAAAGCCGTGCGGCTTGTCTAAAGCCCTTAACTGGGTGCCCTTTTTCAGCCGCTCCGCAAAAGCACCGGCTTTGACCAGACAGCATACCCGTGTGTCAAACTCATGCGCTGGCAGACGGTTCGCCAGATTCGCTACCCCGTTCTCCATGCCCCCCGCCTCAAGGGACAAGACTA